>JAAYYU010000224.1 GCA_012515235.1 Candidatus Anammoximicrobium sp.
AAAAGCCCCCGCCCCCGCATCCAAAGAAAAAGTACCCGAAAGGCGGCCACACGTCGGTCTACCGCGTCATTCGCGACGCCCGACTTGCCGCCGCCAAAGCCTAGCCGAAGATGTGGACAGCAGTGGTGTCAAGGGCTCTGCCCGCCGCTTGACATGAACCCCGCCCGGCGGGAGAAATGAACCAGGACAGACTGCCGCCAGAGGAACCCGCCGGCGAGCGACGCCCAGAGGAAACCCGAAGTACGGTGTGGAAGACGAGGCAAGGACGAGCCTGGAAGACGGAGACGCTCTCATGCGGCACAGCACGCTAGTGACCTGGACCTTGGCCTGGGGCAAAACCGCCATGTTGGCCTCGGCCGCGGTGGCGGTGGAACCCGAATCCTGGCCGCCGTTGACCGCCGCTCAGAGTAAACAGGATGAGCAACAAGCACGAGCGAGCGGTCTGGCTGCCGACCAACTTTAAGGAACTCGAGATTGGGAGTGCCCGATGGGAAAAAGTCTGTTAATCCGATTCTCCGTCGCGCTCGCGATGGCCGTGACGGTTGCGGCGGCATGCGCCGGCGGCGAGACCGGTCGCGCCGCTGTGGTCGAGTCCGCACGCTCGATCCCCTTGGCCTGTGAGGTGGATGTCGTCGTGGTGGGCGGTACGACCGCGGGGGTCGCCGCAGCGGTGTCGGCGGCGGAGCAGGGGGCCAGCGTCCTGCTGATCGCTCCGCGGCCGTACTTGGGCGAGGACCTGTGCGCAACGCTGCGGCTGGACGAGGGGACGACGCCCCTGCGCGTCAAAAAGGAATTGGACCAGGCGCTGCTGGCGGCCAATGTGCGGTACCTGCTGGGGTGCTTTGCCACCGACGTGCTGCGCGACGCTCAGGGTCACCCGGCGGGCCTTGTCATGGCGAATCGAGCCGGACGCCAGGCGGCCATCGCCAAGGCGATTATCGACGCCACCGATCGCGCCTGGGTGGCGCGTCTGGCTGGTGCCGGCGCTCGGCCCTGGCCCGCAGGCCGGCAGGTTTTCGAGCGCGTCGTGATCGTGCCCGGACCGGCGGGCCAGGGCGAAGCCGTGCGGCACCGGTTGGAGTTGCCGATCCGCGACGGGTGTTTCGTGTCCCTGGCTGCCGCCGAGCAGGAAGCCCGCGATCGGACCTACGTCGAAGGCCAATTTCGGGCCGCCGAGTCGCTGTTCTGCGTGCCGCCCGATCCGCTCGTGTGCCGAGCCGGCGAGGCCGCCTGGAAGGAAGGTCAGGCCCCGGCCCTGGAGCACTTCCGTCCCGCGGGACTGGATCGCTTCTATGTGCTGGGCGGCTGTGCCGACGTCCCGCGCGCCGCCGCCGCCCGGTTGCTCCGGCCCGGAGGCTTGACGGAACTGGCGCGCCGCGCAGGCCAGGCCGCCGCACACGAAGCCAGGGCGCTGCCCGCGCCTCGCGGCGTGCGGCGAGCCGGGCACTTGGCGCGCAGCCCGGTCGGGCGGGTCAGCGGCGACATCACGGAAGTCCTCGTCGGCTTGCGTCCGACCGACTCGCCGCATGAAACGGTACCGGCCCAGGCGTGCGACGTGCCCGTCCTGGCCGAGTACGACGTGGTGGTCGTCGGCGGTGGGACCGCAGGGGCGCCGGCGGCCATCGGCGCCGCGCGACAAGGCGCCAAGACGCTGGTCGTGGAGTACCAGGAAGGCCTGGGCGGCACGGGCACGCTGGGAGCGATCACCAAACCCTATCACGGACAGTTCATCGGGTTTACCAAGGAAGTTCCGTTTCCCGATCGCGAGCACAATGTCGAGCACAAAATGGAGTGGTATCGCGGCGAGATCCGCCGCGCCGGGGGCGACATCTGGCTGGGCGTCCTCGGTTGCGGCGCGGTGGTCGAAAGGGACCGCGTACGCGGCGTGGTGCTGGCCACTCCGGAAGGGCGCGGAGTCGTCTTGGCCCGCTGCGTTGTCGATGCCACAGGCAACGCCGACGTGGCCGTTGCCGCCGGCGCCCAGGCTGTCTTTGGCGGGAATGCCGACGACGTTTCCATCCAGGGTGCCGGCCTGCCGGTGCGGCCGCTGAAGCCTCGTCCCGTCAACACCGATTATCTGCTGGTCGACGAGTCGGACATGCTCGATATCTGGCGGACCCTGGTTGGCACGCGGATGGCAATGAGCGACGAGGACTACGACGCCGGCCCCCTGATTCAGACGCGCGAGCGGCGGCGGATCGTCGGCGACCACGTGCTGCGTTACGTGGATCAGATTGCCGGGCGCACGTATCCGGACAGCGTCGTCTTCTCCGCCAGCGATTTCGACAGCCACGCCTATCCGCTCGATCCGTATTTCGCCCTCTTTCCGCACGACGAGAAATCGCTCCAGGCCAATCATCCCGCGCCGGGCGGTTCGTGCTATACTCCCTATCGGTGCCTGCTGCCGCGTGGGCTCGACCGGATCCTTGTGGCGGGCCTCGGCATGAGCATGGACGCCGACGCTTCGGCGATGGTCCGCATGCAGCGCGACATCCAGAACCAAGGCTACGCCGCGGGCGTGGCGGCTGCGATGATCAGCCGCGCCGGCGTCGGCACGCGGCAGATCGACATGCGAGCGTTGCAGACGCATCTGGTCGAAATCGGCAACCTGCCGGAAGAAGTGCTGCAGCACCGGGATTCCTTTCCCTTGCCCCAGGAGCAAGTCGCCGCGGCGGTTGAAGCTCTGGTTGGCCACGCGAATCGGCAGCAGGCTTGCCGCGCGCTGGCGGTCGTGCTGACGCACCGCGACGCGGCCCTGCCCCTGCTGCAAGCAGCCTTGGCTCGCGCCGACGGCCCACCGCAGCTGATCTGCGCGAGAATCCTCGGTTTTCTCGGCCAGCGTGAAGCGTTGCCCGTTTTGCTCGCCGCGCTCGAAAGGACGTCCGCCTGGGACGAGAAGATCTTTCAAGGCAAGATGGCCGAGTATGCCCACCTGCCCACGCCCGTCGATTCCCTGCTGATGGCGCTGGGTTGCGTCGGCGACCGGCGGGCGTTGCCGGCGATCCTGGCCAAGCTCCAGTGGCTCGACGCCAACGTCACCTTGTCGCACCACCGGGCCGTGGCCTTGGCGCTGGAGGGGATCGGAGACCCGGCGGCGGCCGAACCGCTGGCGCGGCTTCTGGCCAAGCCGGGGATGGCGGGCCATGCCTTGAAGGCCGTGGTTCCGCTTCCGCAGCCGATGGACCAGCGCCGGGACCGCAGCGCGCCGTTGCGCGAGATTGTCCTGGCCCGCGCCCTGTATCGGTGCGGCGACTTCCAGGGCCTGGGCGAGGCGACGCTCCGCGCCTATCAACAAGACCTTCGCGGCGTGCTCGCCCGGCACGCCGCCGCCGTTCTGCAGACGCCCGTCGCTCGCCGCGGACCATCGAACGACGACACTCCCGCGGATCGCCCCTGAACGGCCGCGGGTCACGAGCGGCGACCGGCTCGGCGCGGCGGACGGAACAGCAGGGCGGGCTGTTCGGTGATCCCGGCAATTCCGGCGATCCGGACCGCAAGCGGCGCGATTCGAGAGGGACCGCCGGCTCCGCCGTCTCACGCCGGCGGCGGAACGTCGCTGGGGCGAGTGCGTTGCCACCAGTCCCAGGGCACCAGCAGCAGCGCAACCACCGCGTAGCCGGCGACATACTGCAGCGTCGCCGAGCGGACGTCGGCGGGCAGCGCGGCATCCCACGGCAGGAACAGGCGTCCGCCCGGCAAGGGCGAATGGATCACGCCGAACGCCGCAGCCGTCGCTGCGACCGCGCAGTAGGCCGCGGCCGTCCGCAAGCGACGATCGATCAACGCCGCGAGCGCCGAAGCCCACAGCAGGCTCGTGACGATGAATCCGTTGGCCAACATGCGGATGGTCTGGAATTCGAGACGCAAACCGGGATCGCTGAGCGTAGCAATCGACAAGCCGCGCGACACGATGGCGGCATCGCCAAAGATCTTGTCGGCGTACAGCAGCGCCAACGCGGCCAGGGCCGGAATGCAGGCGATGGCCAGGGCGGGGTAGTGCCGTCGGGGTGTCGCTTGAAAGGTCTGTGACGTGATCTCCAGGCCGACAAAGATCAGAATGGGATACACTGTCGCCTTGGGGATCACGACGTACAGGAGGCCGAAGTAGCCGATGAGTCCCGCGCCGCCGACGAACAAGGCGGTGGCCAGCACATAGGCCGACCGGGCGCCCATCGCCTTGTAAGCCGGATGCCCGATGTACGGCGTGGACTGAATCACGCCTCCGCAGACACTGGCCACCAGCGTGGCCAGGGCTTCCACGGCGATCACCCGACCCGTGGGGAATTCGTCGCCGGCGGCGGCGGCGCTTTCCGTACAGTCGATCCCGCCAATGACCGTCGCGAACGCGAACGGAATCACGATCGGCAGATACTGGACGGCATCGCGCATCGCGGCCAGCCACTCCAAACGCAACGCGGCCAGCCAACCGGACGGCAGCCACGCCTGTTCAGGATCGACCAAGACTTCCGCCGGCGGAGGCATCCCGCCCCAGGCTTGCATCAGATAGAACACTGCCCCGCCCACCAACAGCGCTCCCAACGCGCCCGGCAGGCGGAAGGGCAGCGGCACGCGGGCCACAAGCGTGGTCAAGATGATGGCCAGGGCCACGAATCCCACCACGGGTTGCCGCAGGATTTCCAGCAGCGGCAGAAAGCTGATCATCACCAGCGCAACGGCGGTCAGGGAACCCAGCAGGCCGGCCCGCGGCATCATGCGACGCACCCAACTTGAACCGCACGCGCAGACAAGCTTGAACAGGCCGCTGATGAAAATCGAGCAGATGCCGATGTGCCAGGCATAGCAGGCGGCCGCTTCCACGCTGGCCGCCGTCTCCTTGGCGTGCAGGAACGCCGGGCCGAGGACAAAGAACACCATCCCGAACGCGCTGGGCGTATCCAGTCCCAGCGGCATCGCGGTCACGTCCATGCGGCCGCGGCGTCTGCCCAGTCGCAGGGCCATCCAGAAGTACATCAGGTCGCCCACCAGGACTCCGATGGCCGTTCCCGGAATCATGTGCTGAATGGCAAAACTTGTAGGAAATTCAAACGCAACCGCTAGCAGACCGACTGTCAAGAGCAAGTTGGCAAAATTGTCTAACATTAAGCCAAAAAAGGCGTTAATGTCGCCGGGGGCGGCCCAGGAAGCGGTTCGAGATGGTGAGGATTTTGTCTGCGGCACGGATCTTGCATCCTGGAGGGGACTGGGGGCGGATGCCGGGCGGCGAGTCGAACCACGGGTTTCTTCAAGCAGCTGGCGGCAAATCCTTGGCAGGGACCCTCGGTTTGTGTTACGATCGAGCTATTGTCGTCATCCTGTGGAAGCGGATTTTCCGTTGAACTCTTCTCTCCGGACTACGTAGAACTAATGAACGCGACTTTACAAGCGGCCACAGCAACTCGGACGGAACCTCGCTCGCTGGACCAGTTGGACCAATGGTCGGACGAAGACCTGCTGATCCAGTATCGCGAGACCGGATGTCGGGACCTGTTTGCGGAATTGGTGCGGCGCTATGAAAGCGAATTATATTGCTACCTGCGGCGATATCTAGGCAGCGTCGAGGCAGCCGAGGACGCATTTCAGGCGGTGTTCCTGCAGGTCCATTTGAAGTGCCATCAGTTCGACTCGCAACGGCGCGTGCGGCCTTGGCTGTACGCCATTGCCACCAACCAGGCGATCGACGCCAAACGCAGCAACCGGCGGTACCAGGCGGTCAGCTTGGACCGCCCCGGCCGCTTGCGAGAGGCGGACGAAGGCCGCGGGCTGGTGGAACGGATGGTCAGTGACGAACCCGACCCGTCGCACCAAGTGGCGAACGACGAGCGGGATGAGTTGCTCAAGAGGGCCATGGACGAATTGACCGAACAGATGCGCTCGGTGGTCCAACTGGTGTACTATCAGGGCATGTTGTACCGCGAAGCCGCAGAAGTATTGTCCATCCCCGTGGGAACCGTTCGAAGCCGGCTTCACACGGCGATTGCAAAGCTGACTGAGTTCTGGAATCGTCATCATCCCCATCTGGACTGAGCGATGCGTGAAGACCTGTTGGGTTACCTGCTCAACGCCCTCGACGAGGCGGAAAGACGGCGGGTCTTTGAATCGTTGCAGAAAGACCCTCAGTTGCGACAGGAACTGGAATCGCTGCGCCGCGATCTACGCCCCCTGGATGCGACAAACCGCGACTACGAGCCGCCCGCGGGATTGGCGGAGCTGACCTGTGAATTAGTGGAAGGTTATGCCGAGCAGCATGCGGTCGGCGTTCCCCAGTCGCCGCTTCCGCGCCGTTCCGGACGCTGGCAGGGTCGGTTCGGTGCTCGCGAAGCCTGCGTTCCGGCCCACGGCTGGTCGGCCGCCGACATGATCGTGGTGGCCGGGATTCTCCTGGCCATCTCCCTGATCTTTTTCCCGGCGATGGCCCGCAGTCGCTATCTGGCCCAGGTCGCCTATTGCCAAGAGAATCTGCGCCAGCTGGGAATCGCCTTGGCGAGCTACAGCGAGCAGCACGACGGCTTCTTCCCGCGCATTCCCGTCAGCGGCAATCGGGCAGTTGCGGGGATTTACGCGCCTCTGTTGTTTGAATCTCAGTATCTGGACAACCCTCGAATTGTCTTGTGCCCCGGGTCGGAATTGGCGGCCCGCGGGAGTGAATTCCGCATTCCGTTCCTGGCGGAATTGGATCAAGCCGATGGCTTGCGACTGCAAACGCTGCAACGCCTGATTGGCGGCAGCTACGGCTACACTCTGGGAAGCCTCGGCGGCGACGGCTACGTCACACCGCGGAATCGTCTGCGTCAGCATTTTGCCTTGTTGGCGGATGCGCCCAGTCTGCACCTGGCTGGGCGTCAGAGCGGCAATCACGGCGGTCGGGGGCAGAATGTGCTGTTTGAAGACCTGCACGTCGAGTTCTTGCCCAGTCCCCGCAACGACGCCATTGGCGACGACCTTTTCCGGAACCGTTACGGATACGTGGAAGCGGGACTGGATGAAGGCGACTCCGTGGTCGCCCCCAGCAACGTCGGTCCGCTGCTGCAGTACTGAGCCTCGCGGTCGAGGGCATCCACCCGTCGGCCCGCCCCACCCGTCGGCGCGCCATGATCCGTTCGTGCCGAGACGCGCTGCAGTGCGAAGCCCCCTTCGTCTCCGGCATCCGCCGTTTGTCCGAGTTGCCGCGATCAGAATCTGTTCCTGGCCCAGGTGAGTTTTGGGGTTGGGACTCTGCTTGTCCAGCAGGTACACTCTGCTGTAACCTGTGTTATCATGGCGGGTCTATGAGTGGAGCGCGGAGCAGAGTTGGGGTTGTAGCCCGCTTTCGTCAAGCGGGCTTTCGTCAGGTACTCGCTCTCGGTTCGTCACCTCCTTGGCAAGTGGGAGATAAGTAATGATGGCTGCTCGACGGCGTCAGGCGGTAGCCTGGATCGCAATCGCACTGGGAACGATGATGACCGCACAGGCGTGGGCCCAATTTGGACCGCCTTTCGGGCGGGGACCGGGCGGGCGTGGCCAAGGCGGCGATCCTCAGTTCGCGGTGGATCGCGACGTCTTTCAGTTTCTGCTGGCAAACCACGAGCAAATCCGCCGAAGGGTCACTCAGCGCGCCGACGGGGTGGAGACGCTGACTGAATCCGACTCGCCGGAGATCGCCGCCAAGATCCAGGAGCACGTGGAGGCCATGCATCGGAGGATTTTGGAGGTTCGGCCAATCCGCGTCCGGGATCCGTTGTTTGCCGAGATCTTCCGGCACGCTGGCCAGATCGAGATGACGGTCGAGAAGACGAAGCAGGGTGTAAAGGTCGTCGAAAGGTCCCAGGACCCGTACGTCGCGAAACTGATCCAGGCTCACGCGGCAGCCGTGGACGGCTTCGTGAAGAACGGCTTTGCGGAAGCGCGCCGAGACCATGCGGTGCCGGCGGCGAAGGCGGCGGCAGCGGCCAGATCGGCGGACGAGCCGGGCGTTTCGACGGTCGCCCTCAAGACCGCGTGCGCAGCCTGTCCCGGCGCTGTGGCGACGAGTTCCGCGTGCGGAAGTTGTCCGAACGCAGCCGGCTGCCCGGCGGGAAAGACCTGTCCCGCTGGCACGGGTGCCGGGCGTGCGACGTGCCCCTCCGCGGCGCAGGCTGGAACCAACTGCCAGTCTTGTCCGCTGGCGGCTGGGGCGGTGAATGCGGGCTGCCAGTCGTGTCCGAAGGCGATTTCCGATGCGGCGTGCAAGGCGTGTCCGGCGGCCTCTGCGAACGGTTGCCAGTCGTGTCCGATGTCCACGCAATGTCCTGGAGGCGTTGCCCGTCCGGCGGCCGGCGGGGACGCTGACGCGCCGCCTCCTTTGAATCAAGGCTTGAAGAAATCATGACTGCGGAAAAACAAGGGTCCTCAAACATGGAAATCCTCTTTGCTATCGGGTTCATCGTCGCTTGGTTCGCCTTGCAGGCCTGGATCTTGCCTCGGTTCGGTGTCTCGACGTGAATGAGTCCTGCTTGTCGGCCGAGTTCGGCCGTAGAACAGGACGGAGTGAAGGGCGTCAAGGAACCCCTCTCGGACGCATCGACTGAGAAGTAGCTCATGGCACGAACTTGGAGTCTGGTGTTGGTCGCCGTGTGCGGCTGGACGGCGGGATGCCGTCCGGCAGCGTCGCCAAGCGAGCCGCCGGTGGCTGTTGCTGCGCCGGCGGACGCGGTTCAGCGCGACGAGCGGCAGGTGGCCTTCGCTGCCCGCGACGCGATGTTTAGGCGGTTGAGCGGCAAGCTCAAGGAAGTCTTGCAGGCTGCGGGGCCGGTTGCTGCGATCGATGTGTGCCGGGAGCAGGCCCCGCAGATTGCTGCCGAGACCGGGGCGCAGTTTGGGGTCGCCATCGGCCGGACGTCGTTCCGGCTGCGAAACGAGAAGAATGTGCCGCCCGAGTGGGCTCGCTCGCTGGTCGCATCCCGCCCTGACGAGCCACGCTTCCTGACGCTCGCTGACGGGCGACTGGGGGCGCTCCTGCCGATCCGGCTGAAAGCGGAATGCCGCCTGTGCCACGGGGTTCGGGATCAAATCTCGCCGGAGATTCAAAGTGCGTTGAAAGCGCATTATCCGAAAGATCAAGCGACGGGATTTGAAACGGGCGAGTTGCGAGGCTGGTTCTGGGTGACCGTACCGGCCGGCGCCCGCTTGGAAGAGCCGAGTTCGACATCGTCTCCAAACGAGGGAAGCGAACGATGACGCGACGACGTGACGTGTTGGCAGTCTGGGCACGCTCGCTGGGCCGCCTGACCGCGATGCTGGTCTTTGCCGCCGGCGTGGTGCTGCTGATGCTATGGCTGGCGGGCAAGTTTGAACCGAAGGTGCCGGTCGAAGCCCTTGCCGCGCCGGTCCAGGCTGCGGAAGTCGACGGCGAGGTCGTTCCCGTGCGGGTCCGCAAGCTGCCACTGTACGAATCGGCCGTGGGCAGCATCCGGGCGGTTCACGAGACCAGCGTGGGCTCGAAACTGCTGGCCCGAGTCGTTGAAGTGAATCTAAAGGCGGGCCAGGGCGTCAAGCAGAACGACGTCCTGGTGCGACTGGACGCCACCGACCTGCAGGCCAAACTGCAGCAGGCTCAGGCCGCCGTGCGGGCCGCCGCGGCGGCGCACGAGCAAGCCGCCGCCGAAGAAAAACGGAACGCGCCGCTGGCCAAGGATCGTGCGATCAGCCAACAAGAGTACGAGCGAACGTTGACAGCGATGCGCAAGGCGGAGGCGGAATGGCAGCGGGCCCAGGAAGGCGTCAAGGAGATCCAGGCGACGCTCGAGTGGGCGACCGTCCGGGCGCCGATGGACGGCGTCGTGATCGACAAACACGTCGACGTGGGCGACACCGTAACGCCAGGTCAAATCCTGGTGACCATCTTCGATCCCAAGCGGATGCAATTGGTGGCCAGCGTCCGCGAGTCCCTGGCCCTGCAGCTGCAGACGGGCCAGGACATCGACGTGCTGGTGCAGGGATTGAACAAGCAATGCAGCGGCACGATCAGCGAAATCGTGCCGGAGGCGCAGGCCGCCAGCCGTGCCTTTCAGGTGAAAGTCACGGGGCCTTGTCCTGCGGGGATCTACACCGGCATGTTCGGGCGGATTCTGATTCCCCTGGCGGAAGAAGAGATTCTGGTCGTTCCCCAGAAGTCCGTCCGCCTCGTCGGCCAACTGGAACTCGTCGAAGTGGTGGAAGACGGCCGCGTCAGCCGGCGGGCAGTCCGCACGGGACGTAAGCTTGACGGCGACGTGGAGATCCTGTCCGGATTGCGCGAGGGCGAGCAAGTCCTGGCGTCACCAGCGTCGGAGGCTGCCTAACCCATGACCGAGAATCCCGGCAATTCTCTCGCTCACGACCAGCACTTCACGAACAAAATCGTGAGGGCCTTCCTGGAGTCGAACCTCTCCCTGATCCTGATCTTGCTGGCGACGGTCGTCGGCTTGGCCGCCCTCGGCTTGACCCCGCGCGAAGAGGATCCGCAGATCGTCGTGCCTTTGGCCGACGTGTACGTCCAGTTTCCCGGCCGCGCGGCGGAGGAAGTCGAGCAGTTGGTGACGACGCCGCTGGAAAAGATCCTCTACCAGATCGACGGCGTCGAGTACGTGTATTCGATGAGCCGGGCGGATCAGGCGATCATCACGGTTCGCTACTACGTCGGCGAGGACCGCGAGCGGAGCCTGGTCAAGCTGTACAAGAAGCTGGACGAGAACATGGACATCGTCCCGCCCGGCGTCACCGGCTGGGTGGTCAAGCCGGTCGAGATTGACGACGTGCCGATGGTGACGTTGACGCTGACCAGCGGCACGGCGGACGACATGACGTTGCGGCGGACGGCCGAGGAGTTGACGCAACGTCTGGCCAGCGTCGAGAACGTCTCGCGGGCTTACGTCGTGGGCGGCCGTCCGCGGGTGGTGCGTGTGTTGCTGGACCCCGACCGGATGGCGGCGTATCAGGTCTCGCCGCTGGAACTGCAGCGGGCCATCCAGGCGTCCAACGTGCGGCTGACCTCCGGCGATTTCCGCAGTGGAGACCAGGTGATCCGCGTCGAGGCGGGCCAACCGTTCGACGCGGCGCGGCAGTTGAGCGACCTGGTCGTCGGCGTGTTCGACGGCCACCCGGTGTTCCTGAAGGACGTTGCGGACGTGGAAGACGGTCCGGAGGAAGTGGCCGCCTACGTCCGTCACGGCTGGGGGCCGGCCCGCGGGTTCACGCATCACGAGTACTTTCCCAGCACGCTGCTGGGCGAAGCCCACGCCGCCGAAACCAACGCCCACCCCGCCCTTTCGTTTAACCGCGACCCAACGGGGCGCGCGCCGCCCGCCACTTCCCAGCCCGCTGTCACCATCGCCATTGCCAAGAAAAAAGGCGCCAACGCCGTCTGGGTCGCCAACGCGGTCCTCCGCGAGGCGGAAGAACTGCGGCAAGAATTCGTGCCGGCCGACATGCAGTTGGTCGTGACCCGCAACTACGGCTTGACCGCCAACGAGAAGGTCAACGAGTTGGTCGAGGGCCTGATCGTGGCCGTCTTGATCGTCGTTGTCCTGCTGACCTTCGGCCTGGGCTGGCGCGAGGCGCTGATTGTGGCCGTCGCGGTTCCGGTCGTGTTCGGGCTGACCCTGGTCGTCAACCTGATGCTGGGATTTACCATCAATCGCGTCACGCTGTTTGCCCTGATCCTGTCCCTGGGCCTGCTGGTGGACGATCCGATTGTGGATGTGGAGAATATCGCCCGGCATTTCGTGCTCCGCAAGAAGGCCACTCGCCGCATCGTCTTGGAGGCCGTCGCGGAGATCCGTCCGCCGCTGATCACGGCCACCCTGGCGGTGATCGTCAGCTTTTTGCCGATGTTCTTCATCACCGGAATGATGGGGCCGTACATGCGGCCGATGGCCCTGAACGTGCCCGTGACGATGATGATGTCGATGCTGGTGGCCTTTACCATCACGCCCTGGCTGGCCTATCACGTGCTGAAACGCGTCTACGGAGCAGGAGCTGCCGAGCACGCGGCCCACGCCGCCCATGAAGAGCAGGACCTGGAGGCGTTGCGGCAAACGCGGTTGTACCGGTTCTTTTATCCGCTGATGGCGCCGCTGTTGCACTCGCGGCTGGTCGCCTGGGGTTTCCTGCTGGTGGTCGCCCTGTTGACGGTCGGCGCGATGGGCCTGGCCGCCGTGCGCAGCGTGCCGCTGAAGATGCTGCCGTTCGACAACAAGAACGAATTGCTGCTGGTCCTGGATTTCGACGAGGGCACGACCCTGGAGCGTTCCGACGCGGCAGTCCGGGAGATCGAAGCGTATCTGGGCCACGTGCCCGAAGTCACCGACTTTACCAGCTACGTTGGCGTCGCCTCGCCCATGGACTTCAACGGCTTGGTGCGGCATTACTATCTCCGTGCCGGCGACCATCAGGCGGAAGTCCGCATCAACCTGGCGGGCAAGAAGAACCGCCAGATGCAAAGTCACGCCGTCGGCTTGCGGATGCGCAACGAGTTGCAGGCGATCGTGGATCGCCATCAGGCCCGCATGAAGCTGGTGGAGACGCCGCCGGGCCCGCCGGTGATCGCCAGCATCGTGGCCGAAGTGTACGGCCAGTTGGATCATCGGTATGAAGACTTGCTGTCTGCCGCCGATACCGTGCGGACCCGGCTGACGCTGGAGCCGGGCGTCGTCGACGTGGACGACTCGCGGGAAGCGCCGCAACGCAAGCTCGTGTTCGTCACCGACAAGGAAAAGGCCGCTCTGAACGGCGTGTCCACGGACCAGGTCGCCCGCACGCTGCAGGCCGTGTTGGGCGGGGCAGCGGTGGGCACAATCCGCAGCGACACGGAACGCAACCCGCTGCAGATCGAGTTGCAATTGCCCGTCGACCGGCGGACCAGCGTTGCGGATCTGGCCAAGGTCCAGGTCAAAGGGGAAACCGGGCAACTGGTTCCGTTGGCCGAGTTGGGAACGTGGGAAACGAGCCGGGTCGATCAGATGATTTACCACAAGAATCTGCACCGCGTGGCCTACGTGTTCGCCGAGACCGCGGGGCGGCCGCCGGCCGACGTGGTGGTGGACGTGTTGGCCGACCGGACGCAGACGGCGGCGGAGGCGGGCGTGCAGGCGGCCCCCGGCGGCTGGGTCGCCGAAGCGATGCCGCGTGCCGTCGAGCAGCGCACGTTTTTGGCCAACGGCAGCGGCATCGGCTGGGGCGTGCCGGCCGGTTTCGTCGTGGACTTTGCCGGCGAAGGCGAATGGAAGATTACGCTCGACGTGTTTCGCGACCTCGGACTGGCGTTCGGCGCGGCGATGATTGCGATTTACATCCTGCTGGTCGCCCAAACCGGCTCGTTCGCCATCCCCGTGGTCGTCATGCTGGCCATCCCGCTGACGGTCCTGGGCGTCATGCCCGGGTTCTGGCTGTTGAACGCCCTGTCCGCCCAGAACGTCGGCGGGTTTGCCGATCCCGTGTACTTCACCGCCACCGGCATGATCGGCATGATCGCCCTGGCCGGCATCGTGACCCGCGACGCCATCATCCTGGTGGACTTCATTCACCTGTCGCTGGCCCATGGCCGCTCGTTGTTTGATGCGATCATGGAAAGCCGCGTGGTCCGGTTGCGTCCGATCCTGCTGACCGCGACGTCCGCGATGTTGGGCGCGGTTCCGATCATCATCGACCCGATCTTTTCGGGCCTGGCCTGGTCCTTGATTTTCGGCCTGTTCGCCTCGACGTTGTTCACGCTGTTCGTGATCCCCGTCGCCTACTGGCTGATCTACGCCAACACGCCCGGCCACGGCGTGCCGACGTCGATGATGGATCAGGAGTAGGCTTGGGGCGCGCCGTTCAGCCGCAGGCCGTCCCGTTGCGCTGTCTGGAACACGCCCCGCGTCCTTTGCCGATCCGGGCGACTGCATCCGGATTCCGCCGTTATTCTCCGCACCATCGTCAGGCTCTCACAGCGCAAGTTGCTTTTTGGCAACTCGCCACGATGCGAATCGGCAACGCGCGGCCAAACTACATGGTACGTTTCCGCAGGTAAGCGTAGACAAACCGTGCCGTTTGGGAAGAGTTGCGGTCATGAACGGGTGGAGCAAGAGCAGGTGCCTGCCGCTGGTGTCCATCGTCGCTGTGGCGACGATGTTGGCCGGCTGTGCGCCGCTGAGGCTGCCCAGAATTGACCCGAGCGGCGAGCGGATCTTTTTGCCGCACGGCAACTATACCGAATTCGTTGCCCCGCAGGCGATTCCGTACGTTCCGGAGCCCGCTTTCACAGCGCCTCCGCCGGTGCCGCCTTGCCCGCCTTCCGAGACATCCCCTTCGCCCCTTCCGCCCGCGTGCGGCGCGGCGGAGCCTTTGTGCGGTCCTGCTCCGGCGCCGTCTTGCAGCGCGGTTCCCGCCGCGCCCGCAGTCCCCGCTCCGGCCCCGGTATGCGCGGGGTTGCACCGGGAAAAGCTAGGCCGGCTCGTGCTGGCCCCCGCGGTCATGATGGCGCCGGTCGGCAGCGAAGTCGTCATTCTGTCCGGACTGGCGGACGCCAAAGGTGATTACATCCCCCGTCAGCCGCTGGAATGGTCGCTGACGCCGGACAGCGTCGGCCATATCGTCGAAGCCGGCGAGGAGCGGCCGTGCTTGAAGGCTTTATTCCGTCAGGCGTCCAGCAAGCGCGACGGCAGCTACGCCGTCACACGCTCCCTCACGCAGACGAAAATGCTGTCCCGCGGAACGCCTAATCCGGCGGACGACGTGTCCGTCCAGCGCGGCCAAAGCTGGGTGACGATCACGTCGCCCACGGAAGGCGCCAGTTTCGTCGGTGTCGTGGCGCCGGAGGCCGAGATTTGGGACCAGCGCCGGCAGACCTCGACGATCTACTGGGTGGACGTGCAATGGCTTCTGCCTTCGCCCGCCGTGGTGCTGGCCGCCCAGCCGCACGCGCTTTCCACCACCGTCCGCCGCCGTTCGGGAAAACCGCTGGCAGGCTGGATCGTGCGGTACGAGATCCTGGATCCCAACGTCACCTCGTTCGGCCCCAACAAACAGGCGGCCGTGGATGTCAAGACCGACGACAACGGCGTCGCCAGCATCAACCTGGTGCCGGCCCGCAAGAGCAGCAGCACGCAAGTGCGGATCAGCATCGTGCGGCCCTCGCTGCCCAACGACGAATTGCCGCCGATGGTCGTCGGCCAGGGCTATACCAGCGTGACGTGGAGCGCTCCCGATCCCAAGGTCACGCTGTACGGTCCCGAGTCGGCCGGGGCCGGCTCGACCGTCACCTACCGCGCGGAAGTCAGCAATGCGGGCGACATCGTCGCCCGGCGGTTGATCGCCAGCGCGACGGTGCCGGCCAACATGACCTTCCTCAGCAGCGATCCGCCGGCCCAGGTCTTAGGCAATACGCTGCGCTGGGATCTGAATGATCTGCCGCCCAAGGCCATGCGTCAGCTGACGATACACCTCCGCGCCGATCGGAACGCGTCCGTCCGTTTCTGCGTCCGCGCGGACAGCGGCGAACCGGCCGCCGGCCAGAAAGCCACCGCGGAAGCCTGCGTGGCGACCCGCGTCTTTTCCTCGACGCTCCGTCTGACGATGAGCGGACCGGAAACCGCCCAGGTGGACCAGCAGGTCAGGTTCGAGATCGAGCTGACCAATACGGGGACCGAGCCGCTGAAGGGCGTGGTTATCCGCGACCGGCTGCCCGCCGGGCTGGAGCATCCGACGGAGCGGGGCAGCCTGATCGAGCGTTCGCTGGGCGAGACCGTGCCGGCAGGATCCACTCGCAAGATCGCCGTTGCGCTGATCGTCACGCAAGCCGGCCGCTGGTGCCACACGGTGGAGGCTGTCGCCGAGGGCGGCCATTCCGCGACGGCCAGCGGCTGCGTGACCGCGGCCGAGCCGCCCAGGCCGGAGCCCAAGCCGGCGGTCGAAGCGGCGATCGAAGGCCCGGCTCAAGCCAAGATCGGCGAACGGGTGACGTTCACGCTGCAAGCCACCAACACCGGCAACGTGCCGCTGACCAACGTGCGCGTCGTGGGCTTCCACGACCGCAGCCTGTACCCGCGGCGGGCCAGCACGGGTTACGACGCGCAAGCCCTGACCCGCGGCGAACTGCTGTGGTTGACGCCGCGGCTGATGCCCGGCGAAACGGTGACTCGCCAGGCCGAATTGGAGTGCGTCAAGGATTCGGCTTCCAGCTGGTGCCGGGTGTTTGTGGAGACGGGCGAAAACGTCCGCGCGGTCAAGGAAGTCAAACTCGTCGTCCAGCCCGCGGCGCCGAAGCCCGCGGGGCCCAAGGAGCCGCCGCCCCGGATCGAACCGCCCCGCGAAACGCCGCCCGAAAAGATCGTCGGCGAGTTGAAAGTGTCCATCGCCGACCGCCAGGATCCCATCTCCGTCAACGGGACCACGACCTATATCGTGGCCGTCGAAAACGGCCGCAACGTCGGAGACAAGAACGTCGTGCTGACGGTGCTGCTGCCGCCGGGCCTGGAGTTCGTCAACCTGCGCGGGCCCGTCAGCGCCCGGGCGATCAGCCCCGACGGGCGGACCGTGGAAGCCGAACCGGTGAAAGAGATGCGCCCCGGCGAGATGCTCAACCCGTTCTTCATCGAAGTCAAAGGCGCGCGGATCGGCAAGCACATCCTCAAGGTGCGCGTGGACAGCTTCCGCTCGTCGTCGCCGGCCGAAGCCGAGGAAGATACGACGGTCAACGTCTCCGGGTGAACCGTATGCCCCGCTTTGTGATTCTGCGGCACGACCCGCCGGGCGGCAGCGAGTTGCCACCGCACTGGGATTTGATGCTGGAAGCGGGCCAAGTGCTGCGGACCTGGGCCCTGGCCGAGCCGCCCGCCGCCGAGCGGCCGATCGTCGCGGAGGCGCTGCCCGACCACCGCACCGCCTACCTGGACTACGAAGGACCCGTCTCCCGCGACCGCGGCGCAGTTCACCGCTGGGACGCGGGCACGGTCCAGTGGGAGCGCGCGACGGCCCGCGAAATCGTCGTTCGGCTGCAGGGATATCAGGTGTTTGGCCGCGCCACGTTGACGCGCGCCGACGCGACGGCGACGTGTTGGCAGTTCGTCTTGCGGCCGGCGAGTTGAAGCCGGTTCGGCCGTGCCCTCGCCCCGTCCCGGTGCGGCACTCAGCCGTTTCCGCCGTCTACCTTCCGCCGACGCGGCGTTTTGTGCTGCCGGCCAGACGCAGCCTGCCGGGTTGCAACTCCAAGGTCTCCAAGTGGATCTCGCGGCCGGGATAGCGTTCGAGCCTGGTGGGCACCTGGATCACGGCCACCGGGTCCCCGTCTTCCTGGCTCCACAACAAGTCCACCCCGTTCTGCCGGGCCGCCTCGCTGACCCGCTGCAGCAACCGGTCCAACGGCAGCGGCACCCACCCCGCCCGCACGCCGTGCAACCGCAACGCCAACTGGTTCGGCTTGTCGGTCAGATAAACCCGGCTGGAAAACGACATCACGGTCTGAAATCGACCGCTCTGGTACCGCCACGCGATCTGCACTTCCTGGTCCGCGATCTTGATCCGCGGATCGTGAATCTCGGCCGGCAGGGACCGGGGATGATTCCGAGGCAGGATCGTCGCCAGCCAGGCGTTGATCTGCTCGTCGGTGAACTCCGCTTGCCAGCGGCCGGGCTTGGTCGAGCGGTTGTGCAGTTCCAAGGCCTGCCGTTCGAAGTCGTCGCCGACTTGGGTCTGCTGGGCTGCCGGAAACGAAGCCGTCAACGTCTGTGCATAGAATTCCGGAACGTGCTGTGTTCCGCGGTACAGCACGAGCGCGGCGGCGGCGAACAGCACCGCGGCAGTCAGGCCGAGCCCAAGGGCAATCTTCAGCAGGCGACGCATGGTGACGGTGGAAACAAGGAAACCTGAAGTCTTTCAGCCTGCCCCCGGCGGTTCGGCGACCGGCGTTGGCGGATTCCTCTCTCAGGCCGGAATCGTAGGCGGCACGGGGTGTGCCGTCAATGGCGAAGCGACTTGGCGGGCGCAGCCGAGGAACCGGGGGGGAGAGCACGCCGCCCGTGCCGCCGCGCGTCGCCTGCCGCGCGTGCCCTCTTGCCGGTCGCTGTCGTTTTTGGGACGTTGGTTGCTGGACATGCCGCAGCAAACAACTGCGGGCATTCACTCGATTCCTGTTCCGATTTTTTATGGAGACGACACCGATGAAACGCTTGCACCGAATTCCTCGCACGGTTCTCTTGCTCGTGGCGCTCGTGGCCGCCGCCCTGACGGCGAACGCTGCGTCCTCTGCGCCGGCCGCCGGCCCGCAACTGCAGAAGGGCGATCGCATCGTGTTCCTGGGCGACTCGATCACCGCCGGCGGGGTGCGGGAAAAAGGTTATGTGACGCTCGTGGGCCAGGCCCTCGCCAAGCAGCATCCGGACCTGGGCATCGAGATCGTCGGAGCGGGCATCAGCGGTCACAAGGTGCCCGATTGCCAGAAGCGGCTGCAACGCGACGTATTGGACAAGAAGCCGACGATCGTGCTGATCTACATCGGCATCAATGACGTCTGGCACTGGAATCGCAATGTGGGCACCACCAAGGAGGACTTCGAGAAGGGGCTGGTGGATCTGATCAAACGGTGCCAGGACGCATCTGCCCGCGTCATTCTGTGTACCCCCAGCGTCATCGGCGAGAAGACCGACGGCACGAATCAGTTCGACAAGATGCTGGACGAGTACTCGGCCATCAGCCGCTCCGTGGCGAAGCAGACGGGGGCCGGCATGCTCGATCTGCGGCAGAAGTTCCTCGCCCGCTTGACAGAACTCAACAAGGCCAACCTGGAAAAAAGCGTCCTGACCACCGACGGCGTCCATTTGAACGACGCCGGGAATCGCTTCGTCGCCGACAGTGTCCTGGAAGCGCTGGGCGTCGCCCCCGGCGGCGCGGAGAAGCTGCTCCGCCACGTCGTGTTGTTCAAGTTCAAGGACGGGACTCCGGCCGAACAGATTCAGGCCGTCGTGGACGCCTTTGCCGCACTGCCCGGCAAGATCGACGTCATTGCCGATTTCGAGTACGGCACGGACGTGAGCATCGAGGGCAAATCCGCGGGCTTTACGCACGGCTTTGTGGTCACGTTTCGCAACGAGGCCGGCCGCGCCGCCTACCTCCCGCACCCGGCCCATCAGGAATTCGGCAAGCTGGTCGGCCCGTGCCTGGACAAGGTGCTGGTCTTTGACTATTGGACGCACCGCTGACGCTGCCCTGCGGCGCCCGCGGCGGGGCGATCATGGCGAACTGGGGTCAGGCTTACAGAATTCAATTTTGGTCGATCGTGGCGCTCGCCATAGGGTGCGGCGCTGCTCGACCAAATCTGTAAGCCTGACCCCGGCACCCGAACCGTGGATTCATAAACTACGGGTAAAAGGTGCGAAAAGCCCGTCTGTGCCAGCCTTCGGTTCCGGCGGCACACAACCCGGCGCGTGAGAGATCCTTTTCTGTCCGCGACGGGCAGGGTTGGCGTCACAGTGACTTTGCGGCGGTCGGCGGCGTTGTCGCTTCGGTGTTTTCGGGCGCTGGCGGCGACAGCTTCAGATCTTCCAGCCGCAGAACCGGCGTTCCGGTAGGATCCGAATCCCTGGGTTCGGCCGTCGGCTTGTCGGCCTGGGCGGCGGGCGGTTCCGCCGGTTCCTGAGCCGCCTGTTCCGGTTCGGCCTGTTCCGGGGGCGCCGCGGCAGCCTTCGATGGCTCGGCCAACGGCTTGGGCTCCTCGGCCTGTGTCTTCGCTTTTGGCTCACTCTCCTCCTCCAGCAGCGACCGTTCGGCCGCTTCCGGCGAAGGTTCCTCCGCTTCCACCGGAACGCGTTGCCGCGTCGTGGGGCTGCCGCTGGAAGGAGCCGGAGGCGGTGCGGCGGCGGGCGCTGGCGGCGCGGGGTAGTAGTAGGTTGTGGTGGGCAATTCGGAGTAGCAGGGATCCAGCGGCACGCGCATGACGACCGTCCGCGGGACGCACTGCTGGGCTTCGTACGGCTTCCAAGCGGCAACCGTGCGCGGCTCTCGCACAGTCTGGTTCTCCGTGACCCACTTGCAGACCTGCACCGGAACCTGCTCCGCACGCTCCTCGTACACGATCCGCTGCGTCGTCACGGGGACCTTGCGGACCATCTCCTGTTCGACCCAGCGGCACGTCTTGACCGGAATTTTGTAGTTGATCCGTTCGACGACCGGCTTCTGGACGGTGACGGGGATCTGGCGGACCTCCTCGGTCTGCTCCATCCGGCAGACCTTGACCGGCACCTTCTCGGTCACGACCTCATCCACGTAACGCGTGACCTGGACCGGCCGTTTCTCCGTGACGACGCGCGCCACGTACGACGTCTCCGGCCGCTGGACCGCCACCACGTTCGGCACGTACTGCTGTTGGACGGCGTACGTTCCCGTGGCCGCGGACGGCACCCAGTACAGGCCCGCCCGCCGCCAGTAGGTGACGCCCGTCACCGGGTCTGCCGCATAGGCGCCGGGCAGCCACTGCAGACGATTCCGCTCGCGGCCCGGCACGTACACGTAGCTGTTCACCGTGCTGCCCTGGTCGACATACTCGGTCCGCATCGTCGTGACCGGATCGTAGGTGGTGTAGTTGTAGTCCTGGAGCACCGTGTCCGAGACGGTTTTGCGAACGACACGCTGCTGGTCTTGGTAAGTTTCTTCCACGACCGGCCGCTGCACGACGTAGCGCTGCTCGCGCATCTCGGTCTCCGAGACGTACCGCACCCGGTCATAACTGCAATCGCGGGTGGTCTCCTCCCACACGGGCCGCATCACCGTAAAGCGTTCCTCTCGCTCGCTGGTCTCCGTGACCGGCTTGGCCACCGTGTAACGCCGTTCGCGATACTCGGTTTCCCACACCGGCCGCTGCACCGTCACCTGACGTTCCTCGAACACCGTCTCGTACTCGAGTCGGTAGGCGGTTACCGGCTGGTACTCGTAGACGGTTTGGTACGTGGTGCGGTAGGCGGGTTCGCAACAGTTCTGAGCGGCGGCGGTGACCGCCAGCGACAACGAGAACGAAGTCAGCAATAACGTGCGAAGCAACATGATCTCACCCGCCCCAAGAGTTTGCGCCAACAAATTGAATAGCCTGTCTATCTAGTAAGCTAAAACCGCCCGGATTTTTCAACACCTTGCTCCCAAAAAATTGTCACATTGCCGCTGCCGAGGGCAACGAGTAACGGTCAAGTAAAATCGGGAATTTCCGCAGAATCTTTCAAGTTCCGGCCGCTCGGCGACGCAGCCGAAACCGAACCAGGCAAGCCGATGCGGGCTGCGGAGGCAGTATCGGGGCGTGCCCGCGGGCCGCAAAGGTCACCCAGGCCGTCAGTTGCGCCCGAAAACGTCGTTCCCGCTACAATCGATTTGCCTTGCCCAATCGTTACAGTCGCGCCGCCGACAGAACGGCTTGCCAGCAATGGTGGCTGAAATAGCTTCCCCGTATCGGCAAGATCCGGCGGAAGGACAAGACACTCGCCGATTCGCAGGCTGGAGTCCGTAACGACCTCGCGAGGATGGTCTCCCCTGCGCCACCACGCTGCTCGCGAGCGTGGAGCGGTGTTCAAGACCAGGGATCT
>JAAYYU010000225.1 GCA_012515235.1 Candidatus Anammoximicrobium sp.
CCGCGGCGGCTTCGCCGCCGCGGCCGAAGCGGGGGAGGAAGGACGACGTGGGGCTGCCTCGTGTAGCTGGAAACGGGAGCCTCCACGGGGCAAGCCCGTGGCATCCAACTCACCAAACCGGAAGCTTAGGCTCGCGCTCAGCGGCTGGCTTGTTGGAATGAGGAAGTTATTTCGTGAGCATTGCTAGGCGGCGCAGGCCGCCGTTGGGTCTGGGGCGAAGCCCCAGCGAATTGGAAAAGCGGGGTGTCAAAATAGGTAATTTGCCGCAATTCAACCTGAGAAGTCCGGAGACGGTCGCGTTTCTTCGTAGCATGGCTCTCCGAACCGTGCGGCAGTTGGCATGATTCACAGCCGTTCCGCACGGCTCGAACAGCCATGCTACGTGGAACACGGCTCGGAGAGTGCGTGCTACGGCGATCGATCGATGCGTACGGGTTGTTTCCTTGGAGCTTGTGCGTTACCTTGGACAGTATCCCAAGGCGAAGAGGCTGAATATGACTACTGTCACGATGCGCGATCGGCGGGGGCAGATCCTGGGCCGGATGTTCCGGCCCGAGCGGGGGGGCCTGTCGCGCGAGGCGGCCCAGGCGATCCTGGCGATCCGGCTCCCGCCGGAGGATCGCGACCGCGTCGACGAACTAGCGGCGAAGGCCCGCGCCGGCGAACTCACTGAGGACGACCAAGCGGAACTTGATGAGTACGAGCAAGTCACCGCCGTAGTCGAGATGATGCAAGCGAAGGCCCGGCTGTCATTGCACGAAGCCGGGTTGCGGCCGTGAGCAGGCGATGGACGCGCGATTGCGACAACTCGTCTGGAAACGAGCCCGGAACCGTTGCGAGTACTGCCGGTTTCAGTCCAAACACTCCCTGTTGCCGTTCCAAATCGACCACGTGATTCCTGAGAAGCACGGTGGTGCGACGGTTGCCGAGAACCTGGCGTTGAGCTGCGAACGCTGCAACTCCCACAAGGGTCCCAACGTAGCGGGCGTTCTCGCGGGCCGGCTCGTGCGATTGTTCCATCCACGCCGGGATCGATGGTCAGAGCACTTCAAATGGGACGGGCCGTACTTGGTCGGCAAGACAGAGATCGGCCAAGTGACGATCGACGTCTTGGCCATCAATCTTCCATACCGGGTCGCCCTGCGCGAGATCTTGCTGGAAGAGGAACGCTACCTCCGGCAATCAAACCCGCCGCCCAGGTAGCAGCATGGGAAGCGGACGCTGGCGGCCCCGTGCAGCGTCGGCGTTCCGTTTTTTGGGCTACCGGATCTTCCCCGGGGGCGATCCGGCATCAGGGCCTGCGCGCGCGGCGGCGGTTGCTTCGCCAGCGTGAGGAAGTCGATCTTCGCGGCGAAGAACGAAGTTGGAAGTGCCTGACCCCGGCCATTCCGTTCGGCTTCTTACAGGCCATCGCGGACCCCACTCCCGTACGGACACGTCAGCCCGCAACTGTCCACGGTTGGCGAAACGCTTGCGACGGTGTTATTCTGTTAGGCAATCCGTCTCGACTACCGCGAATGATCTTGCCAAAGGAATCCGCTATGAAACCGATCAAAAGTCTGGGTGTCGCTGCCGTCCTGTTCGTGCAGTTCGCCACCGCAAGGGCCGCGGAACCCGGTTCCAGTCCGGATCAGCCCGCAGTCCGCGTGGAGAAGGACGTAACGTATCTCGCCGCGGAGCGTGCCGAGAAAGCGGATCTGTATCTGCCGCCGGCATTCGAACCAGGAAGGAAGTATCCTGGCATCGTGATTATTCACGGAGGCGGGTGGACGGGCGGCGACAAGGACGGGGCCCGGGAGAAGAACATCGGCACCACGCTGGCCTCGCACGGCTACGTGTGCATGTCGATCAACTATGCCCTGGCCAAGACCGGCTCGCCGACTTTTCCCCAAAACATTCGGGATTGCAAGCGGGCGGTGCGCTGGTTGCGGAAGAACGCGGCTCGTTTCCAACTGGATGCCGCGCACATCGGCGCGATCGGGGGCTCGGCGGGCGGGCACCTGACGGCCCTCCTGGCGGTGAGCGGTCCGGACGCGGGACTCGATCCCAGCGAGGATGCCGAGTACTCCTGCCGCATCCAGGCAGCGGTGCCGATGTATCCCCACTGCGCCGCCTCCTGGGAAGGCCAGGTGCCGCCGAAACCCTATCCGAGGCTGCCCATGTTCGCCAAGTCCCAGGCCGAGGCGCCGGCGCTGTGGGACTCCGCCTCGCCGATCAAACAGCTATCGAAGGACGATCCGCCCCTGCTGATCTTGCACGGCACCGCCGACAAGACCACACCGCTCGATCAGTCGACGCGATTTCACGAAGCGGCCGAGCGGATCGGCGTGCCAAGTGAGCTGATCGTCATCGAGGGCGCTCCCCACAGCTTCCACCTTCAGCCCAAGCAGCGAGATCTTCGGCCGGACGTGTTGAGGTTCTTTGACAAGCATCTCCGGCCGCATCGATGAGCCAAGCCGAGGACGAGAATCCAGGAGATCGTGCCGGCGTTTGAATCGGGTTACCGGGATTGGGAGGCCTTGTTCTTGCAGGCACGCTCCAGCCTTTTGCCATACCGATCGGTCACCAGGCAGCAGTGAGGGTCCCATGTTTACGCGGTCTTTTCTGCAAATTGGGCTGGCTTGTGGCGTCAGCATCCTTGCGACGGCAGCCGCGGCTCAGAATCCCGTGGCGGACTTTTTGAAGCATGAGATCACCGGCAACGAGTTGCCGTTGGCCGAGGTGCAACGTTATGTCGAAGCCCGCGTGCCGAGAATGCCGTCGTGTGCCACTGCGGCCGAGTGGCAGGCCGAAGCCGACCGATTGCGGCGGGCGGTGCTGGAGCAAGTCGTGTATCGCGGCGAAGCGGCCAGTTGGCGGGACGCCGAGGTCCGAGTCGAATGGCGCGAGACGATCGACGGCGGCCCCGGCTATCGGATCAAAAAGCTCCGTTACGAGGCCTTGCCGGGCCTCTGGATTCCGGCGCTGCTGTACGAGCCGGAAGGGCTTTCCGGCCGCGTCCCCGGCGTCTTGAATGTGAACGGCCACACGTCGCTGGGCAAGCAGTACCCGCCCAAGCAGATTCGCTGTATCCACCAGGCGAAACGCGGCATGTTGGCGTTGAACATCGAGTGGGTGGGCATGGGGCAACTGGCCACGGGCGGCTTCTCGCACGCCCGCATGAACCAACTGGACCTGTGCGGCACCGCCGGACTGGCACCCTTCTATCTTTGCATGAAACGCGGTTTGGACGTCCTGCTCAGCCTGGAACACACCGATCCGCAACGAGTGGCCGTCACCGGATTGTCCGGCGGCGGCTGGCAGACGATTCTCCTCAGCGCCCTCGACACTCGCGTCACGCTCGCCAATCCCGTCGCCGGGTATTCGAGTTTCCTGACCCGCGCGCGGCACTTCAAAGATCTGGGCGATTCCGAGCAGACGCCGACCGATCTGGCGACCGTGGCAGACTACACCCACCTGACGGCCATGCTGGCGCCGCGGCCGACACTGCTGACCTACAACGCCAAGGACAATTGCTGTTTCGAGTCGGGCTATGCGCTGCAGCCCCTGCTGGACGCAGCAGGGCCGATGTTCCGCCTGTTTGACAAACCCGACGCTCTGCGTTCCCACGTGAACGAGGAGCCGGGGACGCACAATTACGAACTGGACAACCGCCAGGCGTTCTATCGGATGTTGGGCGATTTTTTCTTTCCCGGGAATGCCGACTTCGACGTCCGGGAAATCCCGTCGGACAGCGAAGTGAAGACGGCGGAGCAACTGAATGTGGAACTCCCGTCGCCGAATGCGGACTTCCACACACTGGCGATGGCGCTCAGCCGAAGTCTGCCGCGAGGCGGCGATCTGCCGCGGGCGGCAGTCGCTGCGAGCGGCTGGCAAACGGAGCGGCTGCAACGCTTGCGGGACGTCGTCCGCGCCAAGGACTACAAGCCGATCGCCACCGAGGCCGGCCGCGAGTCCAGGGGCGACGTGACCGCCGTGTATTGGCGGCTGCTGATGGACGCCGACTGGACCGTGCCCGTCGTCGAACTGGCAGGCCGGCGGGCGGAAAAGACGGCGGTTTTGGTCGCCGACGGAGGCCGGCAAGCGGTTGGAACCGAAGCAACGCAATTGCTCAGCAGGGGCTATCGCGTGCTCGCCGTGGACCCGTTCTACTTCGGCGAATCCAAGATCCGGCAGAGCGACTGGCTGTTTGCGCTGCTGGTGGCTGCTGTCGGGGACCGGCCGTTGGGCCTGCAGGCCAGTCAACTGGCCGCCGTCGCCCGCTGGGCGGCGGGACGGGAATCCGGCCAACCCGTCGAGTTAGTCGCGATCGGTCCCCGGACCGGCGTCTCGGCCCTGGTGGCCGCCGGCCTGGAAAAGCAAGCCGTGGGTGCCGTCGAGCTTCGTCAGTCGCTGGGCAGCCTCAAGGAGATCATCGAACGCAACGCGGCGGTTGCCGAGTCCCCGGAGTTGTTCTGCTTCGGCCTGCTGGAGTGCTGCGACATCAAACCGTTGGCGGCGCTCGTCGCCCCGCGGCCGGTCCGGTTCAGCGAACCCAGCGAACGCGCCAAACAGGAATTGGCGGGCCTGGACGCCTGGTACGAACTGCTCGGCAGCCACCACGACCCGTTGTCGCCCTGAACGTCCCCCGCCACGCTGAACACCGGGCGGCATCGTTCGGGTCGCATCCCGCCTCCCTGGAAAGCAAGTGACCGGAGGCGTCTTCCGGAGGAAAGAGGAGCGAGCGCTGATCCAGGTTGATCGACGCGACCGCCGGAGCGCATCAGCCGATCGTCACGGCGGGCCCACGCGCACGATCGGCTCAGCCGCGTAGGCTTGCCAGTGTTCGGCGACCCGCCCCTGGACCGCGTCCCCGCGGTGCAGGACGAGCCGGTACCGCAGTCGCAAAGGCTGGGCCGTGTCGATCGTCCAAGGTTTCTCGCCGCAGAATGACGCGCCGGCCCAGCCGTCGTTGCGGCAGTGCCACAGGCTGGGATGGTTCGGGTTGCGCGGATGATCCAACGTCGCGATTCCAGACCAGCGGTCCGGAAGAACCGGGCCGGATTGGTCCAGCCACTCGGCCCGTTGCAGGTGGGCATTCTGCTCGTTGCGCTGGCCCCGCGCGTTGAGAATCTCGCCGCCGCCATCGAAGGGACTCATCGACTGGGCTACCCGTACCGCCAAGAACCCAAAGGTCGTTTGCTCCAGAGTGACCGGCGCCTGGCCGGCGGGCCGGAACAGCAGATCAAAATCCAACAGGCGGAAGCCGTCCCCTGCGGCAAAGACGGTCACCGCACGCTCCTCGTCCAGCCAATCCGTCTCACCGTCTCGCCAGCGGGTGCGAACCACCAGGCGGCAGAAGACGGGGCCGTCTTCCAGCAACACGATGTCCTTGTGATAGATCGTCGCCCCGTCGTCGGACCAGAAGTTGTGACCGGCGACTTTGTGGTGGGCGATCCACAACGAGTAATGATGCCGGTGACTGCCGGTCGGATCGTGCGCTTTGCCGAATTCTGTGAGCGACACGCCGTCGGGCCCGTTCACGGGATAGAAGAACGGGCGGCGAAGGGCCGAGGCCGCCGAGGGGGCGGAGTCCAACCGCGGACCGACGTGATAGGTCGTCACCGCTTGGCCGTTGTCCGTGATCTGCAGGACGCCGTCCAGCGGCCACTGGGGCCGAATCTGCAGGCGGGGGAAATGTGCCAGCGGCGTGGCCCGGTCCTGGCCGTCGAACATCCGCCAGTTCTGCGGCGGGTAGGGGACCTGGATCGCCCGGCCGCGCCGCAGCAGGCCGAACGCCAGGCGATACTGGGCTCGGCCGTCCTGGTCGCCCTGGGCGATCCACCACAGTTCGCCGCGCGTCTTGACATCCGCTTGCGCCGCACCGGCTGCCGCTTCCGTCAGGTAGCTGACGCCCGGCACCGTGGCGGGCAGGAACTGTCGCTGAGCCGCCCGCGGCTGGACAGACGCAAGCCACTGGGCGGGCTGATCGAGCCGGCGCCCGTCCGGCAGGACGCGCACCAGCCGGAACGACCGTTCGTCCACCGCCCCGGACTTGCCCAGTCGCGGGAGCAACGCTTCGAAGTTGATTCCGCAAGAGATCGGGACGAACTGCGCGTTGCGAGGCAAGCCGCTCACCTCCAGGGGCACCTCACACACCTCGTGCAGCGGACCGATGTCGTCAGGCGGCGCATCGGCGGCCGGCGAGCCGGAGGCGGACGCCAGCAGGCACAGCAGCAGGACAGAGCAACGCATCAGCGGATTGGCAATCATGGCTTCGGTCTCCTTGCATTTGAACCGTAGTCTAACGTTGCGGGGACGACGGCGAGAGAGGGGGATGTCGTTCGCCCCTCGCATCGCTGGCGATGGTAAGGTATGTTGCGGGCTGTCTCCGCGATCCTGATCGCTGGCCGCCCGTTGAAAAAGCGGACTGGCTCCGAGCCGCCCCGGAGAAACGCAACCGAAAACGACAACCGCGAGGCGACTGTCCCCTCTTTTGACTGTCCCCTTTTTCAACTGTCTGCCAACTTCGTTTCTTGTTGTGCCTCAAATCGCATGTCCCACGACTTTCCCGAAATCCGGTTTCAGGGCCAGTTGCGGCCGTCGCAAGCGGACGCGGTGAAGATCGCCCGGCGAAAGCTCGCGGCGGGCCAACGGCGGTTGCACATCGTCGCGCCGCCAGGGTCCGGCAAGACCGTGCTCGGACTGTTCCTCTGGTCCGACTGCGTCCGCTTGCCCGCGCTGGTACTGTCACCGAACTCGGCCATCCAGGCACAGTGGGCCGACAAGATCGAGCTGTTTTCGGCCGCGGGGACGGAACCGCACCTGGTGAGCACGGATTCGGACCAACCGGCTTTGCTGACTTCGCTCACCTACCAGTCCGTGACGCTGCCCGGCCGCGGCGGCGCGGACGACGAGGGTCCGGCGATCGAGCTGTGGCAGGACAAATTGATCGAAGCGGGTCAAGCCAAAGATCCGCAGGAAGCGGCCGTGTGGATCGAGGACCTGCGGCGGCACAACCGAAGCTACTACGAGCAGCGGATGCGCGGCTACCGCAAGCAGATCCGCGACGCGGCGTCGCTGGCGGGCGGTTCGCTGGAACTGCTGCACGCCTCCAGCTTGCGGACCTTGCAGCGGCTGAAGGAACGCGGCGTCGGCCTGATCATTTTGGACGAGTGCCATCACCTGCTGGGCCACTGGGGCCGCGTGCTCGCGGACGCCCACGAACTGCTTGACCAGCCGGTCGTCATCGGCTTGACGGCCACGCCTCCGGATCGGGAAGGCAAGCGTCCGGAGGATATCCAGCGGTACGACGAGTTCTTTGGCGAGGTCGATTACGAAGTGCCCGTGCCGGCGGTCGTCAAGGACGGATTCCTCGCGCCGTCTCAGGATCTGGCCTACTTCGTCCGGCCGACGCGCGAAGAGCTGACCTTCATCGCCAACGCGGACGAACAGCTGCACGAACTGGTGGCGGAGTTGTGCCGGCCCGTCGAGACGGACGAAGCCGCGAGGCAAGTTGACGTTGCGTTGGACGCGCAGAGTTCGACGCCCGCGCGGCGAGCGTCCCCCGATTTCAGCTCTGGGGCAGACCGCGCGTCGCCCGTTCGCTACCGGACACCGGTGGTGGGCGAGACGACCACGTCGCGAATGGGAAACGGCGGCCCAGCGTCCGCAGACCGCATCGCGGCGCGGGCGGGAACCGGCGGTGCGGGAGGGAGCGGAGCCTCGTCCGACGAGACGTCCACCGGCGAGCCGTTGTCGGATTGGCTGCTGCAGGTGCTGATCCAGCGGCGGCTGCCGACGGGGGTGGTCAAGGACTGGGACAGCTTCCAGAAACGCGATCCGACGTTCGCCCTGGCGGCGCGGGCATTCTTGCTGCGGCGCGGGCATGAATTGCCGCCGCAGGTGCCGCCGCCCGAAACCGACGTCGGCCCCGAAGAGTATCCGGAAATGGCTTTGCTCACGCCGGTCCTGGACCGCTACGTCCGGCACCATCTGCGGCGTTCCGCCGACGCCGCCCATCGCCAGTTGGCCGAGCAGGTGGTGCGCCGACTGAGGATGCTGGGGGTGCAGATCACCGAGACGGGCGCCCAGGCTTGCGCTTCGCCCGTGGCCCGCGTGATGGCCTATTCCCAGAGCAAGACCGAGGCGTTGGTGCCCATCCTGAGCGCCGAGTTGCAGTTGCTGGGCGAGCGGCTGCGGGCCGTGGTGGTTGCGGATTTCGAGAAGACGTCGGCGGTGAGCGCCGAGGTCGAGCACCTGCTGGACGCTGAAGCGGGCGGGGCGATCGCGGCCTTCAAACAGTTGATCCGGCACCCCCATACCGATGCCCTGCAGCCGATCCTGGTCACCGGCTCCAGCGTCCTGGTGGACGACGATTTGGCCCCGGCATTCGACGAGGCGGCTCAGCAGTGGCTGGTCCAAGAAGGCTACGAAGTCGAGTTGGAATTTGGCGAGGAAGACGGCTTCCACGTGATCTGCGGCAAGGGCAGCGATTGGTGCCCGCGCGTGTACGTGGCCCTGATCACGGACCTGTTCCAGGCGGGACTGACGAAATGCCTGGTGGGTACCCGCGGCCTGCTGGGCGAAGGCTGGGACGCCAGCAAGATCAACGTGCTGATCGACTTGACCACGGTCACGACTTCCATGACCGTCAATCAGCTGCGCGGCCGCTCGATCCGGCTGGACGCCGACGACCCGCAAAAACTGGCCAATAACTGGGACGTGGTCTGCATCGCCCCGGAATTCAGCAAGGGCCTGGACGATTACCTGCGGTTCATCGCCAAGCATTCCACGTTGTTCGGCATCACCGACGACGGAGCCATCGAAAAAGGCGTCGGGCACGTCCATCCTGCGTTTACGGAGTTAAAGCCGGAGGGGCTGGAAGGTTCCACCAGCTTGCTGAACACAGAGATGCTGACGCGGGCCGGGCGGCGCGACGAAGTGCGGGAACTGTGGAAGATCGGCCAGCCGTACTCGGCGGAGCCGATCCGTGCGCTGGAGGCGAGTCCGCTGGGCGGCAGCGGCGGTTTTCCGCCGTTCAAGGGCGCGCGGGAGCAATGGAACGACGCCTCGCTGGCCCTGGCCATCGGCAAGGCCGTGTTGCTGTCGCTGTGCGACGCCGAACTGCTGGGGCATCCGGGCATGCTGCACGTCGGCCAGCGTTCCGGTGGCTACGTGCGGATGTTCCTGGAAGAGGCCCGCGACGAGGAGGCGGCGTTGTTCACCCAGGCCTTGCACGAAGTCCTCGGACCGCTCGACCGGCCCCGCTACGTGATCACCCGGTCCGTCCACGCCGCTCGCGACACTTGGCTCTCGATGATCCTCCCGGCGTTCGTCGGCCGTTACTTCCAACGCCGCGAACTGCGCCGCGTCATGCTGCACGCCGTCCCGTCCGTACTGGCGCGGAACAAAGACCTGGTGGCCGTCTTCGAGGCCCACTGGAACCGCTACGTCAGCCCCGGCGAAGCCCTGTACGCGCATCACGGACCGGGCAAGGAACTGATCGCCCAAGCCCGCCGCCAAGGCTGGGCGTCCAAGGCGCGGGTGCATGAAAAGGAGATCTTCCTGTGAGCGGCGTGTCCCCGATGACGGCTGCGAAATCCGGCCGCCCAGTCACCATCCATGTGGCTCTCACCGACCGCGTTGCAGGAGAAGGTCAGGATCTCGCCGACGAGCGGGGCGGTGGTCCTTGACGGGATGCTGGCGAAAACGGGCCTTGGGCACTAGAATTCAAATCCATCGGCAGCCCCGGCAGGATGGTCTGGAATCCAGCCTCGGCCCGGACGGCAACCGACGTCTGTCGTCGCCCGGCGTAAGGCGAACGGCGGGCGCGAGCCCGCCGATATTCCGCTGCCGCACGGATTGGTCCGGCAAATCCACGGGCACCGCGGCTGGGGAAATCGAGTGAGCCGAGTGAACCGACTGACCAGAGGTGGACCGCCGGGCTGACGCCCACCGTTGCCCGGAGCCAGTTTTGAACATCGCGTTTTTTCCGTCAGCAGAGGATTCAATCCAAATGAGACTCCTACCTGTCCTTCTGTTTTACGCGACGCTCTTCGTTTCCCCCGGTTTCCCTGCGGCGATTCGCGCGGAAACCGTGGCTCGCTGCGGGGCCGGGTGGCTGGAGCGGGTCGACGGCTATCCGGTGCTGCACGTGAAGGGCACGCCGTACGAAATGGGCTACCAGCACGGGGTGCTGTTGAAGGACCATGTGCGCGAGAATTCAAGGTATCTGCTGGATGTCAAGGGCGAGCAGGAAACGTTGGAATGGGGGCCGGTGCGGTTGAAGCCTCGCCAGTTGGTGGAGTTGATCATCCAGACCCAGAAACGCTTCGTGCCGGATTGGTATCTGGAGGAAATCCGCGGCGTGGCCGACGGCGCGGGGGTGCCGGTGGCGGACGCCCGGCTGGCCAATTTTATCCCGGAGATGTTCCATTGCAGCGGGTTTGCCGTCATGAATTCGGCGACCAAGGACGGTACGCTGTACCACGGCCGCGTACTGGATTACGCCATCGACTGGCGGTTGCAGGAGCACGCAGTGATTATCGTCGCGGAACCCGCAGGCGGGATTCCGTTTGTGAACGTCACGTACGCCGGGTTCGTCGGTTCGGTGACCGGCATGAACGCCCGGCACGTGTCGATCGGCGAGATGGGCGGGGGCGGCGTCGGGCACTGGGAAGGCGTGCCCATGGCGTGCCTGGTCCGGGAGGTCCTGCAGCGGGCCGGCACGCTGGACGACGCGATCCGCATCTTTCGCGACAGCCCCCGGACGTGCCAGTATTTCTACGTGATCGCCGACGCCAAGACCAACCGGGCGGTCGGCATGGAAGCGTCCTGGAACGCGTTCTTCACGATCGAGCCGGGCCAGCATCACGAGTTGCTGCCCAAGCCAGCCAAGGACGCGGTGATCCTGTCGGCGGGCGACCGGTACGATGAACTGGCCCGCCGAATCGCCGCCGACCACGGCAGTTTTACGGCCGAGACGGCGATTCGCTTGATGGACCGACCGGTGGCGATGAAGTCGAATCTGCACAACGCGTTGTTCGAGCCCAAGAGCACGCGTTTCTGGGTGGCCAACGCCGGCGCGGATTTGCAGCCCGCGGCGGAGCGGCCGTATCAGGCCTTCCAGCTTACCGACCTGCTCGGCCGCAAGCCCGATCCTGCCGCGCCGGAAATCCCGTGGACGCCAACGGCCTGTCCGGCGAACGGCCAGCGGTAGCGCGGGCAAACACGGCCGGCGCCAGGGTCATTCGCGTCACCTGTCGGTCCTGGCGTCGTCCTTGGCGAGAATCGTGGGCGGCTACTCGCGCCGCTGTTGATACACGGCCTGCAACAGCGACTCGACATCCTTGAATTTCTGCTTGCTGGCCAGGGCGGCGTCCACCAGCTTGCGGGCGTCGGACTCGCTGTGGCCCAGCGAGCACAGGATCTGGAACGTCTCGTCCACCACGCTGCGTTCGGCTTCCGTCGCGCCGCTTTCTTCGCGGCCGACCAGCAGGGCGAACTTGGGCATCTTCCGCCGCAGCTTGGCGATGATCCGCTCGGCGATCGCCGGGCCGATGCCGGGCAGCGCCGACAGGCCCTTGGCGTCCTGCTCCTCGATCAGCACCGCGATCTCTTTGACGGGACGCACCATTGAGCGCAAAGCCTTCCTGACCCCGACGCCGTCCACCGAGCAGAACAGCTCGAAGAACTCGCGTTCGACGTCGTTCAGGAAGCCGACCAACCGCGGCACGACGCGTCCCTGCGTCGGGTTGCCTTCCAGGTAGTGCAACGTGTGCAGGCTGACCGTCTCGCCCAGCATGGTTTGCAGCCGCCGCCGGGTGGTTTCCGGGATCAGCACCTCGTACTCAAAAGCGTCCACAGCCAGGGTCGCGATGGCATCGCTGACCGCGACGAGTTTTCCGGAGATTTTCGTGATCAAGGGAGCAAAGTTCCGTGTGATGAAGTTGCGAAGAACGGTAAGGCCAGTCTGTTTCCATGATCGGGTGGATCGTCAGAAGCCTGGATTTCTGGAACGACCGAGGCTTCTTGCTTTACAGTCTGCTCAAAGGCACGTCCCGGAAGTAGACATGGCACAGGGCGATGGCCAAGGCATCGGCCACGTCGGGCGGTTCGGGCGTCTGGGGCAGGCCGAATTCGCGGCAGATCGCCATCTGGACCTGTAGTTTCGGAGCCCGCCCGCTGCCGGTAAGAACCTTCTTGACGTGCGTCGCGGCGTAATGCCGGATCGGCACGCCGGCTTGCGCCGCAGCCAGACAAATGACCCCGCGAGCGTGTCCCATCAGGATCGCCGTCGTGGGGCGTTCGTAATGCGAATACAGTTCCTCGATGGCCATCACCGTGGGATGAAACGAAGTCAAGAGTTCCGTCACCCCTCGATGGACTTCGATCAGTTTGGCCTCCAGCGGAGCGTGGGGGCGGCTGCGCACGACGCCCGCTTCGACCAGCTTCGGGCTGCCCGCGCCCAATTGCACCAGGCCGTAGCCCGTGATGTTCAGGCCGGGGTCAATGCCCAGCACCAGGTCGTGGCGTTCGTCGCAGTCCATCGCGGTAGCGGTCTCCTGAACGGTGCGGCCGGAAACACCGTAGTCCTCTCGCTCCGCGAGAGGGCGGTTGTTTATCCTCGACGGCGAAAACACAGACGGAACGTTCGAGTTCTCCGGCCTCCCGCTCCGCGAGAGGCTGGTTGTTCCTCTCGCGGAGCGAGAGGTCTACGGTGCTACGGCAGTCTCCAGGCGGTGCCGTCCTTGCGGTCTTCGAGGATGATGCCCATTTCGGCCAAGCCGTTGCGGATGCGGTCGGCCGTAGCGAAGTCCTTTTTCTGACGCGACTCCGCCCGCAACGCCACGAGCAGATCCAGCAATTGGCCGACCAGTTTCGTTTCCTGGCCCGCCTTGGCTTGCGGAGGGTTGCGGAACACGCCCAGGATGGCCGTCAGTTCGCGAAGCGTAGCCACCCCGCGCTGGAAACTGGCCAGGGCCGCTTCGGTTCGGCCGGCCGGGGCTTCCAGATGCTGGTCGGCGTACTTGTTCAGCGTCCGCAGCAGTTCGAACAGTTCGCTGATGGCCCCGCCCGTGTTGAAATCGTCATCCATCTTGGCCAGGTAGGCGGCTCGCCGTTGGGCCACTTCACTCAGCAACGCCTCGCCGTCGGCGGAGATTTCTCCGTCGGTGCGACGCGCAATCGTCGGCAGATCGCAGAAGCTCTGGCCGGTGATTCGCTGGTACCGTTCGAAGAACCTCGCAAAACCTTCCAGAGCCGTCTTGGTTTCCTCCAAACCCTGTTCGCTGTATTCGACCGTGCTGCGGTAGTGCGTGCGAAGGAGAAAGAAGCGGATCGTCTCGCCGCCGAAACGGGCGATCTGGTCCGCCAGACCGCCGGCGCCTTTCGAGCGGCTCATCTTCGTGTCCACCGTGGCCTCTTCCTTGTCGCGTTCCGCGCGTCCGCCGACCTTCCCGGCCGCCGCGGCCCGCAGCAACCCGTTGTGCATCCAGTACTTGACCATCGGCTTGCCGTGGCAGCATTCGCTCTGGGCGATCTCGTTTTCGTGGTGCGGAAAGATCAGGTCCAGCCCGCCGCCGTGGATATCGAATGTTTCGCCCAACAACTGGCGGCTCATCGCGGAACACTCGATGTGCCAACCCGGTCGGCCCTTGCCCCAGGGACTGTCCCACGAGGGCTCGTCCGGCTTGGCCGCTTTCCAGAGCGCAAAATCCCCTGCCGATCGCTTCTTGGCCGCCGCTTCGCCGCCTTCGCCCTGCTGGCTGTCCGCGTTGCGGTTGCTCAATTTGCCGTAGCCTGAGTCTTTGGCGACGTCAAAGAACACGTCGCCATCGACGACGTAGCCAAAACCGCGATCGATCAGGCCCTGAACGAAGCGGATGATCTCCTCCATGCTCTCGGTAGCCTTGGGCATGTGGTCGATCTGATCGACGCCCAGGCCTTTCAGGTTGGCCAAGTAGTCGGCCGTGTTCTCGCGGGCCACCTCGGCCATCGACAGCCCGCGTTCCCTGCCTTTCTTGATCAGTTTGTCGTCGACGTCCGTGATGTTGACGACCCAAGTTGTCTCGTAACCGCTGTAGACCAGGTATCGCTTGATCGTGTCGAAGATCACCGGCCCGACCATGTGGCCGATGTGGGCCTTGTCGTAGACCGTCGGACCGCACAGGTAGATGCCGACCTTGCCCGGCGTCACGGGTTGCAGATTCTCTTTGTTTCGGGTCAACGTGTTGTACAGTCGAATCGTCATCTTTCACACTCCGTCGTGCAAGTTTCCAGCAGTGCCACGCATTGGGCCAGGATCGCGTCTTCGCGCCCCACCGCCCCCAAATCCTCGCCGGTCTTGGCCTTCACACCGATCTGGTCCGGCGCGATTCCCAACAACTCCGCAATCCGCTGGCGAATGGCCGGTTTGTGGGGCGTCAACCGCGGGCGTTGTGCAAACACGATACAATCCAGGTTGACAACGCGAAAGCCGGCTTTCTCAACACGTTGCGAAGCCAACTGCAGCATCTCGCCTGAATCGCGGCCCCGATTCGTTTCGTCCGCATCGGGAAACAGCTCGCCAATATCGCCCAGGGCGGCGGCGCCGAGAATCGCATCCGTGACCGCGTGCAACAGCACGTCGGCGTCGCTGTGGCCGACTAGATGGCGGTCGTGTGGCAACCGTACACCGCCTATCAGGAGCGGCCCGCCAGGGGCCAGACGATGCGTGTCGTGTCCAATTCCAATGCGTAAACCAGTCGTAGCGGAACCTCCTGAAACAGGGTCTTGTCTCACGATTGGCGACGATTGCCGCCCCGCCCGTGCTCGCGGGATGGACCTGCTGTCGCACGCCCGGCCCTGCGGGCAGGGGGGCCCAGTCTGGTTGAGTCGCGGCAAAGCACCGTTCGAGGAATCACGGTCGGTTTTCTCCGTGGCGTAAGCTTTCCGCTTGCGGAAACCGCGGAGTTGACCTTGCCCAGGCGCCAAGGGCCGCGTCGGGGGCGGATTATAGCGAACGATGGTAACGCGGACAATGTAAAGATGTGCGAACCGCGTTGAAGGGCCATGTCCGACAACAGAAATCATTGCGTATTCAGGAGTTCCGCGCGAAGTGAGGCGAGGTCTTGTTGCCTGAGTTGAGAGCGGTAGCGGCGTCGTTTGAACCACCCCGGTTGAACCCGTGGTTGAACCAAAACCCGTCTGCCGTGGGATCGGAACACCTGAGCAGTGTCGCGTTGGCAAGGCTGCTTTTTCTTTGCGCTGACGGTCATCTCCGGCTTCACGACCGGCCGGAAGAGCAGCGTCCCTTCCGAGGTCTGCTGGAAGCCTTCGGACATCTCGGGCCTGGTCTCACCCGGACCGATGCTCTGGGGCCGGAGCGGGACGACTGCACAGACCTTCCGGCCCGGAACCCCGAAAAACGCCTGGTTGCCGCCGTCCTGGGCCAAGAGCGAGTTGGCGACGATCGAAAGGCAAATCGCAAGAAACGGATGGGGTGCCGTGCGGTTCGTTCGAGGCCTTTCTTGACGGCAGCTCGACTTAGAATCTCCGTGCGTATCCCGCGCGCCTCGTGCGCATCGTAAAAGCATGGATAACACGGATCACACGAAGGACGGAAGAGGTTGACGTGGTGAGCTGATCCATGTCCTACGGAATCTTGTTCGACAGTTTTTTCAGCCCCTGTTGGGTTGCGAGCGGCGGCCCGCGTCAGGGTCTTACGACAGGCATTCTGGGTACGGCGTGCGCTTCCTGCCAGGTTGGGACTCAGTCCCGACGGAGTCAGGTCGGAGTCCCAGCCTTTGGTTGTGGCCGTCAGGCCGCGTTAGGACGCATTCGCCAGCAGTTCGTCCCACAGTTCGCGTTGTTGGATAAGGGCCTGCAGCCGGTCGGGCACTTTGGCGGAGGCCTCCATCAGGGCCCAGCCGTTCCAGCCGATTTTGCGCAGCAGGTTGACCTGCAACTGGTGCGGGAAGTCGGGCCGATCGAGTTCGTGCAGGTGCAAGGTGTCGCCCAACGAATCTTTGACGAGGTTGAACTGGTGCTCGAAGCCTTGTCCCTCGGCGTTGCGTTTTTCGCTGTTCAGTTTCACGCGCACGTTGGGCTGCGTGACCTGATCCATGATGGCCCGGATCGACGGCAGATCGCCGGCCGGACCGTGGGCTTCCAGGCGGATCTGCTGTCCGTAGTCCGCGGCGAACGCGCCCACTTCATTCACCGCCCGAGCAATCTGGGCGATTGTCTGCTCTGCGGGGATGTTCTTGTGATAGTTGTTCGGGAACACGCGGATGCCACTGGAGCCCAGGTCGTGGCTGAGTTTCGCAAAAGCCTTGCTCTGCTCGATCGCGGCCTTGACTTGTTCGGGTTCGGGCCAGTCAAACCGTTCGCTGGTGGCCAATCCGACCAGCGTCACGGGACTGGCCTGGAACCGCTTGCGGACTTCGCTGCGGCGCTGGGCGTCGAGTTCCAGTTCGACTCCGTGGGCGTACCGGAGGCTGGTGCGCAGCTCGACGCCCAGGGCTCGGGCCTTGGTGCAATTGGCGATCATCGTCGGCAGGTCCCAGTCTTGGCCCCACTGGTACGTGGTGAAGCCGAAGCGGAGGTCCGCCGGTTGGGCGTCGGCCGCACGGGACCAGCCGTGGGAAGCGGCCACGGCAACTGCCGCCGCGCCGCCGCTGTGCATCAGGAACGCACGTCGCGACACCGGTCGTTTTTCATAACTCATGAGCAATCTCCTGGAGGGAACAATCCAAGCTGACGGTCTGCACCCGGCGTTGACCTCTGATTACGGCTTCTTGGCCGGCGTTGCCACGGGTTTCTTGGGCGGTGCGCCGGGCTTACCCACCGGAGGCAGCGGCGGATCGGGCTGGAAGGGCAGGAACTGGAAAGCGTACAGGTCCGCGTCCTTGAGCACGAATCGCAACCGGACCGGCTTGCCGGACAAGTCTCGAACGTCGCCGCCGCGGCTCTTCCAGCGGACGATCTTCTGCAGCCGGTCGCAGAAAATCGCCGGGCAATCGGCCAGGGCATAGCCGGGAATCGGCTTGCCGTCCAGGTCCTGGATCTCCACCTGGACGCCGCCGGCACCAGAGGTTTCGACGTTCAGGGCCAGGTTGCCGCCCTCGAAACGGACGGGCTTGGTCACGAACTCGCCGCCAGCCAGGGACGCGCGGGCCGAGGCAAATCCGTCGGTGCGGAGGGTGTAACGCCGGACGGTCGTGTACGTGCCTTCCCAGTAACTCTCGGTGGCCAGCAGCGAGATCTCGTTCGGGGCGTCCTCGACGCTGGACTTCGTCTCGAACATCCCCCAGAATACAAAATTGTCGCCGTACACCCAGCTGTGGCGTTCGCGCGGTCCGGGGCGAATGAAGGCCTCGTCCCAGCGGTGGAACTTCAGGCCGTCGCGGCTGCTGATCAGCACCGCGTCGGTCACCGCCGTGCCATAACGCGGATGCGACTTGGCGCGCGTCAGACGCTCGTCCAGTCCCGGCAGATCGAACGTGGGCTCCGACCAGCCGCGGTCGTTGTAGCGCATCGGGAAGCCCAGGAAGATGTGCGGGGCCCGGTAGTACGGTTGGATCTGGTTGGTGTACAGATGCTCGGCGCCGGCGCCGGAGTGGTCCAGCCATTGCGGCTTGGGAAAGTGGAGGATGTCCTTGGAGGCGGCCGTCATGATGTCCCGCACGCCATCCTTGAAGCCCCGGTGGTACTCGCGGTATTCCGCACGCAACGGGTCCCAGAAGACGAGGTTCTGCGAATCGAAAGCTCCCTCGGTGATGATCGGCTCGTTGCTCATCAGCGTGAAACGGACGCCATCGCCCGACTTCAATGCGTACAGCCCGCCCTTGCCGAGCACGATCACTTTGTACTTGGCGTCGGCCGGGCAAGCGGGATTGGCGTCCAGCAGCACGGCCGAATGCGCCGGATCGCCGCGGACCTCTTTCAGCATCTCCGGCGTGAGGATGATGTTGTTGTCCTTCGACCCGTTGAATTCGCACAGGCCCAGCTTGGGCCGGCGCCAGTGCAGGCCGTCGTCGCTCTCCGCATAGCAGAGATTCCAGGGATGGTCCGGCAGGGCCTGGGCCGGAGGGCCGCTGTGCCGGTAGTGCAGCCCGCGGTAGTACATGCGGTACAGCTTGCCGTCCTGAAATACCGACTGGTACCCCGACGCGTTGCCTTCCCAGGGCGCGTCAGTCTTGAACACGATCTCGCGGCGCACGGGCTGATGGAGCTGTAGCCGCAGAGCGCCCCGCGTCGAGTCGATGAGGTGGTCGTCGACGAGCAGTTCCAGCCGCGAGCCGATGTCGATCGGCTCCGCCGGGGCGGCCGCCCCGAACATCAGGATCTGCAAGAGAGCGAGGGCGCCTGGAAGTTGGATCATGGGGGCATCTCCTGTGGGTTGGGGTAGGCTCTGATTGTAGCACGGCTCGGAGCGTCGTGCTCCGGGAAACGGGCTTTCAGCGAGCGGCCGGGGCCAGCAGTCCATCCGGGCGGAATCCGAGAATCGTAGGAATCCCGCGCATCTCGACGTGATGGTCTTCGAGCACGCCGATCTTGGACCGGCTGAGCTTCATCCGCCACACCTCGTCGCGGGCCGCGTCCTGGCGCTGGATCTGGCAAGACTGAGCCGCGGTGATGTCGTCCTGCTTCCAGACCTGCTTGCCCGAGGAATCGAAGACGGCTGCGGAAACGCGTTCCAAGTCGCCCTCGCCCCAGAACCGGACCGCAAACTCCTTCACGCCGGCTGGAACCAGGAAGTAGAACTCGCCAGCCGAATTCAGCAGGTGGATCGGGCCCGCATCGCTGGCAACCAGCGGCGCGTGACTGCCGGACGCCACGCGCACCGTGTGCGAGCCCGCTTCGCATTCGACGCGATAGACGCCCGTCTCGGCGGCCGTGAATTCGGCCTCGCACTCCTGCAAAAACTCGACGCCCAGCCGCTTGACCGGCTTGCCCGACGGACTGACGATTCGGACCGGAGTCGCCTTGCCGGCGCCGCGTCCGACCGCTTGCGAGGCCAGACTCAGGAACACGGTCTCGCCCTGACGCGCCGGCACGAGGAACAGGGCGTCGCCGCGGACGCGCAGGCCCGGCAGTTTGCCGCCCGCGAACGTGCTGGGCTGGGCCACCGCCAGCGGCGTCTTGGCCAACGGCCAGCGCGGGATCCGCGTCGCCGGGTCCAGCGGAATCAGCTTGGCCAGTGTCGGCTCGTCCAGCCGGAACTCGTGCCGCTGTCCGCCGCGCTCCACCGTAATGCTGCCGGTCACGTCGGCCAGCGCCACGCCGGCCGGGTCGCTGTACTTGATCAGCGGCCGGTCGATCCGCTCGCGGATGGTCACGCCCGTAAACTCGATCCCGCCCAACGGCTCCAGGCTGTCGGGCCGCGTCTGCAGCGTGATTGGCGCCGCGACTTTCGACTTCTCGGCCGGGTCGGCCAGCGTGCAATCGACCATCCGCAAGCGGACGCCGCGCGGCGTGGTCGAAGTGATCGTAATGGCGGTCGTGCCCTTGTCCTCGAAGCGGCAATTGATCAGCTCGATCAGGCCTTTCAAAGGCCCCTTCGGTCCGCTGGATACGACGATGCTGGCCGAGCGGGCGTTGGTGCCCCGCGTGACGCAGTTCTCGACGCGGATCGACAGCGGCGGAGACGTAGCGTCGAGATGGGGGGCGTAGATGTGCAAGGCATACCCCTGGTTGTTCTCGATCGTACAATCGCGCATCACGCAGTTGACCAGCCGTTCACGGGCCGCGTTGGGTTCAAAGTCGATCCCGGCCGCGGGCGGCGTGCCGGCGGTGCCTTTTAGCACGCACCGTTCGATCAGCAGGTTCTCCGCGCTGATCACGCTGATCCCTTGCCGGTAGTTGCGGTCGCAGATCACATCGCGGATCACGACGTCCTTGCAGGGCGCCCCGCCGGGCCCCGCGCCCAGATAGATCCCGTCGCCGCCGCTTTCGGCCAGCGTCAGCCCTTCGACGGTGATACCCGTGCAGCCGTGGAACTTCAGCACATGGCGCCATTCGGCGTGTTTATAGTCCTGGCTGTCGTAATCGGCGCGGCGCATCCGCAACGTGGCTCCGGGCCCGACGAGCTTGATGTTCTTTTTGCCGGCGGCGCTGAACAGGGAATCTGCCGATCCGTGGAAGGCCCCTTTCTTGGCCAGCACCTCGGCGCCGGGTTCAAAGAACAGTTCCTGGTCGCCGGCCAGTCGCAGCATGTCGACGATCCAGGGCGAAGGCATCTTTTCCACCACGACTTTTTTGGCCCCCGAGTCGATCGCCGCCTGCAACGCGGCGGTCGATTCCTCCGGCTGAAATCCCCACCAGGAAGCCTGGGCCACGGGCCGCTTCCCGGCCCGCACTTCCTCGATCGCCTGGGGATCGGGCGCCGCGCTCCACGCGACGTCGGTGGCGACGGACAAGGTGAGGGCTAAGATCACGATGACGCGACGAAAACGTTGGGGGTGTTCCCACATAACTCGGCTCCTCTCGAATTCATACGTAGCGATTCTGGCAGTCGGGCGGCTAGACACGCCGGACGTCGAGCCGTATTCTACTGCGTGTAGGCTGCCGTCACCAGCCACTGAAGTGTACAGTAGCCCGCTTCCCGCAGAAACGTCGGCAACGCGCGCACGTGGATTGTCCGTTCGATGCCCGGCTGGGGACTGAGGCCATTGACGTTCCACGCCGGAAAGGTGAGCGCCGGGTGACCGCGATCGTTGCTCGCGTTCTTGTTCAGCGTCCAGTTCGTCACTCGATGCCGGGCGGCGTTGAGCCCGGTCATCAGACTGACCCGTGTCGGCGAGCAAACGCTGCACGCATACGCCTGAGTGAACTTCATGCCTGCGCCGGCGAGACGCTCCATGTGGGGTGTGCGATAACGGCGATTCAGCTCCGTCACCTCCGTGTGAAACGGCACCGAGGTGTCCTGCCAGCCCATGTCGTCGACCAGAAACAGGACGACATTCGGCTTCTTCGCCAGTTCGCCCGGACGGGCCACGCGAGTACGGGGCTCCGACTGAGCCATCGCACCGGCAGTTGGGAAAACGAGCAGCAGGAACGAGACAAGTATTCGAGTGCGTAACATGATCTTCTCCGTTGTGCTTCGCTTGCAGTACAGGTGAAGACGCTAGGGTACCTGCGTTGTGGTAAGATGCCGGAGTACCTTCTTCGGGACAGCGACACTCACCGTTCTATTAAGGATCGAGACATGCTGCAACGTGCGACCACAGTTTCACTGGTGTTGTTCTTCGCTTTTCTTGTTGCTGCGACGGCCTTGGCTCCTAGGCTTCAAGGAGCCGACAACACCGCCACACCTCAGCTTCCGCGGGTCGTAATCGTCGGCGACTCGATCCGGCTCAGCTATGCTTCAACCGTGATGGAACAGCTCGCCGGCAAGGCGATCGTCGTAAGTCCCGAAGCAAACGGCGGCGACAGCAGTAACGTGCTCCAGCACCTGGACCGATGGGTCATCCGCGAGAAGCCGGCCGTCGTGCATTTCAACTGCGGAATCCACGACACGAAGAAGTTCAAGGCGACGGGCAGGTTCCAGGTGCCACCGGAGCAGTACGAGGCAAACCTGCGTAAGATTGTCGAACGCATCCGCAAGGAGACCGGGGCCATCGTGTTGTTTGCCACAACCACGCCGATCCTCGATGATCCAGCCGCTCAGACGAGACGCGATCGGGAATACGAACTGCTCGACACGAACATCCGTCAGTACAACGCGATCGCCAAGAAGGTCATGCAGCAACTGGAAGTTCCAGTCAACGACTTGTACTCCGCTCTATCAGTGCCTGGCTCACCGCTCACAGTGAAGGACCTGATCGGCGGGGATGGTGTACATCTCCAGCCCGAGGCAAGGGTCCTGCTCGGCAAGGCGGTGGCTGCATTCGTCAGCCGGAACCTCCCGTCCAATCAACCGTGAGTCAGCCCTTGGCGGCGGTCAGCCAGCGATCCAGTTGATTGGCGAACGCCTGCCGGTCCTTGGCCGTGAAGTACGCCGGTCCCCCGGTGATCTGGCCTCCCCCGCGCAGCTCGTCAAACAGGTTCCGAACGGCCAGCCGCTCGCCGACATTGGCCTCCGTGTACAGCTCCCCACGGGGATCGAGGGCCTGCCCGCCCTTGGCGACCACCTGAGCCGCCAGCGGGATGTCCGCCGTGATCACCAGATCGCCGGGTTGGACCAACTCCACGATGCGCCGGTCGGCCACGTTCATGCCGGCCGGGACCAGCAGGCGGTCAATGAACTCGGAACGCGGAGTCCGCAGGGGCTGATTAGCGACCAGCGTCACCTTGGTCTTGGTTCGCTTGGCGGCGCGGAACAGCAGTTCCTTGATCTCGCCCGGACAAGCGTCGGCGTCCACCCAGATGTGCATGTTGCTGGTCCTGATTCACGACAGGGAAGAACCCGTGTTCGACAACGCACGATGGAGCGGGCATGTCTGGTCCACCGCCTGCCCGGCGCGGTACTTCTCCAGCAGTCGCCGCGACTGCTCGGCCAGCATCCGGCGGACCTCCCGGCGTTTTCCTTTGATCCGGGGGATTTTCATATTGTCGTACGCGGTCGTCGCGTGCCGCAACCAGGCGATCACGGCAGATTCCGCCCGCCGTTCGATCGGAATTCGCTGCGTGCGGGCCACCGTGCCGCTGCCCACCGGCGTGGCATGTTGGGTGACGGCATCAGCGAGCTGCTCGGCCAGGCCGGCGTGGCAGGGAGCGAAGTCCAGGAATGCCAGGACAGCCCCGCGGAAGTCTTCCACGTACTCGCAATGCTTCCGCTCCCGTCTGACCGTCTCCGTGGCTCGTCGCTTCGCGTAGGCATCGGTCGTGCGTTCCGCCCCCAGCTCGGCCCGGATCGTCGCGATCCGGGCTGCCGGCGCCCAGATGCCCCGCGAAAACGTCTTCCGGCCCTTCTTCTCCTGGACGGAGATGACCGAAGGGTCGGCTACTGCTTGGCTGGCGGCTGGGCGGGTCCGATGATCTCATTGTTCTTGATGGCAACGTCTTGTGCGTTCTGGGCGTCGATCGGACCAGAAATGGCGAGCCCTCGCCCCTTTCCGGCCGATTCACCGGGCCGGTAGAAGCAGTGCTCCAGCCGATTGTTGCGGATCTGCACGTCCTTGGCTGCCGCCACGAAGATGCCCGCCTGGGGACATCCGCGGATCGTGTTGCCTACGATCGTGATGGCTCGGTTGCCGGGCCACAAGGGAAGCCGGGATTCACGGTCAGTGCGGCCGAAAACGCCGATCGCGCCCAGCACGTAGGCAGTGCCGCTCTGATTCGCCCCGTCGCGTCCGACGTCCTCGATCGTATTGTCGCGGACCTGCACGTCCTCGACCCAGCCCGCCTCCCGCCAGAACTCGTACTCCGCGCCGATCGTGATGGCGTTCATTTTCAGTCGCCGAAACGTGTTCCGCTCGATCACGCCGTGGGAAGCCATGATCCGCAGGCCCCGCGCCCGGTGATCCTCGAACACGCAGTCGTGGATGGCAAACCCGGGAGCGTTGTTGTCCGGGACGTCGAGGAAATCCCCCGGCTCGGCCCCCAGCGGCTCGGCCAGCGTCATTCGGAAAGCAGTTCCCCGCCCTGCCTCATCTCGTGGCCAGACACTACGGATGATCTTCAAGTGCTCCGGGGTCCGCTCTCGCAGCGGCTCAAACGCCGTGAGTCTTGCTGTCCCCGGCACCTCGTAGTTGCCTGAGCGTAGCCGGCGCACGGTAGCCCCCGTCGGTATCACCGTGGCCAGTTGCTCGCGCGAATAGGGCCAACCTACGATCAGTTCCTGGGGCGTCTTCCGCTCCAGCACCACGAACGTGACGCCGTGCAGATTGACCGAGTCGTCGCCCATGAACGAGAAGCGGCAGCCCTCGATCGTCGGCCCCTTGGTCGCAAACGCGATGTTCAGGCCGTCGGCACACGTGGACAGCAGTCGCGGTTCGGTGGCACCAACTGGAGGCGGGCCGGGCTTGATCGTGTAGCGGTAGTAGTTGTCGCCCCGCATGTACCGGCCCAAGTACGCACAGCCCGGCGCGGCCAGGAACGTCACATCCTCGATCCGCACTTTCTCGCAGTCGTTCATGCGGATCGCGCTATCCATCGCGCACCGGAAGCCCTGAAAGGGCGATACAACGGTGCCGATCCCAATCGTTCCGTTTGTTCCATTCGATCGCATCACCACGTTCCGCGCGTCTCCTGTCTCGCCCTTTCAGGGCTTGCGCCTTCATCCATCCCCGAACCCAGGGCGGCGCTGCGCTCTGCCCTGGGCTGATTTGTCGCGGCCCCTTCGGGGCGAAATCCGCGCGTCCCATCCGTCCGGCCTGAAAGGCCACAACAAACCAGCCCAGGGCAGAGCGTCGCGGCGATAGCCGCAGAGCGCCGCCCTGGGAACGGGTGCCGCCATGCAGCCAAAGCCCTGAAAGGGCGACACAACGGTGCCGATCCCCAAACGTACCGTCCGTTCCCATTGGCCGCATCACGTTCCGTGCCTCCTTTTGTTTCGCCCTTTCAGGGCTTGCGCCTTCATCCATCCCCGAACCCAGGGCGGCGCTGCGCTCTGCCCTGGGCTGATTTGTCCCGGCCCCTTCGGGGCGAAATGCGTCGTCAACGTCCGCGTCTGATTTGTCTCGGCCTCTTCGGGGCAACATCCGGGCGGACCCCCGTTGCCTCAATCCCACACGTATCGTTCGTCGAATTCGATGCCATGCCGTTTGAACAACCCTCGCAATTCGTCCTGAAACGAAATGCGGCGATGGTGCTCGGCTTGGTTCTTGATTTACTCGGTGACCTCGGGAACCTTGGACTGGCTGACCGAAAAGCCGGCGTACCCGGCCTGCCAGGTGAAATCGACGTTGCTTGCCCCCTCACTGGTCTTCATCCACTTGGAACTGCCTTTCTTGACCTCTTCGACGATCTTTTTCAACGGGTAGTTCTTCGACAGCGAAAACAAGGCATGCACGTGGTCTTCCACGCCGCCGATGATCAGCGCGGGACTTTCCCAATCTTTGAAGATGCCGGCCTGATAGGCCCAGAGGCGTTCGCGGACCTCTTCGGGAATCCAAGCCTTCCGGTGTTTGGTGCTGTAGACGAGATGGATCAGGTTCTTGACCAGGGACTGCGACATGATCGTGTGCCTCCGGTTTGTGTCGCCCTTTCAGAGCTTTTGGTCGTTACGGTCCCCAAACCCAGGGCGGCGCTGGCCCGCCAAAAATCCCGGCGAGCGGCGGGAAGATCGGTATTTGTGAAAACGGGCATTTTTGTTCTATTGTCGCCTGTTTTTGTGAGGGGGGGCGACGATCGGTTTTCTGGTCTCTCTCGCAGG
>JAAYYU010000024.1 GCA_012515235.1 Candidatus Anammoximicrobium sp.
TGTGTTGGTTCGACGTGAACTGGAAAGTTCGAGGTTGTGGCTTAGCGAGTTACAAGGGATAGTTTACGGGTTCCTCTTCTCTGTGTCCGATTTTTGTGATGCTGTCAAGTAGGGGGCGAAGGTACGGGCGAGATTTTCCGCAGCCTGGCCGACGGACAAGCGTTGATAGGCGGCCCAGAGATCGAGCGTATTGCCCTTTGCTTGGCAGTCGGGGTGGAAGCAGCGGAAGACGCCCTTGCCGAGGTGAACGGAGAAAGTGCGGTGCCGGTCGCTCGGCGCATCATGCAAGGGGCAGGGACCGCGGCGTTGGGGGCCGGAGCCTTTCAAGGAATCGAAGTAGCCGAGTTGCCTGAGCACTTGCTCGATGGACACTTCACGGCGGAGCGCGGCGATGTCCAATGACCGACGGCCATCGTTTGCGCCGTCGGTGGGTTGATCGGCGAGCCGAGGCGGCTCGAAGTTGCCGCGTGCAGCCTGGCGCATGTGTTGCCGGCGTTGGCGAGCCTCTTCGAGTTTGTTGTCACGCTGGGTATGGATCACCGTCTCCAGGCCCAAGAGTTTGTCGGCGGGGGTGACGTAGCCGATGGCCGAGTGCAACCGCACCGTGTTGTAATGTTCGACGAAGTCCGCCACCAGGCGTCGAGCATCCTCCACCGACAGCGGCGTTCCAGGCCGAATACACTCTCGCTTCAAGGTGCCGAACCAACGCTCTTTTTTTCCGTTGCTCTGCGGATAGTAGGGCGACGTGGTAACGTGTGTCATGCCGCAGACACGGATGAACTGCTTGAAATCCTTGGCGATGAACTGCGGTCCGTTGTCGGAGATGATCCGCGGGTTTTCGCCGGGGAACTTCTCGCGTGCCCGTTGAACCACGATTTCCGCGTCGCTGGTGAACATCGTCTCACGGATCTCCCAATGCACCAAGTAACGGCTGTAGCCGTCGATGATGCTGCAGATATGGTAGAAGGTGCCGCAGATGTTCAGGTGGCTGAAATCAATGTGCCAATGGCGGTGCGCGCGGCTGGGCTGATGAAAGCCCTTCCCTTTGCGATCGTTGCTGGGGGAAGGCCGTCCCAATCGATCGGCCGACTTCAAGACTCGATACACCGTGGCCGGACTGGCCGCCGCCACGTCGTCATCGAGCATCATGAACGCCAGCCGTCGATAGCCCTCCAAAGGATATTCACGCTCGTAATCGAGGATTGCCTGCTTTTCCTCGTCGGTCAGCCAGTGATCGCGAGGGATGCGGGCGTTGTGCTCGTTGACTTTGCCGTAACGCTTCCGCCAGTCATAGAACTTCGACAGGCTGATGCCCAACCAGAGCACCAGCACACAGAGGGCAATCCCCGTCTTCTCCGACCAGCGGCCGACGAAGTCCACGACCTCGTCCCGGGTGTCATGGGGAACCCAGCTTCCTTTCAGAGTTCCCCAAGTTCTTTTTTTAACTGGACGTGCTCCTGCATCAGCTCAGCGAGCACCTCGTTTTTCTGGGTAAGCTTCGCTTCGAGCTTCTCGATCTGCTGGTCGCGACGATCCGCCTGGCGACCGCGTGTCTTCTGGAAGGCCGCACCACCATTCTCGAAGAATTGCTTCTGCCAACTGTAGAAGACCGTCGGATTCAGGTCCAGTTCGTCACACAAATCTGAGACCGGCACCTTTTCGACCAAGTGCCGCCTGAGGATGGCTACCTTTTCCTCGGGAGTACGGTTTTTTTGCTTGCGGGTCATGGAAAA
>JAAYYU010000005.1 GCA_012515235.1 Candidatus Anammoximicrobium sp.
AACGCGGCGTCGGAGGACTGGACGATCGTGGTTGAGGAGTCGTCGGGGCTGTCGCGCGGGACGGCGATCCAGCCGTACGAAGCGCCCAGCCAAGCCGCTCCGCTGCGGTTCGACTTTGGGGCCACGACCAGCCCGGTGCAGACGGACTTCCTGCAAGTCGTTCCGCAGACGATCTACAACGCCACCCGCGGCTATGGCTGGGCGACGCGCGTGGCGGCGGGGGACCGGCGGGATCCGACGACCAGCGCCCTGCGGACCGACTTCAATTCGGGCCGGAATGCGACGTTCAAGGTGGATGTGCCCGACGGCACGTACAACGTGCGGCTGTACCACTCCAACCCGTTGTACTTTGGCCGCGTGCCGTATAATGCGCAATTCTTCACGGTGGACGTCGAGGGGACTCAGTACGACGTGGACCCGGCCTTGGGTATCATCGATCCGGGCGAGACGTATATCCACGAGTTGTCCGTCGCTGTCACGGACGGGCAGTTAAACATCGTGTTCGGCGTCGCTAGCACCGCCTTTATGATCGCGGGAATCGACATTTCCGCTGGCGCGCTGCCCACCGACACGCCGCTGGTGGCGGCGGGCGATCCGTTGGACGCCGGTGCGGCGGCGATCGGCGTGGAGCAGCTGCAGTCGGTGGCGGCCGAAGCGGCGGCGTGGTGGACGGCGACGGGTCTGACGCCGGCTCAAGCGGCGTCGCTGGCCGGCGTCCAGTACGCCGTGGCCGACCTGGGCGGCGCGTACCTGGGGTTGGCCAACCCGGCGACCAACACGATCCGCATCGACGACGACGCGGCGATGTTCGGATGGTCCTTGGTCACTGGTCATTCGTCCTTGGTCACTGGTCACTGGTCACTTGATGACGCACAAATGACAAATGACAAGGAACCAATGACCCATGACGGCGTCAGCCTGCTGACGGTGGTCAGGCACGAACTGGGGCACCTGCTGGGGTACGAGCACAGCGATGACCCGGACGACCTGATGGCTCCGGTGTTGTCCGCGTCGCCGGCACGGGCCGCGTCTTCGCCCTTTGCGCTTGATCCTTCCGCCTTGACCCTTCCGCCTTCCGGTACGTCAGACGCCGTGTTTGCGGATTGGGGGCAGGACGACTTGTTGGAGGAAGAGGGCGACGAGGCTGGCCAGTTGCAACGCTTGCCGTCCCAGAGCCCGGACCTGTTGGCCGCCGTACTCGTCCAATCCGGCGAGGATGCAGAGGAAGCGGCGGTCCCGCGGCGGAGCCGGCTGCAGCGGTACGAACGTGACCTGGACGCTTGGTTCACGGAGTTGGCCGCCGAGTCGCAGGAGGGTGAGGGCTGATCGGTGATCGATGATCGGCGAGCGGGGCGGCGTGAGCCCCCCGGTGATCGGTATGGCCCCCGGCGGCTCGCCGGGGGCCTTTTTGTAGGGTGGTAGGGTGGGCCAGAGCGGACCATCGGCACGGCCGTTCGCACGGCATCGGACGCGACGATCAGCGACGAGCCGGAATGGGGCATTGCGCAGCGTCGGCCCACCGGAACACGGCCTCCATCCCACGGACGCCGCATCCCGCCAACAAGGCCGCGATCCGCGTTGCGATGCGGCTTGGTTGCCCGTGGTGGCCGACTCCCGGTGGGCCGCCGCTGCCTCGGAACGCTGCTGGCTGCTTGCCCGACGTTGACTTCGTTGATGGTTCCAACGGTCAACAGGATGGTCCGCTTTGGCCCACCCTACGTCAGCTGGTTCAATCCCAACGCTAGAAAAGACCCCCGTCCCCTTTTTCCGTTCCTCTAGCGCCATTCCGCTCACTTGGTTCTCGACCGGGGCTTACGGAAGAACCCACTCCGGCACGGTGCCGTTTCCCGTCGGTTCTCCCGCCAGGATCCAGGGCAGATTGAAGCGGGCGACCTGCATGGCGGAGTACTGGCCGTCCGGTCCGCCTTCGAACAGCAGGTAGATCCGGCCTTCGCTGGGCGTGCCCGGTCGTCCGGCCACCAGCGACGAATAGGCGCCGTGGGGGGCATACACGAGCCGTTTCACGGGCCAGGTCTTGCCGCCGTCGAAGCTGGCCCAGACCGTCATCTTTTTCCGCTCGCCGCCGGCCGTGTCCGCGTTGCTGAAAATCAAGATGTCCCGGCCCTTCACGGGCAAGCGTGTCAACCCGCCTTTCATGCCGTAGCCTCGGCCGTAGCCGCCGCCGTCGGGAAGCACCGGGCTGACGTTCAGATTCTCCCAGGTCTGCCCGCCGTCGTTGCTCCAGGCCTCACGCCGCAGGATTTCGTCCGGCCGCAGCGCGCGGGCCCGCGCCTTGTCGTAGTATCCGCTGTGGCTGCGGGAGTTGTAATAGATCCGGCCGTCGTGCAATTCCACCAAGGCCGCCTCCTCGGTGTAGCCTTCCGGAAAGAAATCGCTGACCTGCCACGTGGCCCCGTGATCGTCACTGAAAATGGCGCAACTGAAGAGTTCCTCGCCGGGCTCCCGATCGGACGGATGCGCTTTGGCGTGCGGCCGGAAGGTGGCCGTCACCAACAGCCGTCCGCGGTGCTTTCCATGCCGGAGGGTGACGCCCGATTCGCTGGCGTTGGCGTGCAGGTAATAGGTGCCGGTCGTGTTCTGATCGCCTTTGGTAACGCGTTTCTTGGCGCCCGTCTTCTCGAACTGCCTCAGCCGCTCGTTGAGCCCGAGCGTGATTTTCTCTTCCGCCCAGGTCTTGCCGTGGTCCCGGCTGCGAAACACCCGGTCGACGCCGTCCCACATCCGGACCCACAGCACGTCCCCGGTGTTTTCATCGACGATCAGGTTGCTGTCTGAATGGGTGATCGACACGCCGATGATTTCGCCCCAAGTCCGGCCGCCGTCCTGGCTGCGCCGAAGTTGCCCCTTGTTGTTGCGCATCGCCAGCAGGGTGCCGTCGACGGCGATCGCCAGGTACGGTTCGCGGACGTTGCCGCCCTCGTCGAAAACCGTCTGCAGGTCGCAGCAGGGCTCGCCCAGAAAGGCATCCAGCGGCCCTTCCGCCGGCTTGCCCGCAGCGGTCAGGAGTTCCTGCCCGGACGACTCGGCAGCCAAGCCGATGCAAAGAAATGCCGCGAAAAGAAAACGGACGCTCGGTCCCCAAGAGGGTCTCAGACTGTCCACGGTGATTCTCCTTTCTCCAACTAACAAACTCAGCATGGTGTGGTTTCTCGTACCCCAGGTTTTGTTCGTGCGCTCATCCGAAACGGACCGTCCGTCCTTTGTCGGCCGACGCCGCCCGACAACGCATCCGGACAAGACAGCATCCGTACAATCTACCAGGATCGTTCCGGCCGCCGTAGCAACGGAGGCCGAAATAATTTCCCCGTTTCGACAAGAATTTGCGGCAAGCCAAGGCACTCGCTGACTGGCACGGTGGAGTCCGCACCGACTTTGCCTGCGGAGCGTCCTCTTCGCCACCACACTGCTCGCCAGCGTGGAGCCATGTTCAGCACCAGCCGCCCGCCCAGTCCACGCTTCCTTTGGCCACCACGCTGCTTGCCAGCGTGGAGCCATGTTCAAAGCCAGCCGCCTGCCTGCCACGCGCCCTCTTCGGCCACCACGCTGCTTGCCAGCGTGGAGCCATGTTCAAAACCAGCCGCCTGCCTGCCACGCGCTCTCTTCGGCCACCACGCTGCTTGCCAGCGTGGAGCCATGTTCAAAGCCAGCCGTCGGCCCAGCCCGAGCCGTCGTCCAGCCACTGCGTCCAGCGTCTTGAACACCGCTCCACGCTGGCGAGCAGCGTGGTGGCGAAGACAACCGACTTATTCGCAAACATTTCTGGTCTTGAACACCGCTCCACGCTGGCGAGCAGCGTGGTGGCGAAGCAGCCGATTTCGTAGAGATATCTGGTCTTGAGCCCGCTC
>JAAYYU010000226.1 GCA_012515235.1 Candidatus Anammoximicrobium sp.
AAGCCCCCGCCCCCGCATCCAAAGAAAAAGTACCCGAAAGGCGGCCACACGTCGGTCTACCGCGTCATTCGCGACGCCCGACTTGCCGCCGCCAAAGCCTAGCCGAAGATGTGGACAGCAGTGGGGCGAACCACCCCAACGCCGGCGAGCGCGGCACCACAGTGAGCACCGACAGGCGATAGGCAGGTAACCCGACGAGTGATTTGGAGCCGCACCATGACCACAAATCGAGACACCCTGGAACGGCTTCTTCGATCTGGCGAAATCGCTCTGGAGCGGTCGCGATTCCTCGGCCAATCGCCCGATCCGCTGCCGCCCGCGTTCAGCTTCGACAAGATCGACGGCATGCTGCTGGGACTGGCGATCGGCGATGCGTTGGGCATCACCACTGAGTCCTGGCTGCCATCCAAGCGGCGAGCCGCATACGGCGAAATCCGAGATTACATCCCCAACAAGTACGTGGACGAGCCGATCGGCTTCCCGTCCGACGACAGCCAGTTGGCGTTCTGGGCCCTGGAGCAAATGCTGGCGGATGGCGTCTTCCGACCCGAGAAGTTGGCGGATTGCTTCTGCACCCGACACATCTTCGGCGTGGGATCGGCGGTCCGCGAGTTCCTTCGCAATCGGAAGTCAGGGCGCCCCTGGGAGCAGTGCGGCGCCAAGTCAGCGGGGAACGGCGCGTTGATGAGGATTGCCCCGATCCTCATCCCGTATCTGAAGGACCCGTCGCCGGAACTGTGGGCCGACGCCGCCCTGGCGGCCATGATCACCCACAACGACGCCGGTTCGACAGCTGCCTGCGTGGCCTTCGTGGCCATGCTCTGGCGACTGCTCGCCATGGATGAGGCCCCCGCCGACTCGCACTGGTGGCCGGAGACCTATATCTCCATTGCACGTGGGCTGGAGGGCGAGACCAAGTACCGGCCGCGAGGTGGCGAACATCTCGATTACGAAGGGCCGATTTGGCGGTTCGTTTCCGAAAACCTGCTTCTGCACTGGCGAATACAGCCTTCCGTGCTTGACCTCTGCAACAGCTTTCACTCCGGAGCGTACCTGCTGGAAACCGTTCCGTGCGCGTTGTACATCCTGATGCAGCACGCCCACGATCCCGAAGAAGCGATCATCCGCGCGGTCAACGACACGAAGGACAACGACACCATCGCGGCCATCGTTGGGGCGGCCGTGGGCGCGCTGCATGGAAAGAAGAAGCTGCCCAAGCGGTGGCTCGACAAGCTGTCGGGGCGAACGACCGACTCCGATGATGGCCGCATCTTCGAGTTGCTGGCGTCGGCACGACGGAAGTGGTGTCCCAGACGCGCAACCAGGCCCGAGCCAGAAGCCAGTCGCTACCAAGCCGCGTTGGATGCTGGCGTGGACGCCGCACGGGAGGCGGGAAAGCTGATCCGCGACGATTTCCACCGTCCTGGCGGGCCTCGCGGCAGCGGCGGTCATGCCGAGGTGGACGAAGAGGCGGAGCAAGTCATTCGCAAGAAGATCCTGGCCGCCTTCCCGGCTGCGTATCGCGGGGAAGAAACCGGCTCGGCCAGCGGCGGCGACGGCGAGCACACGTGGCTGGTCGATCCCAACGACGGTACGTCGGCCTATCTGAAGGGCTGGCGGGGCAGCGCCGTCAGCATCGCCCTCGTCCGCAAGGGCGTTCTGGTGCTGGGCGTCATCTACGCCCCCACCTACCCTGACGACAACGGCGACATGTTCGCCTGGGCCGAAGGCTGCGGCCCCGTCACCCGTAACGGGAATCCGGTCACGACGAACCTGACCGACAAGGATCTGAGCGGCAGCGATGACGTGCCGGCGATCGTCTACATTTCTCAGGATGCTGACAAGAACCCGGCAGGCAACGCGGCCTGCGTGGCACCGGCGCGTTTCATCCCCATGCCCAGCATCGCGTACCGCTTGGCGCTGGTCGCAGCCGGCGAAGGCGTGGCGGCCATCTCCCTGAACGGTCCGGGCGATTGGGACTACGCTGGCGGTCACGCCTTGCTCGTCGGCGTGAGCGGCACGCTGGTTGACCAGGCCGGAAGGCCCATCACTTACGGTTCCCGAGGCGAAAGTCACTGCCGTTGGTGTTTCGGCGGCGCACCCGCGGCGGCCGAAGCCCTGTATCAGCGGGACTGGCGCAGCGTCTTCAGCTCGGGGGCGAAGTCCGCCGGGCCATTTGCCCTCGTTCGGCCCGAACGCGGCGCCGCCGTGCCGGACCCGCGCCAACTCTCCCGCGCCCAAGGTTGCCTGCTTGGCCAGTTGGCTGGCGATTCCCTGGGCGGGCTCGTGGAGTTCAGCTCCGCGGCCAAGATCAAGTCGAAGTATCCCAGCGGCCTGCGGGACCTGATCGACGGCGGACACTGGCACATCCTGGCCGGCCAGCCCACCGACGACTCAGAACTGGCTCTCATGCTGGCCCGCTCCATCGTCCATGCGAAGGGCTACGATCCGGCGGCGGCCCTCGATGCGTACCTGCACTGGTACAGTTCCCCGCCGTTCGACATTGGGGGCACAACGTCGTCGGCGCTGCGTGGCGCCAAGCACGGCCAGACACCGCAGGAACGCCTGGCTGGTGCCAAGCAGCACGCCAGCACGTCCAGTCAGGCAAACGGATCGCTGATGCGAATCAGCCCCCTCGCCATCTTCGGCGCCGGGAATCCAGCCGCAGCAGCAAACTGGGCGCGGGCCGACAGCAGCCTGACGCACCCGCATCAAGTGTGCCAGGACTCGTGTGCCGTGTTCGTGGCCGCGATTGCCACGGCGATCGCCACCGGCTGCTCTGCCGAAGCCTGCTACCAAGCCGCCCTGGATGAAGCCCGGCGCTCTTCAGCGGCCGCGCCGGTGGCCGAGGCACTCCGCGAGGCGGCCGAGCGACCACCGGAGGACTACCAGACACAGCAAGGCTGGGTGTTGATCGCCCTGCAAAATGCCTTCTACCAGCTCCTGCACGCCCCAACCCTGGAGGACGGCGTCGTGCGCACGGTCATGGCCGGCGGCGACACCGACACGAACGCCGCCATCGCCGGTGCCCTCCTTGGCGCCGTCCACGGCCGAGACGCCATCCCGCCGCAGTGGCTCCGCAGCATCCTATCCTGCCGCCCGCTGCCAAAGTCCGGCACATCGCATCCCCGCCCCGTGGAGTTCTGGCCGGTAGACGCCCTTCGCTTGGCCGAGAAGCTCCTGCTGTTGGGACTACAAACACACGACGACCAGGGCAAGAATAGCCGCCCGTAGAGCAACGACGACCGATAGAGTTTGGAGGGAAGGACAGTGGACGCCGAGAAGTTGAAGAAACGAATGGCTCGTTTTCGGACTGAATACCTGGACAGCCCCGAAGGGCGGCAGATGCTTCAGCGTCACGCCGATGAACCCAAGGCGATCCAGGCGGTTTACCTCGGGCTTCGGAAGAAGAAGGATGCCGGCCAGGACATTACCGACGAAGCTCTTCGCACGCTTCTGCCGTACGCCGATACCCAGGGAAATCGGGATCGCGGTGCGCACGTTAGCACTTGGCCCTGCATCACCAAGGATGTCAAGTCCTGGTTCGAGGGGGCCAACTGGAAGAAAAGCAGCGAATGGCCCGCCGTCGTGGACTGGCTTCTGGAGATTGTCGAAGCTGGTCGAATGGAAGACTGGGACAAGTGGCAGGCATTGGCCAAGAAGCCAATACAAAAGGGATTCGCATGCGGCTTCATCACCCCTGTCGTGCATTGTTTGAACTTGGAGTTGCCGATCATCAACTCCAAGGTAGTCAAGACTTTGTACGCTGTGGGGGCGGCTCTGGGACTCGACGTGGAAGTCTCGTCCGCTTTGGACGAGTACCCCGAAAATCAGAAACGGCTCGTGGATCTCGTGGCGCAGCTTGAACCATTCGGAATCGCGGGCCTTGACGAGTGGGACATCTACTGTCACTGGAACGTGTCCAAGAGGTTAGGCGGCAAGGACGAGGGCGGCGGAGGAGGAGGAGGTGGTGGCGGTGGTGGCGGAGGCGGCGGAGGCGGAGGAGGAACGCTGGCGATTGTGAAGGAGCTTCAAGAAGCACAGCACGACACGAAGAACCCAGATCGGTTCGAGGCGGCGTTGGCGAAAGCGTTTACAGCCTTGGGGTTCGAGGGCGAGCACATTGGTGGTCCTGGCAAGGCAGATGTCGTTGCGATCGCGCTCTTGGGCGAGGACACTTACTCGCTGGTCATTGACGCCAAGACGGTGCCACAGGGGACATCGAAAGGTGCGATCCACTACGATCCGCTCACAACGCATCAGGCGGAATACGAAGCGGACTTCGCAATCGTGGTCGCGTCGGCCTTCTCCCAAGGAGATACGGTCCAACATGCGGTCAGAAACGGTGTCGGTCTGCTTACGACGAAGTGCCTGATCGAACTGATCGAGGCAAGCCATGAACAGGGCATCTCGCTTTACCTGCTGCGGGACATTCTCAGCCAGAAGGGGATGATCACGCTGAACTTGGCAAAACAACAACAGACGCGGAAGGACGCCCTGAACGCACTCAAGGCAGCGCTAATGACGTTTGAGAACCACCAGCGAGGCGATGGCGACGATCCTTCAACGGGGTTGACTGCCAAAGACGTATACCTGCTGCTCAAGGGACATGGGAGCAAGTTCACACAGGAGTACCTGGAGAACGCCATAGACCTGCTGGCCAACCCACTCGTCGGGGTTCTCGCGAAGAAGGAGGCAGGCTATGTCCTGACCATGCCTGCCGCTGCGGCGGCGGTGCGACTGGGTTCGATCGCTGATGCGGCCAAGGGGGCCGAATCGGGTGGTGCAGAGCCTTTGATTTGACGTCGGTAGCAGCACAGGAAGGCCACAATGCAAGGACACATTTTCAACATCCAGGACAACGGGAAGTTGGTGAAGATGAACGAGGAACCGAGTCCGAACGAGGATCGGTTTCAGGAACTGCTGGCCAGTTACCCGGACCTCTTGGCGGGCGATCAGATTAACAGCGATGCGCCGCGGGAGTGGCTGCTCGTCAAGCGGGAGATGGGCGTTCCTGGGGAGGAGGACGGCGGGGACCGTTGGTCCGTGGATCACCTCTTCCTCGATCAGGATGGCATACCTACCCTGGTCGAGGTCAAGCGAAGCTGCGACACCCGTATCCGGCGCGAAGTAGTGGGGCAGATGCTCGATTATGCCGCAAACGCACTGGTCTACTGGCCGGTCGAGAAGATCCAGGCCGAGTTCGAGAAGGGCTGCGACGATCCTGACACGAGACTGACGGAGTTCCTTGGCGAGGATGTCAGTCCAAATCAGTTCTGGGAACGAGTGAAGACCAACCTTCAGGCGGGCAGGGTCCGCATGTTGTTCGTCGCGGACGAGATCCCCGCAGAGCTACTTGAGCGCAAGGGAGGTAATTGATGGACAAACAATCGGGGTAAACGGTGGATTGTTGCTTCGGTGGCATGGGGGCGAAGTACCGGTGGCCTCTTCTGATCTCCGTTCCGGTAGCAGTTCAGGGGGT
>JAAYYU010000025.1 GCA_012515235.1 Candidatus Anammoximicrobium sp.
CCTACGGCGCGTCGCTGATCATCAACGGCGACGGCGGCAACGATGCGGTGAACCTGAATGCTGACATCACGTTCGCCAGCGGGAATTTCTTGGACGTCGACCTGGCAAACGACGCCTCGGCGGGAGACGTCGATTCGATCACCGTCGGCGCCAGCGCCAACCTGAAACTGTCGGGCAGCGGTGGGGCGACGCTCAAAGCCAGCCAGAACGTCGCGTTGTCCGGCGGTTCGAGCGTGGAGGTGGTGGACGGCAACCTGACCGTGGAGGCCAACCAGCAGGCGGTGCCGACGGGCGGGAGTTTTGTGGGCGTGGACGTCAACAACGGCCTGCTGCACAGCAGCGGTACGGGCATCGTCACGGTCAAAGGCCGGGGCGGCGACTTCGCCGGCAGCGGCCAGCACGGCGTTCACGTACGCGGCGGCGGCGATATCGTGGGCGGCACGGCAACGAACGCCATCGTCGGCACGGGCGGACGCTCGACCGGCGCATCCAACTACGGCGTCTTCGTCACCGGCAGCGGATCGACGGTTACCTCGTCGGGCGGCGGCAGCGTCACGGTGACCGGCCAAGGCGGCGGCGACTCGGCCGTCGTGGATGGCAACTACGGGGTCTGGGTCGTCGATTCCGGTACGATCACGTCGGGCGGCAACGGGCCGGTCACCGTCACGGGCACGGGCGGCGCGGGAGCGGGGAAATACAACTACGGGGTCTGGGTACACAATTCCGGGACGATCACGTCGGGCGGCGGCGATGTGACGGTCAACGGCCAGGGGGGCGGCGGCGCTGGCAGCGGCATTCAGAACTACGGGGTGCTCGTGCGAACCGGGGCTTCGATCACGTCCGGGGGCGCCGGCACGGTGACCGTCACGGGCACCGGCGGATCCGGCGGCGGAATCGCCAACTTCGGCGTCTATGTGTATGACTCCGGCACGGTCACGTCGGGCGGCGCCGGCCAGGTGGCTGTCACGGGCATCGGCGGTTCCGGCAACGGGGGTGACAACCACGGGGTGTATGTCGACTATTCCGGGATGGTCCGATCGGGCGGAGTTGGTCCCGTCGCCGTCACGGGCAGCGGCGGCTCCGGCACCGGGAACCGCAACGTGGGAGTGTGGGTGTACCGGACCGCGACGATCACGTCCGGCGGAACCGGTCCGGTCGTTGTCACGGGCACCGGCGGCTCCGGCAGCGGGAGTTCCAACTACGGGGTCTGGGTGACTGACGGCAACGCGCAGGTGACCTCCGGCGGGGGCAACATCACGGTCAGCGGAACGGGCGGCGGCTCGGGTGCGGCTAGCTCGGGCCATGTGGGAGTGAACGTGACCAACACCGGCGCGGTCTCGGGTGTCGGCGCCGCGACGGTGACGGTGACGGGTATGGGCGGCGCGAACGGTTCCGTCGCTGTGGTTGCGGGAGGTTCGATCAACTCGGTCTCCGGCGACATCCTGATCGACGGCGTCAAAGACGGCGCGGGCCTGGGAGCCGACGTCGTCGTCAATGGCCCCGTCACGACGACCGCGGGCGGCGACATCGAAATCCGCTCGGATCGTCACATCACGGGCAACGCCGGCGGCGACCTCACGTCGGCGGGCACGACCGACGGCAACATCACGATCACGGCCGACGAGGACGGGGTCGGCAGTCCGAACGGCGCCGGCACGATCCGGTTGAGCGGCGACCTTGCCGCAGGAACGGGCGTGGTGACGTTCAGCCTGCGGGACTGCGACGGCTGGATCGGGGCCACGGCCATGACGGGCGACGGGGAGATTTTGTCGGCCGGCGGCGTGATCAAGGCCGGGTTGGGCGCGTTGCGGCTGAACGGAGCCGCGAACGGCTACACCGGAACCACGGACGTAAACGCCGGCACGCTGCTGGTCAACGGCTCACTGACGGCGGACGTCGGCGTCGTCCATGTCAACACCGGCGGCACGCTGGGCGGGAACGGAACGATCGGCAGCGCGCCGGGCGCGCGCGAGGTGCTCGTCCATCCCGGCGGAGTCCTGGATCCGGGCGAGATCACCACGGCCGGCTGCGCGCCGCTGGCGGGCCGCCTGACGGTTAACGGCGACGTCGAAGTCCAGCCGGCGTCCGGACTGCAGCCGGCGGGGACATTCCGCGTCCAGTTGGGCGGGCTGACGCCGGGCGCGGGCGGATACGACCAGTTGGTGCTGAACGGCGGCGGCAACCTGTCCGGGGCCGTCGCCGACGGCGCGGGGGGCGGCGTGCTGGACGTGCAGTTGGTCAGCGGCTACTCGGTGCCGGTGGGCGGCGAGTACGTGATCATCAGCAACGATCAGACGGACCTGATCGGGACGCGGTTCCTGGGATTGCCGGAAGGGGCCTTCCTGAGTCCGGTCCCGAATCTGTTGATGAACATCTCGTACCTCTCCGGCGCGGACGACAACGACGTGGTCCTGACGACGCCGGGCCGGTATGACTTCAACGGGTTCGGCGGCCACACGGAGGAAAACTACTTGCCCCTGTCGCCGTTCCAAACCAAGAGCGGCAACACGGCCGGCTGGGTGGGGACCCTGCCGTGGTACTTCGAACGCGGCGCTGCCGACGATTCCGACTGGGACCGGTTGCGGTACGACGGCCAATCGACGGACCCGATGGGTACGCCGCTGCAGTTCCAAGTGGACGTGGCGGACAACAAGACGTACGAGGTGATGATCCTCACGGGCGACCTGAGTTGGAACCACGACAAGCAGAGTTTCACGGTGACGGCAGATCCGGCTGGGGACAGCGATTCGGAGGTCGTCAACGTGTGGGGCGCCGGGGCGCCGGACGGCAGTGGCACGCAGGTGACGTGGGGCGGCGGAGCGGCGAATCCGGATGCCGGTTATTACCGCTGGGTCCGCCTGACGGTGACCGTCGCCGACGGGGCGACTGATGATACTGGCAGCATCACCCTGGACATGCGGGACCTGGGCGGCAGCAACGGGACGACGGTGATCCTGGCGATGGACATCCGCCCGGTCGAGGCGGTGGGCCAGTTGACGCTGGTCCGGGACGCTGTTTCGGCGGACACGCCGCCCTTCGACGTGCTCCCTGCCGACGGCCTGACGGTCGACAAGTACACGGGCACGGGCGCTCCGCCCAACGCAGTGCTGACCGTGACCGTCTCGGCCGGTGGGCAGTACGCCTTGGTCACGCCGGACACGGTTCCCGCGGCTGACGCTGCGATTCCGAGCGCCGTCAACGCCTACCAGCCCACGTTCGGCGGGCAGGTCAAGTCGGGGGCCGACGGCACGTTTGAATTCTCGGTCCAGCGGCCGGCGACACTGACCACCAACGCGGCCAGCGAAGGCTGGACGATCGTGGTCGAGGAATCATCCGGCCTGTCTCGCGGCACGGCCGTCCAGCCGTACGAAGCCCCCAGCCAAAGCGCTCCGCTGCGGTTCGACTTTGGGGCGACTACCAGCCCGGTGCAGACGAATTTTCTGCAGGTCGTTCCGCAGACGATTTACAGCACGGCCCGCGGATACGGCTGGGCCACTCGCGTGTCGGCCGGAGACCGGCGGGACAACTATACGACGGTCTCGTATCTCGCCAATCCCGATCCGAACCTCCCCAATCCGCCGCCGGGCACGCACGACACGGCTAGCGCCCTGCGCACGGACTTCAACTCGGGCCGGAACGCCACGTTCAAGGCAGATGTGCCCAACGGATCTGAGGCGTACAGCGTGCGTCTGTACCATTCCAACCCGCTGTACTTCGGCAGCGTGCCCTATACGACGCAGCCGTTTACGGTCACGGTGGAAAACGTGACGTACGTCGTCCCGCAGATCTCGCCGGGCACGACCTTTATCCAGGAAGTGTCGGGCGTGACCGTCGATGACGGGACGCTGGACATCCTGTTCGGCGTCAACAACAGCGCCTTTATGATCGCCGGGATCGACATTTCGCGCGGCTCGCCGCCGGATGCCAGTCTGCTGCTGGCGGCGGGCAGTCCACAGGACTCTCCCGCGGCCGCGATCGGTCTGGACGATCTGCAGTCCATGGTGGCCGAAGCCGTCGCGCAGTGGACGGCGACGGGCCTGACGGCGGCCCAAGCGGCCACGCTGGCAAGCGTCCAGTTTGCCGTCGCCGACCTGGGCGGCACGTCCCTGGGCCTGGCCCGCCCGGCCACGAACACGATCCACATCGACGACGACGCCGCGATGGTCGGGTGGTCCGTGGTCCGTGGCCGATCGTCGATTGCCGATCACGGGTCACCGACTACCGGCATGGATCTGCTGGCCGTGGTCATGCACGAGTTGGGGCACTTGCTGGGTTACGAGCACAGCGACGACGCCGACGACCTGATGGCCCCGGTCTTGGCGGCGGGGCGGACGTTCCAGGCGCGTGAACCATTTGGCCAAGCCGGGTTGGGCTCGGCGACCTCCTCGCTCCTCGCTCCTTCCTCTTTCCTCAGCTCTCGTTTCTCCATCGCGGCGGACGCCGCGTTTGCGGATTGGGGACGGGATGGCTGGGTGGACGAAGACGGCGCCGAGGACGGCTTGGCAGGCCGGTTGTCGTCCCAAGGCGTGGAATTGCTGGCCGCCGCAACGGTCCCCGCGGGCGAGGAAGCGGGGCAGGCGAAAGTCGCGCGCCGCAGCCGGCTACAACGCTCCGAACGGGATCTGGAAGGGTGGTTTGCGGAGTTGGCGGCAGAGCATCTCGGATTGTCTCGCTGACGTTTGCGATTACCGTTCTTCTGCCGCGTCGGAGCAAGGTGTTTGGGCTTTGTCGACAGGCGTGTCGGCGAAGCCTCGCCGCGGGCGTGCCGCTTGGCGTTCACGGTTGCGGCGCCCGCTGCCTGGGTACAGGCCGCGCTCCGTGATGACCAGGTCCAGGAACACATCGCGTCTTCCCGTTGGGACCTGGGGAAACATCTGGCACTCGAACGCCAGGCCGACGAGGACCGTGTCGGGGCGGACCTGGGCCAGGAGGCGGTCGTAGTACGCCTTGCCGTAACCCAAGCGTGCGCCGCGGCGGTCGAAAGCCAGGCCGGGGACCGCGATCACGTCCAAGTCCTGGACGGACGCCAGCCGGTCCGCCTGGGTCCGCACACTCGGCAACGGTTCCAGCAGCCCGAACCCGCTGGGCTCCAGTTCGTTCAAGTCCGACAACCGGAACAGGCCCAACTCGTGCCTCTGGCAGAACGGCACCACGAGCCCCCGACCGCTGGCCAGAATCCGCGGCACGTCATCCTGCGTACGGACCTCGTCGCGGACGCCGATGTACAGCATCACGGTGCGGGCTTGCTGGTACGCGGGCAGTTCCAGCAATCGGTCCATGATCCGGCGGCTCAGGCCGTCTTTATCCGCTTGAGCTTCGCGGGCGGCCAGCGCCTGCTGGCGCAGTTGCCGCTTGGCTTCGCGCAAGTCCATCGTCGTTATTGCCTCCTCCGAGCATCGGTCTGGCGAACGATGCTCGCTGTTCCGTGTCGTTTCAGTATGGCGGTGAATCCCGGGCTCGGCAACCGCCTCCCCCTGTTCCTTTTCGTTTTTTGCGCTGTCATAATCGGGCCTCAAAAGGAGGTGCCTCGATGCGCAATCAACCAGAACACTCGAAACCGTCTCAGGCCCGTGGGGCCTTTTCCCGCCGGCAACTTTTGCAAGCCCTGGCGGCCAGCGCGGCTGGCCTGCCGCTGGTTCCCGTCTTGCCGGTCCGCGGTGCGGCTGCGGCGGCCCCGCCGGCGCCGCTGGACGCTTTGAACCGCTTTCCCCGCATGGTCCAGGAGTTCTTCGTCGCCCAGGTCCGCGCGGCGGAGGCGAAGGGCGAGGCCGCCCGGCGGGCGCTGCAGACGAAGGCCGATGCCGAAGCCTACGTCCAATCCGTCCGCGCCAAGATCCGCGAGTCGTTCGGGCCCGAACCGGAACGGACGCCGCTGAACCCGCGCGTCACAGGCGTCGTCGAGCGGGAGGCGTACCGGATCGAGAAGGTGATCTTCGACAGCCGGCCCGGATTTCCCGTCACGGCCAATTTGTATCTTCCCAAGGGCCGCGCCCGTCCGGCGCCCGGCGTCGTCGGCACCTGCGGCCATTCGACCAACGGCAAAGCGGCGGAAGCGTATCAATCCTTTGCCCAAGGGCTGGCCCGCATGGGCTATGCCTGCCTGATTTACGACCCCCTCGGACAAGGCGAACGGCTGCAGTACGTCAAGGAAGATCTGTCACCGCGGTTTGGGGCCGGCGTGACCGAACACTTGATCGCGGGCAACCAGCAATTCCTGGTCGGCGAGTTCTTGGGCATGTGGCGCGCCTGGGACGGCATCCGCGCGCTGGATTACCTGCTGACGCGGCCCGAAGTCGACCCGCAGCAGATCGGCGTGACCGGCAACTCCGGCGGCGGCACGATGACCACCTGGCTGTGCGGCGTGGAGCAACGCTGGTCGATGGCGGCCCCGTCGTGTTTCGTGACCACTTTCCGCCGGAACATGGAAAACGAGTTGCCCGCCGACACGGAGCAGTGCCCGCCCAAGGCCCTGGCGCTGGGACTGGACCACGCCGACTTTCTCGCGGCGCTGGCCCCCAAGCCGGTTATCCTGCTGGGCAAGGAACGCGACTATTTCGACGCCCGCGGGATCGAGGAAGCGTACGCGCGGCTGCAGCGGCTGTACCAGTTGCTGGGCCGCGAGGAGGACGTGGCCCTGTTCATCGGCCCGACCACGCACGGCTATACGCAGGAGAATCGCGAGGCCATGTATCGCTGGTTCAACCGGGTCACCAAGGTTTCCGAGGCGACGACCGAGCCGCCGCTGACGATTGAGAAGGACGAGGTCCTGTGGTGTACGCCGCAGGGTCAGGTCGCCGGACTCGGCGCCCGCACGGTGTTTCAGTTCACCCGCGACAAGTCGCAATCGCTGGCGGCCGCGCGCGGCCAGATCTCCGGCGGCGAACTGACGCGCGCCGTCACGGAAGTCCTGAAGTTGCCGCCGCGCAGCGGCGTGCCGGACTATCGCATCCTGCGGTACCTGACGTCCCGCCGCTATCCGCTGCGGAACGCCGTCGCCTATGCGGTCCAGACGGAGCCCGGCATCCAGGCGCTGGTCTACCGCTTGTATCAGGAGTCCTGGTACTCGCGGCCGCCGCGCGGCCCCCAGCGGGCCATCCTGTACGTGTCGCATCTGTCCAGCGACGCGGAATTGCGCGACGAGCCGCTGGTGCGCGAAGCGATCGAGGCCGAGCCGGACGTTCCCGTCTTTACCTGCGACGTGCGCGGCATCGGCGAATCGCGCCCGGACACCTGCGGCGTCAACTCGTTCCTGACCCCCTACGGCAGCGACTACTTCTATGCCATCCACAGCCTGATGCTGGACCGGCCCTTCCTGGGCCAGAAGACGCACGACTTGCTGAGCGTCCTGGATTGGATGACCAGCCTGGGGCATACCGACGTCCACCTGGTTGCCAAAGGCTGGGGGACGCTGGCGGCGACCTTCGCGGCGGTCCTGAGCGACGCCGTGAAACAGGTGACGCTGAAGAACGCCTTGACCTCGTACGGCGACATTGCCGAGTCCGAGCAGTACGCCTGGCCGCTGTCCGCCCTGCTGCCGAACGTGCTGGCCCGCTTCGACCTGCCGGACTGCTACCGCGCTCTGGAGGCCAAGAAACTGCGCATCGTGGAGGCTTGGAACGCGATGGCGGGCAAGGCTTGAGAGGTGGGGCGCCGATTCCGTGGGACAGGCTTTCCGGCGGTCGCGTGGCGGCGAAGACGCGATCCGCCGACAGCCTGCTTCTCGCGGCTCCGGTGGCCAGAACAACTTCCCCAATTTCGGCCACCACGCTGCTCGCCAGCGTGGAGCCATGTTCAGAACCAGCCGACGTCCCGCCCCGCGACTTCTCCTTCAGCCACCACGCTGGCGATCAGCGTGGTGCCCCTGGGTTCCGGACCCGGCCGCCTGGCTTCTGGCCTCCGCAGCAACGATGCCGTACAATGAAACCGTTGTCGCATCCCGAAGCATTGGTGCGCCCGTATGCGCCGATCGATCGTCCGCTATCGCAGATACGGCTGGGGAGTGTCGCTGGTTGTCCACGCGGCGGTGACGGCCGGACTGCTGGTCTGGTCCTTCGAGCCGTGGTGGCTGGCGGCCTGGAACGCGCGGCAGCAGCGGACGATCCAGGTCAGGATCGCGGCCGCCACGGCGGCGGACGACCCGGCGGACGAGGGCAGTCCCGAAGTGCGGATCGTGAGCGATCCGGCGGAGGTCACTGCCCAGATGATCCGGCGGCGGGTGGATCAGGCCGTGGACCAGTCGGCCGCGCTGAACCAGGCTGAGAAACTCGCCCGGCTGGACTCCCTGTCGCAACGGTTGAATCAGGTCAGCGACGAAGCTTCGATCGGCGCGCTGTCCGCCGTGGTCCACTCGCTGCTGGGCACCCAACCCCGCGCTGCGGAACCCGCAAAGACCGCGCCCGAAGGCGAATTCGATTTCGCTACCGCCCAGTTTCACGAGATCCGGCGATTCTCCAGCAACGGCGACGGATTCCGCTACGTGACCATCCTGCTCGACGCCCAGGGACGGACGCTCGAAACCGAGGTGAGCGAGCAGGAGGGTGCGCCGATTTACCAGGTGATGCAGCGGATCAAGGCTAACCCGCTGCTGGAGCAAGTCTACCGGCAGATCGTGATGCCGCTGCTGGACCAAGTGGTGACCGCCGCCAGGCAAGCCCACTCGCTCGCCGAGACGCCCACCCGACCGCCAGCCCCGGAAGGCGCAAGGCCGCCATAGCATCGTTCGAGAAAGAATGGTCAGGGGATCGCCTTGCGCGGGGCGAAACACGACCCGTTCTGACGTCCGCTGGACGAGAAAACCACCGAGTTGACCCTGGACAGGCGCTCAGAACGCCGCGCCGCCCCGCAGCAACAGCGTGTCGTCGGGCTGGAGGACGGTCGGGGCCGAGCCGAACTCGATCTCGCGGGAGAAGACGTAACCGATTTCCACGCGATAGCCTGCCCCGCCGTTGCGTTTCTGTTCCCAGCCCACCATCAGCCGCCAATCCTGCAGGTCCAGGACATCCGGGTCGCCCGCGGCATTCCGGATCGACCAGCTGTTGCCGCCGAAGCCGCCTGCAAGGTAGACCCAGTTCTCGAAGCCCGGCCCCCACGTCAGCCGCCGGCCGAGCTTGACCTGGGGAAAGGTCATCTCGAAGTTCAGATCGTCGTTCGGCATCCAGATCACGCCCGCCGCCGGAATCAGCTTGGTGTTCAGGCGGTTGATGTACAGCACGCCCGCCACCAACTGCATCCGTTCGGGCACCCAGTCGTAGCGGACGATCGCGCGGCCGCTGAGCCGGAAGCCGTCGTCCGGACCTTCGAAATCGCTGTACCAGCCGGTGCCGATCCCCAGGACTCCCAACAGACCCGGGCTGATCTTCGGCAACCAGATCAGATCCAGATTGGCTCCGTACAATTGCTCCGGCAACGGGGCAGAGGCCGGGCTGTCGACAAAGGTGGTGGCCAGGGTGGGGATGATCGCCAGCGGCATCTCCGTCGTCGGCGCCGGCAGCGCCAAGGTCAGGGACAACTCCGTTTCGAGCAGGCCCAGGCCGTCGCCGCCGTCGGGAAGCACCTCGGTGGCCGTGAACTCCAGTTTCTGGAAGAACGTGTTTTTGTGCGCCGTCAGGTGCGGCGTTTCGGACGGCAGCAGGTCCTGGGGGGGCCGGTACTCCGAAGGATCGCTGGCCAGCAAGGCTCGTGGACCGTCGGCCCCGGCGGGCGGCAGTCGCGACGACGTGGCGTCGACGGGCGGCAGAGGGTGGATGACCGCGGGCGGTTCCGCGCGGCCGCCCCGGCCGGCCAGCAGGGCAGCCGCCAAGACCAGCACCGCCACGGCCGGCGGCCAGGTCCCGGCAGCACGAGGTTGCTGACGCCTTTCGTTCATTCCGAGTGCCGCGTCCAGGATTAGGATGGGGGTTGGCAACGCGGGTTCAGCGGGCGGCGGCCGCTCCCAGACGGCACGACAAACCCTGTTCTTCGACTTGAGGCGGCGGCTAGAAGGCAAAGCCGCCTCGCAGCATCCACGTGTCGTTCAACGACAACTCCAGGTCGGGCATCGCGGGCACCGCCAGATACATCTTGCGGTCGAACACGTAGCCCACCTCGAAGAACAGGCCCCGCTGGCCGATGCCGCCCGTGATCGGCGGCCCCAGTTCGATGCCGAGCGAGACCCGAAGGTCGTTGATGTCGGTCAGCGTCCGGCCCCGCCAGAGAACGACGGCGGGATTCGCCGCGTCGCGCACGGCGACCTCGGGCGTCCACACGCCGCCGCCGTATTCGCCGGTGACATACCACCACAGGTCGTAGTTGCCCAGCGTCGTCAGGTAGGACGACAGCTTGGGCTGCGGGAAGAAGATGTCCAGTTTCCATCTCGGGTTGGGCGTCCAGACGATCCCGCCCGCGGGCAGCAATTTGACGTCCGCCCGGTTGAGGTAGGACACGCCGGCCTTGACGGCAAGGGTCGGGGTCAGGTTGTACCGCAGCAGCGCCAGGCCCATCGGGCGGACGCTGTCGCCTTCGACCCCGGAGAAATCGCTGTACACGCCGATCCGGCCTCCCAGCTCCGCGCCGAAAGCCCGGTCCGGGCTCGATCGCCAACCCACATCCAAGAACGCGCTGAAAGCCTCCTCGGGCAGGTCGAGCGAGACGTCGGCGGCGCCCCAGCCGGCCGGAGCGTTCCACGTCCCGAACGGCCCGCTCCAGGCGTGATAGGCAAAGCCCGGCGAGAGGAACCAGGGCTGGCCCGTCCAGAAGAAATTCGGAAAGGCAATCGTGGTCGTCGCCAAGGCGTCATTGATCCGCATGTCGTGCGCCTCGGCGCTGTCGCCAAACAGCAGATCGTCGCTGAAGCGGATGTTCTGCAGGAATTTCAGGGGACTGCCGCCGGGATACCCCGCAGCCGGCTGCCCCGGTCCTTGCAGGCCGAACGGAAACAGCGCCGGCGGGCTTTGCAGCCCGAACCCCGGATTCGGTTGCGTGTAGTACGGCTGGGCGCCCGGCGACGGCAGGCTGTACGGCTGCGAGTAGGCCGGGGCCGGCGTGCCGAACGAGGCCGAAGGCGGTGCTGGCGTCGATAGCGACGGCGCGGTGAAGGCGGCGTTCGGCTGCGTCGAGTACGGGTCGAAGGTGGGCGTCTGCAGCGTCGAGGAGGGGGCCGGGGCCGGGGAAATCGGCGCCAGACTGGGCGCGCCCGTCAGCGGCGGCGCCGTGGTCGATCCAAAGCCTTGTTGACCGTGGGCCGCCGCACCGATCAACAGCCCTGCGGCGACGCACCACAGGACGCCCAGCATTCGGAGGAGATTTCGTGCCACGGATTCAAGCCACCCACTGCGAATGGACGATTAAACTCGATTCTGAAGGGGGTGGTTAACTAACAGGACCTCCGTGGCGGGTCAAGAGCGGTTTCCACGAGTTGCGTCGGCGCGGGCGGATTTCCGCGGAGAAACGGCCGGCGCGCAGCCCGACTCAGGCCTCGAAGCCGGGCGGTTGCTAGCGCTGGATCGTGACGCGGGCCGTGCACTGAGCCGTGCCGCCCTGGCTCAGGTCGGTCTCGATGGCGATCTGCTCTTCGAGCTGTCCGGGCTGGTCGCCCGCTTTGAACTCCACGGGCAGGAAGTGCAGCGGCTTGCTTTCCGCGTCCGGTTTCTCGAAACGGAAGCTGGTATCCTCGCACTTGACGCTGACGATGCGGAAGGGCTTGTTGCCGCGCACGACCAGCCGCTTCTTGACCGTGTCGCCGGGCTTCACCACGCCCAAGAACAACGACGCGGGACTGACCGTCAACGCCGACACGACCTGGCCCTCGACGGGCAGCGAGACGTTGCTGGCGCCGGAATCGTTGGTGACGATCAATAGCTGGTCGTGAATGTATCCCGGCGGCGCCGAAGGCTTCAGCCGTACGACCATGTCGTAGTTCACGCGGCCGCCGCTCCGCAACTTCTCCTGCAACTCCACTTCAAAGTGCTCGTTGGCGCTCAGCACGTCGTTGATCTCCCAGTCCTCGCGGCCCGCGTAGGACACGGAGATGGCGGCCGCCGCGCCCTGCCCGCTGTCGACGGTGCCGAACTCGACCGCGCCGGGCTGGAAAACCACGTCGTTGCGAATGTAGCCGTTGACCGATAACTGGACCTCGGCATAGTACGGCTGATCGATCATCACCGTGATCGTGGCGCCTTTGGAGCCCAGAAACGACTTGGTGTTAAAGGCCACGACCAGTTCGGCCTGCTCGTGCGTCTTGAGCGTTTCCTGCGTGATGCGGGGAGTCGTACAGCCGCACGACGACCGCAGGCCGGCAATATGCACGTCCTCTTTATAGATGTTGTTGATCTGGAACGAGTACTCTTGCTTGGAACCTCGCGCCACAATGCCGAAATCGTGACTGGTCGTCGGGAACATCTTCTTGGCCCACTCCTGGGCCGCAGCCTCGGCGCCCCAGGCGGAGACGACCGTCAAGACAAAAACCAGGATTCGACACATGACTCCGTTCCTCCAAACAACTTGCGCCAGCGTTGCCAGTGATGATAGCGCGGGCCGGTACGATCAGCGGTGTGCTGCGCTAATCGGTTTATATCGGTCAAACTGCTGGTATCGACCAATGTTTCTGTACAACCGGCCGATCCCTCACGGCCCCGCACCGCTCCACGATACCACCCAGCGGTACACGGCGTACAAACCGGCCGCCACGCCGACGACCAGCCACCAAGGCTTCGGCCGCGGCGCGTCAACGTCCGACAGGTAGCTCTCGCAGTAGGGACACCGCAGAGACTCCTCGTGGATCTCTCGCCCGCAGTAGGGACAGGGCACCGTCGGCTCGTCGTCGTCCGCGTCCGGCCAGTCACCGCTGTCCGGATCGCCGTCGGACTCCCAGGCGTCGTCCCAGCCCTTGTCATCAGACCTCCAGCGGGACATGCGCGGCCGCTCCTTTCTGCCGTTTCTGTACACGGATCGTTGCCAGCAATGCCAGTATCCTACATCCGGCCGCGGTCCACAATCCAAGGCCCCCGCGCCGCGGTCGCCGCTGCTAGCACCAAACGGGATTTCGGCACTTTTCCGCGTTGTTGATGAAGTCACGGTTTCGGTGCTGGGGTCAGGCTTACAGAATTCAATTTTGGCCGAGTTGGGTGCCAGCCACGTCGCATGACTCCGCTCGGCCAAAATTGAATTCTGTAAGCCTGACCCCGTTTCGCGCGACCCTGCCGTCCTGGACAGCGACTTTCCGTGGCTGTTTTCCGTTTGGTGCTAGCATTGTGCCCGAAGCCGCGCGGCCGGCCCACGCGCTGTCAGACGCCCGCCGCCTGAGTAGGGCGGAATTCACTCCGCCGCCCCCCCTGGCACGGAGCCGCGCCAAGCAACGGGCCAGAATCGACGTAGCATCATCTCTTTACGTTCGCTAGACTACGCACTTCCACGGAAAGTTCAGGGCGCGACTGCGGCCGCAGCCGGGTGTCGCCGGGAAGGGACGCCGGCGCTTGGAGCAAGCGGCGTCCACAGCGCAGGGCCCCATAGCGCAGGGAGGTGCTCGATGGCGGGCGAATTTTGCCGGTTCTTGCAGGCTTCGGACCTGCATCTGGAACAGCCGTTGTACGGCCTGACCGAAATCCCCGACCACCTCCGCGACCTGCTATTGGATGCGCCGCTGCAGGCGGCCGCGCGCGTGTTCGAGACGGCGATTTTGGAAGACGTCGACTTTCTGATCCTGGCCGGCGACGTGATCAATCCGCAGACCGCCTGCCCGCGGGCCATGGCGTTCGTGCTGGACCAGCTGGAGCAACTCCGCGATCACAAGATCGCCGTGTACTGGTGCGGCGGCAAGGAAGACCCGCCGGAGGCCTGGCCGGAGGCGGTGGCCTTGCCGGACAACGTCCACGTGTTTCCCAAGGGCAAGATCAAACCGTTCATCCATCGCCGCGGCGAGCAGGCTTTGGCCAGCGTGGTCGGGATCAGTTCGCCGGCGGACGGCCTGGTCCCCGTGGGCGAGTTCCGCATCGAGCCGGCCAATATCTTCACCGTCGCGGTGGCCTGGGGCCGGACCGAGGCCGCGTCCGCCGGCGCTCACAAACAGATTGACTACTGGGCGCTGGGCGGCCGCCACGAGCCGCAGACGCTGTATCAAGGCCCGCAGACCGCGCAGTACGCCGGCAGTCCGCAAGGCCGCTGTCCGGCCGAGGCGGGCGCCCACGGTTGTACGCTGGTCCAGGTGGACCACGCCCGCAAGGTGCGCACCAAGTTCATTGCGACGGAAACGGTCCGCTGGCGGTCGGAATCGCTGACCCTGACCGAGGGCGCCAACCGCAACGAGTTGCAGCGGCAACTCCGCAGCGCGATGCAGCGGATTGCGTCCGAGGCGGGCGGAGCCTACGTGCTGGTGTCGTGGGATGTGCAAGGTTGCGAGGCGCTCGCCCGTCAACTGCGGAAAGGCGAGTTGGCCCGCGAGTTGATCGACTGGCTGCGGACCGAGTTCGGCCGCGCCAAGCCGGCGGTGTGGACCACGACGCTGACCACCTCCGCATCCGCTGCGATTCCCGACGAACTGTACGAGGAAGACACGATCCTGGGCGATTTCCTGCGGGCGATCCGGGACCACGAGGAGACTCCGGCGCGGGCCTTGAACCTGGGGACCTTCCTGCCGGATCTGGGCAAACATCGCGCCCTGGCTTCCGCCCTGCAAGCCGTGGACCACGATCAACGCCGTGGACTGCTGCATGAAGCCGCGGTGCTGGGCTTGGATTTGTTGAGCGGAGAAGAATCGCTGGCCTAGGCTCGTGGCGCCGGACGGCCCCCCCGCGCGAGCCCGCGCGGCTGGTCGCCCGCCCGGCGCAACGGTGCCGCACAGCAATGACAGTTGTGATGGAGAGACGAAGGTGAAGATTTCCGACCTTCAAATCGACGGCTTTGGCGTCTGGAGCAACCTGAAGCTGGACCGGTTTGCCGACGGCCTGACGGTGTTCTGCGGGCCGAACGAAGCCGGCAAGACGACGCTGATGCAGTTCATCCGCAGCATCCTGTACGGCTTTTCGACCGAGCGTCGCAGCCGCTACCTGCCGCCGGTCCACGGAGGCCGCGCCGGCGGCAGCCTGGGAGCCGTCGATACGGGCGGCCGGTTCACGGTCCGGCGGACTCCCAGCAACAGCCTCAGCAGCGACGATCCGGGCAAAGTGGAAGTGCTCTCGGCCAGCGGCGCGCGCCAGGGCTCGCACGTCCTGGCGACGATGCTGTGCGGCATCGACGAGACGATCTACAACAACGTGTTTGCGGTCGGCCTGCGCGAACTGCAGGAACTGGGCACGCTGGACGACACCGCGGCCGCCGCCCAGTTGTACAAGCTCACCAGCGGCTTGGACCGCGTCTCGCTGATCGACGTGATGCGGGACACGGAAACGGCGCGGAACCGGATCCTGGCGCCCGACGCCAGCGATTCCCAGCTGTTGAACCTGCTCCGCCAACGCGAACAGCTGCAGGGCCAGATCCACGAACTGACGACGCGCAGCGAACGCTGGAGCCAACTGGCCGCCCAGCGCAAGGAACTGCAGGACGAGGTCGCGCGCCTGGAAGAGAGCATCGAGCGGATGGAACTCGATGCGCAAGCGGTCGAGGTGGCGCTGCAGATCCGCGAACCCTGGTTCCGCCGCCTGGAAGTGCGGCAGAAACTGGCCGAATTGGGCGCGCCCCGCGAACTGCCGGAACGCGCCGTCCAACGACTGGACGGACTGAACGCCCAAATCCGCACCCTCCGCGAACAAGTCGACCAGCTGCAGCGGAAACGGCGCACGCTGGTCGAAGAGGCCGCGGCCCAGCCGATCAACCGCCCGCTGTGGGCGCACGCCAGCCGGATCGAAGCAATTTGCGAGCACGGACCGTGGATCGAATCGCTGGAAAATCAGGTCAAGCACCTGCACGACGAGATCGGCCAACTGGACGAGACGCTGCGGGCCAAATGGGAAAAGCTCGGCCTGTCGGCGGATGATCTGCCCGAATTCACGCCGGATTTCTCCCAGCGGACCTCGGCAGCCCTGAAGGGACCCGCCCGCGCGCTGCGCGAAGCCAACGACCGGCTGGCGGCCGCCAGGACCGACGGCGACGAAGTGCGCCGCCAGGCCCAGGAGATCCAGGATCAACTGGCGGTCGAACTGGCCGAAACCGGCGAAACGCAACTGGACAAAGCCCTGGAGAAGGCCGGCCACCGCGTCACGCGCTTGCGCCGCCGACTGCAGGTCGAAGAACGACTGGAGAAACTGGACCGGCACCGCAAGGAACTGGACGAAGACCGCCGCGACTTGATGGAAGAGCAAATCCTGCCCGTCTCGACGCTCTTCTGGTGCGGCGTGCCGTTCGTGCTGGGCGTGATGCTGGTCCTGGCCTCGATCTTCTGGGAACCGGTCGCCAAGCTGGGCTGGATCATCACCATCCTGGGACTCGCCTGCTGGGCGATCGCCGTGATCACCAAGGTGCTGCTGGAAAAGACGATGAGCCGGGATCTGGAAGCCTGCATCCGGCAGCTGGACAAAGTCAAAGGCCAAATCCGGACCCTGAAAGAAGAACGCGACGAACTGGATGTCCAACTGCCCGGCGGCGGAGGTCCGCTGGACGCCCGACTGGCAGCCGCCGAGGCTTACGTGAAAAAACTGGAGTCGCTGACGCCCCTGGACGCGAAAATCCAGACGGCCCTGGCCCAGGCCGAGGCCGGCAACGACAAGGCCGAGAGGGCGGCCGCCGAGGTCAAGGCGGTGCAACAGCGGTGGCGGGAAGCCCTCCGCACGCTCAAGCTGCCCGAGTCCTTCCTCCCGGAACACATCCAGCAGTTCACCGACGGCAGCGACCAGGCCGCCCAACTGGCCCAACGCCTGCATTCACGCCGCGAGGAATTGCGCGACCGCCGCCACGAACTGGCCACAATCACCGAACGCATCTCGCTGTTGCTGGAAGATATCCACCTGACGGCCACCAGCGACGATCCGCGCACGCAGATCCGCCAAATGGCAGCCCTGATGGCGGAACAGAAACAATGGGTCGAACGCCGCCGCCAGCTGAAGACGGACCATCGCGAATTGAAGAAAGCCTTCCGCGAACACTCGCGGCAACTCCGCGAACTGCTCCGCCAGCGGCAGCTGCTGCTGAAACAGGCCAACGTGGCGGACGAGGCCGAGTTGCGCAGCGAGTCCGCGCGGCAGGACAGCATCCTCGAATTCAGCGAAGAGCACGAGGAACTGAACGAACGGATCACGCTGGCCATCGGCAACCGGTCGTCGGAAGCCGCCGTGGGCGAAGTCCTGGAGACGCACGGCGAAGAAAAACTGGAACCGTTCCGGGACCGCCTGGCGGCCCGGCTGGAAGACTCCCAGGAGCGGCTCACCCAGCTGCACCAGAGCCAAGGCGAAATGAACCAGGAAATGAAAACGCTGGCCGAAGACCGGCAACTGGCCGCGGCCAAGCTGCAGCTGGGCTGCGTCGAAGAGCAGATGCGGATCGCCGTGCAGCGCTGGCGCGTCCTGGCCGTCACGGCGCTGATGCTGGAAGCCATTCGGCAGATCTACGAGACCGAACGCCAGCCGGAAACGCTGGCCGAGGCGTCCACCTACCTGGAACGGTTCACCGAGGGCCGCTACACGCGGATCTGGACGCCGCTGAGCGCCGACGTGCTCCGCGTGGACGGCAGCGACGGCCAGTCCATGTCGCTGGACCTGTTGAGCCAAGGCACGCGGGAAGCCGTGTTCCTGAGCCTGCGTTTGGCCCTCTCCGCCGCCTACGCGCGGCGCGGGGCCGTGCTGCCCCTGGTGCTGGACGACGTGCTGGTCAACTTCGACGCCCGCCGCGCCCGCTCCGCCGCCACCGTGCTCCGCGACTTTGCCAACGCCGGCCACCAGATGCTGATGTTCACCTGCCATCAACACATCATGCAGATCTTCGAGGCCGCCGGCGCCGAAATCCGCCTGCTGCCGGTCCGCAACGGCGTGGATGGGTTCGATTGGTACGACGAGCCAAGCCTCCAGCCGCCGGTCGCTGCCAAGTCCGAACCGGCCGAGGTCGCTGCCGCGCTCGCGGTCGAGCCGGAACCGATCGAGGAACCGATCGAGGAACCCGAGGAAGAGCTGCCCCCGGCCGCGCCGGAATGGGAACCGGCCGCCGCCGAACTGGACGACGAAACCGCCGAAGAAGATGCCGAAGAACATCCCGAAGAAGATGCCGAAGAAGATGCCGAAAGCGACCTGGACGACGACGATTCGCCCGACCGTAGCCAATGGCTGGAAGCCGACGTCCCTGAGCCGCCCGAAGACGAAACTCCCGAACCCGTCTGGGATGACGACGAACTGAGACTGGCCGAAGACGACCGCCAACCTGCCTTGGCCGGCGCGTCCAAAACCAGCGAGTTCAAGACCTGCTGGTGGGAAGACGACGACGCCGCGGCCTGACGACCCGCGCGGCACGGCTCACGCGCTGGCCGTGCGGCCCTGCTCGCTTATGCTCCTGACTCGCCTCCCGCCGCCTGTCGCTGGCGCAGCGCCTCGTACAGCACCACCGCGGCGGTCGTTGCCACGTTCAGACTGTCCGCCCGGCCCTTCATCGGCAGCGCCACCGCCCTCACATCGGGCCCTCGCCAGACGTCCGACAGACCGCTCGCCTCGCTGCCCAGCACGATCGCCGTCGGCGCGCGATACGAGACCTGGGTATAAGGCGCCGCACCATCAACCCGCGTTGCCACAATCTGCAGCCGGTGTTGACGCAGCCAAGCCAGTGTTTCCAGGCTGTCAGCCGCGCAGACGGGAACCGTGAAAACCGTGCCCAGGCTGGCGCGGATCGCGTTCGGATTGTACAGGTCCGTCGCCCCGTCGGCGACAAGGACGGCCGACGCGCCCACGGCATCCGCGGTCCGGACCACGGCGCCCACATTGCCCGGCTTCTCCACGCCCTCCAGCACGACCACCAACGCATCGGCGGGCACAGACAGTTCTTCCAAGCTCCGCTCGGGCGCCTGGGCCACGGCCACCACGCCCTGCTCGCGGTCCCCGTAGGCCAATCGCGAGAAGACGGAGGGGCTGACGTGAAAGACCGGCACGCCAGCCCGCTCCCAAACGGCCAGCTCGCGCCGGGTCGGTTCATCGTTCGGCGCCGCACAGGCGAACACTTCGTGCAATCGGACTCCCGCTTGCAACGCCCGCTGCACTTCGCGCAGACCGTCGATCAGGATTCGGCCCTGCCGCGTCCGGCCTCGTCCGCTTCGCAGCCTGGATGCGTCCTTCACCCTCGGATTATGCACGCTCGTGATCGTGTCTGCCATCGTTCGGCTCACTTCGGCCAAGACGCGGCCAGGCCGCTGGGTAATTTCCGTCTATCGGCGGTCCGCAAAGACAGCGGACGCACTCGCACCGCGCCGCCAGGCAGCCCGTCAAAGTGCCTGGCCAGCGACGTTCTCAAACCGTCCGGCTGAACGCTCGGAGAATGGCAGGTCAACAGCAGGAACGCCGTTCGGCCCGCCGTCAAGACGCCGCATCGCGCCAACAGATCGTCCAAGTGCCGCTCGATCTTCCAGGCTTCCCCCTGCGGCCCGTGGCCGTAGCTGGGCGGGTCCAGAATGACGGCGTCGTAGTGGTTGCCGCGGCGCAGTTCGCGTTCGGCAAACTTGGCGGCGTCTTCTACGATCCAGCGGATCGGCGCGTCGGCCAGATTCGACAAAGCCGCGTTGCGGCGCGCCCAGGCCACGACCGGCTTGGCCGCATCGACGTGGACCACCTCCGCGCCCGCGCCTGCAGCCGCCAGTGTCGCCCCGCCCGTATAGCCGAACAGGTTCAAAACCTTCAGCGGCCGTCCAGCGCGACGCACCTGGACCTCGATCCAGTCCCAATTCTCCGCCTGCTCCGGAAATACGCCGATTTGGCCCAAGGGAGTTGGCTGCAGCGCCAGCTGGATCGAGCCGTGCCGGATCATCCAGTCGTCCGGCAGCCGTTTCCGTTGTCGCCACTCGCCTCGTCCGCTGCCGGCCCGCTCGTAGCGAAGGTCGGCTCGATCCCAAGCCGTGGGCACAGCTCGCTCCAGCCCCTCCGCGACCGGGCACGGACGATCCACATACACCCCCCGGAATCGCTCCAGCCGGCGTCCCGCTCCAAAGTCGATCAGTTCGTAATCATCCTGCGTAAACACGGCAAGCAATGTACGCTGATTCCGAATCGCGGTCCAGCAAGGCGTACCTGCCCAAGATCAACTCCGCCGTTTTCTCGTAGCGCGGACTTCCGTCCGCTCCGGCGCAGTGAATTCCGCCCTGCGAATCGTTTCTGAACACACATTAACCTCACAACAATCCGCATCCTGCCCGGTGTACCCCGATGTTTCGCTGCCGCCCCCTTTCGCCGATTGACAGAAGGGGTTACGGTTGGGCAAGATAGAAGCACCGGGTCTGCAATTCAATTGATCTTTCCCGGAGGCTCGTCTGGCCGTTGGTCCGTGGAACAGTATTTTCCCCCAGTTTGGCGAGGGGCACGCTTATGGCAAAGGCAAAGGGCGTCGATTTCACCGAAGTTCTGCTCCGCAAAGGCGTCATCAGCCCCGAACAGCTGGCGGAAGCCCAGCAGTTGGCCTCGGAGCAAGACAAGACCGTCGCAGAATGCCTCGTGCATCTCGACTATGCGAGCAGCGACGACGTAGTCCGAGCCCTGGCGGAATACCACGGCATGCACTACCTGGACCTGACGGGAATCCAGATTCCCGAAAGCATCATCGAACTGGTCCCGGAAGCGGTCGCGCGGGAAAACTCGGTTATTCCGGTGGCTGATGAAGATAACGTCCTGACGGTCGTCGTCAGCGATCCGTTTGATTTGGAGACCATCGAAAAACTCCGGTTCATTCTGAACCGGCGCATCGAAACGGCCCTGGCGCCCAAAGAAGCGATCCAAGGCGCCATCAATCGCCATTACGGACAAGTCGAGGGCGAAAGTGCCGACTCGATGCTGCAAGAGTTCACCGACACGGCGATCGATTTCACGGAGACCACCGAGGATCTTTCGGGCGGAGACGCGGTTGACGAAAACAGCGCTCCCGTGGTCCGGTTGGTCCAGCTGCTGATTTCGGAAGCGGTCCAGTTGCGGGCGTCGGATATTCACGTGGAGCCCTTCGAGAATCGGATTCGCATCCGGTATCGAATTGACGGCATGCTCATGGAACGAGACAGCCCGCCCCGCCGTCTGTTGGCTGCCATCACTTCCAGAATCAAGATCTTGGCCAGGATGGATATTGCCGAGCGTCGCCGTCCGCAGGATGGACGTATCAAAGTGACCGTCGGCGAGAAAGAACTGGACTTGCGTGTTAGCATTCTGCCGACCAATCACGGTCAGGCGACCGTTCTGCGAATTCTGGATAAAGACAATATTAAGATCGGTGTCAGACAATTGGGCCTGTCGGAAGGCAACTACAAGAAATTCCAAAACCTGATCCGACGCCCCAACGGGATCGTCCTCGTCACCGGACCCACGGGCTCCGGAAAGACAACAACCCTGTACGCCGCACTGAACTACTTGAACCGTCCCGACCGGAAAATCATCACGGCCGAAGATCCCGTCGAATACTACCTGCCGGGCATCAACCAGTGCGAAGTCAGGCACAGTATCGGACTGGACTTTGCCCGCATCATCCGCGCCATGATGCGACAGGCGCCCAACGTGATCCTGGTGGGCGAGATGCGAGATCAAGAGACGGCGTCGATGGGAATCCAGGCTTCTTTGACTGGACACTTGGTATTCAGTACACTGCACACCAACGATGCGCCGACTGCCATCACACGCATGGTTGATATGGGCGTTCCCAACTATCTGGTGGCGAGCACGGTGATTGCCGTGCTTGGCCAGCGGTTGATTCGGACCATCTGTCCGAAATGCAAGCAGACCTATGTGCCGCGTGAGAGCGAGCTGGAGGAGGCAGGGATTCCGGATGAAGTTGTCCAAAAAGCGAATTTCATGAAAGGCAAGGGCTGCGGACATTGTCAGAAAGGCGGTTTTCGCGGACGGCTTGGGATTCACGAATTGATGCTTGTGACGGCCCAGATCCGCGAGCATATCTTTGCCAACAAGAACACGGTTGAAATCCGTGAGATGGCCATCAAGCAGGGCATGGCGACGTTGTACCTGGATGGACTGCTGAAGGTCATCAAGGGCATCACGACGCTGGAAGAGATCTTCCGGGTGGCCAAGCGGACGGAGCAGGACCGGAATCTGGATTTTAACCTGATCGCTGAATAATCCCCAAACGATTTGCGTCCAGCGGGCGAGACGCGAACAATCGGTTGTCGCCCGGAATTCTCCGGAGGTGAACGTTCATGGCAACGATTCTGATCGACAAACTGTTGCAGGCTTGCGTGAAGCAGGATGCCAGCGATATTCACATCGCGGTGGGGCAGCCTCCCGTGTTTCGGCTGCATGGCCGCTTGCGCAGGCTGGAAACCAAGATCCTGGAAGCGGAAGACACGGTGGCGTTGATGAAAAGCATCACGCCGGAGCGGTGCCAGCGGGAGTTGCAGGAGCAGGGCGGCACGGACTTTGGGTTTGCGTTCGGCGATCAGGCCCGCTTCCGCGTGTCGGTGTTCAAGCAGCGCGGCTTCATCGGGATGGTGTTGCGGCAGATCCCGACCACGATGTTGACTCCGGAGCAATTGGGCTTGCCGGACGTGGTCACCAAACTGGTCTTGCGGCCTCGTGGCCTGATGTTGGTCACGGGCCCGACGGGTTCGGGCAAGAGCACGACGTTGGCCAGTCTGGTGAACTACATCAACGAAAACGTGGATCATCACATCATCACGATCGAGGACCCGATCGAGTTTTACCACTATCACAAGAAATCCACGGTGAATCAGCGCGAGGTGGGCGTGGATGTGCCCAGCTTTGCCGAAGCGATCCGTCGCGCTTTGCGTCAGGACCCGGACGTGATCCTGGTCGGTGAAATGCGTGACTTGGAAACGATCGAGGCGGCGATCACCGCGGCCGAAACGGGGCACGTGGTGTTCGGCACGTTGCACACCAACAGTGCTCAGGGCACGGTCAACCGTGTCATCGACGCTTTTCCAGGCAATTTGCAGGACCAGATCCGCACCCAGTTGTCCACTTCCATCATTGGTGTGGTGGCCCAGAGTCTGGTTCCGAAGATTGGTGGCGGGCGTTGTGCGGCTTACGAAATCCTGATCTGCACGCCGGGCGTGGCCAACTTGATTCGCGAAAACAAGACGTTCCGGATCAATTCCGCGATCCAGACGGGTGCCAAGCACGGGATGCAGTTAATGGACGATGCCTTGTTCAAATTATGGAAAGAGGAGAAGTGTACGATCGAGGATATCTTGGCCAGGGCTCATGTGCCCGACGATCTGGCCAAGCGAATCGTCAATGCCAAACGGGGAATCGAGGAGGAAGAACCCCAGGAAGTGCCGGAAGCGTTCAAGCAGTAACGGCCTACGTCGCTTCGTTCCTTTCGATCCCTTACGTCGCATTCTCTTCCCCCGGAACCAACAATGGCCATTCGTCGCATCGGACAAATTCTGGTCGATCTCGGATTCATCACCGACGAGCAGTTGGAGATGCTGCTGGAAGAGCAGGAGCAGCGCCCCGGCGAACTGCTCGGCAAGATCGCCGAGGAAATGGGGCTGATCACCGACGACCAGCTGGCTCAGGCCCTGGCCGAGCAGATGCACATGCAGGTGGTCAACCTGGGGGAAATCGAACTGAATCGCGACGTGCTCGGCACGATCACGGACACGATGGCCCAGTTGTATCGCGTGGTTCCCGTCATTCTGGACGACAAGACGTTGACGCTGGCCACCTGCGATCCGCAGAATCTGGCCATCCAGGACGAAATGCGGAATTTCCTGGGGTACGACATCCGGCTGGTGGTGGCCACCGAGGGCGATATCAAGCGAGCTTTGGGCAAGTACTATGCCAGCGAAAGCGAGAGCATCGAGAGCATTTTGAGCGAGTTGGAGCAGGACGACGATCTCAAGCAGGCCGTCGCCGCCGCCATCGGCACGCACGGCCCGACCGACTTGACCAGTGTCGAGACGTTGGCCGACAGCGCTCCCGTCCGCAAGCTGCTGAACATGGTCCTGTTGATGGCCATCAAGGACCACGCCAGCGACATTCATTTTGAACCCTTCGAGGACGAATTCCGCATCCGCATCAAGGCCGACGGGGTGTTGTACGAAATGGTCCCGCCGCCCCGGCATTTGGCCTTTGCCATCACCACGCGGATCAAGGTCATGTCGAACCTGGACATCGCCGAACGGCGGTTGCCTCAGGACGGGCGCATCGAGTTGTCGGTGGGCGGTCACCCGGTCGATCTGCGGGTCAGCGTGCTGCCGACGATGTTCGGCGAGAGCGTGGTGATGCGGGTGCTGGACCGTTCGGTGGTGGCCCTGGACTTGACCCGCGTGGGCATGGACGACGAGACGCTGGCACGTTTTCGCAAGTGCATCCACATTCCCAACGGGATCATCCTGGTGACCGGTCCCACGGGATCGGGCAAGACCACCACGCTGTACTCGGCCCTGGCCGAATTGAACAAGGTGGAGGACAAGATCATTACGACCGAGGACCCGGTCGAGTACGATATCGACGGCTTGGTGCAAATTCCGATCGACGCCGAAATCGGCGTCACGTTTGCCGCTTGCCTGCGGGCCATCCTGCGGCACGATCCGGACCGCATCCTGGTCGGCGAGATCCGCGATTTGGAGACGGCCGAGATCGCCGTCCAGGCCTCGCTGACCGGCCATACCGTGTTCAGCACGTTGCACACCAACGACGCGCCCAGCACGATCACGCGCATGAAGGACATGGGCGTGCCCACGTTCTTGATCACGGCGACGGTCGAGGCGATTTTGGCCCAGCGGCTGGTCCGCCGCATCTGTACGCAGTGCCGCGAGCCGGTCGAAGCGTCCGACGAGGCCTTGGTCGAATTGGGGCTGACCCGAGACGATCTGCAGGGCCAGACGTTCTTCCGCGGCAAGGGCTGCGACGCCTGCAACAACACGGGTTACAAGGGCCGTCTGGGCCTGTTCGAACTCATGAACATGAACGACGAGATGCGCGACATGATTATGACCAACGTCACGACCGACCAGTTGCGGGAAGTCGCCCGCAAACACGGCATGGTGACGTTGCGCGAAATCGGCATCAAGAACATCCTGACCGGTACGACGACCGCCGATGAAGTCATTCGAGAAACGGTGTTGGAAGGATAGTTTGTCGGTGGTCACTGGTCACTGGTCACTGGTCACTGGTCACTGGTCACTTGCCATTGGTGAGCAGCAGAATGCGGCGCCGAAGGCCCCGCAACCACTGACGACTGACGACTGACCACTGACGACTGACGACTGACCAATGACCACTGACCACTGACCACTGACCACTGACCCATTCGGAGCCTGGCCATGCCTACTTTTGAATTTGAAGCGATGGACGCTCGGGGCGAAGAGATCCGCGACGTGATCGATGCGCCGACCGAGGAAGAGGCCCAGACGACGATCCGTCAGATGGGCTATTTCGTGACCAAGATCACGCTGAAGAAGACCAAGGAGGGGGCCACGGCCAAGGGGCCCAAGAAACGCCGCGGAATGGCCCTGGGCGGCGGCGGCAGCAAAGTGGTCACGACGTTCACTCGCCAGTTGTCCATTCTGCAGGACGCCGGTCTGCCGATCGTCCGCAGTTTGAAGATCCTGGAGGGCAATGCCAAGCCGGGCAAGTTGAAAAACGCGCTCTTGGACGTGGTGGAGGAGATCGAAGCCGGAGCCACGTTGTCGGAGGCGATGTCCAAGAGTCCGAAGATGTTCAATCGCTTGTACGTGAACATGATCAAGGCCGGTGAAGCGGGCGGTGCGTTGGAAGTGATTCTCCAACGTCTGGCCGACTTCCAGGAGCGGGCCGAAGCCCTCAGACGCAAAGTCAAGGGCGCGATGATCTACCCGGCCGTGGTCATCTCGGTGGCCGTCGGCATCCTGGTGTTCATCATGCTCAAGATCGTGCCCGTGTTCACCAAGATGTTCACGGAATTCGGGCTGACCTTGCCGGCCGCGACACAGTTGCTGATCGCCATGTCGGAATGGGTCATCAAGTGCTGGTTCCTGCTTCCGCTGATTCCGGTCGGCGTGTTCCTGGCGATCAAGTTGGTCCGCAAATTCCGGCACGGCCGCATCGGCTGGGACATGTTCATTTTGAAATTGCCCATCATGGGAAAACTGGTCGAAAAGAACATCATGGCGCGGACCACGCGCACGCTGGGCACGCTGGTGGCCAGTGGTGTGCCCATTTTGGAAGGCTTGCAGATTACCCGCGACACGTCCGGCAACGCCGTGTTCGAGCGGTTGTACGCCAAGGTGGGCGAGTCGATTCGCGAAGGCGATCCGATCGCCAAGCCGCTACGGGCTTACTCGACCCTGGGCTTTCATCCCGTCTGTCTGGGATTTTGGTTCTTTGCCGGGGCCTTGCCCGGGATGTTGGTCATGGTCCTGCCCGGCATGGCGATGATCGGCGCCTACATGGCCCTCGGCTTGGGCGGCCTGTTGTGCTTGTCGTACATCGTCCGCATGAAGGCCCGCGTGGTCGACGACCTGGTCGTGAACATGGTGGACGTGGGCGAGGAGACGGGCGAGTTGGACACGATGTTGTACAAGGTGGCCGACACCTACGACGACGAAGTCAAGGTGATGACGGAAAGCCTGACGTCGCTGATGGAGCCGATCATCATCGTCTTCCTGGGCTTCGCCGTCGGCTTTATCGTCATCTCCTTGTTCCTGCCGCTGGTCAGCATGATTCAAGGACTGTCGTAAGAAGAAGTGGAAAAGTGGAAAAGTGAAAACGTTGAAAAGCCGGAGAGCCGAAGATTCGGCTTTTGCCCCGGCCAATGACAAGTGACAAATGACCAATGACAAGTGACAAGTGAGAATGTCATGACAACCAACCAACCACGCCGCCCCCGCGGTTTTACCCTCGTCGAAATGCTGGTGGTGATCGCCATTATCGGCGTGTTGGCCGCCATCCTGGTCCCCACGCTGTACCGCGTGGTGGTCAAAGCGCGGGAGAACCGGATCGCCCAGGAACTGAATCAGTTGCACCTGGCGATCGAGTCGTACAAGCAGAAGTACGGCGATTACCCGCCGGATTTCACGACGCTCATGTCGCTGAACGACTTCGAGACCAGCGCAGGCACGCATCTGATCGTGCGGCACATCCGCAAGGCCTTCCCGCGGCACACGTACACGCTTGGTACCACGGGGACGCTGGCTGCCATCTTCAAGGATAGTGACGGAAATCTCGTCGCCCCCGATCCGTCCGAGGCGTTGGTCTTGTGGCTGAGCCAGGTTCGGGAGGATCCGCGGCAACCGTTGAGCGGAACTGACAAACGGGTCGTGTTGTTCCCGTTCGACGAAAAGCGGCTGGTGGACCTGGATGGCGACGGGCTGTTGAGCTATCTGCCCCCAGACTGCACTATGCCCTACGTGTACTTCGACAGCCGGATCTACACGGATCCGACACCCATTCCCAGCACGACGACACCG
>JAAYYU010000227.1 GCA_012515235.1 Candidatus Anammoximicrobium sp.
AGCGCGTGCAAGACTGGCCGGAGAAGGTCATTGCCGATTTTGCCGCGGCCGGTGTCCAGATGATGTTTTCTCGCGCTCACAGCGGCGAGTCCTGGCCTGGACTGGGCTGGAAAAGCAAGTACGGGGAACTCGCCCCCGCCCTGCGAGGCACGCTGGTCGATTGGGAAATCGTCGGCGGAGAGGCTTGCGAGACCGACGCACGCTCCGGCACGCGTTGCCTGCGACTGGTGCATGACCCCGCCCGGCAGTACACGTATCTGAATCGCCGCTGGGCGCCGCGCGATGGCCGGCAGGGGGCGATGCTCGATCGGCTTGGAGGCGAGATCTCGTACTGGTACAAGGTTCGCAGCGCGAAGAAGGCCAACCTTTGGCTGGGCGTGATCCCCATGTCGGCCGAGCCCTGGGAAAATACCGGCGCGCCGCGGACGGGCGTCCAGATCCCGGACGCGCACATCGGCGACGGGCAATGGCACCAGGTGCGCGTCGCGTACGACTATACCCAGCAGCCAAAAGTGAAATGGGTCCACGTCTCGTGCTTCATTCGGGGCGACGCGGCCGAGTTGCTGCTGGACGACATCGAGTGGGCCGGCGTGGATCCCCGGCCGATCAGCAACGGCAGCTTTGAAGACATGTCCCCCGACCGCGACGGCACGCGCGAGGTGACGGAGTTGTGCCACCAGCACGGCATCCGCTACGTGCCGTATTACTGGGCCCAGCGGGAAACGCCGGCCCTGGGCCAGACGCATCCGGACTGGCGATGCCGCAACAGCGCCGGCAAGCCGACCGCCTATTACTGCTTCAACACGCCCTACCGCGACCTGGTTCGGAAGCGGATCGTCGAACTGGTCGAGGAGATCGGCGTGGACGGCATCTTCTTCGACATGTTCCACACACGCAAGGACGAATGCTATTGCGAGGCGTGCCGGACGAAGTTCCGGGCGCTCACCGGCCAGGACCCGCCTGTCAAGGAGGATTTCGACAGCCTGCTTTGGCAGCAATGGGTGGACTTCAAATACCGCAGCATCGAACAGACGTTGCTGGAATTCAATCGGGCGATCAAGGCGGCCAATCCCGAGGCAGCGCTGGTGGTGAACACGTGGAACGCCTGGGCCTACGGCAGTGCGCACAACACGCGCAACTCGATTCGAGTCGCTGAAAGCGTGGACGCCCTGCTGGAGGAGACCGGCTGGTACGACGTGGTCGATCCTTCGTTCTTCGCGTTTCCCGCCCGCCACAACTTTATGAATTGGCACCTGGCCGGCCTGTGCCGGGGCAAGCGGGCCTTGATGTGGGGCGCGCCGTCGCTGGCGGGCTGGATGCCCGTCGGGCCGCTGGAGGCGCGGATTCGCGTGGCGACCATGATGACCAACGGCGCCGTCCCGGCCCACTCGGTGCCCGGACGGGACACGCTGCGGGCCTACATGGCCGACATCACCGAGCGCGAGCCGTACCTTCGCAACTCGCGGCTGGCGCCCTGGTGTGGGCTGGTCATGTCCGAGAAAACGGAACTGTGGTACGGCCGGGATCAGGCCAAGGAGCGTTACGTCAAGGGCGTGTACGGCGCGTATCAAGCACTGATCGAACGTCATTTGCCGGTGTCCCTGGTGACCGATCGCCAACTGGAGCGGGGCGACCTGGAAGACCACAAGGTCCTGCTGTTGCCCAACTGCGCCGCCATGTCCGACGAGGAATTGGAGACCGTGCGGCGTTTCGTGCGCGACGGCGGAGGGCTGGTCGCGACCTACGCCACGTCCGGCTACGACGAGCACGGCCGAGAGCGCGATGCATTTGGGCTGGCGGACGTTTTCCAGGCCAAGGAGACCGGCGAATTCGACAACCAGAGGCTGCGTATCAGCTGGGGCTCGCCGTTCGTGCATACCGCCTCCCTGCACCTGGCGGAGTCACACCGCTGGGGCTGCGACCCGGTGATCCTGCAAACGCTTTCGCTGCGCGGCGTGACTCAGCCCGCAGACGCGCTGACTCGCCACGTGCCGCTGCATTGCCGCATGCTCTTGATCGAGCCGACCGAGGGCAACCCGTCGCCGTTGCGACTGCTCACCGCCCACTCCGACGCAGCCGGACCGGCCGTGGTCCGGACGGATCACGCGGCCGTGATCGAGTCCACGTACGGCCGGGGCCAGGTGATCTACCTGCCTTTCGACCTCACGTGGTCTTTCTTCCGTTACGGCCATGAGTACCTGGGCCGGTTGCTCGAGTTGGCGATCCGGGAAGCCGCCGCTGCTGGGCCGCCCGTCGAGGTCGAGGCGCCGACCGTGGTGCAGGCCATGACCCACACGCAAGGCGAGCGGCTGGTCGTGCATTTGCTGAACGATCTGTCCTCCACGGGGCGGTCCCAGAACGTGGTCGGGGAATCGGTTTATCTTCGCCGCGAGGTCCTGCCGCTCCACAACATCCGCGTGACGTTTCGCGATCCGATCTGGCAGCGATTCCTGCTCGTCCCGGGCAACACCCCGCTGGCCGCGACCAAGACGGAAAATGGCACGGCCGTGACCGTACCCAACTTGGATGTTCACTGCCTGGTCGTCGCCGAAACCGGCCGAATCGTGAGCGACTGAATTCGCAAATTGCGGTCGGCGGGCGGGTCGTCGTCGTCGGTGGTGAACGACAGGCCGATCGTGTGTTCGCCTTCTGCTGTGGGCGCTGTAAAACGCAGCGTGTGCCAGGCCGGTTGCTTGAGCGGCAAATCGGTGATCGGCCGGCCGGCCAGACGGACGCGAAGATGGGGCAGTTGGCCGGCGCCAACGCCGCCGCGTCCTCGCCCAACAACTCGATGCGGCCGCGATCGGGATGCACCAGGCCCAGCAGCATCTTGATCGTCGTCGACTTGCCCGCCCCGTTGCGGCCGAGCAGTCCGCCGATACTGCCGCACGGAATGCGCAAGTCCAACGTGTCGACCGTGCGCTGCCGAGCGTAGTACTTGGTCAAGCCTTGAAATCTTGTGTCACAAGGGCGTCCGACATGGCCATCCTCATTCACGAACGAGAATCCGTTCCCTTTCTTCTCGCCCCGCTCCCACTGGAACCGGGTCAGACGCTCGGCGATCACCCCGGTGGCGCATGTTCCTTACAAACCAAAGCCTGCGCGGCGCCCTGTGAACCGGGCGAACGCGCGCGTACAATCGTAGCACGACCGGCAATCAGATGCCGACCTGAGGAGCCTACAGGAGCCGTTAAACGCACAGCCCGATTTGCAGGTCTTGGTCGTCGCCGGCAGCCAAGTCACCGGCGCAATAACCGAAAGGACAAACGCCGTGAAAGTCGCAGTGCTTCTCGCGTCTCTGGCGGCCTGTGCCGTCCATGCGTTGGCTGGCGAGGCGACCTCCGACGTTGCTGCCGCCGACCGGTTGCTGCAACTCGGTTGTCTGGATGTGACCAAGTTCCCGTACGCGGCCGATCCGACCGGGCGGGCGGACTCGACCCAGGCCGTCCAGCGGGCGGTCAACGATGCGCGGAACCGCGGATTGGTCTGCTTTTTCCCGGAAGGCACCTACCTCATTTCCGACACCATTTCCTGCGAGCAGCAAGTGAGCAAGCTCGACCGGCCGCGGCACGTGGACGGCGGGACGCAGCACTATTGGCCCGTGCATCGGCCGATCGTGCTGATGGGCTCGACGCGGGGCAAACGGCCGGTCCTCAAGTTGGCCGCCAAGGCGCGGGGCTTCGACGACCCGGCCCGGCCGAAGATCGCGGTCTGGATCTGGGCCCAGACCTGGTTCGACGCACCGGGCAAGGAAGAGCCGGTGTGGGGCAAGGAGCAGGCGAACATTTCGTTCAATCATTTCTTCCGCGGGATCGATATCGACGTCCGCGGCCACGCCGGAGCGATCGGGATTCGCCACTCGGGCTCGCAAGGATCCACGATGCACGACGTCACGGTGTACGCCGACGGGGCTTACGCCGGCTTGAATTGCTGCCCCGGCCAGGGCGGCGGGACGCACAACGTCGAGGTCATCGGCGGGCAGTACGGAATCGTGATCGAGCCGGACAGCCGGTTCCCCTTACTGAATGCTTGCGTCTTCCGCGGTCAGACCAAGGCAGCGATTCGCTACGCCAGGGGCGGTTCGCAAGTGCCGACGCTGCTGGTGGGCTGCCGACTGGAACCGGCTGGCGACACGGCCGTCGACTTGGCGACGGAACGCGGCTACGCGGGCATCAGCATGGTGGACTGCGTCATCTCGCTGCCGCCGGGCGGGACCATCGTCAGGACGAAGAAGACCGAGAACGTCTTTCTGGAAAACGCCTTCGTACGGGGCGCCGATTGCGTCCACAGCGGCGGCCCGAAGGTTCCTACGCCCGGCCGCTGGACGCACATCGACCGGTACTCGACGCACACAGCCCAGGGCACAAACCTGATCAACGGCGTTACGTCAACCGGCCAGATTGTGAAGTGGACGCCCGCGGAGGCGGAACCGGATAACGAGGCGATCCGCAGCCGGCACTACACGTCGGGGCCGTCGTTCGAGGACGCCGACGCGGTGAACGTCCGCGAATTTGGGGCCCAAGGCGACGGGGTCACCGACGACACGGCCGCCTTCGCGAAGGCCGTCGCCGCGCACGACAAGATCTTCGTGCCCCCCGGCGACTACCGGCTTTCCGGAACGCTTCGCTTGCGGCCCCATACGCACTTGTTCGGCCTGAACCGGACCTTTACCTCCCTGGGCGCCGGCCGCAGGCGTTCTCCCGGCGGCGAACCGGGGCCGTCGCCTGAAGCCGATGCTTTCGCGCTCGAAACCGTGGACGATGCGCAGGCGGCGCCCGGCCTGTCGTTCCTGTCCGTGCAGGGGCGAGTCGACTGGCGTTCGGGACGCGGCACGTGGATGCTGACCCGCGCCGCCTTCCGGATCTCTGGCAATGGCGGCGGCCGGTTCTACGGCGTCATGGCCATGGGCCGGCCTTTGATCCTCAGCGGCATCCGGCATCCGACCGCCTGGTACGCGCTGAACGTGGAACGCGTGACCGTGAATCCGCAGTCGGAGTTCAAGGACTGCCAGCGCGTGCGCGTGTACTACTTCAAGGTCGAGGCGGGTACGATCCAACGCCCCAACGCCGGCGATGGCAATACGCCTGGCCGCATCTCGGATTCGCAAGATGTCCGCGTCTACTGCATGTACGGCAACGTCCGGCAATTGGGCGAACGTCCGATGCTGGAAGTCGCCGACTCGGATCGCGTCTTGGTCTCGCAGTTGAAGGCCTTCTTCCCCGGCGATTTCCCCCATCTCGTCGAGACCCGCGGCCAGAAAACCTGCACTGTGCCGTCCGCCAAGACCGTGGCCCTGTTCACGCGCGGACCAGAAGAATGACCGTCAAGGAAGCCGTCGAAGCGGTGCTCCCGCAGGAACGCGCGGGCGCCGTTCGCGAGCCCGCCGTGCCACGCTCTGCGGTCACCTTCAACGGCCAACGGAATCCGGCTCCCATGGCAAGGTCTCGTAATTTCCGCTGGCGTGGTGGACCGGCCAGGAGGCGCGCAACTCGTCGTGGTAGAGGCCCATTTTCTCCAGCGGCAGCGGTTCGAAGAAGCAGGCCGCGAAGACGGGCGAATCGGGACGCAGTTGGAAATCCCCTTCATCGGCGTTCTGGAATCCCGGATCGCCCTTCTCCCAATTCCGCTCGATGCGGGCGTATCGCAGCGTGGTGGCGTTCCCTGAAATGAACTTGCCACAGTCCAATCCGATGTTGCGGGCCACCACGTTTCCGCGCACGAGCAGTGTGAGATCCTCGGTGTGCGGCTTGATGGTGGTCAGACGCGGATAGCGGACGCTCCAAGGCGGCTCGTTGACTTTCATTTTCGCCAGAAAGGCGTCGAGGCCCTTGTAGCCCTTGGCGTACACCCAAGAGCGGTCCTGCAGATTGACGCCGGTCCAGCAGCGGTGGAACACGTTGTTCTCCACGATGTCGTCGCTGCCGCCGAAGAACACGGTGCCGCTGGACACGTCGCAGCGGGAGAACAAGTTGCCATAGACCGTCACGCCGCCGTTGACGTTGTCGATGTACACTCCCATGCGGCAAATACAGTGGAAGCCTTTGAACGTCTCGTTGTACGGCAAGTGATGCCAGGAATTGTAGCGCACGACCTGACCCCGCTCGGAAAGCGCCGCGCCCGCGCTGCCGTACATGTACCAGGCCCCGGCGTCGCCCGCTTCGTGGGTCACATCGTGAATTTCGCAATACTCGGTCCGATGATCGTTTCCACTGAGCAGGAAGGCTTGGTGCGGTGCATCATGGATCAAGCAGTGAGACATGCGCGTTCCTACGCCTTCGACTTCAAGACCCGGCTGGTAGGCGCCCCGGTTCCAGCGGGCAACGTGGTGAATGTGGCAGTTCTCCACAACATGCCCGGACGAACCCAGCGCCGGCAGGTCGCCGCCCGTCAGCTTTACCCCCGCGTCGCCCAGGTGGGCCAGGTCACAGCCGATCAGCGCGTGGCCGCGGCCCCCTTCAACAATCACGCCTTTGCGTCCCATGTTTCGGATGACACAACCGGCCAGCAGCACGTTTTCTCCCTCCTTGACGACAGCGCCATGCTGACGGCCGGCTTCCAGCGTGAGCCCGCGGAAAACGACGTTCGACACGCCGTCGGTGGCGATGATCGGAGCTTCCAGCATCGAAACGATCGCCTCGCCCTCCCCGATCGAGGAAGGAGGCCAGAAGTACAGAAGGCCCGTGTCGCGGTCCAGATACCACTCGCCGGGACGGTCGAGCTCGCACAGCAGGTTGATCCCCTGGTATCCCGATCCCCGGACCATTTCGGCTCGTTGGACGGCAGCGGGAGCCAGATTCCAGTCCACCTGGATCTGGTTCCGCTCCGGATCGATGCGCAGGATCTTGCGGTACGAGGAAAAATAGGCCCGCTGCCAGTAGCCGAACAGCCAAGGATCGGGTTCATCCGCCCAGGCGTCCTGGCGCGGATCGGAGTAGTAGAAGATGTCACTGTCCTTGACGATCGTCCGCCCGCTGTCGCGCTCGCTTGCCTGTTCGCCCAGTTCCACGTGGGCAAACCGTTCACTCATCTTCGGCGTGTCGTTCGGCCAACGTGCCAGGGACATGGGGACGCCGCCGAAGAACAGCTCCAGATGGGCGGGTTCGTCCATGCCGGCCAGTTGTCCGTAACCGCGGCCGCGTGGCCGCAGCTTGCCGAAATCCGAGATGCCGGCGGCGCGGAGGTCCGCCTGCAAAACATGGCCGCGTGCGGCTTCGGGAATGCGCCGCGCCGCCGCGTTGTCGGCGAGCGGCACGAAGTCCTTAACGGCTTGTCCCGCCCGGACAACGGCGTCCTCGCCAGCGGCGGCGCAGTAGACGATCGGTGCTGCCTCCGTGCCCGAGTCTTCGGCCGCCAGCGAAAAACTTCCGTTCAGACGGGGATACACACCGGCATGCAGAACGACGGCGACACCGCCGGCCGAGAGCGTTTCCTTCGTGCGCCGCTCCCGAATCGCGTCGCGCGCGCGTTCGAGGGTCCGAAACGGATGCTCGGCACTACCGGGATTTGTATCTTCGCCGGCAGGCGATACGTGAAACCAAGGCGTGGCTCCGTTGATCCGTTCGATCCGCCGCCGCCTTTCATCCCGAAACGGCTCGCCATCGACCAGTGTTGCGATGTCCCGAAGACGGGACATCGCTTCGACGCGGAACGCTTCGTGCCGGGCCACAAAAAAATCCTGCATCTGGCTGTACTCGCGGCGTGCCGCGGCGTACTCCCGTTTGTCTCGTCGCATGTCGCCCAAGGCAAGCATCGCACGGGCACGATGCACGAGCATGGCAGACTCGTCGACCGCCAGTTGCCGAAAGGCATCGTTCGCCTCTTCTTCCATCCCGCTTCGCAGAAAGCTCTTGGCAAGGCACAAACGGGCGTACGAGCGAGCTTGCCTGAAGGCCAAGGAATCCCCGCATTCGGTGAGGCTCAAGAGAGGCTCGAAGTACTTGCGGTACCGCTGTTCCTGTCCGGCATCAACGGCCGCAGAACCGTTCCCGGAAGGCAGTGGCATTTCCTGCAAGAATTCCATCAGCCTCCGGGCCAGCAGGGCGTCGGGATTCCCCAGGCCCTCGAACATGATGCCGGGAAGGGCCGTGCTGAAGAAACCCAGATCAGCGATCTCGAAATCGAGAACTCCGGTGCCTTCGCTGCATTCGCCTATGCGGAAGTACTTCAACGTGGTTGCAGGGGTATAGCCGATCTCGTTTCTGCTCTCCGCGCGCAAGCTCCCGTCGATCCACAGCGCTAAACTCTCTTGATTCCAGGTCACAGCCAGATGGTGCCATTGTCCAACGGTGAAGAACCCCGAGCTGCTGACGTTGCGGCTGCCCTCCGGATGTCCAAGAGCGAAGGTCAGCGTCGCGTTGTCAGGGGACACGAGCAACCGCCAGCCGTTGTAATAACCGCTGCCGGAGGCCATTACACCGCCTGTCGTGCGTTTGTACCCGTCGCGATCGACATGCTCCAGCGTATTGACTTTGAGCCAGCAGCAGAGCGTGAAGCCGGTCTGGGGAAAATCGAAAACCTCGCCCTTCAATCGTCCGTGGAAGATTCGGGTCGCGCGCTGCCCGTCGAGAACACCGACGGTCTCCGCCAGCGAGTCCTGTTCCGGAGCCGGCGGGAAAGTCAATCCCTCCGGCACCTTGCCGAAATCGTACCAGACCAGACAATCGCTGCGCGCCCGCATCCGCTCCTGCAGCACCGTCTGCGGAGTCCGCAACCCGGTCAACTCAACCGCCTGCACGGACAACGTCCCCAAGATCAAACCGGCAAACACCGGCAAAAACGCGCGTCGACAACACCTCATCGTTATTCCTCCTGCGCGGTAAAGACGCTTACGCCCCCCGGCGCCCCGCAACGGTCGGCCGCCGACAACATGCTAAACCGAGCGGCGTTCACGAGCAAGCAGAAGGGATCGAACCCATTCGCCATGTCACCAGCCTGCTCGCCGACATGGTACGGTGTTCAGAACCAGACGAGTGGCATGGGGTCAGTGGCATAGGGTCAGGCCTTGAGTTCTTGCTGCTTGTCTGCAAACTGCGCCAATCATGCACAGCAAAGGTCAGGCCTTGAATGATTGCCGCCTGGAAAACCGTCAAACGTCCCCCGGAAAAGTTGAAAGTCAAGCCCCGGCCCCAAGAAGCCCCCAGGCCCCAAGAAGCCCAAGAAGCCTGCTGCGTTCGGAAGTGACGGAGAACGACACTCTGGTGAAGTCGTTCTTGGAGTCGTTCTGCAAGCCCCCGTCGTCCTTTTTCTCGCGAGGCCCCCAACGCTCACTGCCGCCCCAGCAGGTTGACGGCGCGGACGGTTCGCGTGCGTTCTTCGATTTCATCCGGCAGGTGGCCCTTGAACCATGCCTTGGCCCGGTAGGTGAACTCGTTGCCGTCGGGCAGAAAGCTCAGCGGGCGATAGTGGGAGGCGAGCGGATCGTTGCCGCGCGTGGTGGTGTGGGGGTTCTCGTGACAGCCGATGCAGCCCTTGGTCTCGCCCGGACGCGGGTAGATCCACGTCTTTTGATTGCCCACTACGCGGCGGTCGCTGTCCAGCACCTGGAAGTGCATCAGCCGGTCCGCCGGGGCCTCGACGTAAAACGAGCCGTCAGCGGCCAGGGGGGCCATACCCAGCACCCGGGCAAACGTGCCTCCGTGGTTCTTCCAAACCGGCCAGGGATTGGTGTGGGTGCTGTGCCGGGCGGGCGCGGGCAGGCCTTCGATCAGCCGCACCAACCGGCCCCGCTGGGGCACGTGCCGCTCCTGCGTGGCGTACACCGAGGTACACAAGAAATGCCCGCTGTAGGCGCCGGGCTCGGCCCTCTCCGGCCGCAGCTGCGGCACCGCACGGCGGAGCACCGGACGAGGCTCAAAATCGGCGGCGGCTGGATCGTTGTAGATCAGCTCCAGCGATTGGGTCGCCGGGTCAAAAAGGTAGAGCCCCAGGTCCACCTTTTCGCGCTCTTCCACCTTCTCGGTCGAAGCGCACAGGATCGTGCCATCCGGCAACGGCATGGGCGTCGTATAAGCGCGGGTCTTGTTGTCCGGCGTGATGATCTGCTCGCGGTCCCGCGCCGTGCCGACGAGGGCGAGCCCGCCTTGAGTCACCACGACCATGTTCCGGCCGTCCGGCATCGGCTGTGGCTGAGTCATCCGCAGCACGCGGTGCGTGAGCGGCGCTTCCTGGCCGTCGGCCGGTGTGCGGGGACCGTGGTCCAGGTTGCGCCAGAACGGCCGCCGTTCGGGCCCGTACAGGACCGCGTCGAGCGTGCCGTCGAGATGCGCGGCGTGGAGCGTCAGTTCCGTCTTGTTGCGCGAATAGAAGACCTCCAGGCGGCTGAACGCCACGCGTCCGTCATGCAGCACGGCGGGTTCGTTGTCCCGCCCGATGTTCGTCGCGAGGAACTGCAGGCCGCTGCCGTCGGCGTTCATCACGGACAGGGCCGTGCAAGGGTAGCCGTGGTACTCGTCCCGGATTCCACTGCGGCTGGTCGCCAACACGATCCGCCCGTCGGGCAGATAAGCCGGGCCGACGTGATGATAGGGGCCGGAGGTCAGTTGTTTCAGCCCCGAACCGTCGAGGTTTACCCGGTAGATCTGCCACCAGGGATCTGCTTGGCCCCGATAGGAGAAGATCACGTGCGTGGCGTCCCAGGACAGTTCCGGTTCGGCGACGTATCCGTCCGGGAAACGCGTAAGGGGCGTTATTGTCCCGTCGGGGCGCGGCGGCTTCAACAAATACAGATTTCGTCCCGGACGGTAGGCGGGGCCCGAGTCGGTGACCGCATACGTTTGCCGCCACCGGTCGGCCTGTTCGACCGTGCCCTTGGTATTGGGGATGTCGTTGGAGCCTTTGATAAAGACCAGCGCGGGGACGTCTTCCAGTCCGGCCGTGCTTTCTGCCGGCGTGATGTCCGGGCACGCTGTTTCCGCCGCCGTCCCTGCAGACTCTGACGCTTTGTTTTTCGGGGCGTCGACTGCGATGCCCCGTTCTTGCAAAGCGTCCCGCGCGGCGTGCCGCACGCAGTAGATGGGATGCTCCGTGGCCGCCCGATGCAGCGCCGCCAGTGCGCGCTCGTTTCCCAAATCGGCCAGTGCCTGCGCCGCGGCCAAGCGGATCTCGGCCACCGAACGCTCATCGTTCAGGATGCTCGCCAGCAACTCGGTATGATCGTGGGCGCCCAGCAGCCCCAGCGCCCGAATGAGCCCCTCGCGCCAGCGCGGCGCAGGGTCGTTGTACTCTTCGTCCTTGAACGTGCCGCTGTATCCGTAGTCGGCTTCGGCTTTGGCTCCGGCCAGCTTCGCGGCCAGCGGCTCGACCGCCGCCGGATCGCCCAGCCAGGCGATCGTTTTGGCGGCGTTCAGCCGGACCCAGCCTTCGGGATGATCGAGCAAGGCCAGCAGGCGCGGCAGGTCCTCGCGCTCGGTACAGACACATGGCAGCCAGCTGGAAATCCAATAGGCGGGAAGCCGCGACCAGGCCAGTTCGCCAGCGGGCGCCGGCACGCGCCGCTTCTGGCCCAGTTGCTCGAAGGCCTGTTCCGCCGCTTCCTGCCTGAACCCCGCGAGTTCCATCAGGTGGCGCGTGAGCAGATGCGCGACTTCCGGCTCGTACAGGAAGAACGTATCGTGGTCGCCCGGCAGGTTGGCCATGATCTGCGGCGCGATCTTGCGGAGTGCGGCCCGGTCCGCGTCGCGGTCCAGCGGCAGCCGGCACATCGAGTAGATGATCCAATAAGGCGTCTCCAACATCCGGTCTTCGCTGGGAAAACCCATCTTATCGTCACGCGGCACGGCCGGAGGATCCTGTGCCTGGAGATCCTTTGCGTACTGCGGGTAAGCCTCGATCAAAGCGGAAACCGCCCGCGCGCCGCCGAAATCGCCCAACGCCTCGGCTGCCGCCCGAGCCCAGAAGGGATTCTTTAGCAACGCGACCAGGTATTGGAAGCCTCGTTCGTCGCCCAGCCGTCCGAGCGCTCGGATGCCTGTCCGGACCGTGGGACGGTAGTGCGGTGCCGTGGACGGATCCGGCCCCAACACCGCCAGCACCGCAGCGGTTGCTCCGCGGCCTCCCAGCGCGCCCAGCGCGCGGAGTCCTCGCTCCTCCCGCCATGCCTTGAGCTCTTGTTCACGTGACGCCGTGCTCTGCTCGGGCGACCGCTGGACTGCCGTCTGCCGATTGATCTCGATCTCGAAGAACGTGGTCGGGTAGGTGGGGTTTTTGGAGCCAAAGCTGGTGATGCGGATAAATCGCACCTCACGTTTCGGGAAGTCAACAACCAGGGTGACCGAACTTTCGCCGTCCCGGCGTTCGACCGCATCAAAGGACTGTCCGTCCAGGCTGACGGCGACTTCGTAGCTGGTCATGACGAACTGCGGACCGTATTGATGAACGATCACGCGATGCACGTCGACCGGCTGGCCGAGGTCTACGGTACACGATTGGGGCGGATCAACAAATTTGGTCTGCCAATACAGCGGACCGACGTAGCCGTCAGTGAGCACGCCGGGCGGGCCTCGGTACGTGGTCGAGGCGGTGACGGGTTTGCCCAGCGTCGGGCTGTCGGGCCGAGCCGCGGGCAAAACCACGGGGCGGGCCAGCACTTCATCGCCCCCGAGCAGGTCGAGCACGTCGCCGGGCGGCTGATCGGGAGAAACCGCAGCCCACCAATCGCGCCAGCGCCGAGCCTGGGACGTCCGTTTGTCGCTCGGCCCCGCGGCGTCGAAAGGGAACTCCATGCCGGTCAAGTTCGTCAGCGCGACGTGGGCCGCCTGGGCGGTCTGCCAGTCGCGGTCGTCCAAGGCGGCCAGCAGCGGAGGTACGGCTTTGCGTCCTCCGCACCAGCCGAGCGACAACGCCGCCTTGCAGCGCACCGAAGCCGAACGGTCGTCCCGAAGCCGCTCGATCAACGCCGCCTCGGCAGCGTAGGCCCGCAAAAACCCCAGCGCCTCGGCCGCCCGCGCGCGGACGGTAGACGAATCGGACTTGAGGCGAGCCGCGTTCTGGGCCACCTGGTGCTCGTAAGGCTCTCGCGGTGACCGGTCAGGACTTCGAGCCGTTTGGCCCACGGCGACCGAAACCGACATCAACACAAGCAAAACGAGAACGGATCGAGGCATGGCACGCGAAAGCTCTAAGAGGAAAAGAACGGAAGGAACTCACAAGGCAAAGTAATCGCTCCGTCTGCAGAATTCTCGCGAAACCGGCTGCCGGAACACTCTTTGTCCTGCTGTGAGTTTCGTTGTCCCTCGTCTTGTCGTCAAGACCGTCGATTGATGCATTGCGCCACGCGGAAATCCCGGAGATCGTCGGCGGGTTGAACTGGAAGGAGCGGATTTACTGTCACTGCAGCTGACATGGACGTCGCCGCTCGACGCGACTATAACAAGCCGAAGCGACCAGTGGGCTGTCAAGCTGGAACGGCGAGTGATCATTCAGAAAACATGGATCCAACGCAGGAGGAGCACCGTGTCGTCGAATCGCAGAGAATTCCTGAAAGGCTCGGCAGCTGCCGCGGCGTTGGGCGGGTTTGGTTCGATCGCCGGGGCGGGGCAGGCTGATGAGTTGCCGGCGGGCGAAGTCGTCTTCCAACGGCGTCTCGCGGTCCGTCATGAGGTCGACGTGTTCGTCGCCGGCGGCGGGCCAGCCGGTGTAGCAGCGGCCGTGGCGGCGGCTCGCCAAGGCGTCCGTGTGTTTCTTGCCGAGAGGAATACGTGCTTGGGCGGCATGGGCACCGCCGGCATGTTGCCCCTGTTCATGCCCTTCAGCGACGGGATTCGCAACCTGGCCGGCGGGATTGGCGAAGAAATTCAACGGCGGTTGGCGGCCAGCGGCGGCAACGGACCGGGCAGCAATGTGACGATCCGGGCGGAAGTGCTCAAACGCCTGTACGACGAGTTGCTCCAAGAGGCCAAGGTGGACTTCACGTTCCACACCGACATGGTTGCCGTCGAATCGGACGCCGAGCGGGTGTCGTCGGTCGTCTTGGCCGGCAAGAGCGGGCTGTTCGCCGTCAAGGCCCGTGTGTTCCTCGATTGCACGGGCGACGGCGACCTGGCGGCTTGGGCCGGGGCTCCGTGCGAGAAGGGCGACGAGCACGGGAACATGATGGCCGGCACGCTGTGCAGCCTGTGGGCCGACATCGATTGGTCCAAGGTTCATGAGGGCGGGCGAGCGAGCGACGAGAGCCGCCTGGAGGACGCCTTCCGCGACAAGGTGTTCACGTTCGAGGACAAACACCTGCCGGGCATGTTCCGCATCGGCGAGCACACCGGCGGCGGCAACCTCGGACATACGTTCGGACTCGACTCGACGGACGAACGGTCCCTCACGCGCGCCCTGCTGTGGGCCCGCAAGTCGCTGCCGGAGTACGAACGCTATTACAAAAAGTACCTCAAGGGCTTCGAGCAGATGGAACTCGTGGCGACGGCCTCACAGCTCGGATGCCGCGAGAGCCGGCGAATCGTGGGCGACTATGTACTGAATCTGGAGGACTTCAAGTCGCGGGCCGTCTTCCCTGACGAGATCGGCCGCTACAACTACGCGGTGGACATCCACGCCGCCAAGCCGGACCTGGCCAGCTACCAGCGGTACGCGGAGGATTTCCGAAATCTGCGGTATGCAAAAGGCGAAAGCTACGGCGTCCCGTACCGTTGCCTCGTGCCTCAGAAGCTGACCAACGTGCTGGCAGCCGGCCGTTGCGTCAGCACCGACCGGTATATGCAGAGTTCGATCCGCGTCATGCCCGGCTGTTTCATCACGGGGCAGGCCATCGGAGTGGCCGCCGCCATCTGTGCCGCGAAGGGCTGCGATACACGCGGCTTCCCGGTGACCGAACTGCAGCGGCGGCTGAAAGATCTGGGAGCTTATTTGCCGAACTGTTGAGGCCGTTGTTGTTCGAGCGATGCTTACGTGCGGCCTCCTCCTGCCCCGCGTGGGCAGGGCGACGATTGGCCAGTCGCACGAGATGCTGTGGCGGCCGTTTTCCCGCCGTCTCCCAAGCAAAAACAAAAAAGACATTCTACTTTTTCTCGACACGGCTGCGGCGACGCCCAACGGATCCGCGCCTGAAAAAAGTCAAAGGTCGTCGTATCGTGAAAGCCTGGTATGGCGACCCCGACTTTCAACCGTCGTCGTAGGCGCACCAGAAATCGACCACGGCGATCAGAGAAATACGGGTGGCCCCTTTTGAAAAAGGCATCGTCTGGGGGGCGACACGGGATTGCTGTCAGCGGCTGTCTGCCCAGGGTTCGAGGAAGAAGTTCAGGTGGTACTTGACGGGGACGGGACGGGCGGGGATGGGTTGCCCGGTGAGCCGTTCGAGGCTCCAGGCACAGGCATAGCCCACGGGCGAGACGATTCCGGCCGGCTCGTTGTAGGCCTCCAGGGTCCGTAAGGCGTCGGCGGCCTTCATGCGACCCAGGGTGACCGCGGAGAAGCGGCGGATAAGTTCGTCCTCCGGCATGAGGGTGTCGACGTCGTTCAGACGCGCCTGCAGGGCGGTTACGAGCTCCGCTACGGGCCGGTTTTCGTGACAGTGACCCAAGGCCCAAATGGCCGCAGAACGGGCTTGCGGAATCGACAAATCCTTGGGGATGAACGTGCGCAGGAAGGGCTCGGCAGCCGCATATTTCTGCTGGCCAAAAAACTCGAACAGATGGGCCAATTGGTAATCCAGATTGGGTCTCCCCGGTCCGCCGGATGATTCCTGGCGGTTCGCGCTGCGCCGGCGAGCGGCGTCCAGGGCAGGGGCCAGGGTGCGGGCAAGGCCCAGCCGCCGCAGGCCCCAGGCAGCCGCGACGTAGACTTCCGCACGCGGATGCTCCAACAACGCGACAAAACGGTCCGCGGCCGGAGGATGGTTCAAGGTCCCCAGCAGGACGACGGACTGCTCCAACGCCGCCCAACGTTCACTCTGCAGCAGGCGTTCGCCCTGCCGGAGCACCTCCGGCCGCCAATCCGGCGACTGGGCCAGCTTCTCCAAAGACTGCCGGGCTTGCTCACGCAGGTTCGGAATGGGATCCGCCAACAGGTCGGCCAAGACCGCCAGATTGTCGGCGGACGGACACGTAGCCAGAGCGAGCGCGACCAGGCTCCGGACGTTGGCGTCGCCGCGAGCGATTGCCGCCCGAGCCAGCGAAACGATCCGCGCCGGCTCCAAGGCCAGCAACGTCTCAAACGCGCCGGCAACGACGCTGGAATCCTCGTCCTGGACCATTTCCAGCAGCAGCGATCGGGCTGCGGCGGAATCGTGTTCGCGGAGCAAGCGGACGGCGACCAGCCGATCAGCGACGCCGGCTGTCGGCTTGGACCGCAAGCGGCGCGCAGCGTCTTCCAAGCCGCTGCGGCAGACGCGTGCCACGGCTACGGCGGCAGCCAGCCGCATGTCCGCTGGCTCGGAATCCGCGATGGCAATCTTCAGCAGCGGATCGGCCGCCGGCTGATCGCGGACTTGGGCCAACCCGCGGATCGCTAACAGCCGCCTTTGCCGGTCGACGCCATCGTCCTGCAGTCGGCGGCGCCACAGGTCGATGGCCGGCTGAAAATGCCAGCGAGCCAGCGCTGGTTCGACCAGCTGGGCCATGTCCAAGCCGTCTGTCTGGCCGCGGTTGAACAACGCGGAAGCCAACGGACGGGCGTCCATTGCCACCAGCGCCTGGGCGGCCGTCAAACGCACGATCTGCCGGTCGCTTTCCTGCAAGTTCCGGGTCAGCGGTCCAATCGCGGCGTCCAGTCCCGGCATGCCATGAGCGTGCGCCCGAGCCAGGGCCCGCGCGGCCTGCTGCCGCAGATCGGCTTCGGGCGAGTCGAGCGCGGCCAGCCACAGCGGCAGTAACTCCGGCTGAAACCGCATCTCGTCCGGCGGCAAGTCGAGGCGGGGATCGGCAAACATCACGAAATCCAACGGCTTCCGCGATTGCCCGCAGCAGACGGCGGCCAGCGACAGGATGACCAGGCAGGCGACGGCGGCGCGAAAAACGCCACCGCAGACATCTCGCTCCGCGAGATGAAATGCACCCCGCCGCCGGCCCGCGAGATGACATGTTTTCCTCTCGCGGAGCGAGAGGGCTACGATGGAGACAGCGGGAGTCAGGCAAGAATGCATGCTCATTGGGGCCGCGTGAGCCGATGGGTTTGCAGGAGGACGATGGCGAGGAACACGGCGGAGGCGAACGAGGCGCACCACCAGCTGTTGGGAATCAACGGATACGGAGCGAATCCCGGCGTGCGGATCACGGCCAGGGCGGCGGCGATCGGGTTGATCGTCAGGGCCCAGGTCACCGTGCCATGCCCGAAGGGCGCGTCCCGCAATAGCCAGACCAGCAGCGGGCCTCCGCAGACGGCCGCCAGAGCCCCGTACGCCGTGGCCGTGGCGGTGGCCGTGCGGCTCAGCAAGCTGCTGCAGGCCAGACTGAGCGTGATCGAGAACACGGCTGTCAACGTCAGGCAGATCAAGACCTGGCGAATCTGCAGCCACATCGCCGGCTCGATGTAGACCATGACCACGTAACCCGGCAGCGTGGAAATCAAGATCAACAGGATCGGCCAGACCACGCTGGCCAGCTTGCCAAGCAGGATTTTGGGAGCCGACAAGGGCGTCATCTGCAACAGCTGCCAGCCGCCGCTCTCGATTTCGGAGCTGATCAGGCCGGCAGTGAGCGCAGGGGCCAACAGCAGGATCAACGCCCCCTGCAGCAGCACCATCAGGCCGCCAATCGTCTCCGGTCCCCAGTCCAGCGTGCCCAGGCTGGCCACGTACGTCAGTCCCAGCGATGCCAGCGTGCTGAGGGCCGCCACGCGCAGCATCCAGTGCATCCGCCCAAAGCGGCGGCAGCGGAATTCCTTGACCATCACGGGATTGACCAGCGGGGCGATCGTCAGCTTGCGGCGCTGCGGGTCGACGACAAAAAACAGGCGGCGAATCGCGCGGACCAGCCAGGATCGCTCGTCGGTGATCAAGCCCTGGGAATGAGCCCGGTCGAACAGGGAGTGATTCAGCCGGGCGAGCGTCAGGCCCGCGAACAGTCCCGTGGCCGCGAGTCCGTACCAGACGCAACGCGAGATCACGTGCTCGTCCGCCGCGAGTCCTTTGGCGCCGACGCCGCTGTGCCCCATCAACTGCATCACGGCCGGGATGGGCGACAGGCACCGCAGATGCTCCGCGCCCACCGCTTTCCAGCCCCCCGTGCCCTGGAAAAAATAGTGCGGGCCCAGCGTCACAACCGCCAGCAACAGGACGCCGCCGTAAGCGTACCGCAAGGCGGCGTCCGACGAATGGACGTACGTGCTGACCAACAACGCCCCCGCCGTGTACTGGACGGCGGCCAGGGCCAGGACGGCGTACAGCGGAAGCAAATCGCCGCTCAGCGAAACACCGCCCATCGCCTGACAGGCCGCGGCCGCGGGAACGCTGGTCAGCAGCAGCAGGAGCACAAAGCCCAGACTGCCGGCCAGCTTGCCGACGTAAATCGAACACGGCGTCAGGAGCGAGTTCAGCAGCAGGACCAGCGTGCCGCGTTGTTTTTCGCGGACGATGGACGTGGCGGGGAAGGCTGGCGTCAGCAGCAGCAAGGCGCCCAGCAGGCCGTAACCCAGCAGCCGAAAAACCTTCCGGGCCGGGGCGCCGCTCAAGTCCACTTGCGCGTCGGACGGCCAACCCAGCAGCACCAGCGACGAGAGGACCAGGGCCGTGGCGATGATCACCGCGGCCGCCCGCCGGCGGCGGAGCGTGCCCAGGAATTCGCGTCGCACGATCGGATGATTCCACATACGTCTTCCACTGCCTTCCGGACGCTGCCAGAGCAGGTTGAGTCTCCGACCCGACCGGACCCGATCGGTCGGGTCGGAGCCTCAACCTACAACTCCTACGCCGCCTCCGCCTCGTCGCGCGTCACCGTCAGGAACGCGTCTTCCAAGTCCGACACGACCGCGCGGTACTGCACCACGCGGACGCCCGCACCGACCAGCCGGCTGAGCACTTCGCCCAAATCCTCGTCCGAGCGGTCCGTCTGGAACCGCACGATCGTTTCCGCCTCGGACGTCACGACCGCCGTCTCCTCGCCGAGCGTCTCGCCCAACACGCGGACCGCCGGCTCCAGCTGGCTGCGGGACGACAGCTGGACTTCGATCAAGCGCTGGTGCCGCACCTGCCGCATGATCTCGTCCAGCGTTCCGGCCGCCCGCAGCCGGCCGCGCGTGATGATCGCCACCCGATCGCAAATCCGCGATAGTTCCGGCAAGATATGGCTGGTCACGATCAGCGTCTTGCCCATTGCCGCCAGCCGCAGCAGCAAGTCGCGGATTTCGATCCGGGCGTGGGGATCCAAGCCGTTGGCCGGCTCGTCCAGGATCAGCACTTCGGGGTCGTGCAGCAGCGTGCGGGCAATCGCGATCCGTTGCTGCATCCCGTGACTGAGCGTTTCCACGAACCGGTCTTGCATGTAAGCCGACCCCGTCGTTTCCAGGACCTCGTCGATCCGCTGTTTCCGCGTGCGCCAGGGGATCTTGAAAGCGGCCCCGAAAAAGTCCAGGTACTCCCGCACCCGCATGTTGTCGTACGCGCCGAACGTGTCGGGCATGTAACCGACCAGCCGCTTGATCTTGCGGGCCTCGCGCGAGCAGTCCACGCCGGCGATGCGGGCCTGGCCCGCCGTGGGCCGCGCCAGACCCACCAGGATCTTGATCGTGGTCGTCTTGCCGGCGCCGTTGGGGCCAATGAAGCCCAGAATCTGACCTCGCTCCAGCGTGATCGACAGCCGATCCAGGGCCGTGAACTCGCCGTACTTCTTCGTCAACTCGTGCGTCACCACGACCGGCTCGCTCATTTCCGGCTCCTATTCGCCTTGTGCCGGCAACACCGTGCCGGCGACCTCCACTTGAACCGTGTCGATTTTCCAGACGCTGGTCAGCGCCTCGCCAACGCCGTCCGCAATCGGGTCGACCAGAATCCCCAGCAGCAGGCGTCCGGCGGGATCCAAGTCCGGCAGCGTCGCGTCCTGGAGCGTCACCTGGATTTGCCCGATGGGGTTGTCCACTTGGCGGAGCGGCACGGTGCGTTCGCCCACGCGCCGGACGATTTGCACTCTCCGACTGGGCGCGGTCACCTGCACGGTCAGCCGCGCAGTCTGGATGCGGAACGGCAGAACGCTGTCGGGCACCTGGAACCGCAACCAGGTCTCCGTGGGCTTCTGCGAAGCGATCCAGACGCCCGCTCGGCGGTCGTACAGCGGAGACCGACTCTCGTCCGTCGCCCGGATTCCGGCGGAGAACGACAGGAACGGCGCCGGGATGACGACCCGCGTTCCGCCACGTGGACGATCGATCCGCAAGGGCAGCGCCCACAAAGCCGTTCCGAACCGCTCCTGGGACCGCGAAAACTGGAATCCCAGGTTCACGGCCTCGCTCCAGCCCAGCAGGAGCGGTCGAGTGATTTCGCGCAGCTGTCCCGGACGAGGCTGCAGCATCTTCTCCATCACCGCCTGCCGCCGGTGCTGTTCGTCGCTCAGCCAGCGGCCTTCGACGTATCGGCCCGGCGCCAATACGTTTTGGGGACCTGCCAACAATCGTGATCCGTCCGCCCGGACCGCCAGACACGACTGGCCGGGAACCACAATCACCGGGTCGGTGAGTGAAAGCGTTTTACCGGTCCAGCGGGCGGCGAACCCTTCCGCCGTAAACGTGCCGCGGACTTCCAGCCGTTCGGGCAGGTCGCGCGACGACTGGAACGAGGCCATGCGCAGGCCCGTCGCCGGACGGAGTCGCTCCCAATGCCATTGATCCAGATCGGTCCAGACCATGCGCCGCGTCGTGCCCGCTGAGGACACTTCGTCCGGCTGGACGACGCCGCCCTGGGAAACGCCCGTCACGCCCGCCGCCGGCACCGGGTCGTAGCAGGCCAGCAAACCGGTGGCCGTGAATTGGCCCGCGCCGTCCGCGACCTCGACGAACTGCGCCTCGCCCACGGTCGCCGGAACGGCTCGCTGCGAACGCATCCCCAGCCCTGCCAGCGGGACGGCGGCCAGCAAGCCCAAGCCAGGCGCGAGCCAGGCCAGGTGCTCCAGTCGCCTTCGCCGCGCCAAGACCACTCCGGCCACCAGCAGTCCAACGCAAAACAGGCCCAGGATCGCGCCTACCGGCCCCCGCGAGGCGATCCGATAGCCGATCCGTTGCGAGAGGTAGGCGCAGAAGACGTCGGGGCTGGCCAGCGGCGGCTGGCGTTCCTGGAACAACGGCAATTCGTCGAACTCGCGCGTGGGCTCGTAGGCCGCCGTCCGGTTCGTCTCCCTTGGCGGCCGTGGGGCGGTGGCCGCGCGGATCCAGGCTCGGCCGCCCACCGTGGTGAACACCACCCGCCCGCGGCCCACGTCTCGCCAGAAAGCCGCCGGCCAGCCCTGCACCGTGTGCGTGACTTCCATGCCCGTGACGATCACCCGGACAAAATCCAACGGCTGTTCGTAAGACTCCGACGCGGCCGGCGCGGCAAGCGGCGGCGCAACGACGCTCTGAATGACCGCCTGGTCCAGCGCGACGCGATTGACCAGGTGGCACGTGAAGGTCTCGCCCAGCAGCCGTTCGACCCCGGCAAAATCGACACGATCCAGCATGATCCACAGTTCGCCGCCGCCGTTCAGCCAGGACCGCAGGGCGGACAGGATCGCCCCGTCGCTTGCGAAACGATCGTTCCACAGAACCAACTGGTCCAATCCGTCGAACACTTCGCGGAGCGGAGGCAGATTGCGGTCATCGATCAGGGCCAGCCCTCGTCCGTACCCGCGGGCCGTCCGCAGGGCGATCAGCGCTTCGTAAGCGTAGTCCGGTTCGTCGGAGTCCAGGGCCTCGTCGCCCATCAAGGCCCCCGTCACCAGCCGGTCCCGGTTCACCCGCAGCAGACTGGTATGCTGGACCTCCGCGCCGCCGGCACGCAAGACGACCTCCGCGCCCGACCGCTCGTCAATCAGCATCCCGTAACAGGTCAGCGCGTCCCGGCCGGGCGGCAAACGCGGCGGCTGGACCGGCACCCAAGTGCGGCGCACCGCCTGCGGGGGAAGCCAGATGCGGCGGGCGAACTGGATGTCCGGATCCCGCGAGAACCCGAACGCGGCCAGCACGTCCACCGGCTGTTCCTCGGTGTTGACGACGCTGACCGCGACGACGCCCCAGGTCTGCGGCATGTACTGGTTCAGTCCGGCGGGCGCACCCAACTGAGAAAAACGGATCGGCGCGGCAGACTCCGAGGCCTGTGAAGCGCTCAGCGGCCCCGTGGCTGCCAGACTCACCCAGGCCAATATCCATCCGCAGGTCCAACGCCAATTCATCCCAGTCTTCCCGGCCACACAGGAGCAAGCATCCGATCACCACCGTGGCCGAAGTATACTCGCCGCCGACTGGCGCGTCGACCGCCTCACGGCAGCCTTCCGTGCCTGGAGGCGTTTTCCAGCGTTCCTCGTCCGCCTCTTCCGCCGCCACTCACGCGAACGCGTCCAGCGGTTCGTAACGTTGGCCCAAGATGCTCCGGCTGTCGAGCCCCAACCAGCGGTCGAGCATCGTGGCATACACGCGGCGAAAATCGGTGTGCGATTCCGGAGCATCGCCCACGAGCCGGTCCAGACGCGGGGCCGAGCCCAGCAGTCCGCCGCGCAGCCGCCCGCCGAACAGGAACACCGGAGCCGCGTCGCCGTGGTCGGTGCCTCGCCGGCCGTTTTCCACCAGCGTGCGGCCAAACTCGGAAAACGTCATCACGACGACGCGGTCCAGCACATCGGCGCGGTGCAAGTCGCGAAGAAAGGCCGCCACCGATTCGGACAACTGCCGCAGCAGGGCCGCGTGGTTGTCCCGCTGGTTGGCATGACTGTCGAAGCCGCCGATCCCGCCGCCGCCCAACTCCGCCAAGAAAATCCGAACGCCCAAATCCGCCCGGATCAACTGAGCGATCGCCGCCAAGTGGCTTGCCAACTGAAACGGCGGATAGCCGGCTGCACCGTCGGCGTGATCCAAAACGGCCTGGAGCCGCTCGCCGCCGGCGTACGCGGCTCGCAGATTGCCCACGACACAGTCCAGCAACCGGTGGCCGCCGCTCGGCGCGGCGGACTCGCCCGCACCCGCCAGCCACCGCCAACGCGGTGCTTGGTCCCGCAGCAGCTGCAACCGCTGCCGTTGGCTGCCGTCCAACGCGCGGATCGCGGGCACCACCTGCTGCTTGGCGTGCAACGCAAAGGGCGTCGCGATCGGACCCACGAACAGGCCGGGCACGGCCGGCGCGCCGGACTCGGCCGCCAAGTCGATCGCCCGTCCGATCCAGCCTGTCTGGCAGGCCGCTTCGCCCGGCTGAGCGGTGTGCCAGTCGCGCAGGGCTACCTCGTGATCGCGGCTGCTGCCGGGATATCCAACGCCTTGGATCACGGCAGCCAGGCCTTCCCGATACAGCTGCGAGACAGCGGCCAATTCGGGGTGAAAGCCCAGCAAGTCATCGATCTTGTGCAGCTCGCGTTCCGCCAGCCGCAGCGTGCTGCGGTGCCGTCCGTAGGCGTCGTCGGCGTACGGCACGACGGAATTCAGGCCGTCGTTCCCACCGGATAACTGCAGGACGACCAGCACGTTGCCGTCCCGCTGGCCGGACGCTTCGGCCGCAGCGGCAGCGCGGGCAAGCACGAGCGGCGCTGCGGGCGACAAGGCCAGCAGTGCGGGAGTCCCGAACATCGATTTCAACCAATCGCGCCGCGTGAGGGACATGATTGTCATCCTGTAGGTTTAGGCCAACTGAAACTCCGGCAACGTACACAGATCCTGCGCCGCTTCGCGCAGCCGTTCCGGCAAGTCGTTCGCGCCACCGCGCGCCGCGCGTTCGGCCAGTCGGTCCCGGACCTGCGTTGAAACGTCGCCGCCGAGCAACAGCTCCACCAAGAACTTCGCCGCGGCAGCCGGGTCCGACCGGCCATGCCGCCGGGCGACCGCGTGCGCATCCAGTCCGGCTCCGTACGCGCCGCCCGGCGTCAGCAAGGCCGCCGCCAGATTCACGCGTCCCGTCATCGCGGCCGGGTTCAGCCAGTACCGTCCGCCGAACCAGCCCTTGACCGTGGGCGGCCGCAGGAGGTCCTGTCCCAAGGCGGCCAGGTCGCTGCCCAGCCGCAGCGTCGGGACGTTGCCTTCCAGCGGCCGGATCATGCCCAGCGCCAGTTCGACGGGGCTGCGCACTCGCTGCCGATACGCGGCAGCGGAAAAGAACCGATTCGAGCGGAGCATCGTCTCGACCAGCCGCCCAATGTCGTAATCTCGGTGAAACGAAGCGGTCAACGGCGCCAGCAGCTGCGCATCCGGTTCGTCGGTTTCCGAGATCAGCCAACGGTACACGCTGCGCACGAGGTGCCGTGCCGTGGCCGGTTGCTGCAAGACGATTCGCACCGCGTCGTCCGCGTTCCAATTCCCAGCCTGGCCGAGAATGCGTTTCGGGCCCCCATCGAACTCCCGGTCCACGAAACGCAAATCGTCCCGCAGCATCAGCCAGCCGGTCAACGCCCGAGCCGTCTCGCGGACGTCCTGCTCGTCGAACTCGCCGACTCCCGGTCCGTACTGCGCCAGCAATTGCCGCGCAAGATTCGCGTTGAGCCGGCTTTTGCGGTTGCCGTCTGCCTCCAGGCCGCGGACGACCGCCGGCAAACGCAGCGCGGCGGCCAGCAGGTCCGCGTAGTTGCCCAGTGCGTGCCGGCGCAGCACGTGGACCAGGCTGACCATCATCGTCCCTTTCACGACCCGCGTTCGGCTGATCCCGAAATGGCTGTGCCAGAACAGCGTCATCTTTTCCAGCAGCGGATGCGGCGATTCGATCATCCGCCGCAACCACCACGCCCGCGCCGTGTCGTCGGTGCCCGCCGGGCCGGCGGCCTGGTCGTAGCCGTCGTAAGATCTCTGGAACGTCGACATGTCGCCCGGCGGACGCACCAAACGGTCGATCGTCCGGGCCGGGCCGTCCTGGAAAGCCTGCTGCAGTTCCGCCCAGGCGCCGCCAAAGGCGGCGCGACGATACAGATGGGCGGCCTGGCGGAGATCCCAAGGCCGCTGGTCGTGCGGCTGGTACACGTTCCAGGCCTCGGCAGGACCCCCGGAGGGCGAAGCCGATTCTGACGCCATGCCGTCCCCGGCAGCGGTCCTCGTTGCGGCCATCACGGGCTCCTTGGTTTCGTATTTACCAACGTCGATATTATAACCCCTACCGCCCCGGCAAAGAAACGGTGTTCACCCGGCAGGCCGGATGCAGGCCCAATCCGCCGCGCATATCGAACTGTTACGCAGCTATTACACAACGCATACATAGCGGCGATCGGTACTGCGACGATAGGGCATACAATACATTCACGACGCCTGTACGTTCCGTTTTGCAGCCGAGTGCGATCATTATTCCTTTTGGGAAGGCATGTTTCTCATGATTCGTCGTCAAGACCGACCGGAATCCTGTCCCGTTTATTGTCTGCCCCCCGTTCATCCCGCGCGGTCCCAGGCCCGGGTGTTGTTGACCAGCGTTTTTGGGCCCTATGCCCAGGACGACGAGTACGGCAGTCGGGTGATGAACCCGATGGAACTGTACCACAACCAGGTGACTCGCACGCAAGGCCCGTTCTCGCTGAGGATGTTTCACCGCAGTTGGGGCTTGATGCTGATGCAGGCGAACATCGCCGCCCCGTGCGTCGTCCTGGACTTTCCGACGCTCGACCGTTTTGTCGAGGAACTCCGCACGCACACGTACGACATCATCGGCATCAGTTCGATCATCTCGAACGTGCGGAAAGTCAAGAAGATGTGCGAGTTGATCCGGCAGTATCAACCGCAAGCGACGATCCTCATCGGCGGGCACATTGCCAATGTCCCGGACTTGCACGAGCGGATCGACGCCGATCACATCGTGCGCGGCGACGGGGTGCGCTGGCTGCGGCGGTTCCTGGGGGAGGACGAGGGGCAGCCGATTCGCCATCCGTTGATCACGTCCGGCTTCGGCACGCGCAGCGCCGGGATGACGCTGAAGGAACAGCCGGGCGACGTCGCGGCGACCCTCTTGCCCTCCGTCGGCTGTCCGTTGGGCTGCAACTTCTGCTCGACATCCGCCATGTTTGGGGGCAAGGGTCACGCCGTCCATTTCTACGAATCGGGCGACGAACTGTTCGACGTCATGGCTCAGATGGAGCGGGAGATGCACGTCCGCTCGTTCTTCGTCATGGACGAAAACTTTCTCCTGCACCGCAAGCGGGCGCTGCGGTTGCTGGAACTGATGGAACAGCACCGGAAGAGCTGGTCGCTGTACGTGTTCTCGTCGGCCAACGTGCTGCAGTCGTATCGGCTGGAGCAGTTGGTCCGTCTGGGCATTTCCTGGGTCTGGATGGGCATCGAAGGCCGGGACAGTCAGTACGGCAAGCTGCAAGGGATCGACACCTTTGAGTTGATCCGGGAATTGCAATCGCACGGCATTCGCGTGCTGGGTTCGACGATTATCGGTCTGGAGGAGCACACGCCGGAAAACATCGACGAAGCCATCGAGTACGCTGCCCGCCACAACACCGACTTTCACCAGTTCATGCTCTACACTCCCTTGCCCGGCACTCCGTTGCACGCGGAATTGACGGCCCGTGGCCTGATGAAGGACGAGGCGGAGTTTGACGTGGCCGACGTCCACGGGCAATTGATGTTCAACTACCGGCATCCACACTTGACGGACGAGCACGCGGGCGAGTTCGTGCGGCGGGCTTTCGATCGCGACTTTGAACGCAACGGACCGAGCACGGTGCGCATCGTGCGGACCACGTTGGCCGGCTGGAAGCGTTACCGGAACCATCCGGACCCGTGCGTCCGAGACCGTTACGCCTGGGAAGCCCGCGCGTTGGCGACCAGCTTTTCGGCGCTGGTCGGCGCGAGCCGGTTGTACTATCGCCACGACCCCGCACAGTACGCCCAGATCACGGAGTTGCTGCGGGACCTGCACGCCGAGTACGGCTGGAAGTCGCGCGTCGCCTCGGCCCTGGGCGGCCGCTGGCTGCTGCGGCAAATCCGTCAGGAGTCTCGCCGCCTGGACGCTGGCTGGACCTACGAGCCCAACACGTTTTACGAGCGCAATGCGGCCGTCACCGACCGACCGGAAGCCGCACTGTGTCAGTCCCTCGCGGCTTGCGTCGCGGCGGACGGGCCGCCCGTCAAACCTCACCGCTCGGCGGCCCCCAAACGCCAGCCAGCCGCCGTCTGAGCCTCGGCCGTCTCCGCAACAAGAAGCCCGGCTTTTCCAAAACAACCGGGCTTTGGGCCAGCCTCGCGGGCGATCTTTTGACGCCAGGGCGGGTTTTCGTGAGACTTGTTTCTCGCCCTATATTACTCTTGGAGGATAAGAGCCGAACGGCGCTGCCGCCGCTGAGTCGGGCTTGGACGATCATTCTGCGCGATCAGCCGGATGGCCGGGCAAGCCGGATCGCTTGACAAAGCCGTATTATCAGACCGAAAAATCCGCAGCCGGATGACCAACATGGCCGATCCGTCCCCTGACACCTCGCGACCGGAGCAACCCGGCGACGACGCTCTGCGAATTCTGGAGGCGTTTTCGAAAGCCGTCCAACTGCCGTTTGATCGCATCCTGGCGGGGCGTGCGCTGGCCGCGGCCCAGCGGGCGATCCCCGGCGACGGCGCTCCGATCTGGGCTCGGCGACTGGCCGAGGTGGGCGAGAGCATCGATCTGCGGGTGCAATCGCTGGAATGCACGCTGCCGGACGCCCTGGCGTTCGTTCGACAAGGGATGCCCGTCGCCACGGCGATCGAGCAGCCGGATGGATCGCTGCGGTGGATGCTGGTTTCTCAGGTGCGCGGATGGCGGGTCCGGTTGAGCGACATCGCGTCGGCGGTTCCGGACACCTGGGTTTCCGTGCGTGCTTTGCGGCGGCGTTTGAACGTCGCCGGAAGCGCTGACCGGCGACTGTGGCTGGTGGGCCAGCCAGCCTTGGCTTGCGAGGGCGTCTCGGCGCCGCCGCACGGCCAAGGCGATCCGCATTCCGTCTCGCCGCTGGTCCGTCTCGGGGGCCTGATTTGGCCCGAGCGGAAAGACCTGTGGGTGATTGTGGTCTTTTCGATCATCGACGGGACTTTGCTGCTGGCCACGCCGATCGCCGTCGAAGCCTTGGTGAATACGGTCGCCTTTGGGCGGTATCTGCAGCCGATTGTCGTGCTGGCAATCCTGCTGTTCACGTTCCTCCTGTTTGCCGCGGCCTTGCGGGCGCTGCTGTCCTACGTGGTCGAGATCCTGCAGCGGCGGTTGTTTGTGCGGTTGGTGGCGGACCTGGCCTACCGCTTGCCGCGCGTCCGCGGTGCGGCCTTCGACGGCGCTTATGCCCCCGAACTGGTGAATCGGTTCTTCGAAATCGTCACGGTGCAGAAGATCGCCAACTCGCTGCTGCTGGATGCCGTCTCGATCGTCCTGCAGACGCTTGTGGGCATGGCGGTGTTGGCCTTTTACCATCCGTTCCTGCTGGGGTTCGATCTTGCGCTGCTGCTGCTGATCGCGTTCATTACCTTCGGCCTCGGCCGCGGGGCGGTACAGACGGCGGTAAAGGAGTCCAAAGCCAAGTATGCGGTGGGCGCATGGCTGGAAGAATTGGTCCGCCATCCGACGGCCTTCAAAATGCATTCGGGAAATCAATTCGCGCTAGACCGCTCGGACTGGTTGGCGGTTGCCTGGCTGGAGGCCCGCAAAAAGCACTACCGGATTGTGCTCCGCCAGTTGTTGTTTGCGTTGGGGCTGCAGGCTCTGGCCGCCACGGCGTTGTTGGGATTGGGTGGCTGGCTCGTGATTCAAGGACAATTGACGCTGGGCCAATTGGTCGCGGCCGAATTGATCGTGACCGTGATCGTGGGCTCGTTTGCCAAGATGGGCAAGCACCTGGAGAATTTCTACGACCTGCTGGCTTCCATCGACAAACTGGGGCACCTGTTTGATCTGCCCACGGAACGGCACGACAAGCTCTTCCACCTGCAGACCGGCACTCCGGCGACGGTTGCGGTGCGGCAGGTTTCCTACCGCTACGGCGGCCACGAGGGCCACGCTCCGGAAGCGCTGCACGACGTGAGTTTGGAGATCCGGCCCGGCGCAAGCGTCGCGCTGACCGGACCGTCCGGTTCCGGTAAGAGTACGCTCATCGACCTGTTGAGCGGTTTGCGGCACCCTGCGTCAGGGCACCTGGAATTGGACGGCATCGATCTCCGCGAACTGCGTCCCGATTCCCTCCGCGAACACCTTGCCGTCGCTCGCGGCGTCGAGATCTTCCAGGGCACGATCGACGAGAACGTGCATCTGAACCGGCCGAACACCAGTCCGCAGGACGTCCGCGATGCGCTGGCCGCCGTCGGGTTGCTGGACCCGATTCTCAAGCTGCCTGACGGTTTGAACACCGTGCTGCAGACCAACGGTGCACCGCTCTCGAACGGGCAAGCCCTGCGACTGATGCTGGCTCGGGCCATTGCCGCCCGGCCGAGATTGCTGCTGATCGACGGGACCCTGGACGCTCTGCCGGACGATACCGCGCGAGCGCTGCTTTCAGCCCTGGTCGGGCCGGAAAAGCCTTGGAGCGTGTTGATCGCCAGCGGACGGCAGATGGTCATCGACCACTGCGACCGTGTGGTCAGCCTGGGCAGGATGGATCGGCGGGAGGTCGAAGAAAACGAGTTTTCCGGTTAGAAAGGACTTAACGATTGCAACGATTCAGCACGATGATTAGAGGAGGGAAGATCGGATGACAGGCGGGCCGCTTGCTAGCATGACTTCCCTGCCCGCGTTGAAGCTGGTGCAGTCCTCGCTGACCGCGCGGCGTCTGGCCAACGGGCTGGTGGTCCTGCTCGTTTTGGCGATTGGCGCGGCGGCGTTTCTGCCCTGGCAGCAGTCGGCGCGCGGCACGGGCAAGGTGGTGGCATACGTTCCGCAAGAGCGTCAGCAGACGGTGACTTCACCCACCAAGGGCGTGGTGGCCCGCGTGGGCGAGGGGTTGGTCGAGGGGGTTAAGGTCAAGAGGGGCGATTTCATCCTGGAGATCCAGCCCACCGCAGTCAACCTGGTCGAACAGCTGAACGGTCAATTGCAGGACTTGAAAGCCAAATTGGCGACGGCCCAAGCGAAAGTCGAAGTGTACCAGCAGAACATCGAGGACTTTGGCGCAGCCCGCGACTTTGCCGTCCAAGCGGCGCAGGAGATGGTCGGGGGCGCCGAGGCCAAGTTGCAGGCCAAACAAGGCGTCGTGGCTGGTTACGAGGCCAAGGAGTGGCAGACCCGCTTGAATTACGAACGCCAGCGGGGACTGTTTGAAAAAGGACTCAAGCCGGAAAAGGAAATCGAGAAGCTCAAGTCGGAATGGGACGTGGCCAAGGCGGAGTTGGAAGGGGTGCGGCGGGAAGTGGTCGCCGCCGAAAAAGAGTTGGAAGCCAAGAAGCACGAACTGGAGCAAAAACGCCGCGAGGCGCAGACGAAGGTCGATTACGCCCGCGCCATGCGGGAGGACGCATCCGGGCAAGCCGCGACGGCCCGGAAGGAAATCCGGGACGTCGAGATCAAGCTCGGCGAACTGGATCGGCTGGAGATCCAAGCCCCGCGGGACGGCACGATTTTTCGCCTGCCGGTTTTCGAGCGCGGGCAGATGGTCAAGGAAGGCGACGACTTGTTTACGATCGTACCGGACAGCGCCGAGCGGGCAGTCGAATTGTGGGTCTCCGGAAACGACACGCCGCTGGTCGCCGAGGGCGACCACGTGCGGATGCAGTTCGAAGGCTGGCCCGCCGTGCAGTTCGCCGGCTGGCCTTCGGTGGCCGTAGGAACGTTTGGCGGCCAGGTCGTGGCGATCGACGCGACCGACGACGGCGCCGGCAGGTTCCGAGTGCTGGTGAAACAGGAAGACGACGACCCCTGGCCGTCCGAACGGTTCCTGCGTCAAGGGGTGCGAGCCAACGGCTGGGTGATGCTCAGTCGCGTGACGCTGGGCTATGAAATCTGGCGTCAGTTGAACGGATTTCCGCCGGTCGTCGCCAAGACCGCGGCCGCGGCGGAAGGCAAGCGGGACGAGAAGAAACCCAAGTTGCCCAAGTAGTTTTGAAAGCGATGCCAAGGATGGCGACCGCGTACCTTCCGCACCTGCTGCGCCGTCCGCTGCGGCTCCCGGCCGTTTGCCGGCCGACCGCCGCGGCAGTCCTGTTCGGCGGTCTTGTCGCGCTGCTGTCCGGATGCCAGCAGCCGTGGCACATGCCGCGGCAGGGACCGGCTCCGTGCCTGGCTGCGGCGCCGGCGCGTCCCGGCGGCGGTCGCACCGTGCCAGTGGAACCGGTGGCGGAAGCGTCAGGGGAACCGGCGTCCGGAAGAACCGCGCCGGCCGTCCCCGGCCGCTTGGCCCACAAGCCGCTCGCGCCCGATCTCGAGCCGTCGGCCATCGTTCAGACCGTCGCGTTGCAAGAGGTTCACGAGGATTTCCGGTTGACGCTGCAGGACGTGGTCCGGTCGGTCTACGAGTCGTATCCGTTGCTGGAAGCGGCACTTCGCGAACGGGACATCGCGCGGGGCAAGGAGTTGACGGCCTGGGGCGATTTCGACACCGGCTTGAAGGCGTACAGCCTGGCGGAACCGCTGGGCTACTACAAGAGATACCGGTCCGCCGTCAAGTTCGATCAACCGTTGTGGGGCGGGGGCAGCGTGTTCGGCGGCTACAAACTCGGCCGGGGGGACTTCGCCTCAGCCTGGTACGACGACCAGACGAACCGCGGCGGCGAGTTCTCGTTGGGAGTCGGCGTGCCGTTGCTGCAGAACCGGCTGATCGACAAACGCCGCAGCGGCGTGTCCCAGGCGGCGTTGGCGCGGCGGGCGGTCGAGCCCTCCGTGCAGGCGCAGTTGCTGGATTTCGTCCGCGAGGCGTCGCAGCACTACTGGTACTGGGTGGCCACGGGACAGGCATTGGAGACACAGCGGGAATTGTTGCGACTGGCCCAGGAACGCGTCCAGCAGATCGAACTGCGGGTGCAGAGCGGCGACCTGGAACGGATCGCCCGGATCGACAACCAGCGGCTGATTGCCGCGCGGGAAACCAAGGTGATCGAGGCCCAGCGGAAGCTGCAGATGGCGGCCATCAAGCTGTCCCTGTTCCTGCGCACGCCTGACGGCCAGCCGCTGCTGCCGGACGCGAGCCTCTTGCCTGGCGGCTTTCCCGAACCTGCGCCGCCGGATCCGGATCCGATGCAGCGCGAGATCCAAGCCGCCCTGGCGGCCCGGCCGGAACTGGTTGAGTTGAGTTTGCTCGTCCAGCAGGCGAGCGTCGAGTTGGCGCAGGCGGAGAACCTGCTGTGGCCCAAATTCGACGCAGTGCTGGAGGCTTCGCAGGACGTCGGCGAGGCGACGATCGAGAAACGCACCAAGAGCCCGTTCCAACTGGAAGCCGGCGTGTACGGCGAAGTGCCGTTGCAGCGCCGGGAGGCCCGCGGCAAAATCGAAGCGGCCCGCGGCAAACTGGCCCAGTTGCGGGCCAAGCGGCAATTCGTCGAGGACAAGATTGCGGCGCAAGTCCAGGATGCCTTCTCGGCCCTGGAAGCGGCTGTCGGCAAGATCGACCGGGCCCGCACCAACCTGGAACTGAGCCGCCAGGCCCAAGCCCTGGGCCGCCAGGCGTTCGACGCCGGCGACGCCGACCTGATCGTGCTGAACATCTACGAACAAGCAGTCGCCGACGCGCAGCTCCAGTGGATCGACGCCCAGGCCGAGTACTTTGCCGCCCAGGCGGATTACCGCGCCGCCCTGGCCATCGACCCGCTGGCGACGCCGTGAGCGGTCAACGGCACTGCGGTGCCCATCTCGCGGCATCTCGTTCCCAGGCTCTGTCTGGGAACGCACTGTCTTTTCGGCTCTGCCGACCGGATGCGAGACGGTGCCTCGCGGACCGCCTTTTGGATTGTGGTTTCGTGCCGGTGAAATCGCGTCGGCTCGCCGGTGGCGCGGTCGAAGCACCGCATCGGCGCCGGGCGAGACTCACGTCGGCTGGCGACTCGACCGCAGCCGCTGGCTTGTTGCAGCGGTACTCGGGCGGTTACAATCTAAGCCTCGTTCGAGAAATCACGGTACCGTGTTGATTGCTGAGCAGCCCACGGAGCCTGACGGCCAACTGGACGAGGCGACCGTGATTTCTGGACGGAGGAGAACGTGGACTTGGTCACAACAAATCGGTTGACTCCGTTCGCTTGCCTTCCAGGGGAACCAACATGAGCAGCGTGCAGCGTTCCGATTCTGGCACAGGGTCTCGGCGTGACTTTCTCAAAACCTCGGCCGCGAGCGTGGCCGCGGCTTCGGGGCTATCGCTGGCCCGCAGCGCCCACGCGGCGGGCAGCGACGGGATCAAGATCGGCATGTTGGGCTGCGGCGGGCGCTGCAGCGGGGCCGCGGCACAGGCCCTGGGGCTGGGCAACGACGTCAAGCTGGCGGGCATGTCGGACGTCTTCGAGAAGCGGATGCGGGGCAAGAGGGACTGGTTCAAGGCCAGGTTTCCCGCCCAGTTTGTTGCGACCGACGAGACGTGTACCTTCGGCCTGGAGGGCTACAAGCGAGTCATCGAGGCCAGCGACGCGGTGCTGATCGCGTGTGCGTCGAAGTACCACCCGTTCTATGCGGAGGAAGCCGTCAAGGCCGGCAAACATGTGTTCATCGAAAAGCCGCACGCGATCGACCCGGCCGGCTGCCGCCGCCTGCAACGGGTCGCCCAGATGGCGAAGGAGAAGAACCTGTGCCTGGTCTCCGGGCACGAAAGCCGCTATTCGTACGCCTACCAGGAACAGACCAAACGGATCCACGACGGGGCGATCGGCGACATCGTGTCGATCCAGTCGATGTTCCTCCGCGGGCCGTACGGGACGGTGGCCCGCGACCCCGGTCTGAACGAAGTCGAGTACCAGTTCTCCAACTGGTACCACTTCCGCTGGCTGTCCGGCGACGACGTGTCCCAGTCGCTGGTTCACAACCTGGACCGGATGCGGTGGGTGCTGCACGAGGAAAACCCGACCTGGTGCTTCGGGCTGGCCGGCCGCTCGACTTCGTGCGGCGAGGTGTACGGGGACATGTTCGACCATCACACGGTGGTGTACGAGTTCAGAAGCGGCGTGCGGTTGTACGCGCTGTGCCAGACCCGCAGCAACTGCTATCCGCTCTGGGATGACGTCATCATGGGCACCAAGGGCGTCTGCCACTGGACCGCCTGCCGCATCGAGGGCGAGACAAATTGGAAATACGCCGGGCCAACGAACGACCCGAACGTCGAGGAGCAGAAAATCCTGATCGGGGCGCTGCGCGAAGGCCGCGTCGTGAATCATGGGGACACGATGATCGACAGCACGTCCATGGCCATCATGGGACAGCTGGCGTGCTACAGCGGCAAGCCGGTAGCGTGGGACCAGATGATGGCGGCCGATTTTGAATTCGAACCGAAGCTGGCCGACGTGCGGCTGGACATGGACGCGCCGGTCAAGCCCGATGCGACCGGCAACTACCCGCTGCCGGTGCCGGGGGTGACGAAGTATTTCTGATTGATCGTAGGCCGCTCGCTCCGCGAGCGGAACTCCGCTCGCGGAGCGAGCGGCCTACGATCGGGCTTCCGCCGAGACAAAGGAGATCCATCATGCATCAAGTCCACAGCAAAGGTTGGGTTACGGTTGTATTTTGGCTCAGTTCTCTTCCTCTGGCCGAGACCGTTTCGGCCGCAGCCCCGGCGGCGCCCGCAAAGGCCGCCTGGGCGCCGCCGCTGTACGGCTTCTGCATGGACATCCACGACGCCCAGAAACGCACCTTGCCGGAGCAGGCACAGATGCTCCGCGAACTGGGTTTCGACGGCGCGGGGTATCCGTTGTGGCTGGACCAAAACGTCGACAAGAACCTGCAGACGCTGGACGCGGCGGGGCTGAAGGTGTTCTTGCTGTACGCGTCGGTGAACGTCAACCCCAACCAGCCGGCCTTCGATCCTCGGCTGCCGGACGCGATTCGCAAGCTGAAGGGGCGGCCGGTGACTGTGTGCGTGCTGCTCCGCGGGTTCAAGCCGGGGGATCCGCAGGGCGAGGCGACGGCCGTCAAGGTGCTGCGGCAATTGGGCGACGTGGCCGCCGAAGTCGGGCTGCGGATTTCGATCTACCACCACGTCAACGACTGGACGGAAAGCCTGCTGCACGCCTTGCAGGTGGCGCAGAAGGCCGATCATCCGCAGGTCGGGGTGAATTTCAATCTCTGCCACTGGCTGAAGGTCGACGGCGATAAGGACTATCGGCCGGTCCTGCGCGAGAACGCCGCGAAGATCTTCGCGGTGACGATCAACGGAGCGCAATTGGGTTCGAACGCCTGGACCGACGGCTTGATCCAGCCGCTGGACCGCGGCGACTTTGACAACCGGCAGCTCCTGGCCACGCTGCGCGAGATCGGCTATCGCGGCCCCATCGGACTGATGTGCTACGGCATCCAGGGCGACGCGCGGAAACATCTGGAACGGTCGATGAAGGTCTGGAAGAGCTGGAAGGAGACGGAATGAGGCACGACGGACAAAGCAGGGTGGTTTTCGCCGCCTGTCGAGCAGCAACCAGACCGGCGGGAGCGGCCATGCTGCAGCGATGCCTGCCGCTGGTGCTGTTTGCCGGCCTGGTTCAGGCGGCGGAGGTTCCGGAACCGGCGTCGGAAAAGGCGGTCGATTATGCCATCGTCGTGACGGGGCGTGAACTGCTCGTAGGCGCGTACGCCGACGGCCACACGCAGTTTCTCACCAAGACGCTACGAGGCCTCGGACTGCACTGTTCGTATTCGATGACGGTGGACGATGGCTTCGCCGATATTTCCGAGGCGATCCGCGGTGCCTTTGCCAAAGTCCCACTGGTGATCGTCACCGGCGGATTGGGCCCTACGGAAAACGACGTGACGCGGCAGGCGTTGTCCGAGTGTACCGGAGTGCCGCTGCACGAGCACGAAGACATTCTGCGCGACATGGAACGGCGGATCGGGGTTCCGCGGGATCAGTTGCGGGCCAATCTGCGGCGACAGTCGCAGGTGCCGACGCGCGGGACCTATCTGAAGAATGCCAGCGGTTCGGCGGCTGGGCTGGTGTTCGACGTGGGCGACAAGGTCGTCGTGGCCTTGCCGGGTCCGCCGCGGGAGTTGCAGCCGATGGTCCGCGACACCTTGGTGCCGTACCTCAGTCGCCGGTTCGGCACACGGTTGCCCGGCTGTTCGTTGACGATCCGCTTCGTGGGGCTCGGCCAGTCGCAAATCGACCAGACGATGAAGGAACACGCGCCGCTGTCGGCCGATGTGCTGGTCTCGTCGCAATTCGACGGCGGCCGGGTGGACTTTACCTTCTCGCTGCCCACCGACAACGCAAAGAACCGGGCTCGCCTGGAGGACTTGAAACAGAAGACAACGGCGTGCCTGGGCGACTTTATCTACGCCTGCGACGAAACGACCACGCTGGAGCAGCACGTGCTGACGCTGCTGGAACAGCGTCAGGCGACGCTGGCGATCGCGGAAGCTGGCAGCGGAGGGACGCTGGCGGCGGCCCTGGACGGCGTCGAGGGCGCGGAACGCTTGCTGCTGGGCGCGTACGTGGCCCGCACCAACGAGCGGCTGCGGAACCTGCTGCGCGTGCCGGACGACCAGTGGCCGGTTGCCGCGGCGCCGGTCGAGAAGACGAGGTTGCTGGCCGCCGAGTTAGCCGCCGCCACGTCCGCTCCGTGGGCAATCGTCGTGGGCGACGCGGAGCGGGACGAGCGTGGCGCCAGCTACGTCGAGGTCGTGTTCCGCCATCCGGATGGGCGGATGGAGAATCAGCGTTTCGGAGTCCGTAGCGGGGACGCGGGCCGGAGCCATCTGACGACGCAACTGCTGGATCAACTCCGCCGCCGGCTGCGGTGAGGATCGCGTCCGAAGTTCCAGACCGTCGCCGCTTGCAGCGTGGTGCACGTGAACCGCACTTGCCCGAAGTCTCGCGTTTCCCCGAGGGTTCGGTGAGGTCTGTCCTGATCCGTGCTGTCGAAGGCGATTGCTCGCACCCAACGGGATTCCGTCGCTTTGTGTGCGTCGTTTGTGAAGTCATCGTTTCGGTGCCGGGGTCAGGCTTACAGAATTCAGTTTTGGCCGATCGTGGCACCAGCCAGATGGTCCGACCCTGCTCGGCCAAAACTGAATTCTGTAAGCCTGACCCCATTTCGCTTGACCGTGCCATCTTGGACAGCCTCTTTCCGTGTCCGTTTTCCGTTTGGTGCTAGCCCGGATGGCATGAGGGAGGTCGAACTTGGGCTAAAGGACCCTGCGGCCGGCGTCATCGCCGTCGGATTCCTGCAATCCCAGTTCCCGCCGCAGGTACTGCCCGGTCACAGACGCTTCGCATTGAGCCACGGTTTCCGGCGTCCCCTGGACGACGATTTCGCCGCCGGCGGCGGCGGCGCCGGGGCCGAGGTCGATGATCCAGTCGGCGGCGGTCATCAGTTGCAGGTTGTGTTCGACGACGATCAGCGAGTGGCCCACGGCCAGCAGGGCGTCGAAGCAGTCGAGCAGCTTGACCACGTCGGCGAAATGCAGGCCGGTGGTGGGTTCGTCCAGGAGAAACAGCGTGCGGTTGCGGGTCGCGGCGGACATGTAGGCCGCCAGCTTGAGCCGTTGCGCCTCGCCGGACGAGAGCGTGTTCGCTCTCTGGCCCAGCCGCAGGTAGTCCAGGCCCACGTCGATCAGTTGCTTGAGCTTCGTCTGCACCTTTCTCTGGCCGCGAAAGAAGGAGAACGCTTCGCGGACCGTCATTTCCAGCACTTCGGCAATGTTGCGGCCGCGATACGTCACGCCCAGGATCTCTTGGCGGTATCGTGTGCCGCCGCATTGGGCGCATTTCATGTACACGTCCGGCAGAAACTGCATGTCGATCTGCACGTATCCGTCACCGGCACAGGCCTCACAGCGGCCGCCCTCGACGTTGAAACTGAAGTAGGCGGCCGAGTAGTTGTGCGTCCGCGCCTCGACCGTGCCGGCAAACACCTCGCGGATGGGGTCGAACGCCTTGACGTAAGTCACCGGGTTGGAGCGCGGCGAGCGGCCGATGGGACTCTGGTCCACCAGCAGCACGTCGTCGATTTGCCCGTCGCCCACGATGTCGTCGAACGGGTGAGTTCCCGCCGCCTCCTTGCGTTTGCGGCGGCACAGGGCGCCGTACAACGTCTCGTGCATGAGGCTGCTTTTGCCGGCGCCGCTGACGCCCGTCACCAGGCAGAGGACGCCCAGGGGGAAATCGACGTTTAGGTTCTTCAGATTGTTGCCGCGAGCGCCGCGCAAACGAATCCAGCCTCGGCCGGTCGGGCGGCGGCGTTCGGGTCCCGTCACGCCTCGCCGGCCGGCCAGATACTCGCCGGTCAGACTCGCGTTCGGGGCCAGCAGCTCCTGCGGCGTTCCTTGAAAGACCACCTGGCCGCCGCATTCGCCTGCGCCGGGACCGAACTCGACGACCTGGTCCGCCCGCCGCAAAACCGTCGCTTCGTGTTCGGTGACGACGACCGTGTTCTGGCGGGCCTTCAGGCGGACAATGGCGTCCGTGAGCCGATCCACGTCGCGCGGGTGCAAGCCCACCGACGGCTCGTCCAGTACGTACAGCATGTTGACCAGATTAGAGCCCAGCGTCGAAGTCATGGCGACGCGTTGCGCTTCGCCGCCGCTGAGCGTCCGGATCGTGCGGTCCAGAGGCAAGTAGCCAAGCCCCACGTCGCCCAGGTAGCCCAGGCGGGCCTGGACCTGCTCCAACATCGTCTGGGCCACCGACCGTTCGACAGCGGTCAGCGACAGCGTGCGGAAGAACTCGGCCGCCTCGTCGATCTTCAGGCTGCAGACTTCGGCCAGATTGCGGCCGCCCACCCGCGTCGCCAAAACTTCGGACCGCAACCGCTTGCCGCCGCACGTCGGGCACGCCCGGTAACTCTTCCAGCGGGCCAGAAAGGCGCGGATGGGCACCTTGTACTTGTGCCGCTCCAACCAGTTGAAGAACCCGCGCAGGCCGCCGAAGTTTCGCTCGGGGACGCCTTCGCGAATGATCCGCAGATGCTCCTCGCCCAGCTGGCAAAACGGCACGTTGACGGGCAAGCGGTAATCGCCGGCCAGGGCAAGCAATTCGTCCAGTTCGTGGGCGTAGGCCGGCGTGTTCCAGGGAGCGATTGCGCCCTCGCGGAGCGTTTTGAGCGGGTCCGGGACGACCAGGTCGATGTCCATTTCCACGGTGTCGCCAAAACCCTCACACTGCGGGCAAGCGCCCAGCGGGCTGTTGTAGTCGAACAAACGGGGCTCCGGCGCGGGATAGTCGCGGCCGCAGTCCTCGCAACGCAGGGCGGCGCTGAACGCGATCCGCCGCCAAAGGCGGCCGTCGATCTGGTGCAAACCCGCGGATCCGGCTGGTTCGTCGTCCGCCGCCACCCAGGCATGACAGACGCCCTCGCCTTGGGCAAAGGCGGTTTCCAGCGAATCGCGGAGCCGCGGCAGGCTCACGCTGCCCGCCGTCAACCGGTCGGTCACGACCTGCAGGGAGGGCGGGGAGCCTGCGGCCGCGCCGGCCGGCAGCGGGGTCTCGGCCAGTGCGAAGAGTCTGTCGCCGGCGATCACCCGCACAAAGCCCGCGCTCTGCAACTCGGCGACAACGGCGGCAAGTTCCTCGTCGGGCAGCAGGCGTCGAGGAAAGGTCAGCAGGTACCGCGTGCCCTCCGCAAGTCCGGCCAGCTTGTCCGCGGCACTCTGCGGCGTCTGACGCTGGATTTCCCGTCCGCAACCCAGGCAGAAGACACGGCCGATCTTGGCAAACAGCAACCGCAAGTAGTCGATCGTTTCCGTGGCCGACGCGATCGTGGCCCGATTCGAACGCGTCGTGCTCTTGCGCACCACGGCAAGGGCGGGCGGCAGACCGTCGATGCGATCCGCTTCCGGCTTTTCCAGCCGCTCCAGAAACTGGCGCGTGTAGGCCGAAAAACTCTCGATGTAGCGCCGCTGTCCTTCGGCGTACAGCGTATCCAGCGCCAGGCTGGTCTTGCCGCTGCCGCTCACCCCGCAGAACACGATCAGCCGCCCGCGCGGGAGGTCCAGATCGACCGACTTCAGATTATGGACGCGGACGCCCCGCAGTTGGATGTGCTTGGTCGTCAAAAGTGGCCTCTGGGGATGTGGCGGATCACGGACTGCGGGACACCAGGCGCCGCGCAGCGATCACCGCACAAAACGGTTCCATGGGTTGTTGGGCACGCGGGTTGTTGGGCACGCGAATCGACGCATTGAAGCTTTCGCCTCCGATCCATACGGCGGCCCGATGCCTTTCGTGCGCCTCGTGCGTGTCGGGTGTCGAGCGGCCTGGCGCGTCGGGCTGTCGTGCCGGGCCCCATCTTACCGCGCTCTCGGACGGAATCCCATCTCACGGCGTTGCGGCCGGGATTTGGGTTGTCAGAAATTCCCGTCTCGGGTAGGATGTGAACGCCAGCTAGCAGAGCGCACACCAAATCGTCACTCGGCGCGAACCAGATGGAGGGTGAACAGACGATGGCCGACTTGCAGCGCGTAATGGATCTACCGGTGCTTCTGATCTACGACATCGATCCGTCGTGGAGCGCGGCGGAACAGGAGGAAACCAATCGCGCGTGTCAGCGTCTGGGATACGCCATGCGGCGGCAAGGCCATTCCGTCCGCTTTCTGCCGGTCTCGGATCCTGATCTGCACCGCGTTCTGGCGGCGTACGACCCGCGGGACGTGATTGTGTTCAACTGGTGCGAAGGCTTGCCCGGCATCGACCGCAGCGAAGCCTGGGTGGCGGAGACGCTGGAACGTCTGCGTTTCACCTACACCGGCGCTTCCGCCGAAGTGCTGAAACGGAGTTACGACAAGCCTTGGGTCAAACGCATGCTGCGGTCGCAAGGCGTCCCGACGCCGAACTGGAAGGTGCTGCATTCGCCGGTCACCAGCGGCTGGAGTTGCTTTCCCGCCATCGTCAAACCGGCCTGCGAACACTGCAGCCTGGGCATCGACGCGGGCGCGGTGGTCTGCGATCCCGGCCAACTCCATCAGCGCGTCAGTTATGTGCTGGACACGTTTCAGCAGCCGGCCATCGTCGAGGACTTTGTGGACGGGCGCGAGTTCCACGTGCCCGTGTGGGGCAACCGCCAGGTGGAAGTGCTGCCGCCGGTCGAGTTCGATTTCTCTGCCCTGGATAACCTTGGCGACCGGCTCTGTTCGTACGATGCCAAGTTCGTCCCGGAGTCGACCGTGTACCGCCAGATCAAAAGTTGGGCGCCGGCCCGTTTGTCGCCGGAAGAATTGACGCAGCTCGAAGCCGCGTCCAAGGCGGCCTATCGGACCTTGGACTGCCGGGACTACGGCCGGATCGACGTGCGCTTGCGGGACGGCGTGTTCTATGTGTTGGACGTCAATCCGAACGCCGACATCAGCTTTGACGCCAGCCTGGCGCTGGCGGCCGAAAAGGCCGGTTACTGCTACGGGGCGATGGGCAGCCGCGTACTGGAGCTTGCCCTGGAGCGGCACCCGCTAAAAGCGAGCCCCCCACCAGTAGCTGCTTAGGATCGCCGTCAACTGGGCGACTAGCGAAACCCGATCCACGTCGGAAGCAAGCCGAATGCCGGAAGAACTGGCCACGGTCGTATAGTCGCGGTACAGCGTGCGCAGGTCGCCTCGCGTCCGGTCGCCGTTGCCGCTGGCCCAGTGGGTGATCCCGGCCAGGATCAACTCCTCGTTCTCCTCCAGGAATTCGGCCAAGTAGGGCCCTTCCTCGATGTCTCCGTCGTCGGAACTGGCCAACGCGGCGATTTCCGCCAAGTCGTTCGCCATCCCTTCGGCGGTATCCGCCGAGCCACGTTCGCACAACCGCAGCCAAGACTCCGAGATGCTCCACTTGGGCGACTCGCCGTCCTGGCGGCTCAACAAGATCGCAAAGTACTGACTCGGCTCGTACGAATCCGGACCGCTGGCGACGTTCCAAGCGTTTCGCAGCAACCTGGCCTCCGACCAGCGAAAAAAGACCGCCTGCTTCTCCTTCGGATCGACGATGATGAACTTGCGTTGCTTGGCCAAGTAACCGATGGCAGCCACCCAGTGCTCGAAATGCCGTGATAACAGGATGGCCGGATTGCCCTGTCGCAGATGGGCGCGCAACCGCCTTGCGAACTCCTTGCCCTTGCCCTGTTCGTCACTCAGAACGAACTCGGATTTCACGCCAAACGCGCGCGCCGCGCGCCGAAGTCCGACTTCATCCACGCCGTGACTAAAGGCACTCATCGGCCGCCCGGCGGCTGCCGCCAACTGCCTCTGCGTTGCCGAAATACCGAGAATAAACAAACACCCCGACAGGCTGCACGGTCCGCAGTGACTCGGCAACTGCAATTCGCACAAAGGGGCAAAGGGGCGGTTCTTTCGGGTTCTCATTGGTTCTGCTGCCTGCCGGCGTAGTGCGCCGGGATCAACGCAGTCAGTGGGATAACCGGCCGTCAACGTCAAAGCCCGGCCGCCGGGGCCGTTTCGCAGGACGGACGTCAAGCACGTGTGGCGAGATCGTTGGGGGTCAAGCCTGTTTTGCCGGCTACTGGATTGCTCGCGGTGCAATTGTCGGACGATGAGTCGCCAGTGTCAAGGCTGCGGTCCCACAATCACCTGACTGCCTGGATTCTCGCGCAAGCTGTAAGTGCTTAAAAGATAGCGGTTTAGGTTCTGCCAGGAAATGCCGATCAGGCCGCCGGGACCTTGCGGATCGAGGAGGCAAGGGAGCCGCAGACGCAACCGGATGATTCGGGCAGACAGGTCACTTTGTGACGATCGGTCGTCACGGAGTGACCTCTAGACTCCCGCATGGGAGATCTGACAGTCTGTTGTAGAAAAAGGCCGGACACCTCGCGGTGGTCGTTTTCC
>JAAYYU010000228.1 GCA_012515235.1 Candidatus Anammoximicrobium sp.
CCAGACAACCTGACATACCCCTGGATTTTTGTTGATTTTTGGGAATTCTTGCGGCGGGTCTTGCGTCTTATTGATGTCGGGAGTTTTGGTTGGTTTCCGCATCATGAGACGCAGGGATGGCAGCGATGCAGTTGGACTTGGGGTTGGATTCGGGCTTGCCGCGGGATGCAGTGTCTGTCAATGGCCGGGTTTGGTTTCGCGATCTGGATGGCAACCGGGCCGTCTTTGTGAATCAGGATGCTTTCTATTGCTATCCGGTGGACGATGTGGTCCTGCACCGCTTTTGTGCAATCCAGTTGGTCGAAGCCGGGCTGGTCAAGGTCGGTGAAATCTGTGTTGCTTTCGGTATCCATGACCGGGCTTTTTCCCGTTACCACTCCAGCTTTCGCAAGCAGGGAATCGCCGGTCTCGTGCCTGGCAAGGCCGGCCGGAAAACGATCCGGACTGGTTCGCTGGCCGCAGGCGTCGTGCAACGTTATCAGAAAGGCAAAAGCTCGTCCGCGATTGCGCAGGAGATGGGGATCAGTGCTTCCACGGTTCTGCGGACTCTGCGGGATGAAGAAGTTCTTCTTCGCTCGGGGGTTGATGCGCATCGGCCTTTGCCGTTCGGCGTGGATGACGGCAATGCCTCGTCGGTGGAACCGCAATCCGCCACGCCACCGATCGTTGAACCACCGATCGTTGAACCGCCGATCGATGAACCGCCGATCGATGAACTGCCAACCGTTGAATCGCAGACGATCGAACCGCCGATGGTCCAGGCCACGAGCATTCCTTACGCTTCGCCGCTGGACCGGTTTGCGACGACCATGGGCTGGATCGAAGAAGGTCCGGTGGAGTACGAGTCGGCCGACGGCGTGCCTTGTGCCGGCGTGCTGTTGGGCTTGGCCGTGCTCGAAGATACGCATTTGGTGGAAGAGGCCCGGGCCGCGTATGGCCAACTCCGCAACGGTTGGTACGGCTTGCGAAGTTTGCTCTGGACGCTGGTGGTGATGGCCTTGCTGCGAATCAAGCGGCCTGAACAACTCAAGAGCTATGATCCCGTGAGCTTGGGACAGGTGCTGGGCATGCCACGTGTGGCGGAAGTGAAGACGATCCGCCGCAAACTTGACGAGGTCGCCGAACTGGGCAAAGCCGCAGCGTGGCACCGGGCACTGGCCTGCCGCCGGGCAGAAGAGAATCCGGCGGCCTTGGCTACGCTGTACATCGACGGCCACGTGCGGGCTTACTACGGTCGGCACCGCATCGGACAGACCCGCATCAGCCGGCTGAAACGCGTGATGCGGGCCGAGGAAGACTACTGGGTGCATCAGTCGAACGGCCAACCGCTGCTGGTGGTCCACGAGTCGGTCGACAGCAGCTTTCACAAAGCGTTGGTCAACCGTGTGCTGCCGGAGATCCGCGAAGTGGTCGGCGAGGGCCGCCTGCGAGTCGTGTTCGACCGCGAAGGCTGGAGCCGCGAATTGTTCCAGGACTCGTTGCGGCTGAGGTTCAATTTCATCACGTACCGCAAGGGCGACTACGAGTCGTTGCCCGACAGCGAATTCGAAGCAGTCGCTTTCAGCGTTCCCGGTCAGCCGGAGGTGGAGTACGAGCTGGCTGAATCCACGTTGCGGGAAAAAGGCTGGCCGGAGTTGCGGGTGATTGCCGTGAAGAAGAAGAACGGCGGTCAAACGCACATCGTGGCCACGGGGCAATTGACTTGGCAGTCGCTCGGCCTCGACTTGGGCGAAGCCGATCCGCCGGCCGTCCAAATCGCTTGGTGGATGTTCGGCCGCTGGACGCAAGAGAACTGGTTCAAGTACATGCGGATCGAGTATGCGTTGGACGTGCTGGCGGACTATGACGTCGAGTTGGAGGACCAGGAGCATCCGGTGGTGAATCCCCAATGGCGCGAACTGGACCGCCAAGCCGCCTCGGTGCGGGAAAGCCTGACACGGGCCCAAGCGAAATACGCTGCGTTGCAGTTGAAGTTCGAATCGGCGCAGCGTCCGGAGGATCTGGAGGACGGTTCTGCATCGAATGGCTCGGCGAAGCAAGAGGATGCCTCGTTCCAGGATCTTCAGCAACGATGTTGGGAACAACGCGACGGGATATTCAAGCTATCTGCCGAATTGGATCGTCTTCGGGCAGAACGCAAGGCGACCCCCAAGAAGACCCCGTTGCGCGAGGCCGATGACCGGGACCCGGTGAGACTGAGTTACGAACGCAAACTGTTCACGGACACGGTGAAGTTAAGCGCCTACTAGATCGAAACGCGGCTGTATGCGATGCTCGGCGTCCACTACAGCAACAGCCCGAGCGAAGGGCGCAGCATCATCCGGGCGCTGCTGAACACGCCCGGCGACCTGCGTGTCAGTGGCGACGTGATCGAGGTCCATCTGGAGCAACTCAGTGCCCCGCGTTATACGCTGGCGTTGCACGCGCTCTGCCAGCAGCTCAACGCCCGCCGCCCGCATCTCCCCGAAACGGACTACGAACTCCGTTTCCAAATCAAGCCCCGCCCCATCGGGGAATGACCACGACAAAATCCCGCAAGGGTATGTCAGGTTCTCTGGA
>JAAYYU010000229.1 GCA_012515235.1 Candidatus Anammoximicrobium sp.
AGACCGGCCCACGTGGCCTCGTCCCTGCTTCTGGCCCTCATCATCTTTGCCACAGCCAACACCCCCGCCGTGGCCCAAGCCCCCAAGCCCCCCGCCTTCGACCCCAGCGGACTGATCGAGTTGCTGACACCGCCCAAGCCGATCCGCCTGCCGGCCGACGCGGTGATCATCCCGTACGACGCCGAACAAGGCACCGACGGGCTCAAGAACGCCGACAAGGTCCTCGTGCCGTACGCCAAGTACGTCGAACTCTGGAATCGAGCGTTCCCTGACAAGAAGCTGCAGGCCAAACCGCCGATCACCGCTTGGTCGCTGGCCGGCGCAACGTACGAAGCGACGTTGTCCGGCGACGACTATCTGTTGGTCACCGGCCGGTTGGAAGTCGACGTGTATACGGAACGTCCGGTTCAGGTGCCGTTGCGCTTGTCCGGCGGCGTGCTGACGTCGGCCACCATCGGCGTGAAACCAGCTCGGCTGCAACTGGTCCAGCCTGCGCCGCAGCCCGCTCCTCAGCCGGGTCAGCAACAACAGCAGGCCGTCCAAACGGTCCAAGCGTCCGCGCCGCCGGATCCCGTGTTCGCGGTGCTGCACTTGGCGGGCAAGGGCCGGCAGCAACTCGCACTGCAGATCCGCCTGCGGCTGGAACGTCGCGGCGGCTGGCGCGTGGCGGTCGGGCGTCTGCCGACGGCCCCCGCGGCCGGGCTCACGTTGACCGTTCCGGCCGCGGGAACCGAGGTCCGTCTGGCCGGTCTGGCCGACCGGGGCGAATACGAGACGGCGGCCGACAACCAGCAGATTGCCACGGCCTTGAGCGACGACGGGAGGTTGAACCTGCAGTGGCGTCCCAAGGTGGCTGAAGGCCAGGTGGATCGCAGCCTGACCGTCGCCTCCGAAGCGGTGCTGGACGTGCAGGAAGACGGCTTGCGGCTGGTCTGGCAGTTGAACCTGGAATTCCCGCGCAGCCGCCGCGACCGTTTCGAGGTGCTCGTTCCCGCCGGTTACCTGGTCGAACGAGTCCTGGGGGACAACGTGCGCATGTGGGACCTGAAACAGGCGGACAATCTCCAGCGGCTGAACGTCACGCTGCTGAAAGAAACCGCGGACCGCGAGCGGGTCACGCTGCACTTGTCCCGCCGCGGCGTCGTGGCGGCGGACCAGCCGACCCAGGTCCCCGCGCCGGCAGTCTCCGTCGACGGCGCGGTCCTGCACAAAGGCCGCTTGACGATCCGCCGCAGTCCGCTGCTGGAGCTGCGCGCCACGAGCGTGACGGGCCTGTCGCGGACGGACATCGCCGCCGACGTGGCCAACGCGCTGACGGCGGCCGGCGCTGCCGAGGAAAGCCCGCTCGGCCTGCGGCCGTACCAGGCGTTCGAGTTCGGCGCGATTTCATACGCGTTGGCGCTGGAGGCGGCGCCCGTGCCCGGCGACGCCCCGGCGACGGTGCAGAGTCTGCTGCGGATCGCAGAACGGGAAACGCGGCTGGAGACGCAAGTCAAGATCGACGTGCGGACCCGGCCCGTCCACCGCGTGCGGCTGTACGCGCCCGCCACGCTGGAGGTGGAGCAGGTCGTCGCCCCCGGCGAATTCACCTGGGCGGCAACCGAGGCCGACGGCCGGCGGCTGGTGTGCGTTTACCTTGGATCTGGCCAGTCGCAGCCGTTCTCCGTCGTCGTCCGCGGATCGCTCGGCCGCCGCCAGGCCGCCGATCCGGTGCCGGCGCCGAAGCTGGAAGTGTTGGACGTCGTTCGCCAGCAGGGCGATTTGGTCGTGCAGGTTGATCCGGCGTTCGACGTTCGCGCCGCCGAACGGCAAAACTGCGACACGATCCCGGTGAGCAATACGTTCGATTGGCTGCAGGCGGAACAGCGGCCGCTGGCCCGCCTGGTCCTCCGCTACCAGACCCCGCAGTACGACGCCCGCTTCGAAGTTCGGGCGCGTCCGGCGCGCGTCAGCGGCTACACGATCACCAACGTCAAGGTGACCGACGTGGCCGTCGAAGAGACGGTCAGCATCGACCTGACGATCCGGGAGGCCGGCATCCGCGAAGTCCTGTTCACGCTGCCGGCCGGGATGGAGCAGGCCCGCATCAGCGCTCCCAAGCTGCGGCAGAAGACCATCCAGGACGCGGCGGACGGGCGCAAGCTGTTCCGCCTGGAACTGCAAGACGACACGCTGGGCCAGTATCGCGTGCTGGTGGAGAACGAGCGCGTGCTGCTGAGCGGTGGCCAGCTGGAATCCGAACTGCAAACCGCGCCCATCCCGGAGTTGCAGACCGGCCGCACCGACCAGCGCTACGTGACGCTGGAAAACGCCGGCCGGGACGAGGTCCTGGTGGTGGATCAGGTCGAATTGGGACCGCTGAGCCGTCAGCAGGCCGAATGGCGAAAGCTGGCCGAAATCCTGGGCGAAAATTTGACCTCGGCCTACCTCGTGGCGGCCGAGGCGAAGAGCCCCCAGCTGACGTTCAAGACCAAGCAGCGAAAGACCGTCGAGACGGCCCGCGCGTCGATCGGTCTGGGCGAGACGCTGCTGATGGTCGACGCCGCCGGCGCGTATCGCGGCCAGCAGACGTACCACGTACACAACACGACCGAGCAGTTCCTGGAGATCCGCTTGCCGCCCGGCGCACAATTGTGGACGGCGATCGTGGCCGGCCAGCCGGTCAAGCCCACGGAAGTCCCCGTCCCCCACGTAGCCGCGTCTCTCCGAGACGCGGATGCCGGTCTCGGAGAGACCGGCCTACGTAAGGCGTCTCTCCGAGACGCGGACCGCAGCGGCGCGACCCCCGATCAAGTCCGCATCCCGCTGATCAAGACGGCCGAAGGCGACACCGATTACGCGGTGGTGCTGAAATACGGCGGCTGGCTGCAGCCAATCGGGATCGTGGATCGCGTGGCCTTTCCGCTGATGCGCACGGTGAACATCAACGTCGAACTGAGCCGCGTGCGGCTGCGGGTGCCGGAGACGCACACCTGGTTTGACTTCGGCGGGACGATGCGTCCGGTGTTCGACAAGGGCTCGTACGAGGCGGATTTCTTCTCGTACAACGCCAAGCAGGTCAAACGGCTGATGCAGACGCTGAACACCGACAATTACTACGCCCGCGCCCGTTCGATGAGCAACTTGAAACAGCTGGGCCTGGCCGTACAAAACTACCAGCAGCAGTTCGGCGACTACAGCTCGAACGACGCGTTCAAACGTAACCTGGAGGTGAACGCCGACCTGATCCGGCAAGCCGAACAGCAGACGCAGGAAATCCTGGCCAAGGAAGGCGAAGCGATCGTCACCGACAACCGCGGGCGGTTGAACACCTATTTCCAGGACCAGAAAAACGCCTCGGCTCTGAATGTGGTCAATGAATTGGGCGGTAATTTCCGCGTCGTCACGGAGTCTGAGGAGGGCAAACCGGCGGCCGACAAGGAGACGTTCAACTATCGGTGGCTGGAGACCAACAAGCTGGAAAACCGCGAGCGGTTCGAGAAAAAAGACGCCGACGTGCGGTTCGGCAAGCAGGTTCAAGTCGAGGCGGGCGACAAGCTGAAGAGCTACGCCAAGGGCCAATCCTTGCTGGGTGATATCAGCTCCGAATCGGGGGCGCAAGTTCGCGGCAAACGGCGCGGCGACGTGTCCGAACCGGAGTCGCGGTCTGTTGCCCAGAGCCAACAGGAATTGGCGCGGCGGTACCAGCAGAAACTGCAGACGGAGCAGCAAATGGATCAAGTGCGGCAGCAGCAGGCCGGAACGCGGATGGATGACTTCTCGTCGCTGTCCAACGCGGCCCCGCCGCCGGCCAATCAGCAGCCCGTCCCGCTGATGCCGGGCAAGCCGGGGATGCCGGGAATGATGATGCCCGGTCAAGGGGCGACGGACGCCTACGGAATGATGCCCGGCATGGCGGGCGGCTACCCCGGCCAAGGGCCGACCGCCGCTGGCGGCTATGCGATGTCCGGCGGGGGCGGCATGGGAGGGATGGGGGCGATGGGCGGCGGCATCCATGTCGGCCGGGACGAGTCGCGCGCGGCTGGCCGGCTGAATGCCGGTCAGGTGCAGAGCGGCATGGGTGGTGCGGTCGGCGGAGTTGCCTTTTCGGCGGATGGCAAAATCCTGGCCACGCAAGACTCTGACTCGGTGAGCGGCCTGGCGCAGCAGCCAACCCTGGGGTACGGCGCCCGCGCCGCCGAAACGCATCTGGCCAGCCTGGACGTCGACCTGCCGCTGCGCGGCCGCGAGTACCTGTTCACCACCTCGCGCGGCGACATCGACATCACGGCCCGCGCCGTCTCCGAGCCGCTGCTGGGCCGGTTGACCCGTCTGCTGGCGGTCGCCGTCGGCTTCGTGGTGCTGCTGGTCCTGCTCCGCGTCCTGCCCCGCGTCCTGCGGCTGCTGCACGGCAGCCGCTGGTTTGCCGCCGCGGTGCTGCTGGTCGGCCTGCTGAGCTTGCTGCTGGGCGTCTTCCCGATCCTGGCCCTGGCGGCCCTGATCTACGGCCTGGTCCAGCTGGTCCGCCTGGAAATCGCCCGGTGCCGACGGCGTGCAGCGGCGTCGGTCGCGGCAGCGTGATCTCCGGGAAGGGGTCAGGCACTTCGTCCGCCGGACCGTGTTGTCAGTCACTGCAGGGGCCACATCCGATACAGCAGCACGTTGATGTCTCCCGGATAGCCGCCGGCCGTGTCTGCAGAGAACGTGATCCGGTTCTCGCCGGGCTGCAGCATCAGCACGCCGGCGGAGGCTTCCACGTTCTGGCTGGGCTGCATTCCGCCGGGCCAGAAGCGGGTTCCGCCCGGTCCCTCGCTGGTCACTGCCTGCATCGAGTCCAGGCGGACCGGCAGTGTGACCGCGCGGCCGTTCACCTGGATGGCGGGCTGGACCAGCGGCGGTGCGGGGTGCAACTCGGGCAGGCCGCGGAGATCGTCCAGGCGGACCTGGAACGACGTGCCGCCGGCCAGGCCTTGCAGCCCGACCAGGAGATGCTCTGTCCGAGACCAGTCGAATCCGGCCGCCGCCGCCGTGGGAAAGACGCACAGCCGCCAGCCTGCGAAGCTGACCAGCACGTTGTACATCGCGCTGCGGCCGGCCGCGTCGCGCAAATGCAGACGCAGCGTCTGGCCCTTGCCGTCGCCGTCGACCCACAGCCCCAGTCCCTGGCAGCGGCTCAAATCCAGCGGCTGAGGCAACGTCCGCGCGACGCTGCACCACCCGCCGCGCGGCCCGGTGTTCGCCGCGCCCAGGACCGCACAGCCGCTGCCCACGCGCACCCCGTCCTTGCTCGTGGCAAGGCTCGCGTTGACCCCTTGGCTGGCAGCCCCGCCGGTCGTGAGCGTCACGTCCGCGCCGGGGAAGTAACGCTTGGCGCGGGCCTCGTCGTCCCAGCGAAAGGCCGCCGCATCGTCGAAGCTTTCGACGGTCACCGCGCCGGCCTGGTCGTAGTCGCTCGTCGGGCAAGGACGCGAGCCGCGGGCGATCTCGAGGCCCAGCGGGCAAGCCACGGGCAGATCGTTGCGGATGGTCCACACGTTCTGCACCCCGTCCAACGCTTCCACGTAACGCGGCTCCTCGTAAACGGCGCGGTGCAACTGCCAGCCGTTGCCGCTGCCGTCGCGAAACAGTTTGAAGTCCTTGCCGGGCTCGCACAACTGCTCGCGCACGCGGTCGGAAAAAGGCCGGGCCAGCCGGCACTGCTCGTAGCGGCCCACCATCTCGATCATCTGCCGGGCGCGAGCGTGCTGGTCCATCGTCGCCAGCGAGGTCTCGATGGAGATCGAACCGTTCAGGCCAATCGTCTTGGCGCACACGTATTCGATCTGGTCGGGCCGCACGTCGGCGAACATGTAATACCAGCCGACGTCGGAACGAGTGAAATTCGCGGCCATGCCCTGCATCCCCGGCAACCGTTCGTCCAGGTACTTCTTCAAGTCGCCGTGGCCGTCGGCCGACGCGCTGCGCGGAACGATGTGCCAGACCAGGTTGCTGCCCGTGCCGTTGCTCGTCTGGTACAGCACGTCTTTCTTGAACTTGCGGTAGTAGCCCAGGTGCAGCTTGTTCAGGTAGTACCAGCGGTCGAGATAGGCGTCGCTGATGCCGTCGCTGGCGTCGAAATAGACCATGTCAAAATCGCACTCGTTGAACACCGACGCAAAGTTGGTCGTCAATTCGTCGGCCAGCGTGCTGTCGGGATCCACCAGGAAGAATCCCCACATGGTGAGCAAGCCCTTGACCTCCGCGCCTCGTGCATGAGCCGCGGCCTTGGTGCCCAGCGCACCGCGCTGGCAGCCGACAAAACGGGGCACGGGTTCGAGTTCCAGGTTCTGGTAACGGATGAGTTCATCGCCGATCCGGAGGTGATAGCCGGGAAAGGCGTTGCTGCGCGGCCCTTTCGGCGGCAGATCCGGTGCGCCGGCCAAGGTCAGTACGGTCGCCTTCTCGTCGACCGCCTCGGCCAACGGCGGGCAGGGCACGGACGCCAGCCGGTCGTCGGGCCGGGGCGTGATGTAGGGATCGTTGGGCGAGATCGAGGGGCCGAAGACGTGGACCCCCGCGCCCATTCCCGCCGCATGGATCTTCGCCACGGACCGTTTGAGACTAGCGACGCCGTCCGGAAAATTCTCGGTGTTGATCTGGAAATGGCCGTGCGTGGCCAGCCAGTTGCTTTTCAGGAAGATGATCATCCCGAAGCCGCCCAGTTTTGCGTATTCGATGATCCGGTCTACGTTGCTTTCTTTCGCGTCGACCATGAACAGATAGGACCGCCGGACCGGCTCGGAGATCCGGGCCCACTTGCCTTCCAGCATCGGGCAGGGCAGGCCGTTTTCGCGCTCGGCTTCCATGATCGCCGCCTCGAACTGGTCCCGCTTGGCCGCGACCAGTGCGAACCGCGCGCCGACCATGCCGTGCCGGCCGGTACACCGGGCGGAAAGACTCAGCACTTCGGCGCCGTGGGAGATCGTCTGCTGAGACGTGTTTTCCGTGACGCCCAGCAGGCAAATCCCGAACTGGTCGTCGTAGGTGGCATTGAACGCCCCGCCCACGGTGGCCAGCCGGCGGATGGGAAAACGGAGCGTCAGTTCTTCCACTCCCGCCGGCTGGACGTCGACAATCTCGAACAGAATGTGGTGCTTGCGAGGCGACACTCGCACCGTGGCACGGACCTCGGAATCGAGGAACTGGGCGCGGATCAAGTCGCCCTCCCGCTGCAGGCTGTGCAGGGGCGTCGCCACGCCGCGGCAGACCGCGTGCAGCACGGGCACCGGCGTGCCGGGCACGGCGTAGTCCGGACCCGACGGCTTCGCGGCAAACTCGCGCAGCAGGCCCTGGGAGGTGACGGTCAGCCGCACTGCGTCCGTCTCGACCGCCAGGTCGGCGCCGTCCTGCACGGCGGGCAGATCCATCGGCTCGACGGCCACGTCGTCCACGTCGGCGCATTCGCCCGGCGGCACGGAGATCGCCAGGGCCGAACGCAGGTAGCCTTCCGCCGGTGGCCGATAGAAACCTTCGATCCGCTTCCATTCGGCGTGCCCGACGGTCGCCTGAGTGACTCCCTGGCCGCCGATCTTGCCGGAGGCAAAGTACTCGTAAAAGCTCACCGACGCCGCCCCGCCCCGGACCCAGGCCGAGACCCGATACCACTTGGCCGGATCGAATCCTTGGCACATCTGGAACAGGTGGGCAGAGCCCTGTTGCGCCGAGATGCGAACAAACCGCTGGCCGCTGCGAGCGCCCGACGGGCCCGCCGCCGACTCGACGACGGCCAGTTCTCCGGGATACGCCGAATTGGGCGTCCAGTGGGCCGGCAGCTGAGGCGGTGAGGCGAGTTTCCAGCCCTGCACCCGGCCGTCGGCCCCCGCCTGGGCGGCGGCGGCGATTTCAAAACCGCCGTTCCTCAAAACGGACGGGCTCTGTTCCGGAGCCGATGCGGAAAGCAACGCGACAAGCAAGCAGACGTTCAACATGGTCGTTCCTCATTATCATGGAGTTGCTGGATTGTAGCCCGATCACCCGCGGCCGTGCCAGCCTGGGCAGACGAATTCCCCACATGCGACCGGCACGGGACCGGCACGGGACCGGCACGGGACCGGCACGGGACCGGCGCGGCGGCCGAACGCGCGCCCCATGCCGCTTCCCTCGCGGTCGTCGCCGCACGGAGAGCCTATCTCAGTTCGGACTCCAACCTGCCCAGCCGCCGCAGGGCGTCGAACTTGGCGTTTTCTCCCAGCCGCGCTTTCCGCACCGCGTCCGTCAGCACGGCAAGGTTGCGGTCGTAGGTCTCACGGTTGACGGGAAAGGGAGTCCCGTCCTTGCCGCCGTGGGCATACGCGTAGTCGGCCCAGCGCCGCGTGCCGGAGGATTCCTCGCCGGACACGTTCACGGCGGCGGCCGGATCGCGGTGCGACGGCGGCGCGCTGAAAATGATTTCGGCCAGCAGCGACAGGCTGCGGACGGCGGCCGGGCCGACGCCGCGCAGGCCCAACAGCGATTCAAAGTCTTGCGGATGCTGCTCGTGCATGTCCGTCACGATCTTCCGCAGACGGGGCAGATTCACATCGGCGGGCAGCACCCGATGCCGTTGGGGCGCGAACAAGGTCGGCCCCTCCGTCAGGATTTCGACCTCCTGCAACAGTCGATCCGGCGACTCCTGGGTCACGGCCACGCTGGCGCGGCGGTTGGCGTCGGCTTCGCGGGCGACCATGTTCAGCAGCAACTGCCGATGCGCGGGACTGGGCGTCGTCCCGTCCGACTCGTCGCCGGACAGATTTTGAATCGCCGCGTGCGGCTCGCACACGAAATCGTCCAGTGTTTCTCCCAGCCAGTGATAACGGCGCGCCCAGCCGGTTTGCTCGTTCATGCCTTGCTGGACCACGCACCACGGCCCTTGCGGCGTGAAGAAGAACGCGTGGTGGTAAAGACCGAACCCGTCCTGGACGGCCGCCGAGTCCACTTTGGCGCTCATTCGCGAGGCGTAGATCAGCCGCTCGCCGCCGCTGATCGCATACCGATCGGCGGCGGCGGCGATCTCCTGCGGCGTCTTGCGGCTGACGCCGCCTTTGCCTCCGGCGACGAGGATCCCCAGGTCGGGACCGAGTCTCTTGGCCGCCTCCTTCAGGGCGCCGCACGTGACGGTCGTCACGCCCGAACTGTGCCAGTCGAAACCGAGCACACAGCCAAACGCCTGGAACCACCAGGGATCGGCCAACCGCCGCAGCATTTCCTGTGGGCCGAATTCGTCCACGATCGCCATCGTGACCGCGCCGGCCAGTTGGGTCATGCGTTGGAACAACCAGGGCGGCGCTTTGCCGGAGTGCAGCGGCAGTTGAGCGGTGCGGCGTTTCATGCGGCCACGCGAAGACGGCAAATCGGGAACGAGTGATCCACGCCCCGTTCTTTCGGTTCCCGCGGCGGTTGCGGCGGGCAAAAACGTCCGGACCACTTGAGAAATTAGAAGCGACGGGAATAATGGAGAAAAGCACCCGCCCGACGTTGGGTGGTTACCGAAGCCCGGCTTTTCGGCCCAGCGGTCTGTTCGCTGCGGCAGAACGCCGACGAAACATTGCCGAAACGCCGCCGACTTGGGGAGTGAAGGATGGACAAAGTCAGTTCTCTGGACGAAGCACGGGCCGCCAAGGCCCTGGCTGCGAAAGCCTTCCGCCGGCGAGCCCAGGTGGTGGGAGTCGGCATCACGCGGGTCGGCACAGGCTATGGCCTGAAAGTCAATCTGTCCGGCCAATCGCGCGGCGCGGGTCCGCTGCCCAGCCAGATTGCCGGCGTTCCCGTCCGCGTCGAAGTCGTCGGCAAGATCCGCAAACGGACCAGCTGACTTCGGATCAAGGCTGGACCACGGCGTCCCGGTCGCCGGCCGCGAATTCGTCCAGGATGTGCAGCAGTTTCTGCACCCGCTCCGGTTGCTGTCCGGCCTGATTTTCTGCCTCGGCGGGATCCCGCGCCAAGTCGAACAACTCGATCTTGCGCGAGTCCCCTTGCCCATGCACGATCAGCTTCCAGTCTCCCCAGCGCACGGAACGCGAACGCCAGCCCGGCGCGACGGCGTACAGGGGACGGGGGGCCAGTTCCGCGCGCTCGATCAGCAGCGGCGCGAGGTTCACGCCGTCCCACTTCAAATCGCGCTCCGGGCGATAGCCGGCCAGCGCACAGAGCGTGGGCATCCAGTCGATGATCTGCACGGGCGTGTACACCTGACCGGGCTTCACTCGGCCCGGCCAGGAAACGATGGCGGGCACCCGCGTTCCGCCCTCGTACAGTGTTCCCTTCTGGCCTCGCCAGGGCGCGTTGTTGCCCGTCAGCTTGCCGTTGGGGCAGTTGTCGTCGGGATACTTCAGATCGTTGTTTTCGACCGTGCTGCCGCCGTTGTCGCTGGTGAACACCAGCAGCGTGTTGTCGCGTTTGCCTTTCCGCTCCAAGGCAGCCACGATCCGCCCCACGGCGTCGTCCAGGTGCATGACACAGGCCGCATAGTGCCGCGGCACATCGCCGCTGATCGCGTCCGGCACGCGCTGCAGCCATTCGTCGGGCTCCTTGATCGGCAGATGGACGGCCGTGAAAGGAACGTACAGAAAGAACGGCGCCTCGCCGCGCGACTCGATCCACTGAATCGCCTCGGCGGCGATCAAGTCGGTCACGTGGCCCGTCTCTTCCAGCAACTCGTGATTGCGATGCCAGGTCTGCGTAAAAGACCCCTTCTTGTAGCGGTGATTCCACGGGCTGACGCCGCCAGCCAGCGAACCGTAGGAATGGTCGAAGCCGAACAGGTTCGGACCCCACTCGGGCAACGAACCGAGATGCCACTTGCCGGTCAGGCACGTGTCGTATCCGACGCTTTTCAACGCCCGCGGCAGCGTCACGGTCTCCCAGGGCAGCGCCCGATTGTTCTGCGGACTGGTGACGCCGAACCGGCTCCAGCAGCGGCCGGTGACCAGCCCCGTCCGCGTCGGACTGCACACCGGAGCGACGTAGTGCTGGGCGAGTTCGAGCCCTTCGCGCGCGAGCCGGTCCAGGTGCGGCGTGGCCGCGTTCCCGCCGTGAAACGCCACGTCGGCCCAGCCCAGGTCGTCCGCAAGTATTAGTACGATGTTTGGTACACTCCTCGACTCGGATGATTTGCCGTATGTGACCGTGGCTATTAACAAAACTAGGGCTACAGTGCTAAGAGTTCGTGTAGTTGTTTTGTGTAGCAATGGTCGGGGTAAAACGCCGTAGGACGCACGCCCTGCTATGGATGATCGGGAAGTCATGATGCTGGTGCCTCATTCACAAAGGGACGGAGGATCGGTTGTTGCGGGCGCGTCCGAAGCGGACATCGCCGTCCGGGCGGCGAATCGGCTGCGGCGCGAAGGGGGAAACGCGATCGCGTCAGTATCCCGCGCTGCGCTGAGTCAGTCAACTTTCCAGGAAGAGGAATGAGGTAGGTACGAACGGGAACTCAGGTGGGTTATGGGCAGGACTCGAAAACAACGACGACGGGCGCACGGGTCGGCTTGGCGCTGGGAACAGACGGATTGCTGGTACTACACCCTGCCGGGGACAAAGAAACGCATGGCCCTGTTGGACGAGAACGGCCAGCGAATCCGCGGAGCTGAGAACAAGGAAGCCGCCGAAATGGCCCTGGCACGCATCAAGGTGGCCAACTCGTCGGAATCGGCAGGAGGTCGCCTCGAAATCGGAAGGCTTCATGGCGCGCTCCTATCTCGTCGTCAAATCACTTGGCTCGTCGACTTTCGCTAGTATTGGCTCGCAGGCATTTCCATGAGCCAGCCAGCGGCGAGTGCCGGGGAGGTCGCGGAGGTAGGCGGCGAGGACTTCTTGCTCGACCCAGGGGGCATCAGGGGCTGAAACTTGCTGAGGCGGTAGTTCGGGAGCGCAGCGGCGACGCCTTGCCAGAATTGGATGTCGTCCCAGAAATCGGGCCGCGCAAGCTGCTCGCGGGCGGCGAGGAAACGCCCCATGTTCAACGTGTCGCCGCAAAGCGTCATGGCGTAGTTGTCCGGGATGATCGACCAGCCGGGCTCGGCGGCGGCAAGGGCGTAACGGAGCGTCGAGTTGACCCGGCCGCCAGCGAACGTCCACCACTGGATCTCGCGGGTCCCCCAGCGCCCCACGCGGACAGGTCTTGGTGCTCAATTCGGTCACGACCTTTCGGTACACGTCGTCAGAGCGTTGAAAGTGCAAATCGTTGTCCGACACGACCACAAAGCTGGTGGCGAAACCTTGGGCCTGGGCGTCGAGCGCAGCCAGGCGGGCCATGAAGGTCTTGCCGCACCCGTACCCGCCACGGAAGAACTTGATCCGCCCCCGCCAGCCTCATGCCGGTGGAGCGTCGGATTCTGCACTACAACCCGCCCCACAGTGTCTTCCCGCCCCCGCCGAACTTGCGGGCTGTTGATTTAGTGTCGGCGGGCAGGACGAATTCTGGCCCTCGCCGAGCGAGCGATCTCTTTTGGAGAACTGCGGAGTGCCCAAAATGGTCTTGCAGAATTCCCGACGCCACTCTGACCG
>JAAYYU010000230.1 GCA_012515235.1 Candidatus Anammoximicrobium sp.
GCGAAGTGACTCATGCCCGCGGACCTCCTGATCTCTTCTTACCGGCCGTTGCGAGCAGTATACCAAATACGTATTTTGATGTAACTACAATTACCATAAATAAGTATAAATTAAATCGACAGCCCGCGAGCCGGCGGGATTGGGAGAGTGCGGCGGCGGCGCGCGGCGGGGAGGTAGTGGGAAACCGAACGATCCGCCGGGCGAGCCAGCGGGATTGGGGGAGTGCGGCGGCGGTCGAAATCTTCTCTCGCCGCGAGTTGTTTGTGGACGAGTTGCTGATCGGCGAACTGCAGGGGACGCGGCTGAAACTGCACGACCCGCAGCGGCTGCCGCGGAACGCTTACCCGGCTCGACCGACGGGGCACTACGCGACCGTCATCCAGGACGGCGATCCCTGTACCGCTTGTACTACCCCGGCGCCGATTGGCGCGACGGCTGGCCGAGCCGCAGTCGGAAAGTCCCACGCACGGTGTTGAAGGAATCGTTGTTCTTTCCGCGTCCGCCGCCGGTGAAGACGAGCGTGAAACGGCGGCCGTCAGGACTGAACCACTTGGGGGCAAACGAGAAGAAGAACACGTTGTCTGCCCAGTCGAGCTGGCTGCCCGGCCGACGGCTGCCGAAGCGATCGTTCGCTGTCCAGTACTTGACCGTCGTCCACGGCCCCCACGGCTGCGGCGCATCGAACAACGACATGACGCTCTGGTGCGAGACCGTGTGCTCGGTGGCCAGCAGATAGCGCCGCAGGCCCGGATTGTAACACGCGCTGACACACCATCCCGTGCCCTCCGGATTCTCGAAGACCGGCTGCTTCGCCGTCAGCGAGCTCCACACCGGTTCGCCGCCAGCCGTGCCTGTGAACCACTCGTAGGCGTCTCGCCCGGCAACCAGTTTGTCCTTCGGCACGCGGGCCAGGAACAACGCGCCCGGTTTGTGGACATCCAAGCCGAAGGCCGCGTGCGTGACGTTCACGTTCTGCGGGCGGATGAAGTACGAATAGACGTATCCGTCCTGCGCGTCCGCGTTGTCCCGGCCGTAGACCAGGAACGTGGGAACGATCAGGTTGTCTTCTCGCCACCACCGCCAATCCGGCCTGGTCCAGTGCGCGGCGTGGTCCGTCGAACGGGCCAATTGGATGTAGCGGTAATGGTCCCGCGGGCCGCCGGTGTCCGGTTCGTCCGGGATGACCCAGGAGTACAGCACGCCGTCGATCGCGATCGTCCCCCAACTCTTGCCGGCGAACTGCGCCGGATTTTCCGCGTGCTTGCCTCCCCAGACGTTGAAGCCCCGGTAGTTGTCCCAGCCGCCTGCGATGCGGCCGTAGCCCAGGCCGACGCGGCCGTCCCGATTGCTGCCCCCGAAGCCGCCGCCGTCTCCCCACGCTCCGTACTGATGATCGTCATCCGCCCAGGCCAGTTGCCAGTTGTCGCTGCCCAGCCCGTGTCGCCGGTGGGTCGCCCAGTCAATCGCGAGCTCGGCAATCACGGGACTTGGCGGATAGGGAGCGTCCGCCGAAGCCGGCAAAACGCCCGGCAAGATCGCGAGAAGCACGAGCAGACGCTTGGGAGAGCCCATGTGGTCAGAGGTCCTTTCTTGACTCGCGGCGGACAGAGAAGCTTGGCATCGGCTGGCTCCAGCAGCATCGGGTTGCGGCAAGGAGTCCTTCCGGGGACAAGCCTGGCCGTCAGTTGCACGAGGGGTCCTCGGGTGGCGTCACGTGCTGGAGCAAGGGCTTCGTGATCTGCTCGCCGATCTCCTGAGAAGCCTGGCGCCACATCGTGTCCGGATCGCCGAAGACATAGTCGTAGGTCGCGGGTATCACCATCCAACCGCCGGCCTCCAGTTCGCCTTCCAGTTGGCCCGGCGCCCAGCCCGAATATCCGTTGTAGATGCGGAACGGCAGATTCGCCTCGCGGACGATCCGGTTCAGCCGGTCGCGGTGGGTGGCGAGAAACACGCCCGGCAGAATCTCGTTCTCGGCGCACGCCTCGTTCGTATGGAGGGCCATCAGTGGTCCGCTGACCGGCCCGCCGACGTTGATCGGCTCGTCACTGACGCAGGGCTCGTCCGACAACGTCTCCCAAATCTCGCCGATCGTGCTTTGCGTGGGACGGTTCAGCACTACGCCGACGGCGCCTTGCTCGTCGTGATGGATGATCAGCACGACCGTGCGACAGAAATTCTCGTCAGGAAGCCGTGGCGATGCCACCAACAAATGTCCTGCCAGCGACCGCATGGTTTTGCTCCGCTCATGACCGTTGCATCTGTATTGTACACTGCCGCAGCAAGCCTGGCGAGCAACGTCGGCGGGGGCTTGCGGGAATCCAGCTTGAAAAGCCGCGCGGCAGCATTTCCTGGTCGCTCGCGTTCCGGGCGGCGTGCGCGGTCCAGCGTCGCTCGCAGAAGGCGGCGAAACTCATTTCGTCCCCGCGCGGGCCGAGGCCCGGGCGACCGCCCCGCGCGTGATGAAGACGGAACACTTGCCGCCGGTTGAAGAGATGAGGACAAAAGAAGAAAGAAGAGGACAGCAGAGGACAGGCACGTCGCAGTGGTCGTTGTTCCGCGGGTTTCTCCCACGCGGCTTGGGGCCAGTCCCTGTTTTCACAGCCGGCTAGGACGAGGCCACGAAGGAGCTGCGCGAATCGTCCCAGGTCTCTTCCCAGACACAGCCGCTCCAGGACCAGCCGACGCCGAAACCGACCAGCAGGCTGCGCATGGCGGGTCGGAGGCGGCCTCCGCGGCGAAGGTGGTCGATCAAGATGGGAATCGTCGACGAGACCGTGTTGCCGCAATGTTCCAGCAGCAGCGGCAAGCGTTCGTCGCCGATGCCCAGCCGCAGTTGCAGTTGCTCCAGCATTTTCTTGGTGGCCTGGTGCAGCAGGTACAGGTCGATCGCGGTATCCTCCAACTGAGCGGCCGCCAGGATCGCGTCGATCAGCTTCGGCACCTGGGCCACGCTGAAACTGATCAAGCTGGGGCCGTCCATGTACAAGCTGCTGGGCCAGCGTTTGCGATGCCGCGGATGAATCGCGTCCTTGGCCGGGCGGGCCCCGCCGTCGGTCACCAGCAAGGTATCGGCCCCTTCGCCGTCGGTGCCGTATTTGAAGCCCCACAGGGTCGGCGCATCCACGGCGTCGATCAAGGTGGCCGCCGCGCCGTCCCCAAAAATCGTCCGCAGACTCCGATCCGAGGGATCGATGTACTTGGAGTAAGTCTCTGCCGTGATCAGCAGCACGCGGCGGCAAGAACCCTGGCGGATCAGACCGTCTGCCAGCGCCAAGCCGTAGACGTAGCCGGAACAGCCTAGATTAAAGTCCAGAGCGCCGATCGAGGTGGGCAACCCCAGGCGGGTCTGCATCAGGCACGCGGTCGTGGGCAACGGGTAGTCCGGCGTCTGGGTGCAGAACAGCAGGAAGTCGATGCTTTGGGGATCGATCCCGTAGTGTGCGAACAACTTCTGGGCGGCCGCCACGCCCAGGTCGGACGCGCATTCATCCGGGGCCGCGATGTACCGCGCTGCAATCCCGGTCTTCTCATAGATGGTGTCCATGTCCCAAGCGGGGTACGCCCGCTGGAGATCTTCGTTCGTTTCCACTTTTTCCGGATAGTGGATCGCGATAGGGCCGATCGCTGCGTACTTCACCGCTGTTGCACCTCGATTGTCGGACCAAGAACGAGAAGCCAACACAATAGCGGGACAAGCGGAGATGGTCAATGCGGATGGTCTTGGGTAGCCGTGCTCAGTAAAGACGTCCCGGTTTGCCCAGTTACCCAACGCCAATCCAGGCTGTGACGCGAACTACGAGCACCAACGAACCGACCAGGCTGGCGCCCATCGCGGCCAGCAGCACGGCGGCGCTGCCGATATCCAGGGCGGAGCCGAGATGCCGGTTTTCCGATCGGTCCACGGCGCGGGCCAGATGCTCCAGGGCGCTGTTGAACATCTCCGAGGCCAGCACAATGGTAATGCACAGCAGCAGCACGCACCATTCGATTCGCTCCACCCCCAGCACGGCGCCCGCGAGCAGCGCCAGTCCCGCCGCAACGAAATGCACAAGGAAACTGGTCTGCCCCCGCACGCCCAGCCACAGCCCGCGGAAAGCGCAGCGGAACTTTTGGTACCACGTCCGCTGCGGGTGGCGAAATCTCTCGCGCATGGTGGCTCCTTTCGGCTAGGGCGGGTCGTAGCCGCCCGGATGAAATGGGTGGCAGCGACAGATGCGCAAGACACCGCGCCAGGCGCCGCGAAGGGCGCCATATTTCTGGACGGCCAGGATGAAGTACTGGCTGCAAGTCGGTGTAAAACGGCACTGGCGGCCCAGGACGGGGCTGAGAAAGATCTGGTACAGCCGCACGGTCGCGATCAGCAGCCAACTGGGCAAACTGGCCAAGGCGGCCCACAGGAAGCTCATCGCCGCTGTCTCCGTCGCTTCCTGGCCAGCTGCCCGGCGAGCCGGGGCAGCGATTCCGCGATTTGCCGGTAGTCCGGTTCAGCCCCCGCGCGGGGCCGGACAATCAAGTCCAGGCCCGACGGCATCTGCGTCCGCACGCGGCGAAAGGCCTCGCGAATCAGACGTTTCCAACGATTGCGCACGACCGCTCCTCCGACCTTGCGCGAGACCGACAAGCCCAGCCGCGTACGATCCAGTCCGTTCGGACAGGCGCGGACGACCAGGCACGGGTCCGCGGCAAAGAGTTCCGAGTCGTACACGTGTTGGAAGTCCGCCCGGCTGCGGAGGCGGTGTTTCCGCAAAAATCGCTCGTCAATCACGCGGCTCTCCCCCAGCGTCTTTTTCGCTGTCCAGCTTGGGATACATCGGTTTGCTGGCCCAATCGAATTCCGAGACACGGCGGGTGTCGCGGCGCTCGCTGCCAGGCCACGGACGCCTCAAGTATCGGCGAGTGTAACGGCCCCCCCACCACGCCAGCAAAACCAGTGCAAACCCAAGAATGACCAGTCCGGCCAGCGCGGCCAGCACGCGCGCCCGGTCCTGCGGGGGCAAACGCCGCAGCAGGGGCTGCTGCGACTGGGCGAACAATCCGCCGATGGCCGGCGTCGGCGGCGCGGGTTGCCCGGCGCGACACGGGGCGCGATACGCGACGGGGCAGTAGATGTCCGTGAGTCCGCGGGGCGCAGCGCGGCAAGCGTCCGCTCGAACGGGCGGGAATGCGGTCAGTGGTGTGGGCCACAAGCCGGCGACCAGCGCCCAACCGACACACGCGGACAAACCAACTGTGTTTACCATGTCAGATCGGCCCGCGGCTGCAACACGCGCCGCTTGTCAAACCGGCGGACGAGTTCCAGGGCTTCCTCATCCAGCGATTCCGGGATCACGATTTGGATCTCGGCGTACAAGTCCCCGCGCTTCCCGTCGCCCGCCGGCACGCCCAATCCCTTCAGCCGCAGACGTTTCCCGCTGGACGTGCCCGCGGGGATTTTTAACGAGATTTCTCCCTGAGGCGTCGGCACATCGATCTTGGCACCCAAGGCGGCCTCCGCCAGCGTCACCGGCACGGACAGCTCCAAATCCTTGCCGCGACGGCGAAAGTGCGGATGCGCAGCGACGCGGACGGTGATCATCAAGTCTCCGGGCGATCCCCCGGACGGCGAGGGTTCGCCCTGGCCGCGCAGCCGCATCTTCTCGCCGTCCTCGATCCCGGCCGGGATCTTGACGGTGATGGTTTCGACCTTTCCTCCCCCGCGGCGGACAGACAGCTGAGCCTGTCCACCGGTGACCGAGGTGTTGAACGGGATATGCAATTCGTGCTCCAAGTCAGCGCCGCGGGTCCGCGCTTTGGGCCGCCGCCCCCTTTGTCCGCCCCCCGCGAATTGCTGCAGGATCTCCTCGAACCCGCCGGCTCCACCCCCCTGGCCGAAAAACTGGCTGAAGTCGATGTCCTGAAAGCCCTCTGGACCTTTTCGGGACGACTGCCACCGCGGCCCCGCTCCTCCGCCCGCGGCGTCAAAGGCGCTGCCGTAACGGTCATACATTTCCCGCTTTTGCGGATCGTTTAAAACGTCGTAAGCTTCCTGGATCCTCTTGAATTTGTCCTTGGCCGTCTTGTCGTCCGGATTCATATCCGGATGGAACTTCCGCGCCAGCTTGCGATACGCCTTCTGGATTTCCGCTTGCGAAGCGGTTCGGGGTAGGCCCAGGATTTCGTAGTAGTCTTGCGTCATGTTCGTCCGTACCAGCGTGGTGTGGGCGTCGCCAGTGGTGTAGTCAAAGCGACGCCGGTAGCATTCTACGATGCGAGCGAGAAATCCTTCAAGCGGGAAGACGGCGACAGAGATTGCAGGGGACGTGCCGAAAACAAGTTTTTGCGTCTTGGAGGCCGTTTTTTCCCAAGCGCTAAGTCGCCCGCTTTCGGCACAGGGGGCGGAATTCGGCACCGGGGGGCGGCACGCGGGAGTGTGCCCAACGCAAGGGACCACGCTACGCGATCGCCGGGAGCCGACCGTACGCTATCCTCGAAAACATAAACCGGTTTCGCCAAAGACCTTTCAGCCCGGCACGTACACGCAATCGGGTTCGCTCGCCAGGGCGTCGCCGGTCACCGCATAGGCGCGGGCACGGCTTCCCCCGCAGATCCACCGATAGTCGCAGATGCCGCATTTGCCTTGGAATCGGTCCGGTTCGCGCAGAGCCCGGAACGTGGGATGGTTCTGGTAGACATCGACGACCGAGTTGTCCGGGAAACGCCCGCAGCACAACGGCAGGAACCCCGCCGGAAAGATCTCCCCGATCTGGCTGACGAACATCACGCCCCGTCCGTCCCAAACGCCCAACGGAGCGCGATGACCGCGATGGCCGCCGCGGTCCGGTTTGCCGCCCGGCCCAGCCAACGGATCGCCGCGGTGTTGCAGCACGTACCGCCGATAGTGCGGCGCTTCGGTGGTCTTGATTCCGTACGGTTTGATCCGGGCGTGCCGCCAGAGGATTTCAAACGCGACTTCATACTCTTCCGGCGAGATGCGTTGTTGCTGCAAGCCGCGTCCGACGGGGACCAGGAAGAACACCGACCACATGGCGATGCCCTGCTGTGCCAGCACTTCGGCGATGGCGTCCAACTGGTGGAAGTTGCGCCGCGTCACGGACGTATTCACCTGGACGGGCAACTGCAGTCGCCGGGCGTTGGCCAGCATTTGCAGCGTCCGCTCGAAACTGCCCGACCAGCCGCGGAACGCATCGTGCGTCGCCGCATCGGCGCCGTCCAGACTGATCCCCAGGCGGCTCACCCCCGCTTCCTTGGCCGCGTGGAAGGCTTCGTACGTTGCCAGCGGCGTCGCCGAGGGCGTCAGCGCGATCTGCAAACCGGCGCTGGCGGCGTGCCGGATCAGGTCGAACAAGTCACGGCGTTTCAGCGGGTCGCCGCCGGTCAGCACCAGGGTCGGCGGCTTGGGAAAAGTCGCCACCTGGGCGATCAACGCCTGGGACTGCTCACGCTGCAGTTCGTTGGGATCCGCGTCCGGCTTGGCCGACGCCCGGCAATGTTCGCAAACCAGGTCGCAGGCCTGCGTGATTTCGTAGTAGAACATCAGCGGACTGGTATCAAAGTCGGCTTCCGTGTACGTCGTTGTCATCATGTCAGCAGTTTTCCGGCAGAAGTTCGTTCGGCAGGTGGCAGCCAGGCAGGCTTTGCGGGCGGACCGTCTCTTGGCCGCGGTCGCTCAACGCGCCGTCCAGCCTCCGTCCACAGCCACCAGGCTGCCCGTCATGTAACTGGCCGCGTCGCTGGCCAGGAAGATCGCGGCCCCCTGGATTTCTTCCATTCGCCCCCAGCGTCCCAAGGCGACGGCCCCGACGATGAACTTCATCGTGTGCTCGTCGTCGGCGATCGGCTCGTTCATCGGCGTCAGAAACGGACCCGGACAGATGGCGTTGACGCAGACGCCGAAAGGAGCCAATTCCAGGCCCAGTGTGCGCGTCAACTGGACCACCGCGCCTTTGCTGCTGGCATACGGCGTCCGGTTCTCCAGGCCGACGACTCCCAACGTGCTGGCGATGTTGATGATCCGGCCGTAGCGGGCTCGCTTCATGTGCGGAACGACGGCCCGGCATGCCAGCCACACGCCGTCGACGTTGATCCGGTGCACCTCGCGGAACTGCTCGTAGGTCAACGTCTCGATCGGGCCGCGGATGTTCACCCCCGCGTTGTTGATCAGGATATCGATCTTGCCGAATTCGGCCAACGTCCGTTCGGCCATGGCCTGACAATCGTCGGGCACGGCGACGTCGGCTCGCAGGCCCACGGCTCGGCCGCCGTATCGCGAGGCGAGTTCCGCCGCCGCGGCCGCCGCTTCGTCTTCATGCCGGCTGGTCACCACGACGTCCGCTCCGGCCGAAGCCAGTCCGGCGGCCATCGCCTGTCCCAACCCCTTCGAACCGCCCGTCACCAAGGCGGACTTGCCCGTCAAATCAAACAGTCTGATGCCTCGCAACATGGTTCACCGTTGAGCTTCTCGCACGAGATGGCCGAGTTCCGGCAGAATCAGTTTGTCCATCGCCAGCCGAACGGCCCCCGGCGATCCGGGCATGGTAAGCACAACCGTGCGGCCCATCAACCCGCCGACTGCGCGACTCAGCATGGCCGCTGCGCCGATGTCCTGATAACTGAGCATCCGGAACAACTCGCCATATCCGGGCAACGGCTTGGTCAGCAGGCCGCTGACGGTTTCACACGTCTGGTCGCGGCGGGCAAGGCCCGTGCCGCCGGTCAGCAGGACCGCGTCCACGTCGTCGCGCCGGGCCAGTTGTTCCAGCAAGGCGCGCAGCCGATCGGGATCGTCGGGGACGATTTCCCGCTGGACGATCGCATGTCCGGCCGACGACAGCCGTTCCACCAGCGTCCGGCCTCCCGTGTCCGTTTCGGTGGTGCGCGTATCGCTGACGGTGATCGCCGCACAACGCACAACCGCGGGTGCTTGGGCTCTGTGTTCCGCCGCTGTGGAACTCACGAACGGGCCTCTTGTGCTGAGTGTTTCCTCGAGAACGGTCGCCGTTTCCGGAACCGTTGCTTACGCACACCTTACCACCGTATACTGAAGAGGGAAAGGGAGGTTGGACGTGCAGTTGCGGATTGCAAGCGGGACAATTCGATCCGTGTTCGTCTGGCTGGCGGCCGGCTGGGTCGCCACGGCGGCGGCCGCGGACGTGTTTGTCCTGGCCCAAGGCGGCCGGCTGCGCGGGACGTGGCTGAACCGGCAGGAAACGCCGCCGAAGCACTACGAAATCCGCACCGAAGAGGGATGCCTGCTGAGACTGGACGCGGCCGAAGTGCGATTGGCCCTGACGCAGGATGAGACGCTTGCCGACTACGAACGCCGTCTGGAGCGGTGCCCCGACACGGCGGACGGGTACTGGGAACTGGCCGAATGGTGCCGCGCGCAGAACTTGAAAGAACAGCGCGAGACGCACCTGCGGCGGATCCTGAGCCTGGACCCGGATCACGCGCGGGCCCGGCACGCGCTGGGCTACTCACAGATCGGCGGCCAGTGGGTCACGCGGGAAGGCATTCAGCAGCGGCGCGGATACAGGTTTTATGCCGGCCGCTGGCGACTGCCGCAGGAAATCGAACTCTGCGAAGCCTCGGAGGGGACCGAGCAGGCCGAAAAACGCTGGCTGGCCCAATTGGTCCGCTGGCGGGAAATGCTGAACACCGGCGCCGCCGCCGCCGACGCCCACCGAGGGTTGGCCGACATCCGCGACCCGCGGGCGGTCCACGGCCTGACGATCTTGCTCCGACAGGAGACGTACCGGCAAGTGAAGTTGCTGTACATCGACGCGCTGGAGCGAATTGGCACCCCGCCCGCGATCAAGGCCCTGGTGGATGCGACGCTCCAGGACCCGGACGAGGAAATCTTCCACGACTGCCTGGACAAGATCCTCCGGTTGCGGCCGCCGCATGTGGAAAAACGGTACGTCGAGGCGCTGAAGGACGAAAACAATGTGCGGGTGAACCGGGCCGCGTACGCCCTGGGACGGCTGCAAGAAAAATCGGTCATGTCGCCCTTGATCACCGCCCTCGTGACCACGCACTATCTCGTGCTCCCAAAAATGCCCGACGCCTACACCGCGACCTTTGCCAAGAGCGACGGCGGAGCAGTCGCGGGTGGCTCGCCGCTGGGTGGCACCGGGTTTTCCACGGGCGGCGAAACGCTGGTCATCCCCCGTACGGTCAACAACCAGGAAGTCCTGACGGCGCTGATCCGTCTGAGTGGCGGCGTGAATTTCGGTTTCGACCAACAGGCCTGGCGGTATTGGCTGGACAATCAAAACCGGCAATCCGCGCCGGCCGTCGATGCGCGGCGCGGCGAGCCGTAGCAACACAGACCGGAATAACTTCCGCCTTTGCGAAGAAATCGGTCGCCTCGCCACCACGCTGCTCGTCAGCGTGGAGCGGTGTTCAAGACCAGACCAGATGTCTTTGCGAAGAAATCGGTCGCCACGCCACCACGCTGCTCGTCAGCGTGGAGCGGTGTTCAAGACCAGACCA
>JAAYYU010000026.1 GCA_012515235.1 Candidatus Anammoximicrobium sp.
ACTGTCAGATCGAAATACGGACGACCGTCGGATTCGAACTTGCTGAAGCCGGAAACAAGGGACCAAATCTCCTCCCTTGACAGGCCGAGCCGCAGCAAGTCGCAGACGATGGCAAAGTCGCGGCGGCTTCGATCACGGCATGGGCGGTCGAGGCGACTGATCAGCGCTGCAGCCTCGGCGTGGACCGTCGAGGCGTCGATGTCTGGATGTGAACTCGGTCGGGCCGAAGCCAGGGGGAGTTCACCTTCGTCTTTCGGCATCCAGCAGGCAAAATCGCCCAACGGGTATCGCACGTCGGGATCGCAGAAGCACAGGCTGCAGGGCAGCGGCGGTCGGCCGTTGCGGGCGTCTTTGTAGTTGACGGTCCCAGGCGGACGGAGTATGCGGGACAGGTTCTGGACGTGGTCGCCACCGAAGCTGCGGTAGAAGTTCTGCAACATGGCCACAAACTCCGACCGCTCTGGTTGGGACGTCAGGTCTTGCTGCAAGAGCCAGTAACCGTGGACTCCCGAACCGCTGCTGACAACAATCGACGGACGCGGGATTCCAGCCTCGCTCCAACGCTTGTGTGCCTCGTCGGTGCTGACTCGGTCGATGTCACACCAGACGCAACGGATCGTCTGGATGCTGTGATCGTCGGCGTCGCCGCGCTTGGCGCGCGGGCACACGCCGAAGTAGATGTTGGCCCGCTCGCGTCTGGCGAACGCGGTGAGATCGCCGTGTGCGGCGATGAACTCGCCGGGCCGGAGCCACTCCGAGGATCGGACAACGCGACTCCCTTTCCTGTTATCCGAAAGCCAACTTTCGATAAATCGCAACTCGATCAGTTCCTCCCGCAGAAAAAGGGCCGAGAGGAACTGCGCAAGCTGGCCTCGGGCCGTCTGCTGCTTGGTCATGAAGTTCCTCCGAAATCAAAGGGGATTGGGCAATTGGCCCGCCGGCTCTGTGAGCCACCGGGCCGGGAATCAACACATCGAATAGCCACACGCGTGGCACTTCAGGCAGCCCTCCTCAAAGGCAAGCGTCCCCGCCGATTCGCAGTCCGGGCACTTGATCTTGAAGAGGGCTTCCTGTTGGCGTTCTTGCGGAGCGGCGTTGGGCCGCTGCGGCGATCGAAGCGTTTTGACACGGCCGGACAGGAGGGCTGGCAGCCCTTCGCGTTCCTTCGCGGTCAGGTACTTTCGCAAGGCTTGGGCCAGTCCATCGCCAAGGGACTTGATGCGCCCATCCTTGGACGGCACAGACAAGCTGGAGCCGATACCGTCGAGTTGGTCGATGACCGTCTTGATGTCGCCATCCAGACGCAGAAGCAGCGACACCAGGCGGCAGATGGCCTCCAAGTCTGAGTTGGCCAGGTCACCGCCCTTGCCGAGTTGGGCAAAGACCTCGCGTTCAACGCCCGTTTCCGGGTCGACGCTGATATGGAGATGCATGTTGCCAAACGGCGTCGCCTGGCGGAGACGGATGGACGGGATGATCTCCGGCAGTTTCAAGGGACGTACGGGTCTCGTCGTAGGCTCCGAGGTCTTGGGATTCGCGTCACCCGTGGAAAGCGTCATGGGCTGAAGCGGTCGGGCACCATCACGGTAGACGGTAATGCCTTTGCACTTCAGCTCGTACGCGAGAAGGTATGCTTGCTCGACGTCCCCAACGGAGGCATCAGCCAAGAGATTGACCGTTTTGCTCACGGCGGCGTCCGTATGCCGCTGCCAAGCGGCCTGCATGCGGACGTGCCACTCGGGAGTAATGTCGCGCGCCGTGCGAAATACGCTTTTCAGCCCGGCTGGCAGTTCGTCTAGGTCCTGGACGGACCCATGCGTCGCCGCGTGAGCGATGACTGCATCAATCCGCGACTGTTCTTTGACGTGCTCACGAAGGGCCGCCGCGAAAACCGGGTTGACTTCGACGAGCGTCTGGCCATCGAGCACTTGCCTGGTAAACGCGAGCGAGAACAGGGGCTCGATGCCCGAAGAACAACCTGCGACGATCGAGATGGTGCCGGTGGGGGCAATCGTCGTTACCTGGGCGTTCCGCATGGGGCGGCCGGCGTGTTGGGTATCCCAGACGCTTCCCGTCCAGGCCGGAAAGACGCGTCGCGATTCCGCGAGCCGCTGGCTGGCGGCCCAGCCGGCATCACGGATGAAGGACGCAATCCGTTCGGCAAGTGCGATGGCATCCTCCGAGTCGTAAGGAATGCCGAGTTCGAAGAGAAGGTCGGCGAATCCCATCACGCCCAGGCCAATTTTTCGCGTAGCTCGGGTCGCCTCGTCGATCTCCTTGGTCGGATACCGGTTGACCTCCACGACGTTGTCGAGGAACCGGACAGCTAGATCGACCGTTTCGCGAATCGCCGGCCAGTCGATGCGATCAGCCGGGACTGCACCGCCCTGAGGTTTGCTGAAGGCGACGAGATTGATCGAGCCGAGATTGCACGCCTCGTAAGGCAGCAAGGGCTGTTCGCCGCAGGGGTTGGTCGCTCGAATCGCGCCGGAGTGCGGCGTCGGATTGTGGCGGTTCACCTGGTCGATGAAGATCACGCCCGGGTCGCCTGACTGCCAAGCCCGCTCGACGATGCGGTTCCACAGGTCGCGAACGGTGTAGTAGCGGCCGGCATCGCCGCTTGGTTCCTCCGCATAGTCGGGGACCCCGGTGTCCTTCAGCAGCCGGCCGCGTTGCCCCGTGTGGTGGTTCCTCACGGTGTGCGATTGCTGCGGAACGGCTTTCAAGGTCCCCATGAACTCGTCCGTGATCGCGACGGAGACGTTGAAGTTGCTGATCTGGGCCAAGTCGGACTTGAGGTCGATGAAAGCAACGATGTCCGGGTGGTCGACGCGCATGACGCCCATGTTGGCGCCTCGCCGAAACGCTCCTTGTTGGATCGCGTCCGTCACGGCTGAGAGCATCTTGAGGAAAGAGAGGGGGCCGGCCGTGGTACCGCCTGACGAACGGACGATCGAGCCCTTGGGACGCAGGGCGGACAAGTCGATGCCGGTGCCACCGCCGGCGCGTTGCACCAGGGCGATCTGTCGGGCCGTCTCCATGATGTCGGGGATCGAATCCTCCAGCGGCAGCACAAAACACGCCGAAAGCATGCCGAGCGGCCTGCCTGCGTTCATCAGCGTGGGCGAATTGGGCAGGAACCTGCGACTTGCCATCAGGCAATAGAAGTCGTGTTCGAGCCGCTGGCAATCCTCGGCGGATGTCCCCCAAGTCGCTTCGGCGTCGGCCACGGTCTTGGCGACACGGCGAAACAATTGGGCTGGCGTCTCGACGACTTGGCCCCGGTCGTCGCGTCTCAGATACCGATGTTCCAGGACGGTAATTGCGTTCGGAGTTAGATCGGGTTCGACGGCAATCGGGGTGTTGCTCGATGGTGCTACATCAGTGGACATACGACGTCTCCTGCGATAAGCCAAAGAAAAAACCGATGCACGCCACCGGCTTCGGGCCGAGAGCGCAGATCCCGGCGTGGAGTCGGTGGGTATGGCGTCTACACGCGCAGCCAATGAAAAGAGCAGGGGCTGAGAAGCTACACCGAAATGGTGCGGCTTCGGACGACCGTAGCACATTTCCGAGGAAACTACAAAGTTGCCTCGCCGGAGCAGAGCGATTCCTCAGAAAGGCCGAGATGTTAGGACTTTTCGCGGGTGTCATTGTGCGGGCGGTTGATCAGGTTTAGGGCGTCTGGAAGTCGTTGGATGGTCCATCAGGAGTTGCGGAAGATCCAGGTGTGGGCCTCGTCGAGCAGCAGACGCAACAGCGGGATGTCGTCGCGGCCGAAGCGGCTGGACTCCTTCCAGACATCGCCGTTGCGGAACAGACGGGTGACGGCAAGGGTGTGCCGAAGTCCGGATCGGGTTCGCTTTCGCCAGATGCGGACCTTGATCAGGCCGCGGCGGATTTCGTGGACGGCTTTGCGTGGCATGGGTTAGATCCTTGTACGAGTAATCGCATCGAGTTTGTCGGCAAGATCGGTCAACGCTTGCTGCTGCGGAGAGGGAATACTAGTGTCCTCCGCGACAAGTGCGGCCACAGCCTGGCAGAGTTTGACCAAGTCGTGCAGATCCGCCGGCCGAAACGATTGCCGAACCCGGCCGGTGCGGCTGCTCTGGCGAAAAAAGGTGAAGCGGTATTTCCCGGAGTCCTGTTGATCGCCATCGTTCCAGAGGGTGGCTACGACCCGGCCAGCACCCACAATCGCAGCAGGTCTGGACAGGATCGGCTGTTTCGTTGAGGTCATCGCGTTGGTCCTTTTCAGTGCGTTGAGCGAAATCTGTTTAGGGACGATCGAGTCGATTGGAAAGACATGGAGAGTGGTCACATGCTCTCCATGCCGCGAGAAGTACGCCTCAGTGTTCTTGTGCTCCAGCCAACCTTGAGATGGCCTCCACGACATCGTCGGTTAGTCTGTACCGTGGTGGTAACTCGCAAGAAACGGCGATGCTGTCGTTGAGGTCTTGTCGGTGGAAGAGCAGGAGCAAAGGCCACTGAATTTGGTTGGGGCAAGGTAGGTTGAGATTGGGTTGCAGTTCCGTTGATGTCATCCATACGACTCATTCCTCAAATGACCGGTCGTCTCCTTGCTGGCTGCAAAGTTGTGACCGGGCTCTCCGCAGTGTTGTGCCGGCCAGAGAGTCTCTCTGGCCGGCGTTTGATTCACCTATTACTTGGGAGCCTGATCCGGGTCAGTTGGCTCGCTGTGGTCCCGCATCCAGGCGTAGACTAAGTCCATGACTTCGGCGACCATGGGAATGTCCTTCTGAGAGAAGGCTTTCCTAAACCCTAAATGGTCGTCATCTGACCTCACGAGACCAGAGACGACGATGTTGAAGCACATTCCCTGACTTCGAGTGGGAAGTAGGGAGATCATCGCTTCAATGTCTCCTCTCCGGATTATCCCAGCGGACACTGGTGCCCGTTTTCTAGACTGCAATGCACCGGTATTGGTGCGTTTTCTTCTAACCATAACTACTCCTGTTTTTGTCTTGATCTCCTGGCTCCTCCTTGCGCCATTCGAACCGCATCTTGTCACGGCAATGAAGTCCTTATCGATGCCATAGATGTTGGGGTTAACCGGCTGGCGAACCAGCCGGCAAGAACCAACGGAAGAGAGGCATGGAGAGCGGTCACGTGCTCTCCATGCTCCTACGTTGTTGATGTTCATCAGGTCTTTCTCCTCGTTGATGCTGCTGGGTTGTGACCGAGGTCCCAAACAGCAGTTGTTTGCCCGCCCGTGACGTGTTCCCGTCGCGGCGAGACCGAGAGCAGAAAGACCGGCTGGCGAACCAGCCGGCAACAAAACCAGGTGTAAAACCTGTGGCTAAACCGGCTACTGGTCAGTACTCTTCCGCGAGCAGAATGGTCGTGACAGAACGATCGTGCTCCGTAATGACGTAGAACTTCGTTCCGGTTGGAGTCACATAACGCGAGAAGAGTTGAAAGCCGTGTTCAAGCGCGGCCTCATTCTGCTTCCGGTCATGGTCATCCAACACACCCCAGTCGCCCGATACGTGACGCAGTAGGCCCATGAAGGCCTCCAGTCGCGGCAGTTCGGCATCGGCTCGTCGGGTAATCACGATGTCTCCCGTCGGGAATTTCCCACCGGTGATGATCACGGTCATGGCTTGCTTCCTCGGTGAGGAAAATGCCGGCCGGATTGCATCCGGCCGGCGCGGTTGTCATCCGTTACTCCACGGCCTCATCCGGGTCGGCTGGCACGTCTTGCCCCCAGATCCAGGCGTAAGCCATGTCCGCGGCCTTGGCGACGATCGGCAGGTCATCTCGGCGAAACGCCGTGGTGTCCTTCCATTGCTCGCCGTCCTTGTAGAGACGCGTGAGCGAGACGTTGAACCAAACGTCTTGACCTCCGTTCTGATTGGCCCAAATCGTCGCTCGGATACGTCCCAGGCGGATCTCGTGTGCCGGTTTTTGTTTTTGTGCCATAAGCACTCCTGTGGTATAGTGGCCCGACAGCGATTCCACTCGTCCGCCGGACCGGGTTGTTTCCAAACAGCGGCGTCCATCACCGCTGCAACTCAAATAGGGGGCTGTCCTCGGACAGCCCCAAAACCAGACAGAAAACCTTCAGGCAAACCTACCGGCGGGCGCGTCTGTCACCCACGCTCGCCCGATACTCATCTCGTGCCTGCGTGACGACTTTGAGCAGGGACTCCAGTTCGTACTCCGGGATGAACTCCGAGAGAAAGAACTTGTGACTTCCTGCCTTCCAGCGACCGAAGCGGACGACGAACTCGCCGCTGCGGAAGCTGCCGGCCGGAAACACCAGCCCCTCGACGTTGCCGTCGCCGTAGCGTTTCACTTCCTGGGGAAGCGGCCCTTCGTGATAGGGCATCCCACACTCGCGGCAGAAACGTTCGTCCACCTTGAGCGGGAACAACAAACGCCACGGCCACTTCAGCCGCCAACGCTTGCGGTTATTGCGGACACGAAACATACTGGTTCTCTCCAGTGACTCGGCGTACCAGCGCTCCCCTGAGCGTCAGGGCCGCCTACGGTTTGCTGAGGTACAGCGCCCGTTGTTTTTCCGTGCTCCAGGGCCAGGAGCGTTTTGCTCCCAAGGTTGGGAGGTAAAAAGTATCAAGTGGTCGGGACTTCTCCTTTCTTGGTCATCAAGCAATAAGGGGTAGCAGCTCGGGCAGCGCCACAACCTGCAGCGGCAGCCGTTCTGCCTCCCGCAGCAGGGACTCATAGATTCGCTTGGCTTTCTGGCGAAAGACGGTCA
>JAAYYU010000231.1 GCA_012515235.1 Candidatus Anammoximicrobium sp.
CCCCGCCAAGCGAGCCAACGCATGCCAGTTCGACGCGGCGGCCAGGATCGGCGCGGCCAGCGCCGCCGCTGGACTGACCAACCGGCCATCGGTCAAATAGACCCGCACCGGCAACCGGCCTGCGGCCTCGCAAACGGACGCCAGGATGTGATTCACCCCGGCCGCCTTGGACGGATAACAATCGGCCAATTCGCCGGTCATCGTGACGGCGACTGCGGTACAATCCTCCGCCGAAGCGAGGATCGTCCTCAATCGCCCGGCGAGTTGATCCGGAGACTTCCACAGCGGCCACGGGATCGAACCCGTCCAAGCGAGGCCGTCGGAAAACTTGACGTGGGCACCGCCTACGTCGAGTGCCAGCTGACTCATCGGCCCTGCCCTTGGGATGCGGATTCGCTTCTGTTGGCCCGGCTTCCGACCGCTGCGGCGCACCCTTGGTCGCCGCCGAATGCCGGAATTGTCGTCCACGCCGAACGGCAAGTAAACACCCCCGCGCGGCGGCCCCCAAAAGCCCTGGTTGAAAAACGGGGACAGGAAAACAGGGACAGGCACCTCGCGGCCATCGTTCTTCCCTTGGTTGCTCCCGCGCAGCTCGGAGCCAGTCCCCTTCTTTACCAGGCGGCCAGATGCTGTCCGTCGCGTTCACTCCCCGCGCCGTCCTCGCTCCGTCTCCGCGATCGCCTCGCGAACCAGGCGGATTTCGGCGTCGGTCAGTCGGTACAACTCGTTCACGAGTTGGTCGATCTCGGCATCCAGCGAATCGATCTGCCGTTCCAGAATCGCGTCACGGCGGAAACCCGATCTGCCGCGCTGGCGAACAAGGACTGTCATTTTCTCTGCCAGACTCACGATCCGATCGTGCCTTTGCCTGTCCTCGGCAACCGCCGGGTCGACGACTCGAATCGGGAGCTTGGCCAGCTGTCCCTTGTTGATGGCCAGAAAGCCGCCGGCCAGGTGCTTGGCTTGGAATCGAATTCGCAGCAAGTAGGACAGCAGCTTCGAATTCAACACGCCGAGCAGGTACAGCGGGTTGTCGGCCAGGCCCGCGGCGGCATAGACCGAAACCCCCAAGGCGACCCCTCCGCGGAGATCCGGCGCCACCTCCAACCGCTTCGTCATCCCGGCGATGACCAGCTTGGAACTGCGGAACAAGCGTCGCTTGTTCTCCGTCAAGTGCCCTCGATCGGCCGGCAGCACGGGCCTTGTGAACGTGCGATTCATGAAACGTACACCGCCGAATTCAAGCGCGTAACGGTCGATGTTGCCGCTGACGACGAATTCCAAGCACTCGCCGCCGCCAGCGTCTGCTTGCTCGCGCAGGGAGTTCGCCATCGCCGTTGCCGCAAAGCCCGTCGTGCCGCTGTGAAGCGTACAGCGGTCGGCCAAGGGCTGTGTGGGCACTCTCGATTCGACGTCTAGGGAGCCATGAATCATGAATCCGCCAGCGGCCGACACGTCCCGTTGCCGCAGTGTCTGCGCGGGGGGCGCCCGACGAAGGTCCTGCTCCTGGCAAGCGCGGATGATGCGGATCACGTGCCCGGAGTCGGGCGGCGAGTTCTTCCAGACCATGACGTAGGGGTACACGCCGGCCGCGGGGAAGACGCGCAGTTCCGAGACATCGGTGATTTGTTCGAGCGACGTTTGATTCAAGAGCATCGCCCGGCAGGCTTCCGCATAGTCGAGCGTCCCGATCTTGTTCGGAAGGATCATCCCGCAAAGGCCCTTGTGCCGGACGAGTTCGAGCGATTTCTCTACGAACAAGACGTACAGATCGTAGCCGCGCCGCGCCGTGCGGTAACGCCGTCCAAAGTAGCGTTTGATCTCTTCGCCCTGTTCCTGAAACAGGAGGCGGGCGTTGACGTAGGGCGGGTTTCCCAGCACCACGTCAAAGCCGCCGGACGCCAGGATGGGTTGGAATCCGGCGTGCCAATCAAAGGCCTTGATCCGGCGTTGCTGTTCCCATGCGACCGAACCGGATTCGCATCCGGCGTAGAAGTCCGGACCGATCAAAGCGTTTCCAGACTTGATGTTGTCGCCCAAGTCGGGCAGGACGCGGTCGTGAAACAGCCTTCGCTGCCCAGACCGGGTCGCGTCATCCTCGCCCTCCAACGCTTTCAGCAGCAACGATCGTTTCGTCACCTCGACCGCCTGCGGATCCAGGTCCACGCCAAACACGTGCGTGATCAGAATCCGTTTCTTCTCGGCAACGGTGAGCCGCCATTCGCCCGTGTGCCGATCCCGGTAAACGGCGTTCCCGGAGGCCTTCGGGGCGCGGTCACCATACCAGGCCAGGCAATGCTCGAGCAGACATTGGTACGCGCCCAGCAAGAACGAACCGCTTCCGCAGGCCATGTCCAGGACTCGCAGAGGCGGACGCGACTTGCCGCCAGCCAACTGGGCTGGACTCTTTCCCTCGATCAAACGCCCAACCGTGTGCCGGACGATGTGATCGACAATGACGGACGGCGTGTAGTAGACCCCGCCCGCCCGCCGCATCTCCGTCTTGTCCCTGGCGACGGCTGGCCGGCCGTTCGTCAGCCGGATGGCCTGGCCCAAGAATCGTTCGTAGACGGTGCCCAGGATCTCGACGGGCAGCACGCGGAAATCGAAAGGCGAGCCGTGGGCAAAATACAGGCTCCGAACAATCGGCTGGAACACCTCGTCGTCGACGGTCAGCATGGACGCCGTCCGATCCGGAGCTTTCGGGACGCCTGATCCGCCGTCCAAGCGGAACGGGCCGGGGTCGTCCTGCCCGTCGCCGCGGCGGCACCGTTCGCGGACGAACCGGGCATAGCTCTCAGGCCGCTGGCACAGTTCGAGCAACTGGCCGTGTGGCTCCAGCCCCCGCGCTTCGGCCAGCCGCAGAAAGACGAGCCGCTCGACGATGCCTTGCACCACAGCGTTCAAGTCTTGCGGAGCGACGTCCGCGTGGCGAAGGGCCAGGTTGCGAGCGAGCGATTCCCGCCAGCCTCCGATTTCCTGCAGGAGCACGGCGTCGACTTCCCAGGTCCCGCGTTTCCGCTGGGACGCGGCATAGCGGTCGAACGCCCCGGACCAGACGGCCTCGCGGGAAAAGATGTCCCCGAGTTCAGGCCAGCGGGCTTCGTACTCGTCGTAGCGGAGGCACAGCACGCGCGCGTGGCGGGCCTGGTCGCCGGGACGGGGCCGAATCGTGCAATCGTAGACGCACAACTGCTCGAAGTCGGTCAGAATCGACAAGGCAACCTTCGCGTTCCAGCCGTAGCGTCTCAACTGCTGAGCCGAGTCGGCGTCGGCTCGCAGGTCGCCGCCGAGTTCGGCGGCTCGCACGAAAAACTTGGGCGTCTTGTCCACGCAAAAGGCGTAATCCGGAGCTGGCCCCGCGCTTTCGAACTCCGGACGGTCGGGGCGAATCACCTCACGCAGATGCGGCGGAGCCGGCGGTTCAGCTCGCACCTTCCAGCCCAGGGCCTCGAAGAAAGGCGCGATCAACGCTTGCCGGACCTGCGCCGGTTGGGGGGGCGACGCACGGAACCTGTCGCGGTGGGCCTGGTAATACCTGCAGAGTCCGGCGATTGCCGACAGTCCGTCGTCGCGTGGTCTGCTCATCGCCTTCCTCCCTGACGGGAACGCTCCTTCGTGAGGACAGATTCTTGACAGCGTTCGGCGTGTGCGTCCTAATTATGAGCGGCCGAAACCGATTCGGCCAGCGTGCCTCGAAACGTCCGCCGGGCGGCCGTCCGCGTTTGTCCGCCAGGCCGCCGCTTCGCCCTGGTTTGTCCCTGCCGTCGGCCGACAGAGAATCCCCAAGGAGCTGCCATGACCGCCAGACCCGCGACCGCCGCCACCGTCCTGATCCCCATCCTGCTAGGGCTCGCCGCCTGCCAACTCGGCCGGGAGACGCGCCTGGTTGCCGCCGATTCGCCGCCGCAGGCCGCCCGGCCCAACGTCCTGTTTCTGATCTCCGACGACCTGAACAATTACCTCGGCTGCTACGGCGACTCGCGGGCCAAGACGCCGAACATCGATCGCTTGGCGACCCGCGGTGTGCGATTCGAACGCGCCTACTGCACCTTCCCCCTGTGCGGCCCCAGTCGCAACTCGATGCTCACCGGCCTGCACCCGAACAGCTCCGGCATTCTTGCCAACGCCCAGATCTTCCGGCAGACCATTCCCACGCACGTCAGCCTGCCGCAGGCCTTCCGGCACGCGGGCTACTTTGCCTCGCGGATCGGCAAGTTGTACCACTACAACGTGCCCAAATCCATCGGCACCAACGGCCACGACGATCCGGCCTCGTGGGAACTCGAACTAAACCCGGCCGGCGTGGACCGGATGGAGGAGGAGCCGCACATTTTCTCGCTCACGCCCGGCAGTTTCGGCGGCACCTTGAGCTGGTACGCTTCGCCCAAGAGCGACGCGTATCATACGGACGGCCTGCACGCAGCCGATGCCGAGTGGGTGCTGGAACGCTGTGCCCGGCAAAAGGACCGGCCGTTCTTTCTGGCCGTCGGTTTCTTCCGCCCGCACACGCCCTACGTCGCGCCGCGGGTGCCCTATTTCGGCTGGTATCCCGAAGGCCAGATGCCGGTGGTCCAGAACGTCCAGGAAGACCAGGCCGACCTGCCTGCGGCCGCCCTGGGCAGTTACAAGCGGGAGCAGGACAAGCTGACCGACGACCTGCGGCGTCAATGCCTGCAGGCTTACTACGCCAGCATCAGCTTCATGGACGCGCAGGTGGGCCGGGTGGTCGAGGCGCTCGACCGCCTGGGTCTGGCCGACAGCACGATCATCGTCTTTACCAGCGACCACGGGTACCACATGGGCGAGCACGGCTTGTGGCAGAAGATGAGCCTGTTCGAAGGCAGCACGCGCATACCGCTGCTGATCATCGCGCCCGGCACGTCGCAGGCAGGCGGCGTGGCGGAATCGCCTGTGAGCCACATCGACCTGTATCCCACGCTGTGCGAACTGGCCGGTGTGAAAAGCCCCGCCAACTTGCAGGGTCAAAGCCTCGTCCCGCTGTTGAAGGACCCCCGCGCAACCGGCCGTGGCTGGGCGCTGACCCAGGTGACCCGCGGCCGCGCGGCGCGGAAGGCCAATCCCAGCGCCAAGGCCATGGCGGACGGCGTGAAGGCGAAAGCCGCGGGGGCCAAGGTGGCAGCCGCAGGCGCAAAAGCCCCGGCCGGCAATCGGTTCTTCGGCTATACCCTGCGGACGCCGCGCTGGCGCTATACCGAATGGGATGAAGGCCGGCAGGGCCGCGAATTGTACGACCATCAAACCGATCCGCAGGAACTCACCAACCTAGCCGACCGGCCCGATCATGCCCAGACGGTTGCCGAACTGTCCGCCCAACTCGGCACCGCCGTCAAAGCCAGCTTCCCACCCGACGGCCAGACCCCGCAGATTCCGGCCGAAAGCGGACTCTGGGCGCCGCTGCTGGTGGATTAGGACGCGGCGGCCGTTCCGGTCCGCGAATCCGGGCCGGTCCCGGTGACCAGTTCGACGGCCGAACGCGGCAACCAGGCGTCGCGGCCGTCGTACAAACGGACCCGGGCCCAGTCGTCGCGGGTCTCGACAACGCGAACCTCGGTGCCGCTGGGCAAAGGTTGAGGCAATCGCGCCGGCGCGCCCGCCGAGTCGGCCGAGCGGGCAATCGCCTCCGAGACGGTCACTACCGCGGCGTCGTCCGCACTGCCGAGCGCGCGGGACAGCACCACGCCCAAGAGCAAGAGCCAGACGATTCCGGGAATGACCGCCAGGTTGCGGAATATCGGCTGGCGCCAGCGAATCGCGCCCGCGACCAAGGCTACGGCAACGAAAAACGTCAGGGCGGCCAGCGTTTGCAATTCGCGCAGGGACAAACGATCGACCCAGGCAAAGAACGTCGTCAGCAGGCCGCCTCGCTCCGGCCGCGGAACCCAATCCGGCAGCAGCGTGCGCGCATGTTCCAGGTTCTGTTCCGCGCGGTGGTGATTGGGATCCAGCCACAGCGCTCGCCGATAAGCCAGGATGGCGGGCCCCAAGCGTTCGGCTCCCATCGCGGCGTTGCCCAGATTGACGTACAAATCCGCGTTGCGGACGGGCTTCGCGGAACCGCCCTGACCGCCCGACGCCAGTTGGGCAAAAAGCAACTCGGCGCGGCGAAATCTCTCCAATCGCTGGTCGCGATCCGGGCTGTCCAACGCCGCCCGGTATTCCTGAACGGCTTCGGCCAGCACCCGCTCGGCAGACGCTGTCAGCGACCGCGGCAGGCCGAGGAGCCCCAGCAGAAAAATCCCGCAGACCACAGGAATTCGATGCGTCATGCTGACTCGCCTCATGCTCTTTCTCAAAAAGGCCTCCGCCACGGGCCGGTCAACCGGCCGCCCGGCTGCGACGGAGACTCCGGGCGGCTTCCTCAAAGCGATCTGCGACTGCCGTCGCCCGCCCGACCAGCCCCGCATCCAGCCGGCTTTCGCCAACGCTGTTCAACGCGTACGCCACCGCCTCGCAGTCGGCGATCACCGCGTCCGCGTCCGCGCGAGCCACGTCGGGCAGGTCCGCCACCAAGGCGCGGATCGCCGCCGCGATTTCCTCCGCCGCCTGCTGCTTTGACAAGCCGCCCGCCTGAACGATCCGGGCGTGTTGCCAACGCACGTTCCGGACCGTTGCGTTCGCCGCTGGATCGATGTCCCGGCGTTTGCGGTCGACGACAGCCGCCACCAGCAGCAGCAATCCGGCGGCGTACACGAGCCCGGGAAACACGCCGCCGAACCTCCCGGATGAATCCCGCAGGACGGTGCCGGCGTCGGGCTCAATCGCCAAGTCGGCGCCACTGAGCGAGAACGTGGGCTGCCGCGGCCCAGCCAGCGCGACTTGCGTCGAATCGGTCTTGCGGCCGGCCGCATCGGCCGCGGCGTCCGGATTTCGAGCCGGGCTGCTCACGACGTCTGCCGCCGAGACGACCTGGGCCGGCATCACGCGCAGCGCGATCGGCTTGGACCGCGTCGTCTGGTACGTTTGGCTGTCCGGATCGAACCAGGAGTAGGCCAGCGCGGGGATCTCGCTGACGGACTCGTCGGTCACCCGCACGGAGACCTGGAATTGTTTCGCGGGGACAGAATCCGGTTTTTTCGAGACGCCGGGCTTGGCCGACTTGTCGCTGCCCTCGGACATCGTCCCCGCAATTTCGCCTTCGGGCAGCCGGAACTGGTCGGGATTCATGCCGCCGTCGGCCGACAACGGCGGCAGGCTGGCGTTGTCGAGGTTTCCATCCCCGCGCAACGTGACGGCCAAACGGATGGGGTCGCCGACCCGGACGACGGTCCGGTCGGCCGTGACGTCGATGGCAAAGCCTTTGCCGACAGCGCCCGCAAAACTGGCCGGCCGGCCTTCGAGCGGAAACGGCTGGACCACGATTTGTTGCGGTTCGCCGCTGGCGCGAACCAGTTCCGTGCTGGCCGGACGCCGCCGGTCTCCCATCAAGTCGCGGAACAACGAACCGCCGAAGCCGGAATCCAGATCGCCGAACGGCGAACGGTCGCGTGCCCACTGGGTGACCTTGCGGACGCTGGCAATGATCGGGGCCAGGGGGAATTCGCCCACGCGGTCGGGAATCAGCGTCCGCGTCGCCGTCACTACGGTGAATCGCTTGCCGTCGAGCGCCTGTTCGCGCACCTCGGCCGCCAGTGCCAGGCTCCCATCCTTGGTGTCGATCGGCAGCCGGGACGCGCCTCGCGGCGGCGGCGGGTCGGGCGCAAAGCGGAACTGGTCGAACAGCGGCGAATAGATGCGCAGCTTGAGCACGTCGTCGAAATCGCCGGCGTACCACCACTCGATGCGGACGGGGACCCGTTGATCCGGATAGATGGGCCGGTCCGGCAGGATCAGCCGGACCCGCTGGTTGGGGTCCGCGGGCACCGCCTGAAACTTCAATTTCAGCGATTCGACGCGTACTTGCTTCGTCCCCTGCTTGATCACAAACGGGCCGACGGTATGTTCGCCCGGTTGATCGGCGATGACGAGATAGTCGATGCGATACGTGACGGACTTGGCCTGGTACAACTGGCCGTTCCGCTGAACGATTTGCGAGAACACGCTGGGGTGGGTCTCGGCCAGTTGCCCGCGCAGACCCGGCGTCGGTTTGTCCCGTGTCATCTCGCAGGTCGGCTCCGGCTGTTCGTCGAACCCCTCGACGGTGAATTGGATGACCGCGGGTTCGCCCACGTAGTAGGGTGGTTCTTGCGTGGCGACCTGGACGCGGACGTCCTGCGCCAGCACCGGCCAGGCCACGGCCAGGAGCGTCAGCGCAAGGAGTTGGGCCGCGCCCGCCAGCGGCGAAGCTCCGGCGGTTCTTGCGGCGAAAGGGCCGAACAGGCTGGCCCAAGGCCGCCGCCCGGCCAGCCATTCGGGGAGCGGCCGGGGAGACAACGGCAGCCCGAAGAGAGCGAACTCGGTGGCACGTCTGTCCCGCCTCATTACCAGTCCTTTTCCACGGAGTCCTGTGTGAGTCGCTGTCGGTTTTCCCGGTCGCGCCGGCGTTGGGCCTCGCGATCGCGTACGGCCTGCAACGCCCGCGCCGGATCGGTGCCCTGCGTCTGCTCGTCTTGCTGAGGTTGCTGCTCCTCCTGGCCCTGGTTCTCCTGTTGTTGGTCTGGCTGGTCTTGCTGTTCGGGTTGGGGCGGATGGAGCAGCGCCAGGGCCTCGACGAGTTTCTGCAGCGCCTCGTCCTGGCTCTTTCGCGCGGTTCCGAAGGCCGCTTTCTCGGCACCCAGCTGTTTGCCAGCCTCCTGCATTGCGGCACCGCCGTCCGCGACCAGCTTGGCCGCCTCGGCCAGTTGCTGAGCGGCCTTCTGGAATTGTTCCAACTGTTGCGGGTCGGTCGGCGGCTGACCGGCCGCCTGATCCGGCCGCTGTTGGGCCAGGCCGTCCAACGCCTCGGCAATCTCTTTCGCGAGGGCGCGCAGTTGCTGCTGGCGCAGCGCGAGCGGCCCCGCGGCCTTTGCGATCTCGTCGTCCTTCTTCAGGGCGGCGGCTTGTTCCGTTTCATCGTTCAGTTGAGCTTGCCGTTGGGCCGTCTCGCGCAGGTGCTCGATGATCGAGAAGAACAGCCGCCGCAGCGATTGCAGTTGTTCGAGCGCCCGCGAAACGTGTTCGCGTGACTCGTCGAGCGGCGTTTTGCGGGGTTCCTTCGCCGCCTTTTCTGCCGCTGGCTGCGGCGGCTCCCTTCCCGGCGGTTCCTTTGCCGGCGGCTCCTTTGCCGCCGGTTCTTTTGCCGCCGTTTCTTTTGCCGGCGTTTCTTTTGCCGGCGGCTGCGGCGGCTTGTCGGCGGGATCGGGCTTTTCCGTCTCGCTCTGGGCGGGCGATTGGGGGGCAGCCTCTGCGGCGGACGATTTCGCCAGCGAGTCCGCCGCCGCGTTCATTTCCCGGCGAGCGGCATCGAGCAGCGGTTGGGCCAGTTCCAGTTGCTGCCGCTCGGCGGCCGCCTGCTGCTTGGCCGGGTCGGCCGGTTTCGGTTTGGTTTTTGCGTCGTCTGGGGCGGCCGCCGGTTTCGGCAGCGCTGCGAGACCTTCATCGATCAGTCGGGCAATTCGCTGGCTGCGATCCAGGTTGTCCTGTTGCAGTTGTTGCGCGGCAGAAATGTTCGCGGCATGGGATGCCGGCGGCGGCTCGGCTTTCGGTTTTTCCGTGTCGTCCTTTGCATCTTGGGCGTCGGGGGGAATTGGAGCCGGCAACAACTCCTGAATCTGCTGCTGGCGCGCATACGCCAGTTCGATCAGGCCGCGGAGGTCCAGGAATCGCTCCCGCGCGTCGCGAAGGGCGACGATGCCTTCCCGTTGCCGCTGCGCGGCTTGCTCGAACACAAGGCCCGGCGGGTCTGCCAGGCCGGGCTTGGGATCGCTGGCGAGCGTTTCTCCGGCGGCCTCAAACGCCGCCTGGCCGGCTGTCAAGAACGGCATCGCCTCGCGGACCATCGTCAGCAGTCGCTCGGTCTGTGCGTGCTGCTGTTGTTGTTCGTCGGTCGGCGGGCCGGCCGGACGCGATTTGCGTTCGTCCAATCCGGCCTGCAGTCGCGCGGTCAGTTCGTTGGTCCGCTCGGTGAGGGACGACTGGCTTTCCTGCAGGTACTCGCGAGTCAGCCACGCGGGCGGTTCTCGGAGCGTGTCGGCCGGTCCCGCCACGGGCGTTTCGGCCGCGCTGTCCGCGGCGGCTTTGAGCGCCGTCAGTTGGGCCAGCGGCAGGGCGTCGGCCAGGATCATGTCCAGGACTTCGACGGGGCCGCGGAGTTGATCTCGAGCCCGATTCAAGTCGCTCAAGGCCACGGCCGCACGCCGAAAGGAGCGATCGGCCTGCCGCCGCCGCATCTGGCTGCGGGCCTGCCCCAAACGCTGGTTGGCCTGATTGACGTACTGCAACACGTTGTTCAGCTGGGCGGCGCGCACCTTGTCTGGCGGCGTCTGTTCGTCGTCTTTTTTGGCTTTCAGGGCGTCGAGTTCTTCCTGCGCCGACCTGGTGACGGCCTGACTGTCGGCGAGGATCTTCTGCTGTTGGACCGCCAGTTGGCGGAAATCGGAGCGGAACTGATCAGCCGCGTGCGGATCCTCCTGGGCCGACACGCGTTGGACGACGCTCCGCGCCGCGGCGACCAGGCGGCGTTGGGCTTCGATCACGGCTTCCAAACGTTGCGTCAAGTCGCCGTCACCGGCCTTGGCCAGCGAGTCGGCAAGTTCCAGGATCCGCCGCTGGACGACTTCCAGGTTGTGGCGCGCGTCCTCGCTGGCCGGCCGCAGGCGCACGGCGTCGCGGAACCAGTCGGCGGCCCGGCGCAGGTGCTGCAGCGCCTCGTCGGGCTTTTCGGCCAGCGCGGCAGCGGCACGCTGCACTTCGACCCAGCCCAGGTTGTACGTGGATCGAAAACGAACTTCGCCGTCCGTGCCGGCTTCGCGCCGCGCTTCGGTCAGTAGCCGCTCGGCCCGGTCAGCGTCCTGGGTCAGGTGGTCCAGGGCTTCGTTGTACGCGTCCCGCGGCGGGCGGGAGGGATCATCCGCAGTCTTTCGTTCCGACGGCGGCTTCACGGCGGGCGTCGTTTTTGGGGCGCCGTCGGCGGGGACCGCGGCCGGTTCGTCGCCGCTGGGGTTCTGTTGCGCCGCAGTCGGATCGGCGGCGAGGATGGAGAGCAGGGGAACGAGTGCGTGCAGCAGCCCGGCTTTCGGGAAACGCCGCGCGTCGGGTGCTGTCCGCAATTCGGACCGGACCGAACCGCTGCTGACGACGATCGAGGCGATCAGCAGCAGCAAGCCGGCGAGCACGGCCCACTGGAAGCCTTCGCGCCGGACGGCCTGCCCGCGACCGTCCAGGTGGCCGCGAACCAGCGGCGCGATGTGGGCCTCGTAGATCGACTTCAAGTCCAACGCTCCCGTCCCGGCGGGAACGTAAGCGCCCTCGGTGGCCAAGGCCATTTCCCGCAGCGTCTCTCCGTCCAACCGCGTCCGGACGGGCTTTCCGTCGCTGTCCAGCACGGTGGTGCGGGCCCCTGTCTGAGGGTCCGTGACATGGATCTCGCTGCCCGCTTCGTCGCCAAAGCCGATGGCCAGGATCTTCACGCCGCGTTCGGCCGCCGCCTTGGCCGCGTCGAGCGGATGCGAGTCGTGGTCTTCGCCGTCGGTGATCAGGACGATCATGCGCGAGATGTCCGATTCGGTGCGAAAGCTGTCCAACGCCTTGCGGATCGGTTCCTCAAGCCGCGTGCCGCCGCGGCCCACACTGGTCGGACCGGCTCCGTCCAGGATCAGCCGGAAAAATCCAAAATCCGGCGTCAGCGGACACAGCACGGCGGCCCGACCGGCGAAGGCAATCAGACCAATCTGGTCGCCCTCCAGGTACGACAACAGATCGGTGACTTCCGCTTTCGCCCGCTGCAGCCGGTTCGGAGCCGTGTCCTCGGCCAGCATCGACTTGCTGACGTCCAGACAGACCATGATCTGGGCCCCGACGCGGGGCAACTCGCGGTAGGTCAGTCCCCACTGGGGCCTCATCAACGCCACAACCAAGGCGACACCGGCGAATCCGAAACAGCCGAGGCTCAGCCACCGCCGCGTCCGGGAAGGACGGTGAACCAGCCGCAGCTGCATGGTCGAGGACAGGAAGCGGGACAGCACGTCGGTCCGACGCCAGTCCAGCCAGAACAGCAACGCCGTGACCCCGGCGACCAGCCAGAGGGCGTGCGACCAGTTCGGATTGGCGAATTGAAAATCGGACATGGCTTGGATTACATCGTGGCGCTAGGCGGCAAGGGGGATACGGCTGGACGAGTACCTGGGCGAGCCGGCGTCCAAGGACGCAGAAAGCCTGCTCTCGCTTGACGACGCGAGGGACTCGGACACGCAAGTCTCCCCCGTGCCAGCCCTTCTCTCTGAGGCCCTCCAATTCACTACTCTCACGGACTCCTCCTGCTCACGGCAGTTTCCTGAACACGCTCCCACCGGCCACCGCTGCCACGGCCATCAGGCTCAGGCCGGCGATGACCAACGGCACGTAATGTTCGGTGTATTGCAGGTATCGGACCTCCGTCACTTCGGTCCGTTCCAGCCGGTCGATCTCCGCGTAGATCTCGCACAGTCCGTCCCGATCCGTGGCGCGGAAATAGCGGCCGCCCGTCTTGTCGGCAATGGCTTTCAGGGTTTCTTCGTCGATTTCCACGAGCGTCGGCTCCAGCACTTGCCGCCCCGAAAAGGGATCGATCGTGGGAAACGGCGCCAGGCCGTCGGTGCCGGCACCGATGCTGTAGACCTTGACGTTCTGGGACGCGGCCAGTTCGGCGGCCCGCGGCGGATCGATGGCTCCCGTATTGTTGACGCCGTCGGTCAGCAGGATCACGACCTTGGACTTGGCCTGGCTCTGGCGCAACCGCTCGACCGCCAAGGCCAAGCCATCGCCGATCGCCGTGCCGTCCTCGTCGCGAGTCCGCACGATCTCCAGGTCTTCGACCATCGAAACCAAGCTGCCGTGGTCCAGCGTCAGGGGACAAAGGCTGTCGGCATAGCCGGCAAAGGCAACCAGCCCGATCATGTCGTCCGGGCGGCCCGCCGTGTTGGACCCCGGAGAACTCCGGCGGGTCAGCAATCCCGGACCTTTGTCCAAGCTGCCCAGCACGAACTGGCGAAAAACGTCCTTGACCACCGCCAGGCGATCCACGCTCAAATCGTCCTTGACCAAATCGCGGGCGTTCATCGAGCCCGAACGGTCGACGACCATCATGATCGCGATGCCTTCGCGGCTGACCTTGGTCTGGGCATCCGGCGTCCGCGGACCCGCGAGCGCTACGGCCAGACAGACGACGGCCAGCGCCGTCAGAACGGCCGGCAGACGAACCAGCCGTACTCGCCAGGACTTCGGCGAGCGGTCTGGAATGCCCAGCGACGAATACCGGACCGCCGACGCCGGTCGCGACGCCACGACCAAGATCAAGGGCGCGAGCAAGGCAATCGCCAGCAGCAGGGGGTCCCGAAATTCGCAGTTCATATCGTTGTTCGACGTTTGCTGTCCAGTTGTTGATCGTTGGTCACCGGATCACGCATTGTGCAGCCCCGACCGCTCGTCGCTCATCGCTCATCGCTCATCGCTTCTCATCGCTTCCCGATCGTTGTTCACGACTGACCGCTCTCCTCCACCAGCGGGGCGTTTTCTTGTGTTTCGTCGATGAATCGGCGAGCCGCGTCGAGCGAGTGTTCGATATCGTTGCTGGTAGGCTGGATGCCGGCGAACTTGACCAGGTCCGCTTGTCGCAGAAAGTCGCGCAGCAAGGCCTGATGGTCGCGCGACAGGTCGGGCGACTGGCCCACGGAAGCCAGGAATTCTTCGGTTGTCAATTCGGGGGCTCGCAGCTCGAAACGGTCCTCCAAATACCTTCGCACGATGCCGGACAGTTCTACGTAGAACGCGTCGATTTGTTCGGCCGCAGGGCGCGGCTTGGCCAACAGCCGGTCCAGCCGCCAACGGGCGATCTCGTAAGCGCTGCGTCGGCGCGCCCGTCGCCGCCAGGCGATGAATGCCCGCGCGGCAAAGGGACTGGCCAGCGCCAACACCACGAGGGTCGCGATCCCCCACGGCCACTTGGCGCGCGGCGGCGGCTGAAGCGGGGCGAGCCGCCCCAGCGGCGGCTTCAAATCCGCCTGGGCGTTTTGGGGGATCACCGATTGGACCTCGAACTCGAGCCGCTCCGTCAGCAACTCGTATGCGTCCAAGCCCTCCGGGGCCGGACGCTGGCCCTCGCGCCGGTCGATGTATTCGAGCAGGATCGGCGGAATCGCCTGAGCGCCCGACGCGGGCGGCTGCAGCCGATACCGCTGGACGGCCACCGTCCGCCCCTGGTCGTCGATCGATTCGCGCGGCACGAAATCAATGATCGAGAAGCGTTCCAAGGCCTCACCGAACTCCGGCATCAGAAGTTCCACGCCTTTTTCGGCAACCGCGGTGACGGTCAGCGTCACGGGATCGCCGATCAGCGGCTTGACGGGTTCGAGCTTGACCGTCGCCGTGACGGGTCCCGAGGTGAAGGTCTTCTCCAGCGCCGGTTGCGGTTCTGCCGCCCACACGGCCGCCGTCGCCAGGAACGCGAGGGCCGGACCGACGAAATGCAAAGCACCTAAGATGAAACAAATCCAAACCGTCACAGACCAAGATCCAAGACACCGAGCGGCGAACGACTGCATTTCGCTCATTTGGATTCTGGGTTTGGAGCTTGTTGCGGATTTCGGCCTTCGAAATCCGGATTTCGCCGCTCGCCTCATCGCCTCATCCTCCGCTCCCGCATCCGAAAGAAGCGGACCAGGGGGTCCACGACGGACCCCGCAACATCGATCTGGATGAAGTCGATGTCCGAGGCTCGAAACGCATGCTTCAACTTTTCCACCCGCTCTTGGGCCAGTCGCGCCAGTTGGCGGCGGAAGGCCGACGAGCCGGTGTCGTACGCCGCCAGCTTGCCCGTCTCCGCGTCGGCCAGGCTGAGCAGGCCGACGTTCGGAATTTCCAGTTCCCGCGGATCGGTCATCAGCACGGCAATCACGTCGTGCTTCCGGTTGGCGATCTGCATCGCGGGCAGGAAGCCCTCGTCCCAGAAATCGCTGACCACAAAACAGACCGCCTTCCGGGTCATGACGGACATCAGGAATTCCATCGCGCCGGCGAGATTGGTCGCTTGCCGCCCGGTCCGCCACCACGCCCGGCGACGGCCCAACGGCAGCCAGCGGCAAAGACGGGATTCGGGTTTCCGGGACGGGGCGGACGGCCCGCTTGCCGGCGCGGCAGGCTTTCTCCGCGCCAGCTCCTCCGGCGTCACGCCGCTTCCGTGCGCCAGGACCTCGCGCACGACCCGGAGCGAATGCTTCTGGCCCTTCCGCGCCGGAATGTACTGCTCGATCCCGCCGTGAAACAGGGTCAACCCGACCTTGTCGTCGTTGCGTGTCGCGGAGAACGCCAGCAGCGCGCACAGTTCGGCGGTCGCTTCGCGTTTGGAACGTCCGGCCGATCCGAAGTCCTGCGATGCCGAGACGTCGGCCATCAGCATCAACGTCAGCTGCCGCTCCTCGACGTACCGTTTGACATACGGCTGGCCCACGCGGGCCGTCACGTTCCAGTCGATGGTCCGCACGTCGTCGCCCGGGAGATACGGCCGCACCTCGTCGAACTCGATGCCGCGGCCCTTGAACACGGATACGTACTGGCCCGCCAGCACGTCGGCCACCTGGCGGCCGGTGTGGATCTGAATCTCGCGAACTCGTTGAATGACTTCTCTGGCCAGCATGGTTGGTCAAGGCGGGGGCGCGTTGTCAGGGTACGGGCACGTTGTCCAGGATTCGCCGGATCAGTTCGTCCGCCGTCTTGCCTTCCGCTTCCGCTTCGTACGTCAGGATCACACGGTGGCGGAGCACGTCGGGGGCCAGCGTCTTGACGTCGTGCGGCGTGACGTAGCCGCGGCCTTGCAGGAAGGCGTGCGCTTTGCCGGCTTTCATCAGGTAGATCGAGGCACGCGGGCTGGCGCCGATGTCGATCATGCCCTCCAGGCCGCTCACGCCGCTTTCCGCCGGATCGCGCGTGGCGCGAACCAGGTCCACCACGTAGTCGCGCACCTTGTCGTCCACCCAGATCCGATCGACCACCTGGCGGGCTTCGAGGATATCTTCCGGCGTGGCCACTCGCTGGATCTCCGGGATCGGCTTGCCCCCCGCCATCCGATCGACGATCTTGCGTTCCTCGTCGCGCGCGGGGTATTTGACAAGCACCTTCAGCATGAAGCGATCCACCTGCGCCTCGGGCAGCGGGTAGGTGCCCTCCTGCTCGATCGGATTCTGAGTCGCCAGCACGAGAAACGGTTCCTCGAAACGATAGGTCTCCTTGCCGATCGTCGCCTGGCGCTCCTGCATGGCTTCCAGCAAGGCGGCCTGAACCTTGGCCGGCGCGCGGTTGATTTCGTCGGCCAGGATCAAGTTGGAGAACACGGGACCCTTCTTGACGCTGTACGTCGCCTCTTTCGGATTGAAGATCTCCGTGCCCACCACGTCGGCGGGCAGCATGTCGGGCGTGAACTGGATGCGGGAGAAGCCCGTCCGGATCGCCTGGGCCAGACTGCGGACCGCCAGCGTCTTGGCCAGGCCCGGAACGCCCTCCAGCAACACGTGGCCGCCCGTTAGCAGGCCGATCAGCAGCCGGGAGACCATGCCTTCCTGGCCCACCAGGACCTGGCCGACCTCGCTGACCAGTTTTGTGCAGGTTTGGCAATAGCGGGAAATCTGTTCTTCGATCGGTGTGGTGCTCATAGTCTTGGAAACTCTGGCTCGAACAACAAAGCGGATGGGCGGGACGCCGGAAGGGATTCCGTCGGCCGCTGCGCCACGCCCTCAAATTCTAGCGGAACGGTCAAGAATCGTTCAACGGGCCGCTCGCGGCCGGGAGCAGAGCAGAGGCTGCGGCTTCTCAGAGACGCCGGGACGCTAATCGCTGCTCCTTTTCTTCCGGCTGCGTCTCTCGGACGCCGCGCTGTCCGGACGCGGTGCCGATTCGGTCGCGGGCGGGGGTTGCGGAGGGGCATCGGTCGCCGGCTCCGTCGTGGCTGGCGGCTCCGTCGTGGCTGGCGGCTCCGGGGCGGGGGCCGGTCGAGGCGTATCCTTTTTCGTCGCCGACGGCTTGGCGCGAGTTGTTTTTGCGCTGCCTCCGACCACCTCGCGAGGCGTGACCAAGCCGTCGCGATTGCGATCGTAGCGGGCGAATTCCTTGTTGGCCGAGGCGGAGCCTGATTCGTCGAATTCGGCCAGCGTCAGTTGGCCGTCGCCGTCGGCATCGCGTTTCAGAAACCAATCGGGCAGTCCCGGCGGAAAGCGGGAGGGAGGCACGAAGTACTTCCGATCGGTCGCTGGTTTTTGGGAGTCGCCCGCCGCCGGATCGTCGATGTTCGCCGGCGCGTCCTCCGGCGACTGCGGGCGATCCTCCTCGCCGGGCGTTGCCGCCCGTTCCTCTCCCGGCACGCCGGGGGGCAGCAGCGATGGCAGCGGGACCATGCCGCCGAAGTTGGCCGGCATCAAGCGGATCTTTCGGTGCCGTCCGAAATCCGCGATGTGCTGGGCCAGTTCCTCAACGGACACTCGGCCGTCCTGGTTCGCATCCACCGCGTCGGGACGGCCCGCCGACGGAGGCCATTCCTGGGCGGTCAGTTTGCCGTCGCCATCGGCGTCGGCCCGCGTCATCCACCGTTCTGCATAGCGCCAGATCTTCACGGGGACGGCGCTGTTGGTCGGATGTTCCGGTTCAGCGGCCGATCCGCTGCCAAGCAGGCCCAGCAGGGCAAGTCCCAGGCAAACGCCCTCGATCTTCGTCTGTGTCCGGTTCATGTCGAAGGTCTCCGTCCGCGGCACGCACTTCGATTTCACACCAAGCACCCTTCCAGGAACGGCTTCGTCGGGCGGAATTGATACCGCCCAAGCGGACTCAAGTTCGCGCTACGCGGAAACCCCACCGTTGATCTTCGACCTCTGCCCGCCGAGGCGGAGGGTTCGCGAAGTCCGCGTGACCGAACCGAACCCCAGGTCGCGGCGTACTGGTCAAACCCTGTGATGGCGGCATTTGGGCGGGCTGCAACCCCGCCGCCATCTTGAGCCATCAATCCCCGCGATGCGAAAAATTGCGCGTCTTGGGCCAGAAGCCCGATGCCAGCGCTTTGTGAAGATCGAATCCGGCCCGGCCGACCTCTTCGTAATCGTGGCCAAACGTATCCCAAACCAGTTGAATGCTCAGATTGTTGTCCAGCACAAAATCAAGCAGCGCCCGGAGATCTTCCAGACAGCGTCGTTCCTCACCGCTGAGAGGCCCCGGAAACTGGGTTTTCAACCGTTCGGCGTCGTCGTCATGCAACATTCGGCGTTCCTCCTCACTGGGTTTTCAGATCGAAGTCATGGACGTTGTCGCCCGGCTTGAATTCGCAGCGGAGGGTCGTTTCGGCATTGTATTTGGGGGGAATCGCTTCCTTCGTCTCGTCCATCATCATGCCCGGATCGGCCGATGGGATCTGTTTGCCCGTCTTCTTGGACCAACTGATTTCCACCCGGAAGTTGCCGGGCGAGGCCCCGCGTTCGGGCCCAATCTGGTACTTGCCGTCTTCGATCGCGGCGGCGACCTTCGTGCCTTCCGCGCCGGCGTCCGGCAGAAAGACGATGCTGCCGGGTCCGACCGGCTGGCCGTCCATCGTGACTCGCCCCTGGACCGATACCTGATTGGACGAGCCACAGCCTATGACTGCGGCGACGATCCCCGTCATCAAACAGATCGCCATGTTGCTGAAAAGTCTCATCGCGGATCATTCTCCTTGGATTGGGGCCGGACGGCACTTCAGGGCTGGGGTAAAGGGCGCGGAGGTCAGGCTGGCAGCGTGCAAAACGTGATGCAGCCAACGTCGTGCAAGGACGCTCTCCACCAGGCTTTCGCCGTTTCTGGCAGCCATGTGCCCGTGCCCGGCGCTACGGAACCTTGATGGCCCTGCGGTCATCCTTGCGGTACAAGTTCTGGTACAAGAAGTCCGCCTTGTTGACGGTCCCTGCACAACTCTGGGTGTATCCGTAGTGGCTTTCAATCGTATCCGAGATGAAGCGGACGGAGGCGTCGGCCAAGGCAAAATTCGCGCCGCCGGGATGGATGCTCGTCCAGCAATGTCTTGTGCAATTGGGATCGACGGCTCCAGTCCACCTGGTATTTAGGGGCAAATCGCCGCGTGCATAGACGATGGCGTCGGTCACCCCGTTTCGTCGGCCAATCCAGATTCCGGCGACGCCCTGCTCCATATCGCGCTCGCCGAACATGAACGTCGCACTCGTGCCGTCCAGGATGTCCTTCATGTTGACCTTGAGTGCAGCGGCCGGCGTGGTATTGATGCAAATCTGGGCGCTGGGCAGGTAATTGCACTTGCCGTCGTTCGACCCGTTCGGGTTCAAGTCGGGGGTCGGGTCGGAAGGGCAGATCAGAGTGGGGACCCGTGTCTTCGTGATGTCGTTGACGGCGGGGATCGGGCCGCTGTAGTCTCCCGGTTCCAGCGCGTCGTGCAAGCCCGCCTGCTCCATGAACGGGAACAGACGTGGCAGAGGCCCATAATCGCCGGTGCCGCTGGGATAGTTCTTCAGCACGTACGTGTTGGGAAAATACCCATAAGTGTCATGGTGATTGTGCATGGCGACGGCAATTTGCTTCAGATTGTTCGCGCACTGCGTCCGGCGTGAAGCTTCGCGAGCCGCCTGGATCGCGGGCAGCAGCAGCGCGACTAGGATGCCAATAATGGCGATGACGACCAGCAGTTCAACCAAGGTAAAACCGGTCTTGCGACCCCGTCTTATGCATCGCTCAGCAGCCATTAACAAACCTCCCCAGAGCGATCCTGAACGCCCTGATCTTTCGGCCTCGGACTTAATGATTTTACTGTATCACGAGGAACACATTGGACCCGAGAAAACCGCCTGCGTCAAGCCGCAAGGCATGCCAATTCTCTCGCCGTCAGTGGCCAGCCACCCGAAACGTCGTCATGATCCAGATGTCAATCGGCGTCGTGAGGCATCGCACGGGGAATCGGGTTTTCAGGTTTGCTGATCCGAGTTTGTGCAGATTTCCGACTTGTTTGACGCCCTGTGGCGTCTAGAATCTAGGCATTCTGTCCGCTCAAACATTGCTCCCGGTCAGATTGACTGGGGCTGTTCGAAGGCGGCTTTTGGTTCAAACCCTCGCATGGGAGACTGCGATTACGCGGTGCGGTGTCATGGCGACCCTGAAGGACATCCTGGCAGGCAAGGATTCCCACGTCATCTCGGTCGATCCGCGGGCGACCGTGATGGAAGCGGCGGTGCTGATGAATCAGTACCGCGTCGGTTTTTTGATGGTGATGGACGGAGAACGGCCTGTGGGCGTCGTCTCCGAGCGGGACATCCTGCGGCGCGTCGTCGTCGCGAGGCTGGATCCCGGAAAGACTCTCGTCAAGGAAGTCATGACGACCGAGATGCTCGTCTGCAACCCGACAACCAGCGTCGAAGAAGCTCGCAGCGTGATGAAGAACCGCCGCATCCGGCACCTGCCGGTCGTCGACGAGAACGAGCGATTGGTCGGACTTGTTTCCATTGGCGACTTGAACGCGTTCAACGCGAACGCTCAGGAGCAGACGCTGCACGTGCTGCGAGAGTACATCTACGGGCGGACCTGACTTTGATAAGCGGAGGACTTTCCGCTGGCGAATAAAATTTCGAGGAACCGTTTTTGGGGGGAAGAAGCCGGTTTCTGCGAAAAGGGGACGGGCTTCTGGACAACCGCCGGAGAGCCTCTACAATCGGCGCCGTCCTGCAACTACAATATCGAACCAGCTGACTCGGCTTTACAGAAAAACGTCTGGACAGTAATCGCGGACCGGCATCCGGGAGGCACAGGCCTATGGAAAATCAGGTTTCCACATTCCTGCCCATCCTGGCCTATTCCGGAGTCATGATCGCCTTTGTGGTGACCACCCTGGCCCTGACGCAGACGATCGGGCCCAAGCACGAGACGGTCGTGAAGAACATGCCGTACGAGTCGGGCATGGACCCGGTAGGCGACGCCCGGCAGCCGTTTGACGTCAAATTCTACCTGGTCGCGATCCTGTTTCTGGTCTTCGACGTGGAGTTGCTGCTCCTGTACCCCTGGGCGTGCAGCGCCTACGCCGCCGAGGGAGGCGTGCCGGCCGAGTTGCGGGGACCGGTGTTTGTGGTCATGCTGGTGTTCCTGGCGACGCTGGGCATTGCTTACGTCTACGCCTGGAAGAGGGGAGTGTTCCGATGGCGCTAGGACTGCCGGAAAACATCTTCCTGACCCGCTTGGACGCGGCGGCCAATTGGGCGCGGACGAACAGTCTCTGGCCCATGCCGTTTGCGACGGCGTGCTGCGGCATCGAATTGATGGCCACCGCCGCGTCGCGTCACGATCTGGCGAGGTTCGGCGCGGAAGTGATGCGGTTCAGTCCTCGGCAGTGCGATCTGCTGGTTGTGGCCGGACGCGTGGTGATGAAGATGTTGCCGGTGCTGCAGCGGATCTGGCTGCAGATGCCGGAGCCCAAGTGGTGCATGTCGATGGGGGCGTGTGCGTGTAGTGGCGGCGTGTTCGACACCTATGCGGTGGTCCAGGGGGTAGATCGGTTCATCCCGGTCGACATCTACGTGCCGGGCTGCCCGCCGCGGCCGGAACAGTTGCTCAAGGCGTTCCTTGATCTGCAGGACAAGATCCGCCAGACGGGCACGTTCGACGGCAGAGAGTTCAAGGGACGGACGCAGCCGGAGGGGCCGCGGCCGCTGGAGCCGGACGAGGTGCGGCGGATCCGCGAGGCATTGCGTTGAGGAGTTGAGGGTAAACGCCATGTTCGAGCAAACTCCGCTCCGCGAGCGACTGGGACCGAACGGCTATACGACGTCGCAGTTCCGCGACAACTTCCGTTTGCACGTGCGGGCGGAGCGGGTTTACGATTGCCTGCAATGCCTGTACGAGGCCTGCGGCTTCGACATGCTGATCGATCTGAGCGCCGTCGACTACCTGGACTATCCCGGAGCCCAGGATCGGTTCGGCGTGATTTACGCGTTGCTGAACACCCGCAGCGGGGAGCGGGTGTACGTCAAGACGGCCGTCAACGAACCGGAGTTGCGGCTGCCGAGCGTGTATTCGTTGTGGAAAGGCGCCGATTGGATGGAACGGGAAGTGTACGACATGTTCGGCATCCAGTTCACCGGCCATCCGGATTTGCGCCGGATCTTGATGCCGGAGGAATTCACGGCCTTTCCGTTGCGGAAGGATTACCCCTTGCGAGGCCGCGGCGAGCGGCATAATTTCCCCGTGATTACGCGGTCGGAGAGTTAGCGTTCTGGTGCGATCGCAGGCCGCTGACTCCGCCGGCGGGGCGTTGCTCGCGGAGCCAGCGGCCTGCGGAGTGGCGGTTTCGGGCCGCGACAGGAAAACAGAAATGCCGTTCGAAGTGCATGATCTTGCTGAGCCCGAAGCATCCGCCAAGGAGTACTTGTGGACGTTGAACTTCGGACCCCAGCATCCAGCGACGCACACGACGCTGCGGCTGATCCTGACGCTCTCTGGCGAGACGGTCGTCAAGGCGGTGCCGGACATCGGGTTCCTGCACAGCGGGTTCGAGAAGCTGGGCGAGCACCTGAACTTCAACCAGTACGTGACAATCGTCGACCGCATGAACTACATCTCGCCGCTGGCCAACGAGATTGCCTGGCACCATGCGGTGGAGAAACTGCTGGGCATCGAACTAACGCCTCGCTGCAAGTACGTGCGCACGATTCTGGCCGAGTTGATGCGACTGCACGACCACCTGTTGAACGTCGGCACGACCGGATTGGACTTGGGCGCGTTCACAGGGTTCTTGTACACGTTTCACCAGCGGGAACACATCTACGACATCGTCGAGTACGCATCGGGGCAGCGTTTTCACACCAGCTATACGCGCGTCGGCGGCCTGCTGTACGACGTGAACGACGAGTGGATTGGCAAGGTGCGGAGTTTCGTCCGGGGTTTCAGCAAAACGCACAACGACGTCCACAAGCTGCTGACCCACAACCGCATTTTCATGGAACGTACGAAGGGCATCGGCGTGCTGTCTCACGACCAGGCGATCAACCTGAGTTGTACCGGTCCGATCGCGCGGGCCAGCGGCGTCGTGCGGGACGTGCGCAAGGACGATCCGTACCTGGCGTATGGCGACTTGGATTTTCGGGTGATTTGCGCGCAGGCCGGCGACTGCTACGCGCGCTACCTGGTGCGGATGGAAGAGATGCGGGAGAGCCTCAAGATCATCGAACAGGCGGTCGAGAATCTCCCGTCCGGGCCGCTGAATGTGGACTTGGAAGGGAAAGCCGTCCTGCCCGGCAAGCGCGAAGTGTACCGCAGCATTGAGGGCTTGATTCACCATTTCGAGTTGGTGATGCCCAACCGCGGGTTCCCGGCGCCGACCGACGAGTTGTATGCGGCCACGGAATCCCCCAACGGCGAATTGGGATTCTACCTTGTCGCCGATGGCAGCGACCGGGCGTACCGGGCGCGGACTCGGCCCCCCTCGTTCATCCATTTCGCGGTCTTCCCGCACATGATCGTGGGACACCAGATCAGCGACGTGGTGGCGATCCTGGGGAGTTTGAACATTATCGCAGCGGAACTGGATCGATGACCCTGCGGACTGGCTTTCCAGCCTGTCCGCGGCAAGGGATGATGGACAAGGTTTCGGAGTTGAGTTGATGAGCGTGCTGACCGACCAGATGCGAGCTGCCATCCGTGCGGAGTTGGCCAAGTATCCCGACAAGCGGGCGGCGGCGCTCCCGGCATTGCACATCACCCAGAACGCGTTGCGGCACGTGCCGCTGGAGGCCATTCGCGAAATCGCAGAGATCCTGGACTTGCACCCCGCCGAGGTCCACGATGTGATGAGTTTCTACGGGTTTTTCCGCGACGAGCAACAGCCGCTGGGCAAGCACCGCGTCTGGGTCTGCCGCAGTCTGTCCTGTATGCTGTGCGGCGGCGAAGAACTGTTGACCGGACTCGGCCGGCGACTGGGCGTCAAGCCGGGCGAAACGACGGCCGACGGCAAGTTCACGCTGGAGTTCGCCGAGTGCCTGGGAGGCTGCGAAGCCGGCCCCTGTATGATGGTGGACGATGAACGCCACGGAAACGTGACTCTGGAGCAAGCCGAAGAGATCCTGGGCCAGTTGGAGTGACAAGACCCCACTTCCAAACCGCCCAGCGGCTTCGTTTTTATCCGATCCCCGATCCCTGATCCCTGAAAACGGAAAACGGAACCCCGAAAACGGAAAACAAAAAACCGAAGAGCCGAAAAACCAACCCTGAACACTGAAGAATTTCCCCCGTGATCACCTTTGAACCGGTACTACTGCGACGAGTCGGCCTGCCCGACAGTGCCAGCCTGGCGACGTACCAGGCCGATGGCGGTTACGCTGCGCTGCGCCGGGCGTTGGGCATGGAACCGGCGCAAGTGATTGAGTTGGTCAAGCGGTCGGGGTTGCGCGGCCGCGGCGGGGCCGGGTTTCCCTGTGGGATGAAGTGGACGTTTCTGCCGAAGGGGCATCCGGGGCCGATCTATCTGTGCGTCAACGGGGACGAGAGCGAACCGGGGACATTCAATAACCGGATTCTGATGGAGGAGGATCCGCACCAGGTTCTGGAAGGCATCCTGATCGCCGGACACGCGATTCGGGCTCGTACGGCGTACATCTATTTGCGGTACGAGTACGGCCGCAGTTATCGCACGCTGCAGCGGGCCATTGACGAGTGTTACGCGAACAACCTGGCGGGCAAGAACATCCTGGGCAGCGGCTTCGACATGGACATCTTCCTGCATCGCGGAGCCGGGGCTTATATTTGCGGCGAAGAAACGGGGCTGATCGAAAGCCTGGAGGGCAAGCGGGCGTGGCCGCGGATCAAGCCGCCGTTCCCGGCGGTGGAAGGCTTGTTCCGCAAGCCCACGATTGTGAACAATATCGAGACGCTGGCCTGCGTCACGCAAATTCTGGATCGCGGGGTCGACTGGTTCCGTTCGATCGGCGTGGCGGCGGATGTGAACAACCCGCGTGACTTGGGGAGTTACGGCCCCAAGTTGTATTGCCTCAGCGGGCACGTCAACCGGCCTGGCTGTTACGAATTGCCGCTGGGCGTCACGGCGAGGCGGTTGATCGACCAGTGCGGCGGCGGCGTGCGGAACGGCCGCCGCGTCAAGGCGGTCGTGCCGGGCGGGATCAGCATGGGCTTCCTGTCGGAGGCCGAATTGGATACGCCGCTGGATTTCAACGGCCCGCTCCAGGCCGGTTGCCTGGGGCTGGGCACCGCCGCCGTGATCGTGATCGACGATCAGACCAGCATGGTCGATGTGCTGTACAATTGCTGCCGGTTCTTCAGCCACGAGTCGTGCGGCCAGTGTACGCCCTGCCGCGAGGGCACGGCTTGGATGACCAAGATCCTGGAACGGATCCGCGCCGGGCGCGGCGAGCCGAGCGATCTGGATCTGCTGCTGGAGGTCGCCGGTTCGATGGGGATCCTTCCCGGCACGACGATTTGCGGCCTGTCGGACGGCGCCGCCTGGCCGGTCAAGAACGCGATCCACAAGTTCCGTCCCGAGTTCGAACAGTACATTCGCAGTAAGAGAAAGAAGTAAACCAGAATTTGGCGACCTGACGAAGGTGGAATTGTCCCGCGCTGGGCGAACGGTGGTCGTCAGCCCGCCGATTTTTCGCCGGGGCGCAAGCCGCCGCGGGGGTACCGGCAGGCTGATGCCTGCCGTTGGGTGAAGACTAGGACCTTTTGGTGACGCATGGCGACCGTAATCGTGAACGGCAAGTCGGTTGAAATCGGCGATCAGCAGCAGCTGAACGCCATTCAGGCCGCGCGGCTTGCCGGCGTCGAGATTCCGCATTACTGCTGGCATCCCGCGTTGACGGTGGTGGCCAGTTGCCGCATGTGCCTGATCGAAGTCGGCGACCGCCGACCGGACGGCTCGGTGGCGATGCAGGGCAAACTAATGCCCGCCTGCCAGACGCCGGTCAAGGACGGGATGGTGATCGTCACCGACAGCGACAAGGTGAAGGCGGCCCAGCGGGCGACTCTGGAATACCTGCTGTTGAACCATCCCCTGGACTGCCCGATCTGCGATCAGGCCGGTGAGTGTTTTCTCCAGGATTACGCGTACCGCTACGGTCGGGCTCACAGCCGATTGCAGGAGCCGAAGCTGCAGCGGCAGGACAAGCACTACATCGGCGATCACATTGTCTTGTTCACGGACCGCTGCGTGATGTGTACGCGGTGCGTGCGGTTCACGCGGGAGATCAGCGGCACCGCGGAACTGCAGGTGATCAACCGCGGCAGCCACGAGGAAATCGACATCTTTCCCGGCCAGCCGTGCAACAACAAGCTGGCGGGGAACGTGGTCGACCTCTGCCCGGTCGGAGCGTTGTGCAGCAAGGATTTCCTGTACCAGCAACGAGTCTGGTGGTTGAAAACCACGCGCAGCGTCTGCCCGAATTGCAGCACGGGCTGCAGTATCGTGGTCGATCAGAACAAAGAGCACGTCTACCGCCTGCGCCCGCGGCCCAACCCCCAGGCGCAAGGCTACTTCATGTGCGACGAAGGCCGGTTCGGCTTCCGCTATCTCCACCGCGAGGACCGCTTGACGGAGCCGTTGCAGCGCAACGGCGGCGAGACGGTTTGCCGCGGTTGGGACGATCTGCTCACGGCGTTGCGGGCCGCCTTGGGGCGGGCCGCGGCCCGGCGGCCCAGCGGTCTGGCAGCGGTCCTATCGCCGTGGATGACGTTGGAGGAAGGTTATCTGATCGCCCGACACCTCCGCAGCCTGTCGCCGGACGTGCGGTTGGCCCTGGGGCCCGTACGGCGCGTGGGCGAGGACGACCGTTACCCGAAGGATGTGCGCGGCAACGCCATCGAACCGGCGAAATTCGTGATTCGGGCGGAAAAGTGCCCGAACCGTCGCGGCCTCGAGGCGATTCTGAAACACTTTGAAGGGCGTGTGACGGGCTTCGACGAGATGTTGAGCCAGATTGCTGCCGGAAGCGTGGAATCGCTGTACCTGATCGGCGGTGATCCCGAACCCTGGATCACGCCGGAGCAAGCGAGCGTCTTAGCCGGATTGAAGCTGCTGGTGGTTCAGGACATCCTGCCGTCGCCTGCCAGCGCCGTGGCCCATTTCCTGCTGCCCGGCGGAGCGTTTGCCGAGCGGGAGGGCACGTTCGTGAATGACGCGGGTCTGGCACAAGCGATCCAGCGCGCGGTGGCCCCGCCGGACGGCGCCTGGCCGGACGGCCGGATTTTGTGGCAACTAGCGGGACGACGCGGGTTGTTCCACGCGCCGACGGTGCGTCAGGAAATGGCACAAGAGGTTCCGTCGCTGGCGCGGCTGGCCGGCGGGGATTTGGGAGAGTGGGGAGTGTACGAGGTGGGATAGGATCGTGGGACGGAGGTGGAGTCTCCGGATTTCGCACGTTCGCGGTGCGGGCATTTTTTGTCGCACGGCTCTCCGAGCCGTGTAAGGTACGTTGTCGGACTTGGCACGGCGCAAAGAGCCAGGCCACGGTGTTGCGGCTGACGGCCGCGTGAGGGTCGGCGTTCATGCATCCTTTCTTGCATACGGTGTTGGCAATCAGTGTCGTGCTTGGCGCGACGATGGGCGCCTGCGCGTACCTGATCTGGCTCGAGCGGAAGTTGGCCGCCTGGGTCCAGGACCGGGTGGGGCCGAACCGGGTGGGCAAATTCGGCCTGCTCCAACCGCTGGCGGACGGCCTGAAGTTCCTCCTCAAGGAAGACATCGTACCGGCGCACGTGGACAAGGCGCTGTACTTCCTGGCCCCCAGCATTTCCATCTTCACGACGTTTCTCGCCTTTTCGGCCGTGCCGTTCGGGCCCAGTTCCGGCCAGTCGGGCGAGTTCCAATTCGTCATCGCTCCGCAGTTGGACATCGGCATTCTGTTCTTGTTCGCCGCGGGCAGCCTGGCGGTTTACGGGATCATCCTGGGCGGCTGGGCGTCGAACAACAAATACAGCATGCTCGGCGCGTTGCGGTCCAGCGCCCAAGTCATCAGCTACGAAATCCCGCTGGGCCTGTCGCTGATGGGCGTGATCCTGTTGACCGGCTCGTTGAACCTGGAGCAGGTCATCAACCACCAGACGGCCCGCGGCGTGCTGGGCTGGCACGTCTGGTATCAGCCGCTGGCCTGCTTGATTTTCTTCATGAGCGCGCTGGCCGAGTCGAATCGGCTGCCGTTCGACCTGCCGGAGTGCGAGCAGGAGTTGGTCGGCGGCTATCACACCGAGTATAGCGCGATGAAGTTTGCGATGTTCTTCCTGGCGGAGTACACGCACGTCATCACGGTCAGTTTTCTGGTCGCGATCCTGTTCTTCGGCGGCTGGCAGTTCCCCTGGATCGCCGAAGCGGACAGCGTCTATCCGGGGGCGACCGTCGTCAAAGTGCTGGTGCTGTTGGTCAAAGTCTTTGCCTTCATCCTGTTCATCATGCTGATCCGCTGGACGATCCCCCGCTACCGCTACGATCAGCTGATGTCGCTGGTCTGGTACGGCCTGATTCCGCTGACCGTGTTGAACCTGGTGTGCGTCATGTTCGTGAAACAGTTCGGGTTGCCCGAAGTCTGGCTGCTGCCCGCTTCGGGGGCAATGTTCGTGGGGGCGACGATCGTCTCGGCGCAAGCGGCCAAGCGCCGGGTGTCGAGAGGGTTGCGCCGTTCGGCGGCGGTTCAAGGGGGAGGGTAGGGGTGATCGCAGGCCGTTCGCAGAGCGAGCGGCCTACGATGAGTTGCGGCTGCTGGTTGCGTTAGGTACAGTCTGATGCCGATTCAAGAACACGAAATCCACTGGATCGAGGAGCCGGAGATCGGTTTCTGGGAAGCGAGCCTGCTGCCCGGCATCGCGGCGGGCATCCGCACGACGCTGCGGCACATGTTCCGCGAGCCCAGCGTGACCCAGGAATACCCGGAGGTCAAGCCGGACCTGCCCGCGAACTATCGCGGCGTCCATCGGCTGAACCGGGACGATCAGGGCCGCGTGAAGTGTGTCGCTTGTTTCCTGTGCGCGACGGCGTGTCCGGCGAATTGCATCGAGATCGTGGCGGCGGAAACGCCCTGGCCGGATCGGGACAAGTATCCGGAGACGTTTGTCATCGACGAACTGCGGTGCATCTACTGTGGGATGTGCGAGGAAGCTTGCCCGGTAGACGCGATCGAGTTGACGAGCATCTACGACTTGACGGGCAAGAGCCGGCAGGAAATGCTATTTGATCGCGAGAAATTACTGAGCGTCTACGACGAGACGGTTGATTCGGGCAAGGACCCGATCCGCACGCGAAGCGGCGAACTGGGGCCGGCCTCGACGTTGCTGGAAGCCAAGGGACCGGCGACGTGAGGGGCAGGCATGTGGCCTGTCGTTTTTGTCGCGCGGGCGCGACCATGGTGAGACTGTGAATTTGACCGCGACCCTGTTAGCACAAGCCGATTGGTTCGGCGGCCATGCGCTGGCCGTCTTGCCGGTGCTGCTCGGATTCTTGGCCGTCTGGTGGCTGCTGCCGCGGGCCAAGGTCTGGCCGCGGCCGGTCGGGGTGCTGCTGGGTCTGGCGGCGCTGGCCGGAGGCGGCGTGACGTTGTTTCAGCCCGGCGCCGCGGTAACGCAGGATCTGTTGTTCGGTTTCTTTGCGCTGGTGGCGATCGGGTCTGCCGTGCTGATGATCACCAACCGCAATCCGCTGTATTCGGCGTTGTGGTTCGTGGTGGTCACGCTGTGCGTATGCGGTTTGTTTCTGTTGCGCTCTGCGCCGTTCCTGGCAGCGGCTTCAGCGATCGTCTACGCGGGCGCGATCATCGTCACGTTTCTGTTCTTGATCATGCTGGCCCAGCAGGCCGTGGGCGTCGCCGCCTACGACCAGCGGGCCAGCCAACCGCTGGCGGCCACCCTGTTGGGCTTTCTGGTGCTGGGCGGCCTGCTGTGCGCCCTGCGGCCGGAGAGGACGGCGGTTTTCGCCGCCGGTCCGGCGTTGGCCCAGGCTTCCGCGGACGCTGACACTGGGGGCCAGGGTCGGACGCTGCTGAGTTACCCGCCCGCGTTGGGGCCCAGTCCGCTGAGCCAGCGGGGCAACCAACCGCTGGGCACCGTTCGCGGCCTGGGACGCAGCCTGTTCGGCGATTACCTGTACGCCGTCGAACTTGCGGGGACGCTGTTGCTGGTGGCCAGCATCGGCGCGATTGCCATCGCACTCCGGACGCCGCGGAGGAAGAGCTGATGTCCGAGTTGCACAACTATCTCCTGGTGGGCGCCGTGTTGTTCGCCTTGGGCGCGATCGGGTTCGTAACGCGCCGCAACTTGATCATGATGACGCTTTCGGCCGAGTTGATGTTGCAGGGAGTGTCGCTGAATCTGGTGGCTTTTTCGTACCTGCACGGCAACCATCAAGGGCAGGCGTTTGCGGTGTTCATCGTTGCCGTGGCGGCTTGCGAAGCGGGCGTGGCCTTGGCGTTGTTTGTCGCGTTGTACCAGCGGAGGAAGACACTGGACATCCGTGCTTGGCGCGAGCTTGGCGAAGAAGGCCTGGTTTCCGGCACAGGCGGCGAGGAGCCGCCGATCGCGCCCGTGCTGCCCGCGGCGCTGGAGTCTCCCCGGCTGACGCCAGCGGGCCGAGTTCCGGACATCTCGAAAAGGAGGGCCGACAACCGTGTCTGAAGCCGCGCGGCAGATCGCCCTCTGGCTCATCCCCGGCGCCCCGGCGGCAGCCTGTGTGCTGATTGCGCTGACAGGCGTCCGCTGGCTGCGCGAGCGGAGCCACTATCCGTGCATTCTGGCCTTGTGCGTCTCTTTGGGCAGTTCGCTGGGCGTGCTTCTGCTGGGAATCCCGGACATCGCCGGCTTGGGGCCGGACGGCAGTCATCCTCAGGTCAGCGCGGCCGGATACGAATGGATCCGGGTGGGTGGACTGGATGTGAGCATCCGGCTGACCGCCGATGCGATGGGCGCGATCATGGTCACCATGGTGACGCTGGTCAGTCTGCTGGTAGCGATCTATTCGGTGGGATACATGCGAGGCGATCCTGGGTACGCCCGGTTTTTTGCCGAGTTCTCGTTGTTCGTGTTTTCGATGTCGATGCTGGTGCTGGCCAGCAACTTCCTGGTCCTGTTCGTCTTCTGGGAAGGCGTGGGGCTGTGCAGCTATCTGTTGATCGGCTTCTGGTACCGCCGGCCCAGTGCCGCCGCGGCGGCGCGCAAGGCATTTCTGGTGAATCGGATCGGCGATTTCGGCTTCTTGCTGGGCGTGTTTCTGATCTGGGGCACGTTTGGCACGTTGGACTATCAGGGCGTCTTGGGTCGGGAGGGAGTCTTGCAGCAGATCGCCCAGCAGCATCCCGGACGGCTGGAGTGGATCTGTGGGCTGCTGTTTCTGGGGGCGGTGGGCAAGTCGGCCCAGTTTCCGCTGCACGTCTGGCTGCCTGATGCGATGGAAGGCCCGTCCCCGGTCAGCGCGTTGATCCACGCCGCCACGATGGTCACGGCCGGGGTTTACATGGTGGCCCGCTGCACGCCGCTGTTCGTCCAAGCGCCTTTTGTCCAGTTGATCGTCGCGGGGATTGGCGGGTTCACGGCGTTGCTGGCTGCGTTGATCGCGCTGACGCAATACGACTTGAAACGCGTGCTGGCTTATTCGACGGTCAGCCAACTGGGGTACATGTTCCTGGCCTTGGGATGCGCCGCGGGCGGCAAGGAAGTGGTGACGTTGGCCGTGACGGCCGCTATTTTCCATCTCTTTACGCACGCCTTTTTCAAAGCCCTGCTGTTCCTCAGTGCCGGCAGCGTCATGCATTCGATGGGCGACGTGATCGACATGCGGCGGTTCAGCGGTTTGCGGGGCGTGCTGCCCGTCACGCATCTGACCTTCCTGTGCGGCGCGCTTGCCTTGGCCGGTTTTCCGTTGACGTCCGGCTTCTGGAGCAAGGACGAGATCCTGGCTGCCGTCGCTGCGGCGAGTCACGGCACGTCGTTGTACGCGAAATCGTTTCTGGTCCTGCAGTTCACGGCCGTCGTGACGGCCCTACTGACGGCCTTTTACACCTTTCGAGCCTACTTCGTGACCTTCTGGGGCGAAGCGAGGTTCCCGGCCGAAGCGGGCCAGCATCCCCACGAGTCGCCGCCGGTGATGAGCGTGCCGCTGGTAATCCTAGCCTTGTTCGCACTGGCGGTTGGAGCGGCCATCGGACCGAGCGGTTTGTTCGGACCGTACCTGGCCCAGACGCGCGGTCTGACCGGGGGCGAGGAACATGTGGTGGCCTGGATGCCGATGCTGTTGGGCACGGCGGCGGCGGTGATCGGCATCGCTGCGGCGTGGCTGGCGTACGTGGGCAGTCCTGGTCTGTCCGGACGCTTGGCCCGCGTGTCGACGACCGCCTACAATTGGTCCTTGAACAAGTTCTACTGGGACGAGATCTTTGCCGCGTTGGTGGTCCGTCCGCTGCAGGGGGTGGCGTGGTTGTGTCGCGTGTTGGATGACTATTTGGTGGATTTCCTGGTGAATGCGGCGGGCCGCATTCCCTGGATGGTGGGCAGTCTGCTGCGGCCGGTTCAGAACGGCCAGGTGCAGACGTACGCCCTGGTGATGATGATCGGGTTAGCCGCGCTGCTGCTGGCAGTGCTTAACGCCTGGGCTGGCGGATAACGCCCGTCCCGGAGCACGGCTCGCCGAGCCGTGGCGATGGTGTTCGGTTTTCGTCCGCTTCGCGCGGCTCGCAGAGCCCTGCCGCGGACGCCGGAGTGATTGGATGTCGACGTTGCTTCCCGCACTGGTCCTGCTGCCGCTGGCGACTGCCGTCGTGGTGATGGTGTTGCGCAGCGCCGGCGCTGCGCGTTGGATCAGCCTGTTGGGTTCGCTGGCGACCCTGGTCATCTCCCTGGTGCTGGCGGCCCAGTTCGCCTCGTTGCGTCCCGTCAGCGATTCGGTGGGCGGGCCCGTGCGGCCGCGCGTCGAGTTCCGGCACACCTGGCTGACGTTTTCCTGGGCCGACGCCCGGACCCACGAGGCTTCCGCCGCCGGCTTGCCGGCGGGCCTCGCGGACAGCGGCCGGCAGGTGCGTTTGGAGTTTTTCCTGGGCCTGGACGGCATCAGCCTGCTGCTGGTCCTCTTGACTGCCTTGCTGCTGGTCTCGGCGGTGCTCGTCTCTTGGGAATCAATCCGCGTCCAAGCCTGCGAGTTCTACGCCTGTCTGCTGGTGTTGGAGGCCGGGCTGATCGGCGCGTTCTGCGCGTTCGACTTGCTGCTGTTTTATGTCTTCTTCGAAGTCACCCTGATTCCGCTGTTCTTTTTGATCGGCATCTGGGGCGGTCCCCAGCGGCAATACGCGGCGTACAAGTTTTTCTTGTACACCCTGGCCGGCAGCGTGTTGACGCTCGTGGGTTTGATCGCGCTGGTGCTGGCCGTGTTGAGCCGGCCCGGAGCGTCCTGCACGCCGTTTGCCATCCCGGAACTGGCGCGGCAGTTGAGTGGCGAAGGGGCCTTGCCGCTGCACCTGCAATGCGGGATCTTCCTGGGCCTGTCGGCCGGCTTTATGATCAAGGTGCCCCTGTTCCCGTTCCACACCTGGCTGCCGCTGGCGCATACGGAGGCGCCGACGGCCGGCTCGGTGATCCTGGCTGGCGTCCTCCTCAAACTGGGCACGTACGGCTTTTTGCGGCTGTGCCTGCCGCTGCTGCCTGACGCCACGCTGGTCCTGGGCGTTCCGCTGATCGCCACGCTGGCGGTCATCGGCATCGTCTACGGAGCGTTCTGCTCGCTGGCTCAGCAGGACATCAAAAAGCTGGTCGCGTACAGCAGCGTCAGCCATCTGGGCTTCTGCATGTTGGGCATGTTCGCGTTGAACGCCGAGGGGATCAGCGGCAGCGTGCTGCAGATGGTCAACCACGGGCTGTCGACCGGAGCCTTGTTTTTGTTGGTGGGGATGATCTACGACCGCTATCACACGCGGATGATGCCGGACCTGGGCGGACTCGCGGCGAGGCTGCCGCTGTTGGCCTGCGGAATGGTGTTCATCTGCCTGTCGAGCGTGGGCTTGCCGGGACTGAATGGGTTCGTCGGCGAAGTGCTGTCGCTGATCGGCATGTTCAAGTTCAATGCGGCTTACGCGGTGGTCGGCACGACGGGGATCATCCTGGGGGCCTGGTACTTGTTGTCGATGTTGCAGCGATCGTTCTTTGGTCCGCTCAAAGAGCCCGACGTGCAGGGCCGGCCGGTCACCGATCTGAACGGCCGCGAGTTGGCGGCCCTGCTGCCGCTCGTGGCCTTGTGCCTGTGGATTGGGGTGTATCCCAAGCCCGTGCTGGACGTGATTCGCCCGGACGTGCAGGCGGTGGCGCGGATCTATGAGAAACAGACGGGGCGGCCAGAAGTCGAGCCGCGCATGAGCGACACGGTGATTACGGACGGTTGGAAGATTGCAGATTCGGAGAAGCAGTAGTGGACCAGGCGGTCAAAAGTATCATCGACGGCTTTGGCCACGTGCTCCCGGAAGTGGTGCTGGTGGCAGCGGCTTGCACTCTGTTGCTGCTGGCCCCGTTCCAGAAATCGGCGGCGGGTCCGATCTCGCCCGGTACGCGGCACAGCTGCGGCCTGCTGTCGCTGTTGGCCTTGGGCTTCGCCGCCTGGCTCTGGCTGCAGGGTCCGCCGCTGGAGCCGGCTGACGGGCTGTGGTCAGGCCCGTTCCGCGGGGACCCGTTGGCGTGGTTCGTGCGCGGGCTCTCGCTGATCACCGGCGGGTTGCTGGTGCTGATCAGTTGGAAGCAATTTGCGGCCGAGGAGACGGGCGAGTCGCACGCCTGCCTGCTGCTGATGCTGGCCGGAGTGAACTTGACCGCCGCGGCCAACGACCTGGTCGGCCTGTTCCTGGCCCTGGAACTGGTCAGCATCCCGACCTACATCCTGCTGTATCTGTTGTGCCGCACGAGCGCCGGCCAAGAGGCGACGCTGAAGTATTTCCTGCTTAGCATTTTTTCGTCCGCGGTGCTGCTGTACGGATTCAGCTTCCTGTACGGGGCGGCGGGGACGACCAGTCTGGAAGCGATTCGCCAGGGGCTGGTCAAGTCGGCGGCCACGCCGTTGCCGGTGATCCTGGCGGTGGCCCTGATTGCCGTGGTGGTGGGCGCTGGATTCCGCGTCACCGCGGTGCCGTTCCACTTCTATGCCCCGGACGTATTCCAAGGCACGCACACCGCCGGTGCGGCCGTGCTGTCGATCGTGCCCAAGCTCGCCGGCTTCACCGTGCTGCTGCGGTTGATTGCCGTCTTGCCGGCGCCGGACTCGGCGTGGGGGCCAGCCGCCACCCTGTCAGAAGTCCTCACGCCGGCGCTGTGGTGGCTGGCCGTAATCACGATGTGCGTCGGCAACGTCCTGGCGCTGTGGCAGAAGAACGTGCGCCGCATGCTGGCCTATTCCAGCATTGCCCACGGCGGCTACATGCTGGTCGGGTTGACGATTGCCCAGTCTCGTGGCGGTCTTGCTGGCGGCGTCGAATCGTTGTTGTTCTACCTGGCCGTGTACGGATTCATGACCGTCGGCGCATTCGCCGTGCTCACGGCAATCAGCGGCCGCGACAGGCAGGTGGACGATCTGGACGAACTGGCAGGGTTGAGCCGGATTCGTCCCGGCGCGGCGTTGTTGTTGGCCGTTTTTCTGTTCAGCCTGACGGGCTTGCCGCCCACGGCGGGCTTCTTTGCCAAGTTCAACTTGCTGGTCGCCGCCTGGTCGGCCGGCACCGCCGCTTCGCAGGCCATCGCCGTGATCATGGCCCTCAATGCAGCGATCGGAGCCGGATACTATCTGCGGATTGCCGCGGCTATATACTTGCGTCCGGCATCCGCGGAACCTGCGGTTCGCGCGGTCGATTTGCCGGCCCTGTCCGCCGGCCTGCTGTGTGCCATCGCCACGCTATTCTTGTTCTTCGCTCCCCAGTGGCTCTGGGACCTGGTCGCGCGGATTGCAGCCTGAAGGAACTGCCCCGTCGCGGGATCGTCTGCGTTCCGCACGCTCGCGCCACCGTCAACCGCGACAAAACCGTTGGCCGCGGCAGGTCTTAGCCTGCCCGCACCGTCAGTTGTCCTAGCGGCGCGGGGTGTCGTCGCATTTCAGATCGCCGCTGGCGTATTGCGTGCCGTCCAGCAGAAACCGCAAGAGCGTGGGACTGGTATAGCTTTCGGGGAAGTGACTGGGCGAGCAGTAGAACACCCGCCCCTGGCCGTACGGCTTGATCCAGGCCACGTAGCGGACCATTTTCCCCGCCTCTCCCTTGGGATCGCGGAGTCCCTGGGTGTCCATGAAAAGCAGCGGCCGGAATTCCATGCGTTCGTACGGACCATGGAAACAATACGGCTCGTCGCGGTGAATGAACGGTTCCTTGCCTTGAAAGGCGGCGACCAGCGGATGGCTGGCGTCGACCGTGCGGACCGTGACTTCCTGGTTCGGCGGATGATAAAAGAACGCCCCCCCAACCATGCCCGTGAATTCCTTCGAGTTATTCAGCATCGTCGGCGCGCCGTGAATCACGACGAGTCCTTTGCCGCCGCCGACAAAGGCCAGCAGCGACTGCTCCAATGCGTTGGCTTTCTTTTCTCGCTCTGCCGGCGTCAGGCCCTGGTACTTGGAGTCCGTTTCCAGGACGTCCAGCAATAAGTGGCGGCGTGGACCCTTGGAGCAGTTGTTGTTGAGAACCAGCACGTCGTACGCGTTCAGACTCTCGGACGCCAGCGACTCGATGTCCACGCTGACGGTGGTGTCGAAGGAGCCGGACTTGGCGCCGAGGATCTGAAAGACGCGATCGACGTGCGGAATGACCTTGTGGTCGTAGCCTGTGAATCGAGAAAAGACCAGCAGCTTGCGTTTGGCGGCCTGGACCGTCGGCTTGGCCGGGGCGGCCGCTCGGACCACGCCTTCCCACTCCGGCGCAGGCGGCACGATCTTCTGATCCGGTTCCGGAATCCGTTCGGCGGCGCCGACCGCCGCCGTGATCAACCAGAGTGCAAACGTCCAAGGCAGGTGCTTTAACACGGAGGTTCTCCCAACTGCAAGGGTAAAATACGGGATGCCCTGTCCCCTGGTCTTCGGTGCATGGGCATCGTTCCGTTCGCTCCAAGTCGATCGAGGGAACGGGAACTTGCCTCGATTATCGTGCTCCGACCCGAGTTGATCAAGAACGTCATTGTGGTTACGGCTATCAGCGATCGCGTTCAAGGTCGACGAACCACGCAGCTTCGACGGACAAGAACGGCTCGCCGACGACAAACCCAATCAGGCTTGTCGAGGGAGGCGTGGAGGCGAAAGTCACCGGTTTTGCTCGAGAATCGCCGGATTCCCAGCGATTGCTGTGCGCACCCTCACTTGCCGTGGGGACGTTTCGGCAGACTGCCAATACGTCAGCAGGAGTTCGTTGATCTGGACCAGGGTCTGCTGCTGCCTCCGTGACCACGACACTTGGGTACGCGAAGACTCATGGACAGTGCTCCTTTGGATCGGAGGGGTAGCACTACCCCATTTCTTTTGATCTTTAGGCCGCACTGCTCGCCGCGGGCAGGCACGCTAAGTCTGGCGTTCGGCGGAATTTGCGTTCAGCGCACCTCACAGGACTCGAACCTGTAACCTTCGGTTCCGTAGACCGATGCTCTATCCAATTGAGCTAGAGGTGCTTTACACGGTGTTTTACCGTGTTTTCTTGCTGTTTTCGACTTTCTTGGTTTCGGGCATTGACACTTGTTTTGACACTTGCTACCCTATCTTACAGAAAGTGACACCCGGACGCTTGCGACGCCGGGTGCCTGACACTCACCTGACACCTGTTGAAGCGGAGGTAAGTATCATGTCCAAGCAGTCTACTCCATCGGCCCGTGACCCGCAAGCGTCCAGTGAATCCACCTGGGAAAAACCCTACGCGGATTTCCCGTTGAGCTTTCACCCGCACAGCAAGCGATTCTACAAGGTCATCCGGGGCAAACGTCACTACTTCGGGTATCTGCGGGACGGCTGGCAAGCCGCCCTGGAGAAGTACCAAGGACAGCGCGACGATCTTTTCGCGGGGCGGACACCGCGAACCACAACCGACGGCCTGACGATCAAGGACTTGTGCAATCGGTTCCTGACGGCCAAGCAGGATCTTGTGGACAACGGGGAGCTTTCGCCGCGGACGTTTCGGGACAACAAGGATACCACCGACGTTATCGTGGAAGCGTTCGGGAAGACGCGGCTGGTATCCGATCTTGCGGCCGACGATTTCGAGGGGCTGCGGCGACGCATCGCGAAGACGCTGGGGCCGGTTGCGCTGGGCAACACAATCCAGCGAGTTCGTGGCGTCTTCAAGTACGCTTTCGAGACGGGACTGATCGCGGCGCCCGTTCGGTTTGGTCCGCAGTTCAAGCGGCCAAAGGCCAAGGTCATGCGAGCCGAGCGGCACAAGAACGGCAAGAAGATGTTCGACGCCGGGGAGATCCGGCGCATGCTGGACGCGGCCGGGCCACAACTGCGGGCCATGATCTTGCTGGGCATCAACTGCGGGTTCGGCAACAACGACTGCGGCACCCTGCCGATATCGGCACTGGACCTGGAAGGCGGCTGGCACAACTACGCGAGACCGAAGACGGCCATCGCGCGGCGGTGTCCGCTGTGGCCTGAGACGGTGGCAGCGCTGCGGGAAGTCATCGCGTCCAGACCAACGCCAAAGGACGCGGCCGACAAGGGGCTGGTCTTCATCACCAAGTACGGCAAGAGCTGGCACAAGGACACGCCGGACAATCCGATCAGCAAGGAAATGCGAAAGCTGCTGGACGAGCTTGGCATCCAACGCAAGGGCACGGGGTTCTACGCACTGCGGCACATGACGGAAACGATCGGCGGGGAAGCGAAAGACCAAGTGGCGTTGAACCACATCATGGGTCACGCCGATCCGTCAATGGCGGCGGTGTACCGGGAAGAGATCGGCGACGATCGGCTGCGGGCGGTTGTAGAACATGTGCGGAAGTGGCTGTTCCCGACTGTACCGTAAATGGTAGGTTCGGGTGGGCAATATACCGGAAACGGTAGCGGTCCACTAGGGAGTTAGGCCGTCCTACTACTTCGGAATAGACACATGTTTTGCCCTGCGTATATTTAACAGCGTTACACAATCGCTGTCACAAATACGGAGGGCGACAAAATGCGTGAGCTACTGTCTACCGGCGAAGTCTGCCGGGTTCTGGGAGTCGGGCCAGCGGTCATCTGCCGCTGGCTCGAGCTGGGGATCATCCGGCCTGCCCGACGCGGCCACGGCAAGGGCAACCAGCATATCTACTCCCTGCGTGACGTGCTGGCCATCGCCCTGGCCCGTGACCTACGGCGGCGGGGTTTCTCGCTGCGGCAGGCGGGCGGGGTCTGTGAGTCGCTGCTGAACAAGCCGCTGGATGCCATCCGGGCGGACATCGCGGCCGGGCGGCGGTATCTGATCACGGCGAGCGAGTCTGTCCCGCCTGTGCTTGCGTCCCGCGAGTCGGTTGACGACGCCGATCTACTGGCCTGCCACCTGAAGGGCCTGCCCCTGGCAGTTATCGACGTTGGGGGCGTCTTGCGACGGATCGAGGAAGCCGTCAAGGCGGACGTTGCCGCAGAGGTGACGGTATGAGCCGGGACCGGGAGTATCTGAGTGCTGCCGACGTTGCCGAGCGGTTGGGGTTCGCGAGTGCCGAGTCGATCTACAGTTTGATCCGATCCGGCGAGCTGGCGGCGATAGACACGGGCGCCGGGCGCCGGGTCAAGCCCCGATGGGTAATCCGGGCGAGCGACTTGGAGCGGTTCCTGTTGTCGCGTTCGACGCGGCCGGCGGCACCGGCGACGCCAACGAGACGGCCACGGCGGCCGGAGCGGGTCATCGAGTTCTATTGAGCAGGCGACGCCATGCTGACGCCGGAACAGATCACCGCAATCATCGACACGCGCGAGCAGGCGCCGCTGCACCTGGCGCCGCTGGCCACGGTGACGGCGACGCTGAGCAGCGGCGACTACAGCGTCAAGGGCCTGGAGCATGTTGTTGCCATCGAGCGGAAAAGCCTGCCGGACCTGTTGGCCTGTTGCGGCCGGGAACGGGAGCGATTCGAGCGGGAGGTGCAACGACTGCTGGCCTATCCCGTCCGGGCGCTGATCGTAGAGGCGACATGGGCCGACATTGAGCAGGGCGGCTGGAGATCCGAGATCACGCCGCAAGCCGCGCTGGGCAGTCTGCTGGGCTGGATGGCGGCCGGGCTGCCGGTTGTGATGGCTGGGGACCACGAGCGGGCCGGGCGGTACGCGGCACGGCTGCTGTTCACCGCGGCAAGGCGACGGTGGCGAGAAAATCGAGAGTTGATCGTAAACGAAAAAAGCCGCCGGGGTCGTCAATCCCAGCGGCCGGAAGACGGTGTTAAGCCGTCCAGCAGTTCGCCCCCTGGATCGTCCCTCCAAGAGGTTCATCATGGATAATGATACTACGGCCACGGGCCACAGTCAAAGCCAAACGCACACCACGGGCCACCCGTGGACCGATACCGGGCTGGCTGAGCGGTTCGCCGCGTTGTACGGGGACCGGGTGCGGTATTGCCATCCGTGGGGAAAGTGGCTTGCCTGGGACGGGCGACGCTGGCGGCTGGACGATACCGGCGCGATCGAACAACTGGCCAAACGAACGGCACGTTCGATCCTGTTGGAAGCGGCGGCCGAAGAAGACGACGTGTTGCGGAAGAAGCTGCGGGACTTCGCGCGGAGTTCGGAGTCGGCGGCAAGACGATCGGCCATGCTCCAACTTGCACGGAGCGAGCCACCCATTCCGATCCTGCCGGACACGCTGGACGCGGATCCCTGGCTGCTGAACGTGGAGAACGGGACGCTGGATTTGCGAACCGGAGAACTGCGGGAGCACCGCATCGAGGATTTCATCACCAAGCTGGTGCCGGTCGAGTACGATCCCGACGCGACGGCACCGATTTGGGAAACGTTCTTGACTCGGATTTTCGACGGCAACCAAGCGTTGACTTTGTCGCTCAGCTGAATTGCCCCGGCTTTGCTCAGCAAAAGTGCGTCACTACTTGGAAAGAAGAAAGGGGTTCCTTCTTCCAAGTAGAAGTAGTCCGTGGAGATCTCGAGGATGGGGCCGGCGC
>JAAYYU010000232.1 GCA_012515235.1 Candidatus Anammoximicrobium sp.
CGTCGTTTATGAAGTCACGGTTTCGGTGCTGGGGTCAGGCTTACAGAATTCAATTTTGGCCGAGCGGAGTCATGCGACGTGGCTGGCACCAAACTCGGCCAAAATTGAATTCTGTAAGCCTGACCCCCTGGCGTACAAGTGTGCGATCATGAACAGCAACACGAGACACCCATTTCCCGTTTGGTGCCAGCGGCTTGTCGCCGCCAACGCATTCTAACGTTTCGCCGCAGCGGGAACATCGCCCTACCCGCATGCCGAAGGCACCCAGCCGGGCCGCGACGGATCGCAATGGGAACGACGCGCCCGTCCGGTTGTGCACGCCGCTGTGCGCCGGCCAACCGCGCGGCGGCGCGAGGCGGCTTGCCTGGGCAATTCACAGCCGCGCGCGCTGCCACCCAAGGAACCACCGCTCGCTCCGCCGTTGCGCCGTTGCGCCGAGCTGCAGATTGTGCCCCGTCTACGGCTTGCATTGGGGACCTCGATCCTCGATCATTCTCTTGTGGACCCGGACGCGACAGAGAATCCGGCGAAGAACCCACGGGCTCACGTTCGCCGTTCGCCGTAGCGTCTGCAGCGATGGGATGGAGTCGATTCTGCCAACGCCCAAAACGCCCATGATCCGACCTTGCTCCAAGACAACTTCCGTGCGGGCTCCCCTTCCGGCCGCCGTGGCCCTGATCCTCTGGCTGGCTGCCGGCGCAGTCGCTGCAGCAGAGGCGGCCGGGGCGGCTGAGCCGGCGGGCGGGCAAATGGACTTCGATCCGCTGGAGTGCCGCTGGACGTTCGGCAACCACGAGCCGATCGCCATGTATCGCCGCGCCGGGAACCGGCTGACGGGCGGCATCGAGGGCAACGCCCTGTGGCTGGAGGATTGGCACCACTGGTACGACAGTGAAGCCAGTGTCCGGCTGATGCAAGATCTGGGGCTGAACACGCTGCACAGCCGGTTCTACAAGGGCTTCGGTTGGCAGCGCGAATCGCACGACTTCCCGCGGGTCAAGCGGTTCGTCGAGGCCTGTCACCGGCACGGCGTCCGCGTGCTGGCCTACGTCCAGTTCTCCACGCTGTACTACGAAACGCTGCTGGCCGAGATCCCCGATCTGGCCGACTGGGCCTCCGTGGACGAAACGGGCCGCAAACGCACGTATCACTCGGCCTACTATCGCTGGCTGCCGTGCGTCAACGCGCCCGGTTTCGAGAGCTATCTGAAGAAGATGATCGGCATCGCCCTGACCGAAGGCGGCTTCGACGGGATCATGCTGGACAATTGCCATGTGCCGGCCTGTTACTGCCCGCGGTGCGAGGCGCTGTTCCGCGAGCACCTGGCCCGCGAACCGGACCCCGAGCGGCGGTTTGGAATCGCCACCGTGGCCCACGTGCGGCCGCCCGTGCGGAAACCGGAATACGGCGAGATCCAGGACCCTATCTACCAGCAATGGGTCCAGTTCCGTTGCGATCGCGTGTCGGCCCTTTTCGGCCGCTTGTACCGCCATGCCAAAAGCTGCCGGCCGACGGCGCTTGTCAGCGGCAACATTCAGAACATCCGCCGGGCCAACATGGCGGGGACGGCGGCACTGAACATGGCCGACCTCGCCGCGTGCTTCGACATCTTCGTGTCCCAGTCGGGCAACGTGCCGGGCGTGTCCGGCGGCTGCATCGTCAACCGGGTCCGCGAGATGAAACTGGCCCGCGCCCTGCAGAGACCGATCCTGGCGCTGTGCGACAGCGACGCCGGCGTCTCGCCGGAGGCCGCCAGCGGCTACCTCCGCACGCTCGTCGAGGACGCCGTCTTCGGCGGGATTCCCACCGACCGGACCGTGCTGAAGCCCGACCGGGAACAGATGGTCTCGTCCCAGCTGGTGGAATTCCGCCGGCCGCTGTTGCGGCGTTTCAACGACCTGGTGCGGCTCGGCCGCGAAGGCTTGGCGGCGCCGAGCTACCTGCCGGTGCGCGTGCTGTACTCGTACGACTCGGTGATGTTCTCCGAACAATCGCACCGTGCGTTGCTGAGCGCAGAGGAAATCCTGTTGCGGAATCACGTGCCCTATGGGCTGCTGCCCGCGGCGGCGGCCGGGCCGCTGGAGATCCCTGCGGATTGCAAGGTCCTGCTGGTGTGCGATCAGCGATGTCTGGCCGACGCCCAGCTCGCCGCCCTCGCCCGGTTTGCGGACCGCGGCGGCCGGCTGATCGTCAGCGGTTCGGCGGGAGCGTACGATCCGTGGTACTGCCAGCGGCGCGACGAGCCGTGGCGGGCCCTGGACGGTCGCCCCGGCGTGGTCCGCCGGGCCGAGGCCGATGCGGCCTCCATCCCCGCCGCGGGGTGGACGATCAAGGTCCAGCGGCCGAATGACGGCGGCCGGCGGCTGATGGCCGACCTGGCCGCCGCGTGGTCGCCGGACATCCGCATCCACGCCCCGGAGACGGTCTTTGCCGAGGTGAAACGCGACGAGCGCGCGTGCTACGTGCATCTGGTGAATTATGCCGGAGAACCGGTCGCGGAAGGGGCGCGGATCGAGCTGTCCGCCGGCCCAGGCAAGGCGACCGCCGCGACGTTCGCCGCCCCCTTGGAAGACCGCCCCGCGGCGCCGATCGCGGTCCGGACGGCCGCTCCGGAGCGGTGCGAAATCGAGCTGCCCGCGTTTGTCAACTACGCCGTCGTGCGCATCCAAACGCAAGCCGCCGGGCAGCCGTCCGGGCAGCCGCGGAAGCAGGACCGCTGACCAGACGACGGGTTGACCAAAGGTTCGATTGGCGTTGGGGCCGATACTCAGGTTGTGAGGTTGTCATGTGGATATGCTGCTTGGTTCTGAGCGTCGGGCTGGGCGCGGACAGCGCCGGCCCGGTCGCGGTTGAAAACGGCCATGTGTTGCTGGAGTTGACCGCCCAGGGCTCGATCCGGCGGATGGTGGACAAGCACTCCGGCCGGGAACTGGTCCACACGGCCGGATCGACTCCCTTGTTCCGCTTCGATTTCTCGCTGGGCCAGGAGACTCGCGCGACGAAGTCCTGTGACGCCCGCCAGGCCGAGCAGATCCGCGTGCAGCCGTGGTCGCGCGGAGCGGATCGCGGAACCAGGATCACGTTCACCGGATTCGGCGGCCGGCCGATCGAGGTGGTCTGTACCGTTTCGACGCGCGCCGGCGACGGAAGGGTGCGTTTCGGCTGGGAGGCCTCGCTGCCGGCGGAGGTGACGATCGAGTCGGTGTCCTATCCGATCGTCGCGATCGGTTCGCCGGGGACCCAGAGCGGCAGCGAGGTCGCGGTCGTGGGGGCGACCAAGGGCGGGATCCATCGCCTGTCGGACTGGCGGGAAGGCGAGACTCGGCGATTTGACCAGCCGGGCAGTCTGGCGGCGGGGTTCGGCTGCTGCTATGACGATGCGGGCGGCGTGTACACGGCGGCCTACGACGCCGTGGGATACCGCAAGAGCCTGTTCCTGAAACGGACCGCCGCCGGCCTGGAGTGGGGCTGGCTTCATCCCTGTTTCGATCGCGACCGCTTCGCTTTGGCCTACGACGTCGTGCTGGCCGGCTTTGCCAGTCCTGCGGCCGACCGGCCTACCGACTGGCGCGACGCGGCCGACCTGTACAAAGCCTGGGCTCGGCAGCAGCCCTGGTGCGCCAAGACGTTTGCCCAACGCGACGATCTGCCCGCCTGGCTCCGACAAGGCCCGGCCATCGTCCGTTTCACGCGGGCGTGGCTCGCCTACCCGGCAACGATCGAGGCCTGGTACCGCGAGTACTGGCAGCGGGAGTTTCCTGCACGGCCGCCGCTGGTCACGGCCTACTGGGGTTGGGAGAAGGTCGGCAAATGGGTCGGCCCGGAGTACTTCCCCGCCTATCCGTCGGACGAGCAGTTTCGGCGCCTGGTGCGCTTGGGCCGAGAGATCGGCGCCCACACGTTTCTGTGGCCTTCGGGCTATCACTACAGTCTGAGTTACGGCCTGCGGCCCGACGGCAGCTTTCTGTGGGACAACCGCGGACAACGTGATTCGATCGCCGGTCACGCGGTGGTGGACCGTGCGGGACGGCCGCTGATCCGCGACTGTACCTGGCTCCGCGGCGGCCAGCACGCCGTGTTATGTCCGGGCGATCCGTGGACGATCGACTGGCTGAACCGCGCGGCGGTCGAGTGCGTCCAGCACGGGGCCGAGTTGGTGCAAATCGACCAGGTTGTCGGCGCGAGGAGCCCCGTTTGTTACAGCCGCGCGCACGGCCACCCGCCGGGGCCCGGCCCGTGGTCGGCCGCCGCGTTCCGCAAGCAGTTGCAGAGCATGGCCCGCCAATGCCGGGCCCTCGAACCGGACACCGTGATCGGGTTCGAAGAGCCCAACGAATGGTTCGTGCAAGAGGTCGGCATTCAAGACTACCGCGATTGCGACCTGATCTGGAGCGGCCGCGAACCGGCCTCCGTCTTTGCTTATCTCTATCACGAGTACCTGCCGACGCTGTTCCAGAGCAACCGGCCGCAGACGGGCCACGACCCGTGGGCCTTGGCGTGGTGCCTGGTGCAGGGTCAGATGCCGCATCTGGCCCCGCGCCTGGGGCTTGGCCCCGGACCGATGATCGACGACGGCGGTTTCGAGCGTTCCTACGACGAAGGCTCCGTCGAATTCCCCCGCACGATGATGTTTCCCGGCGAAGGCTGGTTCGGTGGCGAAACCCAGATCGACCGCACGCAGCGTCACGGTGGCCAGGCAAGTTTGAAACTGTACAATCCCACGCCCGACCAGCGGGCGCTGGCGGCGCAGAACTATGAGGTCAACGAGGCGTTCCGACCGGGCCGGACGTACCGCCTGGGCGTGTGGCTTCGCAGCCAGCAGATCGCCAAGCCCAACGGCGTCGTGCTGAAGGCCTTCGCGCCCGGCATGAGCGAGTTGCAAGCGTGGCAAATCCCCTATCCGGCCGATCAATCGGAATGGACCCACCGCCATGTCGATTTCACGATGCCCAAAGGCACGGCCGTGCTGCGCGTGATGCTGGTCCTGGACGGCGCCGGCACGGTCTGGCTGGACGACGTCACGCTCGAAGAACTGCTGGCCGACGGCCGCACGGCCGAAGTCCAGCGGCCTGCGGTGCCGGTGGATCACGAGTTGATGCGCCAGTGGATCTCGCTGTACCACGGAGCCGGCCGACCGTACCTGCTGCTGGGAAAGATGCTGCCTCCGCCGCGGCTGGAATTCACCGCCCCCGTGCCCGCCGGCGCGCGGACGCTTCCGCCCGTGCTGCACAACGCCTTCGAGGCTCCCGACGGCTCGCAGGCAGCCGTGCTGGTGAACTGGACGGACCAACGGGAGACCGTCCGCTTGGCCTGGGACGGCCGTCTCCAGTCGCTCGACCTCCGGCCGCAGGAAGTGCGCTTGCTGAGCGGTCCGTCCCGGAAGGATGCCCCAGGCAGCGCTCAAGATCGCGGCTCGAAAGCAAGCCGTTCTGTCCCGATCTCGGTCAGTTGCCGGTCGCCATGATCCGCGCAGGCCGGCGGCTGTAGGAGGAGTCACATGCGACGCTGCAGATTTCTCTGGCTGGTTCTGGGGGTCGTTTTCTGCGCGCCGGCGTTTGCCGCCGAACGCACCGCCGCCCCGCGCGTGGCGGCGGAAAAACCGCCGGAAATGGCGTTCCGCGCCGATGTCGATTTTGCGGCCTGGCAGCAGGCGTTGCGGCGCCGGTTGAGCGAAATTCTGGCCTTGCCCGCGCCGCCCTATGTCCCGCTGGAGGCCGCGCGGAAACGTGAGTCACAAACGGACAACTATACGCTCGACCGCATCCAGTTCACGTCCGAGCCGGATGAAATGGTGCCCGGTTACCTGCTCGTGCCAGTTCGCGGGACGCCGCCTTTTCCGGTGATGATCTGCCTGCAAGGACATTCGCCGGGGATGCACATCTCCATCGGGCGGGCGGCCAACGAGCGAGAACAGGCCTCGATCGCCGGAGGACGAGATATCGCTCTGCAGGCCGTCAGCCACGGGTGGGCCGCGCTGGTCATCGAGCAGCGAGCCTTCGGGCTGCGCGCCGTGCCGGGCGCCAGTTGCCGGGACGTCGCCTTGCGCGAACTGTTGCGCGGCCGGCCGTTGACGGGACTCCGCGTGCTGGACGTGATCCGCGCGGTGGACTTCGTCGCCACGCAGTCCGACCTCGATCCGCAGCGAATCGCGACGATGGGCAATTCGATGGGCGGCACCGTCAGCTTCTACGCGGCCTGCGTCGAGCCGCGGATCCGGCTGGCCGTCGTCTCCTGCTCCTTCTGCACCTTGGCCGACTCGTGGCTGTCTCGCCCCCACTGCGCCTGCGGTTACCTGCCGGGCCTGTTGCGCGTGGCCGACATGCCCGATTTGGCCGGACTGATCGCCCCGCGGCACCTGCTGATCGTGGCCGGCAAGCAGGATGCGCTGGCGCGGTTCGAGGGCGTGGAGGAAGGCTACCGCCGCGCTCGGCAGGCGTTTGCTGCCGCCGGATTCGCCGACCGCGTCGCCCTGCTGGCTGCCGAAGGCGACCATCGCTTCTACCCGGACTTGGCCTGGCCCGAAATCCAGCGAGTGCTGCAGCCGTGGTAGCGGGCAACCATTCTGGACTCATCCAGCGGAAGCACATGGCCGCGAATTCCCAAGGCTTGCCGCGTCAAGTCACCACCCTGTTGGCCAGCATGAAACGGTGTTCAAGACCAGGTTTCACGCCACCACGCTGCTGGCCAGCGACAACCAGAACTGGGTGTACGCAGGTCGTGCATTCGGATTCGGCCGGCAGGGCGCCAGCAACGCCCATGAAATAACTTCCCCGTTTATGCGGGACGTTCGGGAGACAGGCTGCAGCTGGTGAATGCCCCCGGCTTGTCCGGGGGATCCTTACGTTTCTCACTACACGCGCGGGTTCTACTCCC
>JAAYYU010000233.1 GCA_012515235.1 Candidatus Anammoximicrobium sp.
GAAAAGTCTCCCTCAGGAGAACCTCGAAGACGCCGTCACGACGCTGAGGCCAACGCTCAGAGAAGACCAAGAACTCGACCAGCAAGAAAGAGTCTGCACCGAAACGCGAAGTCGGCTTAGTTCAACGCCAACCATCGGCGGGTTCATGTTCGGGACGCTGGCGTCCGTTGCGGCCGGAGTGACCGTCAGTACGGTGCGGTGGCTGGTGATCGACAAGATTCACCACTGGACGGGCATTCGACAGCCGCCTTGGAACTTCTCGAGGTTGGGACGAAACGTCGATGCGTACAACGTGCTGAACGACATTCACTACAAGTTCTACCAATTCCATGCGAACGGGCTGATCGCGCTGATTTTCGTTTACATGGCCCGGCGGGCGCACCAGGGGTTCTTCACAGCTCCTGTCGGATGGTTTGATCTCGGCCTCGCACTCCTCTCGGTGGTGCTATTTGTGGGGTCCAGGGACATGCTCCGCAAGTACTATGCGCGGGTGAGCCAACTGCTCGGCACGTTGCGAAGTGCCCCATAAACCGCCTCGAAAGTCAAAAAGTCGTGCCGCATCGGCCCGTGAAAGCGGACGCTTGCCGCCACATAACTTTCTCGTCGTAATAGTCGAATCACTTTCCCTTTTCACCCCTCTGGGAGGTTCGACTCATGTTCGACAGACTGTACAAGCGACAGCATGCCATCGCCCGCCATCAGAACGGTCCACTGGCGGAGGAACGTCGCCGCTACCTCGCGCATTGCGCCGAGCAGCAGATGTCACTGGTGACCTTGGGGCACGTCGCCCGCAACACGTTAATCGTCGCCAGAGTCCTGCGTTTACGTGACCGGCCCGGGGAACTCATCACTCGCGCCGAGATCGTGGCCGAAGCGAATCGCTGGGTCAAACGTCGACGGCGAGGCCGGAAGGTGCAGAACGTCCGTCGCGAATGTCGCAAGTTCATCGGCCATGCGATTCGGTGGCTGACATTCCTGGGACGGTTGCAAGCACCTGCTGCAGTCCGACGACCGTACGCCAATCTGGTCGCTCAATTCGCCGACTACATGCTCCAAGAGCGCGGGTTAACCCCGCGGACTGTGGCATACAGCCGACAACAGATTCAGGCCTTCCTCACCGAGATCGAGGAAGCCGATCTGCGGCTGAAGACGGTGACCGGCGGCCAAGTGAATGAGCTTCTGGCCAAGAAAATTCGCGCGCGTGGATACATGCGGGCGACCGTGCGACGGTGTGCAGCAGCGATCCGTCCGTTCTTGCGATTTGCGGAACGACACAAATGGTGCCGTCCGGGGCTAGCGGATGCGATTAGGACTCCCCGGCTCTACTCCCACGAAGGTCTGCCACTTGGCCCATCGTGGGACGATGTGCAGCGACTGATCGCGTCAGCGCAGCGGGAGAAACCGGTCGATATTCGCGACCGAGCCATGTTGTTGCTGCTCGCGGTGTACGGCCTACGCGCGGGCGAAGTCACGGCTCTACGATTGGAGGACTTCGATTGGGAGCAGGAAGTCCTGACTGTCACTCTTGGGAAACGACGGCGGCCGCGGACTTACCCGTTGTGCCGTCCTGTTGGTGATGCCGTCCTTCGGTACTTGCGCGAGGTGCGACCTCGAACCGATCGGCGGGAGGTATTCATCACGGTTCTGGCACCGTTTCGCCCCATGCACAGCGCGACCGTGGGAGGAATGGTCAGCCGCCGCTTGCACGCCTTGGGCCTGACCTTGCCACACTATGGTTCTCATGTTTTGCGACACGCCTGCGCCAGTCATCTGCTGGCGCAGGGTTTGTCCCTGAAGGAGATCGGCGACCACCTCGGACA
>JAAYYU010000234.1 GCA_012515235.1 Candidatus Anammoximicrobium sp.
CTACGGAGTACATCCCTCGCGGACCTTGATCCAGTGATCAGCCTTCGCGAGGGAATTTTTTCGCGCCCATCAGGCAACTTGCGCAGATTCTGCCGGTTATCCCGCCCTGATCTCGCCCACGCTCACGATCAAAGCCTTTCAATGGTCCTGCGACAGCCGCGACAGCGTGTTGGCCCCAGAGTCGTTCGACAGAACCACGGTGACCGAGGCGGACGGCTGGGAGTTGGGCGAGGAAGTCCGGGTCAACGAGCAGGGCTTCGGTCGGCCCGATGCCCAGGTCTTCGACACGCTGGATATCATCCCGGTCTGGCAAGGGTATGCTTTTCCGTGGTGTTGACGTGGACGGGGGTGGGATGGTCGCGTTACCGAATCGGTTTTTCGCCTTCCAAGGCCCTGATTTCCAGTCCGAGCACGCAGGCCACGTCCAGCAGGTGGGGTAGATCGAATATGTTGCCGGCAAAGCTGTGCAGGTCCAACACGATCCCCCGCCAGGTGTGAGCCGCGGAAGTCCACGCTCCGTAGCGACACCAAAACACATCTGCCGAAGCAGCGGAGGATGCAACCGGCCTTTGCCCGGCTCACCGTTGAGCCTGCTCGTCACGTACGGTGAGACCGCCAGCGGCCGAATCCGCAACCGGCGGCGTGCCGGCAGATTTCTGCACGGGCAGAATCTGGTCTCCGATTCGACGCACGAATTGCAGTTGGGCCTTTCCCAGGGCCAGTCGGGGCCGAGCCGCACGCAATCGGGCAATCGCCGCATCCACGCTGTCGCAGTGTCCCTTGGCCAACAGCACGCCAGCCGCGAGGGTGCCCGTGCGGCCGTGTCCCTGGGCACAGTGGATGTAGACCGGCCCGGGCCAGTCCGCCACCTCCCGCACCAGGGCCAGGAACGCGTCGTCGTCGAGGATGCCGGTGTCGAGCATGGGAACGGAAAGGTACCGACGGCCGGTGCGGACCGCGCGGCACTCGATGAATTCCGCCGCCAGATCGACAACGAGCGACACTTCGCTTGGAAGTTCGTGGCTGCGCGGCCTGCGACCGACGAACAAGCCGGGGGCCGCTTGGTTGTAGCAGTCCTCCCGGCCGAGGATGCGGGCAGCGTGCCAGACAGCCCAGGCGGCCAGCAGGTACGGGAGCAGCGGCACGAACGAGTACCAGGCCATCTTGCCATCGGCCCGCTTCCCGAACACGGCGGGTCCCAGCCGCAAGTACGCGAACCCCACGAGCGTGAGGCTGATTCCCGGCCACACCAGGAGCCAATACAGCCCGCGACAGGCAACCGCTTCGATAACCAGGGCGGGTCCCAGTGTCAGGAACAGTGCAGCGTACTTCATGGAGATCAAGAGCCACTCGCCCTGCGGTTTCCCAGACTGCCGCCACTCTCGTAATGTCCGCGGCCACGGACTTGCTCTTTGCAGATCGCTTGGTGGACGGTCCGGCCGGCCAGCCAGTATAAAGGACACCGCCGGCCAGCACGACCGGCCGGCAGCCGTGCCCCTGAACGCCACCGACCGCCTCCATCATCGGGGATGAACCCATGAACCGATTCCAGCCGCTGCCCGTCATCCTCCTGGTTCTCCATGCCGGCCTGCTTGCCCACGCCCTGGAGCCGGCCAATCCGCGTGCCAACGTCAAGGCCCGGGCGATCCTGAACTACCCAGCAACAAGCAGGTGACACGATGAGAGCAGCGACACCGATTCGCACGACCGCATTCGTCCTCGTTGGATTGGCTGCTTCGGCATCGCTGGGAATCGCCGGCGAGCAATCGGGACCCGCCCGGGACCGGCTGGCGCCGACGATTTCGCCGCAGGGCTTCGATTCTCAGGCCGTGGCAGCGGCCATCGGCCGGGCCGCGCCCGGGGACACAGTTCAATTGGCGGCCGGGACCTACGAGTTGCATGAGGCAATCCGGCCCAAGTCCAAGCTCCGGCTGATCGGGGCAGGACAGGAGAAGACCACGCTCGTCTACCGGGGCACCAGGCTGGCCCGCCAAAAATCCCGGCGAGCGGCGGGAAGATCGGTATTTGTGAAAACGGGCATTTTTGTTCTATTGTCGCCTGTTTTTGTGAGGGGGGGCGACGATCGGTTTTCTGGTCTCTCTCGCAG
>JAAYYU010000235.1 GCA_012515235.1 Candidatus Anammoximicrobium sp.
CTCTACGGAGTACATCCCTCGCGGACCTTGATCCAGTGCTCAGCCTTCGCGAGGGAATTTTTTCGCGCCCATCAGGCAACTTGCGCAGATTCTGCCGGTTATCCCGCCCTGATCTCGCCCACGCTCAATTTCCCGAGAAGGAGTCTTCAAGGAATGCAGCGAACCTACGCTCAAGCCAACGTGCCCAAGCGATTCGTCCAAAAGAAGCGGCGGCGGCACGCCTGCTTACATGAGTCCGGAGCAGGCCCAAGGCAGCGAAGTGTTGGGGCCCTCAAGCGACATCTATAGCCTCGGCGCAATGCTCTACAAGATCCTGACGAATGAAGCACCGTTCCACGGAAAAGACGCGAGAGAGATCAGGGAAAGCGTGATCCGCAGGGAATTCCGTAAACCCTCGCAAGTCCGGCGCGGTGTGTCGGGAGCCCTGGAGGCGATTTGCATGAAGGCCATGGCGAACGAGCCGGAAGCACGTTATCCAACCGCCTTGGAACTTGCTGAGGATGTCAACCGATATCTGGCCGACGCCCGCGTCGAAGCATACCGCGAGCCTCTACCGCTCAGAATAGCGAGATGGGGCCGACGCCATCAGGCACTGGTCCAAAGCCTTTTTGTGTCCCTCGTTATCCTGGCAGTGACCGGCGCTCTCGTGTCAGTCTGGCGCGGAATACAGGCGCAACGCGAGAGAGAATTGAGGGCGGAAGCGGTCGACTCACGAACGAGCGAGCATAACCTGAGACTTCAGAGCCTGCAGGTTTCTGCCGAATTCGCCGCACGCACGATTGCCAGCCAGATCGACGTCCGTTGGCGGATCCTGGAGAAAATTGCCGCCGATCGGTCGATGCACGAGCATCTCAAACGGATCAACGACGACGTGGGCAAGCATCCCTCGTCGCCTCCAGACGCCGGAGGCAGCCAGACGCGTCTGCTCTTCAGCCCGATTCAAGAGTACCTCGATCAAGCCACCAAGCCTTACGCGTGGATTGGTTGTCGCAGCTGGTTCATTCAAGCCAACGAGGGCACCCAGATTGCACGAGCTCCTTATTACCAAGAGGACAGCCTGCCTTTTGACAGCGTGGGAAGAAATTACGCCTTTCGAGACTACTTCCACGGTCAAGCAACACAGGATCCATTCCATTTGCCAGCGGACGTGGGGCCGCTTCAGAGGCCGCATAACTCCACGGCGATGAAGAGCACCAACGGCGGCGACCTGACCGTGTCGTTGTCTGTCCCAATTCGTGACAACGGAACCGACGAAGTCCTCGGCGTGCTGGGCATGACGATTGAATTGGGCAGTTTTGCCGCTCTGCAGATCAACTTGCCGGAACAGCAGAACGTGCTTCTGGTGGAAAGTCGCCAGTACCGCATGTTGACTAGAGACCTCCGCTCATTTGAGGACCTCGGCGATGGCTTGCTGTTGCACCATGAAAAACTCGAAACACATTTGAAAAATAGTCCGCACGCCTTGCCTCATCTGAGTCTGGACGTCCTTGCGGAACTGACGCGATCTCAAGATCATTGGGAAGCCAACAAGACGGAGCAGAGCAGGGCAATTCGTTTATTGCCCGCACATTATCGCGACCCGATAAACCGAGAGCACGATGCCAAGTGGGTTGCCGCCTTTGCACCAGTGCTCGTCCGAGGAAGAGACCCCGCTACCACGGGTTGGTTCGTCATTGTTCAGCAACGCAGCGATCGAACACCGCCCAGGACGGTTTCGTCGCTTTATGGAGAGAAGTCCAGTCGTTAGTCTACTGGCCGTCTGAGGCGCCTTTCGGAGACTGGTCCGGCGGCACGATGTCGTGAGGAACAGACATGCATAACCGAAACCCGGTGAGTGTCCAGTCGGTCGAAATGTAATTGGAGTTACGGCGCGCCGAACGGCAGTTCTTGGCGGAACTGGTGTAGGCGCCGCCACGGATGACACGCGCATCTCGCAAGATTGTGGGGTCAACGGGATCTTGGTAGGGTGGCCCTGTGGGGTCGCGATCGCTGCTCGGCCCATAATCGCCCCAGTAATCGTGACACCATTCCTGCGCGTTTCCATGCATGTCGAACAAACCGCGGAGATTGGGTCTCTTCTTAGCAACGGGATGTGCCTTCTGTTCGTTGAAGACAGCGTACTCTCCGAGCCATTGCCGGTCGCTGCCAAAGCTGTATGCGGTGACCGTTCCCGCTCGGCACGCATATTCCCACTCGGCAAA
>JAAYYU010000236.1 GCA_012515235.1 Candidatus Anammoximicrobium sp.
GTTGGCGCGGATTGACCGCAGACTGAGCATAGGCGAGAAAGCCTGGGGAAGCAAGCGGGCGAGGGGGAAGTAGGCGGCCGTGGCCGCCCACTTCCCCCTCGCCCCCTGACCGCCCGCGAATCGCGTTTGGGGCTTCGCAAGGGGATGGGTGGCTACGTTCGAGGCGGGCGTGCTCTGCTGCGGCCCGGCGGCCAGGACCGAAGGTGCGAGTCCACCGACGGCCCAAGTGCCGGCCGCTAGACCCGATGTCCTCAGCCACTCGCGGCGGTTCCAAAAGTTGTTCATCTTGGCTTTGTCTCCTGAAAAGCGTGTAAGTGTCGGCGGAAACGGAGGAGTAATAAAGGGGGCAGGTGGGAGTCTTTCTGGCGATGTTGAACGGCGAGGGTGGAGACTACTCGGGTAGCCACGTGCCGGAAGGGAAAGGAGGCATGGCAGCTTTCCTCTTCTTAGGAGACAGGCTCTTACTGGTCCTCGGCCGCCTTGAAGCAGTGGATCGTGCCGCGATCCGTGCTCGCAAACAGACGGCCGTTGGCCGCAACCAATCCGTGAGCCCTGCCCGTCACCGGGACCGATCCAAGCTCTTTCCCACTGGCTGCGTTGAAGGCAACGACCCGATCATCACCTCCGGCAAACAACGTGTTTCCGGCCAGGATCAAATCGTGCGGACAGTCGGCCGTTGTTTTCCATGTGTAGCAAGCGGCCATTTTCGGAGGCATCGCGGCCAGTTCCGATTCGATTGGCTTGAGTTCTTCTTTCAGATTCTCACCTGCCGTACCGCGCGATTGTCCAGGGAGTTTTGCGAGCTGCTCCTGGATGGCTTTCCGCCGCGATTGGAGCTGGGTCTGGCGTTTGGCCAACTCGATATACCTGGCCCAGGCAAAACCCGCAAGCTCCGTGCCGACATTCAGGTAAGCAACCTCGTCTGTGACAAGGATGTGCCTGGCTTGGGGAAACGTGACGAAGTAGTCCCGACTATTAACGTCAAACCCGCGGAGTTCTCCACCCGAACCGTGGTTCTGGCCGCGACCGCTGACAAACTCGCCGGTCCGGGTCACGACGGCGAAGACTCCGCCCTGGCCGGCGCCGCCAAATCCGCCGAGTGAACGGCCCGTGGCTCGATCGAACAGCTCCGGCCGTTGCCGGCCTTGGGGCAGGCAAAGCCGGGATTCGGTGGCCAGCATCGCCCCTTGCATCGTGAGGTGCTCGAACGTGACACAATAGCGCCCGGAGCCCTCCTCATTACCCGATCGGGCATCCACCGCGCACAGGTAGGACTTTTCCCACGGCAGCAGTGATGCGCCGTAGTAGGCGAGACTGTCGTGGATCAGCACTCCCGTCCGGCACGGCCAGTGCGAAATCAACTTCCCGTTGCTTAGCATCAGGGTCTCCGGCCCGGACGGTTTTCGCTTCCAGACCAGCGATCCGGTGGCGGCGTCCACACAGTACGCATGCCCGTCGTCTGAACCGAAATAGACTTTGCCCTCGTGCCAGGAGGGAGGAAGACGCACCGGCCCTCCGGCAGGAAACACCCATTTCTCCGTGCCGGTCTCTACATCCAGGCAGTGAACGGCATCATCCACGGACGACCCGAAGCAGACCGAATCTCCGACGGTGGTCACGAAAAACGCGGCGTCGAAGTTCCGCATGGGTTCAAGCCGGCGGAGGTTGGCGTAGGAATCCCATTTTGCCGGCCCGGTCCAAGCCATCTGAGGCGGGGTCGGGGCCGTGTAAGTCCAGGTCGGAGCCAAGGGAAGCCGCAGCGGCTCCGGCGTGACGCCGCTGCGTCGGTTGTCCGCCCGGTACGTCGGCCAATCCGCGCTGCTCGCTGGTTCGGCGGCGGCACTCGCCGCGGCAATGAGAGCCAGAAGAGTGAAAACGGTTCGAGACGGATAGTCCATGAAAGCTCCCCGTTTACTTGGCTGCCGAACTCGGCGCCGGCGCGAATCCGATGGAAGTTTCCAGCCAGTTGCCGCAACTGCAACCGCCGCCGCCTTCGGGCGACAGTACCATTCCGTTCGCGGGCACGGTGCTCAGCCAGCAACTCGGACGCAGGTTGTACCAGCCCGTGACCTTCTCACTGGCAACATCCCACATGGAGATCCGCCCTGCCTCGCCGCGATAAATCAGGGCGCTGGTGGTAGCCGCGTAAGTCGCGCAGCCTCCGTGGCGACCGACGTTCTTGGTCAGCAATTTGCCGGTGGCGGCGTCGTACCCACAGGGTTCGAGATAAACGGCATTGCCGACGAGCACCGGATGCTGCATGTGACCGCCGTGGTTGTTGCGAATCCAGTCGTGGGCGGTATGCCACAGGCTATTCCCGTCCGCTGCACTGAAGGCGTAGAGGTGGTATTGGCCCGCCTCGGAAGAGGCGATGAATACCCTGTCCGCTGCCGCCAGGAGGTAAAACACCACGATCCCGTCGACCGTGTCGAGCGGCTGTTCCCACAGTTTGCGGCCGGTCGCCGCGTCCAATGCCACGAGGAACTGGTCCTCCCACAATTGCGGCGATCCAATCCGGCTTGTGGCCAGTGTCTTGACTTCGGGATGGCGGCATTCGACAAACAGAACCTTGCCGCCGGCCACGGCGATGGTCGTATTGAGGATCACTCCGCCGCGATAACGCCATTTCAACTCGCCGCTTGTGCCAGCCAGCGCGAACAAATCATCGCTGCACACCTTTTCCGTGCCTGCGCCCGACGTGGCGTCGTACCAGCTTTTCCCGCCCCAGAAGTCGGTGTACGGCGCGCCCTTCCTGACGCTGCTGCCGTAAAGGAACTTGCCGGCCTGGGCGACATAACCCCATTCGTGTGTGGCGCGCAATCCAGCATCGGCCAAGGAGAGCGTGCGGATCACTTCGCCGGTTTGCGCCGAAATCACCCAGCAGCGGTCCTTGATCGCGACATACAGGTGATGCGGGTCGGCACACCAGTTTCCCGCGTCGCGCGGCATGTTCACTCGCCGCAAGGCCGGGATTTCCAGCGACCACAAGACTGCCCCGTTGTAAGAATCGAGCGCGGCAATCCGGTTCATGCCCTGGTGGAATAACCGTCCGTGGATGGCCAACGGCGCCGGCATGCGCGGGTTGCGGTCAAGCCCAAAATCTCCGCCCGGCCTGCCGAGCCATTGCACTTCGAGCCGATCCGTGCTGGTGACGCCCTGCAAGTCTTCCTGGCCGTTGGCGGAATTGCCGGCATCGCCGTACTGGTGGGTCCACGCGCCCGTGCCCGGCGGCAATTCGCGTCGGGCAACCACCCACCCGCCCAGGCTGGTTTCCACGAAGTCCCAGTGGGCCTTCGTCTTGCCGAGCCAATCCTCCACGCGGCCTTTGGCATCGGCCGAAGAGGCGGCTCGCAGCGGCCCGAGGCAGGCCACGCCGCCGGCGGGTTGGAGGAGGGGAATCACTTGGCTGGCAGTGGCGGGCAGTTCGCCACTGACGATCCCGTCTTCCGCCACGATCAAGTTGGCGAACGATTGCGGAAACGGCAGACGATCGGCTGCAGCCGCGTGGTGCAGCGTAATCCGCGAGCCATAGGCGGCCGCCTTGCCCAACGCCGCCCGAGCCCGCTCAATCCGGTTGCAATCATTGTCCACGCCGACAACGATCAAGTCGCTTCGCCTGACGAGTTCGTAAGCGAGTTGCCCGTCATGGCAGCCGAGGACCAGGCAGTATCCCCGGGTGATACGCGTGGCGGAGAGAATTTCTTGGGCGGCCTGGCGGCAGCGTTGGCCGCGCTCATCGGATGCGTAGGGAGACGGGAGATCTGGTACCCGCGCAACGGTGTAATTCAAGGCATTGTCCAGTTCAAACACTTCGCTGATCGAGGCTGGCCGCCCGGGCTGGTTCGCTCGAATGCGATACTGGCAGCGAGCCTTGGGTTCCAGCCCGGCCAACGTGATTCGATGCGACGTTTTCAATGCGGCATCCCGCGCCTGCCGGTCCCACTTCTCCTCGAGGCCATACTCGACGATGCTCTCGCAAGGTTCGTCCGTCTCCCAGGCGACGACCACCGCGTCGGGGGCGATAAACCGCGCACAGGGCGGTACGCGAAACGCCAGAGGCCGGGGAATCTGGGTTTCCGTGGCCGCGAAACGCGACTCGATCTCTGCGGGCTCCAACACCCGACCGTGCAGCACAACCTCCTGAATCCTGCCCTGCGCCCGGTAGAACTCGTTGTCGTCGCGGTAGGCGCCAATCGTCAGGAGGGCTGTGGGCGGATAGTCAATGTCCCCGCGTTGGTTTGTCGCAGTGGCCTCGAGCTTTCCGTTCACGTACAACTTCATCGCTTGCCCGTCATACGTGCCGGCGACGTGATACCATTGCCCCTCTTGGAACGGCGTGGCGCCCTTGAGATACGTGAGCCGGCCGGAGGCCGACACGGCGAAACTGAAATGGGTTTCGTCGTATCCCAACAGCCAGCCTTTCTCGAAGCTGCCGTTGTCCTGGAAATAGCCGGCGATCCCGCCCCAGGCCAGACCGGCGTCCAACGACACCCAGGCTTCAATCGAAAGCTCCCGCGCCGGGAGGTCGGCGGCTTGGACGTTTGGGACGTCAACGCTGTTCGCTTCGCCGTCGAGGGCCAGCGCGGCGAAGGGGCCTTGCGTCAGGCGTATTTCTCCTTGAATCGAGCCGTCGTGATTTCCTGCCCGATCGACCACCGTCACCCCTTTGACTTGGTTGGCATCAAACGTCCACCAGCCCAATGGCTGGGCGGCGGCATGGCCGCCGACTGCCAACAGAAGGACCAGGGCCGCCAGCAGCACGCCCGCCGCACTTGACCGTACCATGACAGATCTCCACAAGAGCAAGTAATCGGTGGAAGACCGAACCAGCCGCGTCCCCAAGGGGAGTGTCGTGAACGTCGCCTACGGAATCGTCCACGGCGGCAGCCCGGGCTGACCGCGCACCAGCGTGTTGGCCTCCTCGTCGCCGGGGCATTCTTCCTTCACGGGATCCCACTTCAGCTTGCGGCCCAACAGACAGGCGATGTAGGCCAACTGCACCACGGTGCTCGAACGATGGCCCACTTCGGCGTCTTCCAGCGTCTGGGGCTCGCGCGCTCGCACGCATTCGATGAAGTCGGTCTTCTCGTTCCGCAGGAAGAAGGGAAAGTCCTCGAACTTGACGTCGGCCGAAAGGATCGACTTGGGCTCCGCCTCAATCCGGTTGGGGGCACGCCAGGCGCGGACCCAGCCCTCGGTCCCCTCGAAGAGCATGTAGGACTCGCCTTCCTGGTAGTCCTTGCGGCCGAGGTAGTGAAGTTCCACGCCGTTGGCGTAGCGGTAGCGGGCTTGGAATTCGCCGATGGTATTGTACAGCCCCTGGGCCGGCGGCAAGTCGCCGCGACCTTCCACTTCGACCGGCCCGGTTCGCTCGGTATCGTTGGCCCACTGCACGAGGTCGGCCGGGTGATGGCCCCAGTTGCAAATCATGCCATCGCAATACAGGCGGTTGCTGTACCAGCCGGGGCGGCCAAACTTCCCGCTCGGATGAACGCGGTCTTCGGTGTACGGCTGCCGCTGGGCGGGGCCCTGCCACATTTCGTAGTCCAAATCCGCGGGCACCGGCATCGGCGCCTCGTGGGGCGCAGGAACGGGGTAGATGGGCACCGACATGCGGATGGTCTTCAACTGGCCGATCTTGCCGGTGCGGA
>JAAYYU010000237.1 GCA_012515235.1 Candidatus Anammoximicrobium sp.
CAAGGAAACCGGTAGGCCCACCGTAGACCGCTCGCCCATCGTAGACCGCTCGCTCCGCGAGCGGAAAACCCGCTCGCGGAGCGAGCGGTCTACGATGGAGCGGTCTACGGTGACACCCAACACACCATCTTCCCCTGGAGTCCCCCATGTCCCGCACTGTTCTTCCCCCTTCGCCCCCCACCCTCTCTCCAACCCGCCGCCGCCTTGCACCGCTCGCCTTTGCTCTCTTCGCGGCCGTCCTCACGCTGCGGACCACGGACGGTCTCTCGGCTTCGCCGGCCCGGCCGAACATCGTGCTGGTTATGGCCGACGACATGGGCTGGGGCGAAACCGGCTATCGCGGGCACCCGCTGCTCAAGACGCCGCACCTGGATGCGATGGCCGTCGGCGGCTTGCGGTTCGAGCGGTTCTACGCCGGCGCGCCCGTCTGCTCGCCCACGCGGGCCAGCGTGCTGACCGGCCGCGCCAACGACCGCTCGGGCGTGCTGAGCCACGGGTACGCCCTGCGGCTGCAGGAGAAGACCATCGCCCAGGCGCTGCGCAGCGCCGGCTACGTCACCGGCCATTTCGGCAAGTGGCACCTGAACGGCCTCCGCGGCCCCGGCGCGCCGGTGCTCGCCACCGACGAGCGCCATCCGGGCCGGTTCGGCTTCGACGAATGGGTGTCGGTCACCAACTTCTTCGACCTCGACCCGCTGATGAGCCGCGCCGGCCAGATCGAAGAATTCACAGGCGACTCGTCCGAAATCGCCGTTGCCGAGGCGGTGAAGTTTCTGGAAAAGCACCAGGCGGGCGGCCAGCCGATGTTCGCCGTCATTTGGTACGGCACCCCGCACAGCCCGTTCAAGGCCCTGCCTGACGACAAGGCGCCGTTCAGCCAACTCGACGAGAACTCCGCGAACCACTACGGCGAACTGGTAGCCATGGACCGCAGCCTCGGCACGCTGCGGCAGGCGCTCCGCCGGCTGGGCATCGCTGACAACACGCTGTTGGTCTTCTGCAGCGACAACGGCGGCCTGCCCCGCATCACGCCCGAGACCGTCGGCGGCCTGCGCGGCAACAAAGGCTCGGTCTACGAAGGCGGTCTGCGCGTGCCCGGCATCATCGAGTGGCCGGCGATCGTCAAGCCCCGCATCACGCACTTCCCGGCGTGTACCATGGACCTCTTTCCCACCGTCGCGGACATCCTCGGCCTGCCGAACGACGTCCTGGTGCGGCCCGTGGACGGGATCAGTCTCAAGCCGCTGCTGAGCGGCGAAATCCGCGAGCGCCGCCAGCCCATCCCGTTCCGCTTCGGCAGCAAAGCCGCGCTGGTCGACCACCGCTACAAACTGGTGACCGACAATCTGGAACGCGGCGAGTTCCAGCTGTACGATCTGGAGTCGGACCCGCAGGAAACGAACGACCTGAGCGCCGCCCAGCCGGACGTCTTCGCCCGGCTCAAACAGCAATTGCTCGCCTGGAACGAAACCGTCGAAGCCAGCGTCGCCGGCCGCGATTATCCCAAAGGCCGCGTCACGCCGCCCGACCCCGAGCCGCAGTCCTGGTACGACACCCCCGCCTACCAGCCCTACCTGCCCGCCTGGAAGACCCGCTGGGAGTTCAAGCCCTACCTCGAACGCCGGGACAAGCCCAAGAAGACTGCCAAGGCGAAACGTTAGCGCGAAGGTGCATAAAGAATGTCGATGTCCTTGGTAAACCGCACGTACCCGTGAAAGGCGACGGCGTACCCGCCGACAATCATGTATTCAACCTGGTGCTCTTCGAGTAATCTGAAGAACGCTTCGAAGTCTGGCTGGATATTCATAGAGGAATTTCCCCGCTTCCAGTCGGAGACGTTCGACTTCATCCAAACGCGCCTCGGGCGTCTGCCGGCGCCAGTAGGCGCGGTCCGCTTCCGCCTGTTCTTGATGGTTCGTAACCGTCGGTGTCTTTTCCATGTTCCCTGCTCTTCGTGCGTCCTGAGGACGGCGCGGCCCTGCCCGATGGACTGCCCAGCCGGGCACATTGTAGCCGATCTCGCTGGCGGGCGACAAGCTTGAGATGCAAGAGACCGCACGTGATCAGCGGAAACGGTGGGGAGCCTCGTGACGCGTTCCGATATCCGGCCAACCGGCCCGCCGTTTTTCTTGCGTGTCGCACGATCCACCGCCAATCAAAAGCCAGCCGCGCGGCGAAGCAGCCAAGTCAGCACCAGCGTCTTTTGGTACAGCACGTCGAGCACCTGGCCGGCAATGAAGGGCAGCCAACTTCCGCACATCTGCGCGCGTTTCACTAGCGGCCAGAGCCGTAGAAAGTCGTCGTTTGCCAGGAATTCGAAGCTGACCCCCAGCAGATGCGAAACGCGGTCGCGGATGCCGGGACTGCCGTGGAGTCCGGACGGGCCAGACCGATGCGGACCGGCGAATTCGCCTCCATCCGGGATCGCGAAGAAGCGGGCGGGAACGGCTGGGAACAGTTGCACGAGGCCGTACGCCAGTCGGAAATAGTCGTCCGCGGGCAGACGGCGAAAGCAGCGGATCAACCGGCGCGGCTTCACGCGAAAGAGGCTGGACGGTTCCGCGGATGCGGGCAGCCCCAGCAGGTTGCGGATCTCCTCCCAGCAGGACGCCAAGATCGCGTCGGGAAGGAACAACCCCAGCGAGGAGCATCGCCAGGACCAGATCAGGCCGCCGTTGGGGGCGAGGCATCGTGACGCGACGAAGTTGCCGTCGACCTCGTGCCGGCCAAGCAGGTGCCGACGCGCGGAGTCGCATAGCCTGGTCCTTGCCGGCCGGAGAACGGCGGCTGAATCCGGCTCTGGCCGGTGCGAACCGCAGCCGTCCAGCAATCTCAGCAGGCCGTCAACGGTGGTGCGAAACGCCGACAAGTCTGCAGGATCCGGTTCCGCCAGGCCCACGTAGCCGAAGAATTCGTCCCTCTGGTTCCGGCGCAACAACCAGGGAAGGAAGTGGTCCCGGTACGTGCGAAGCTGCCAGCGCACGTGGACGGTGTTCCAATACAGACGGCGCGGGTCGAGAAGGACTTCATCGAGGCTCCGTGGCGGAGCACTCGGGGCAGCAGCAAACGCCGCCAGTCCCGCAGTGCTGGCGGCGAGGAAGTCGCGACGCGAAATTGGAAATGCCGTTTCCCGACCGTCGGGTGCGCTGAACGATTGGCCGTGAGTCATTGGCATCTTCATTGGCGGTACCATCACGAGACGCGGAGGGGCTGGCGGCAGATTTGGCACATCTGCCGTTGCCCCAAGCGGATGCGCTGGGCGAGCCGATTGGGGATCTTCCGGTGACCCGTGCATCCGCAGCGTGCGATCGTCAGGCCGGGAAGAAAACGTTCCGGCCGCGCGCGGAACTCCTTCTTGACCTCATGCTCTTGAACGGCCGTGTCCGGCGACTCACCACAGCGCCGCATCAGCCACTTCCAGTGGGCCCCGTGGTCTTCGACCTTCGAGCCGAAGAGCCAGTCGGCGATGATGTGGCACGTTTCGTGGATGATGGTGCTCCGTTTCCCGGCGTCGGTCAGGGTGTTCCAGTGGCGAGTTGCCAGTTCAATCCTGGGCTGAAGTGTCTTGTCGGCGAATCTCCAGAAGGCACGACCCACACATTGCTTCAGGCGTCCGTCGAATGCGTAGCCGATCCGTTGCGCGAGTTCCGGGCATTCGCATCGCTCGCACGCGAAGTGAATCCACTGGAAAATGTCGTCGGACGGGCACCTGCACTCCGCCGTCAGGCCGGCGGCTGGCCCTGGCGCACACGCGGCATCGACACCGCGAACCCTGGTGTTTTGCTTCATAGGCTCTCCAAGAAAAAGGACACGGGGGGATCCAACCGAGCGACGATCGCCCGGACACGACACACCACGCACGAGCGCGGTACAAATAGTATCGCCTGGACGCTAAAATGGCTTCGTTTGACAGGTTTCGTGACAAGATCGCGCAGTATGCACCCCCAGCCGCGGAGAACGTCGCATCATGGCCCGGTATCGTTTCCGAGAAGGCGTCAAGTACGGAGCGCGCTTGCTGCGCGTGGTCGAGCGACCGATTGAAAACAGCCCGACGTCCGGTCTGCGGCTACTGCGCCTGGAATTCGAGGTCTTTGCCGCCGACGAATTGCGGCGGGTTCTGTCCTCGACCGGCGCCGTCGCGTGTCGGGATCTGGTGGTCGGCCCGGCGGCGGCGGCCTTCAAGGATTCCTCGTTGATCGCCTATGCCAACGCCCTGCGGCCGCGGGACCCCGCGGACCCGGCCGAATGGTTGCGTTTGAACGGCCAGCAGCGTTGGCTCGAGATCGTGTTTGGTGCGGTCGGCGATTCCGACTTGCGGAACGCGTTCCAGTCCGTCTTTCCGCTCGACCTCGGCGGCTGGTCCGTGCGGGAGTACCAATACGACCTGGACAAGGATTGGGTCAACGTCGCCCAAGCGGCCCGAAACCTGAAGACCAGCGAGTCGTCCATCCGCCGCCGCGTGCGCGAACTGGAGCCGGGTTGGGGCGCGAAGTTGCTGTGGCGGACCGCGGGCGGGCATCGGCGGATCAAGCTGTCGCTGCTCCGGAATCTTTGGTCGGAATAGCCGCCCCGCCAAACGCCGCCCAGCAAGGGCGAACTTGTCAGCAACTTGTCAAAAACAGACGATCTGGACCCCGGAAGCGTTTAATGTGGTAGCTGGCCGGAACCCGCGGGCGGTCGTCCGTAGCATGACTCTCCAGAGCCGTGCCGTCTTCGGCGACGACGAACCGCTGTCGGACCGGCGTCGCGTATTCCGTTTTCGCCACCCCATTGCTACCAGGAGCCATCAGATGTACACCTTCGAAGTCAAGATTCGTCTTGCCGGCCGCGTGTCCTACGTTGAAGTCACCGCCAGCGACTCGGCCCACGCCCGGCTGCTGGTCGCGGCGCAATACGGCGACGCGGTGACGATTCTGCAGACGAAGCGGCTGCGGTAACTGATTCTGCGGCAGCGCCGCGTGCGGGGCTTCCGGCGGTCCACATGCCCTGACGTTCAGGCTGGCTTTCCAGTGAACCCTGCTGCGTCCAGCATTCTCGTCGCGGCTATGGAAAGACAAGTCCCCACGGAAGAATTGCGTCTTGCCCTTTTGGTCGGACTATCTGCAAGTCGCGATTCTGCAAGTCTTCCTCGACGTCCACCACTATCGCAGTATAGTGACCGAGGCGCGGGTCGTTAGGATAACCCAGATGCATCAGCCATTCTGCCAATTCATTTTCAACAAAGCAGCAAGCGGGAAAACGCCATTCCCTTCCCGTCGCTGCATTGGTCGCGGTAACCGGTTGATCGGGTGCATCGATCCGACAACGCGCGAGTGGCCGGTATCGTCCCTCCTCCCCATAACAGAGCAGAACGGTCTGCTGCGGCGCGAGTTTCTGGGTACGAGAAATAGACTGCCATTTCATCGGATCCTTGCAATCCTGGAAAAGCGTGCGCGCGATAAGTCCTTCCTGGGCAGCTAGTTCATACGTGCCAACTTGGTCGGCGCGGGCAGGGGTGGCGAAGTAGACCCAGTCACACCGTAGGCAAGGAGCAACATTATTTGGAACTGCTTGTTGTTCACCGCCCTTTTCTTCGACAACAGGGACCTTCTCGGACTTATGGAGCAAACCCGCCTTCCTCGGCGCGATGTACTCTTCTCGCGGCCATTTCTCGACTGGTACCTTCGGCTGGAGAATCTGGCCTTCTCGTCGCTCCTGATTGTCGTCGCTGAATACTTCGGATCCGACCAACTCGACTGCGTCGCATCGCGACACGTACCACCAGCCAAGTAGCGCACAAATGGCTGCATCCAGTCGATCATGTGTCAGCCGACCGCCAGGCAACGTGAGGCCAGCGTCGCGAAGCAATTCGGCGCGCGCATCGCGCCCACGGGAAGTCGCCTTGCTTGGCAATCGTGCGCCTGCGAGTTTCGGCCAAGCCGCGCCAGGAAACGCCTCCAGCAGCAGCACTCCGCCCGAATAGACTTCGCCAGGTCTGGCGAGTTGGACGCGTTGCGGAGGGATCTTGAGCAGAACCTTGAAGAACTCAATGGACCCCCGAATATACCCCGCGAACGGACGGCTTCTGGGTTCTGGCAACTCATCGGGGGTTCGGCCTGGCGCCCTGAGTTCACGCTCGACGACGCGGCAACTCGCGCCTCGCGCTGCAAGAGCTTGTGGGCCGTCAATCACAACAATCGCGTGATCGCCCGTGAACGGCGAAAGCAGTGACCAAGCATCTTGTGGGTTATGGGACGTCCACTGGAAGTCGTCAAAGCGGACTGTGCCGGTTGCGGCGTCCAGTACGGCCACATCCACCTTACGAGGCGACCTAGCGTACGGGTCGGTGAGATCGACGCCAATGATGTGCTTGACCAGCATTCTCTCTTCCTCCTCTTTGCGATCACTCGATGCAAGCACGGGTGAACGATACACCCGATCACAACGATGTTAATCCACCGTGGGAGGTGAATGCAAGCGTCCGTAGTCGCCCCCGCGCGAGCTGTTCAAACCTAGCCACTCGGACCAGAGTTCTTGGGGCAGCGCGTACGGCCTCCATCGTCGAAATGGAGTTTTCCCTGCCATGTACTCCCAAGTCAGCCCCCGATCTTGTCACCAAACCTGCCGCGAGTAGCCTTTTCGGCAGTTCTTACGATACTATTTCCAGTGTTGCCGGTTTTGTTTTGTGTCTTGTGTTTCCGTGCCCCTGTTTCTTAAAGGACCGCCGCTTGTCGAGATCTGGCCGTTCTTGCCGTGTGACCGTTTTTTTTCTCCGCCGCTCTGACAAGACGCGGCGGGGGCTTACTGTGCGCTATCGGCGTTTACGATCGTTCCGCATGGCCGAGCGCGGCAAATATGGCCATCGGGAACGGATGGCGGCTGCCGCTTGGGTCAGGTGCGAAGGCGTCCATCGCCGGGAGACGCTCGCACAGTTGGAGGCGCCCGAGGAACTCGTTCGCTACCAGACGGACGTCCGGGCGATCGCGGCCGAGATCAAGCCCGGCCCGTCGGACTTCCTGGAGGACGCCTACGTGTACGACAACGGGGTCGAATCGTGGCTGATTCTGATCTCGGATGACGAAACGGAGCTGTATTCGCAGTTCGGCAGCCGCGTGCGCGACGTGCCGCGGGGCGGCCGCGTCGAGCGGTCCGGCGCCAGTGAGGCGTTTCCTTGGTCGCTGTGGTTCCCGAAGGAAAACTGATCGTACGTGGGCAATGAGGAGAAGACGATGGATGCCGCCCTGAACGAGGTCCGCGAGTTCCACCGCCAAATCGGAGCGGCGGTGGCGGATTCGCCGGTGCTGTTGCCGTGCGAACGGGAATCGGCCAGCGAGATGGCCGACGCGATCCGCGCGCTGCTGACGCGCTGTCGGAGCATGGCTGACGACGGCAACAGTCTGCCGGCGCGGCTGTGCCTGGCGCTGGAGGAAATGGCCGAGTGGGTCGAGGCCCATGCCGCGGGTGATCTGGTCGCCGCGGCGGACGCTTGGGGCGACCGGCTGTACGTGCTGCTCGGCGACGCCGCTGCGGCCGGGCTGCCCGCCGCGGCCATTTTCGAGGAGATCCACCAGTCGAACATGACCAAGACGGCGGCCAAGGCGGGAAGCTTGGGAAAAGGAACGAAGGCCGCTGCCTTTCGCCAGCCACGGCTGCGGGAGGTGTTGTTTCCGGCAAACTATGGGCCGGATTAGTTGGCCAGCGTAACTTGGGGACGCAGCTTCCGGGCCTCAGCGGCCTTAGGGGACTTCTGAAAGAGTCCGTGGGGTAAGCTTCCAGCTTGCCAAATGCGTAGTTTGACAACGCCGGAATCGACAATTGCGAGGATCGGCAAGCTGGAAGCTTACCCCACGGCTTGAGGGACACATCCGATGCCAATCACGCGCGAGTTTCTGGGGTTCGACCGGCCGGCGCTGGCGACGGCGGCCGAGTACTTGATTGACCGGTTCGGCCGGTCGTCTTTGGCCGATCTTCGCCACGTGATCGTGGTCGTGCCGGGGGCCCGGGCGGGCCGGCGGCTGTTGGAGATCCTTGTGGATCGCGCCGAGGCGAAGGGGCCGATGTTCGCGCCGCCCCAGATAGCGACCGTGGGGCAACTTCCCGAACTGCTCTACCAGGCCAAGAAGCCGTTTGCCGACGAACTGACGCAACAATTGGCCTGGGCCGCGGCGCTGCGCAAGTTCGACCGAACCAAGCTGCCCATCGTCGTCGCCGACCGGCCGCACGACGGCGATTCCGCCCGTTGGCTCGATTTGGGCCGGTTGCTGCAATCGCTGCACCGAGAACTAGCCAGCGACGGATTGACTTTTTCCGATGTGGTCCGGCGGGGCAAGTCGCTGGCCGGCTTTGAAACGGAGCGCTGGCAGACGCTGGCGGAAATCCAGCATGCCTACCTCGGTACGCTTGACCGTCTGGGCCTCTGGGACCGCCAGACAGCGCGGCTGTTTGCGATCGAGCATCGCGAATGCTGCAGCGACCGGCCGATCGCGCTCGTGGGCGTGGCCGATTTGAACGGAACCCTGCGGCAGATGCTGGATCAGGTCGCCGACCACGTCACGGCGCTGGTCTACGCACCGCAGGCGTGGGTCGATCGGTTCGATTCGCACGGCGGCCTGTGCGTCGAGGCGTGGCAGGATGTTGAACTGCCGATCCCGGACGCGTCGCTGCTGGAGGCCGATGGCCCAGGCGAACAAGCCGAAGAGGTCGCTCGGCGGATCGCGCAGTTCGACGGACGGTTTCTGGCCGAGCAGATCACGATCGGTGTGCCCGACGAACGGATCGTATCGCCGCTTGTCCGGCAACTCGACGAGTGCCAACTGCCGAACCGGTACGGGGCGGGAGAATCGCTGGCTTGTGCCGGCGTTCATCGTCTGCTCGGCGATCTGGCGGCCTTTGCCCGCAGTGGCCGGTACGCCGATTTCGCCCGGCTGGTGCGCCATCCCGACGCCGAGACGTGGCTGATGGACGCAGGCGTGCCGCCGGGTTGGCTGCAAGATTTGGACGATTACTACAACAAGCACTTGCCGCGCAGCATCGACGGCCGCTGGCTCGGCCCGCCGAAGGACTGCCGGCGGCTGGGCGACGTCTACGGGCGGGTCGCAGGGCTGACCCGGCCGCTGCAAGGGGCACCGCGAGCGATCCAGCGTTGGCTGCCGGAGATCCGGCAGATTCTGTTCGTAGTCTATGGCGGCCGCGAGTTCGATCTGGAAAACGAGGCGGATCGGCGAGCGTGGAAGGCGTGCGGCGCGGTACATAATGCGCTGGACCGGTTAGCGGATATCCCGGAGACGTTGGTGCCCGATGTCAGCGGTGCCGTGGCGCTTCGGCTGCTGTTGGATCAGGGGAACGCCGAACGGATACCGCCGGCGGCCGACGCTGCGGCGATCGAACTGGTGGGCTGGCTGGAATTGCCGCTGGACGACGCGCCGGCCTTGATCGTCACCAGCTTCAACGAAGGCTTCGTGCCCTCGAGCGTCAACGCCGATCTGTTCTTGCCGGGCGGTTTGCGATCGGCTTTGGGATTGGACGACAACGCGCGGCGTTATGCGCGGGACGCCTACGCGGTGGCAACGCTACTCTCGCCGTGGCGCAACACGACGTTCATCGTCGCGCGGCGGGATGCAGACGGCTATCCGCTGGCGCCCAGCCGTCTGCTGTTTGCTGCCCCGCCCGACGCCGTAGCCCAGAGAGCGTTGCGGTTCTTCGCCGAGGCGCCAAGACGGCCTGTGCGTCCGCCGCTGGCCGGAGGCTTGGTCAGCTCGCGTTCGGAACACGCGTTTGAGGTGCCGCTGCCACGTTTGGAACCGGTCACGGAGGTCAGCGTGACCTCGTTCAAGAAGTATCTGACATGTCCGTATCGGTTTTACCTCGACCAAGTGTTGAAGTTGAAGCCTATCCACGACAACGCGACGGAACTGGACGGCAAGAGCTTCGGCGATCTGGCGCACGAGGTGCTGGAGCGTTTCGGCCGCAGTGAGGCTCGCGATGCGACGGATGCCGACGCGATTGAGCGGGAGCTGGGTCACGGCCTTGACGAACTGGTTAGAGAGCGTTTCGGCGGGCATCCGGGAGCGGTGCTCTTGGTCCAGATCGAGCAGTTGCGGCTGCGCTTGCGGGCGTTCGCTCGCTGGCAGGCCGACTGGGCGGCCCAGGGGTGGCAAATCGAACGTACCGAGTTCGATCAGCCTGGCACATTGGACGTGGACGGGGAGTCGATGGTGTTGAAAGGCCGCATCGACCGCATCGACGTCAACCAGCGGACCGGCCAGCGGATCATCTTCGATTACAAGACATCTGACGTTGGCGATCCACCGGAAAAAACGCATCGCGAGAAGTCGGGCGAGTGGATTGACCTGCAGTTGCCCTTGTATCGCCATCTGGTCCGCGCAGCCGGGATCGCCGGGCCGGTGGGGTTGGGCTATATCGTGTTGCCCAAGGAAACGGGCCGCGTCGGAGCGTCGTTGGCCGAGTGGACCGAGGGCGACCTGGAGGCCGCGGATCGGGCGGCACGCGATGTGGTGCGAAAGATCCGCAAGGGAGTCTTCTGGCCGCCGAAGGACCCGCCGCCAAAGTACAGCGAAGACTTGGCCCCCATTTGCCTGGATGGCGTTTTCGGGAGGAGGCAGTGGAGATGAGCCCTGCGCCGTTGGGACACGAGTTGATCCGCGCGTCGGCGGGTACGGGAAAGACGTACGAACTGACGAATCGCTATCTGCGCCTGCTGCGCTGCGGACAGCGGCCGGACGATATTCTGGCTGCGACGTTCACGCGCAAGGCGGCCGGCGAAATCCTGGGACGCGTTCTGCTGCGGTTGGCCGAGGCCGCGACCGACGAGGCGAAGCGTGCCGGCTTGCAGGCCGCGTTGGGCGCCGAAACGCTCACCCGCGAAGAGTGCCTGATCGTACTGGCCGGGATGGTCCGCCGCTTGCACCGCCTGCGGATCGGCACGCTGGACAGTTTCTTCGCGCAACTGGCCGGCAGTTTTTCGCTGGAGATCGGCCTGGCCCCCGGCTGGCGAATTTCCGACGAGCATGAGGATGCGGCCCTGCGGGCGGAGGCGATGGACGCGGTACTGAATAACGAAGATCCTCGTAGCCTGTTGACTCTGCTCCACGCGCTGACAGGCGGCGAGACCACCCGCAGCCTCGACCGCGAAGTGCGCGAGAAGATCAACTCGTTGTACGCGATCTATCGCGAAAGCAGCCGGGACGCCTGGTATCGCGTGCCGCGTTTGCAGGAGTTGCCGGAAGCCCAACTGAGCGCGGCCCTGGAAACGCTGCGCGGGATTCCCCTGCCGCAGCACCGGGACTGGGACAAGGCGCACCGGAAGCATGTCCAGGCGGCAGAAGCGGGCGATTGGGAAGCCTTCGTGAAAGGCGGCATCGCCAAAGCGGTGGCGGCCCCCAAGACCAGCTATTGCACCAAGCCGATCGAGACGGTCGTCGCCTCCGCGTATCGTCCGCTGATCGATCATGCCAAGGCGGTGCTGATGAATCGACTGGCCAACCAGACCGAAGCGACGCACCAATTGCTCGCAAGGTTCCACGACCAGTACCAACAACTCAAGTCGCAGGCCCGCGTCTTGCGGTTCGAAGACCTTGCATTCCAGCTTGCGGAGCGTTTTCCCGCCATCTTGGAGGCCGACTTCGGCGGCGGGAACAAGGACTTGGGCGAGAGAATTGACGGCGACCGACTCGCGGTTCGACTTGACTCACACCTGCAGCACCTGCTGTTGGACGAATTCCAAGACACTTCGCTCGCGCAATGGTCCGTCATTCAGCCGCTCGCACAGCGGATCGCCGGAGCAGAATCGGATCATTCTCTCTTCTGCGTCGGCGACACCAAACAAGCCATTTACGGCTGGCGCGGCGGCGTGGCGGAGATCTTCGATGCGGTCGCGCGCGATGTGGCGAACGTCCACCAGCGATCGCTGGACACGAGTTGGCGGTCCTCGTCGCCTGTTGTCCAAGCGGTCAACCAGATCTTCCAGAACCTGCAACGGCACAAGACCCTCGGCGATCTGGCCGGCGCGGTAGCCGGCTGGCAGAAACAATTCCACCGACACCAGGCCGCTGAATCGAAGCGCGGTCTCAACGGTTACGTCTGCCTCCAGGCCGCCCGTGCGGCGAACAGCGATGAGACGGATTTACCACAGGACATCACGCTGCGGTTCGTGGCTGAGCAGGTCGCAGACTGGACGAAACAAGCCCCCGGTTTCGACGTTGGCGTGTTGGTGCAACGCAACAAGACGGTCCGCCGGTTGATTTATGAATTGCGGGAACAAGGCATCGAGGCCAGCGAAGAAGGCGGCAGTTCCTTGAACGACTCTGCCGCGGTGCGGCTCATCTTGTCCTTGATCCAACTGGCCGACCATTCCGGCGACTCGGTCGCACGGTTTCACGTCGCCACGTCGCCGCTGGCCGCCTCGCTGGAGCTGTGCCCTGCGGCGGATCAGACCGATGGGACGGCCGGTTCGGCGGGCCATGACATGGATGTGGCGATTCGGTCCGCGAGCCAGCGCGGTGATGCCGCGGCCGGCCGCCTGGCCCGCCGCGTCCGTCGCCAGCTTGTTGATGACGGGTACGGGCCGACGGTTTGCAGCCTGGTCCGACAGCTCGCGCCGGCCTGCAATCGCCGGGAATTGCGCCGGGCGGAGAAGTTGGTCGGTCTGGCTTACCAGTACGACGCCGCGGCCACGTCGCGGCCACGCGATTTCGCCGCCTATGTCGGTTCCGCCAAGGTTCACGATCCGACTGCCGCCAACGTGCGCGTGATGACTGTGCATCAGGCGAAAGGCTTGGAGTTCGACATCGTTGTGCTGGCGGATCTCGACGGCGTGTTGATCGGCCAGCGCGGCGATCTGGTCGTCGGGCGACCGTCGCCGACAGAGCCGATCGACCGGGTGTGCCGCCGCTGCAACAAGGACGTGCAGCAACTGTTGCCTGCAGACTGGCAGCGGCTGTTTCGCACCGCCGACGATCAAGACGTGGCCGAATCGCTCTGCGTCCTGTATGTCGCCGTGACGCGGGCCGTTCACGCTCTGCACATGATCGTTGCCCCTTCGGCCGGCAACGAAAAATCGCTGCACAAGACGTTCGGCGGCCTGTTGCGTGCGGCCCTGACCGATGGTCGCCGGCTGGCACCGGGAGAAATCGCCTTCGAAGCGGGTGATCGTGAGTGGTTTCGAGATCCGGGTGTTGATCGCGGGCTGTCCGCTGCCGACGTTGCGCGGCAAGCCGAATCGCTCGCACCGCTGGAAGTGCAGCTGGCGGCGCCGGCCGCGCGGCGTTGGCGCGGGCTGCAGCGTGTGAGCCCTTCCCGGTTGGAAGGCGGCGCTCGGGTCCGGCTCGCCGCTCCCAGGGGTGACGGCATCGGCGTCGCCGATCACAGGCTCGCAAGGGATCGAGGCATGGTCATCCACGCTTGGTTCCAGCAGATCGAGTGGCTCGATGACGGCTTACCGAGCAACGAGCGCCTCCGCGAGGTCGCCGCGCGGAGTGGCCTCGCGCTGAAGCTCGACGACCTCGACCGCTGGCTGGCGGACTTCCACGCGATGCTCGCCCGGCCGAACGTCGCCGCCTGCCTGCACCGCGCCGCCTACGGTGGCTATCCCGGCGCGAGACTTACGGTCGAGACCGAGCGTCCGTTCGCCGTCCGCGACGGCGAACGCTTGCTCGTCGGCAGCATCGACCGCTTGGTTACCGTCTGGGACAGAGAGCGGCTCATCGCCGCGGAGATCCTGGACTTCAAGACCGACGCGATTGCCCATCATGACCAGTACGCGTTGTCGGAAAAGGTGAGATTTTACACACCGCAGTTGCAGGCGTACTGCCAGGCTGTCCAGAAGCTGACCGCAAGTGGACTGCCGCAAACTTCGGCCAAGTTGGTGTTGCTCGAGGCGGGGCTGGTGATTCCAATTCCGATTGAAGGTGCGGCGTGAAATGTCACGCTCCTTCTGGGACGGCGCGGGAGGCGTTTTTTCGGCAGGGAGGTCTTATCCTGATGACAATCCTCGGAACGGAAACTGTTTCCCCCCGAAACTGAAGGAGTGACATGGTGAGTTCTGTAGTCTTACCGCACGCGGGTCCGCTCGGCTTGGGGACCACCTGCCGCACGGCCTGCTGGGCGTATCGACGTCGCTCGGGCGGCGGCATGGCGGGAGTTGGCCTGGCCCGCCAAGCCTGAAAGCGTGATGGTCATCGGCGGCAGAAGATGATCGAGTTCAGGACGCAGGGCTCGATATCGAACGTCGCGCGGTATACTCTTGCCGGGAATGTGAGCCAAGGCGTACACTGGCAGGCCGGAACGCCATGGTCTTTTGCCGAGACGCGGCGTCGGGGAAAACTCCTGCAGGCGGTGGCCCGTCCGGATAGGTGGATCTCATGCGATGCTTCCTTGCTCTTCCGCTTCTGTTCGCTTCCGTGGCTCACGCGGCCGAGAGGCCGAATATCGTGATGGTCTTCATCGACGATATGGGCTGGGGGGATTTCTCTTGCTTCGGGAATCGCGATGCGCAGACGCCGAACGTGGATCGGCTGGCGGCGGAGGGCGTGCGGTTCTCGCAGTTTTACGTCAATGCGCCGATCTGCTCGCCGTCGCGGTGCGCGCTGACGACGGGGCAATACCCGCAGCGATGGCGGATTGCGTCGTACCTTGCCCATCGCGCCGAGAACGAGCGGCGAGGTGTGGCCAATTGGCTTGATCCGCAAGCGCCTACCCTGGCGAGAATCCTGCACGGCCACGGCTACGCCACCGGGCACTTTGGCAAATGGCATCTGGGCGGCCAGCGGGACGTCGAAGACGCGCCGCCCATCAGCGCTTACGGTTTCGACGAAACCCTGACCAACTTTGAAGGCATGGGCGCAAAGCTTCTGCCGCTGACCCTCAAACCCGGCGACACGCAGCCGGGCCGCATCTGGACGGACGCCGAGATGCTCGGCGGGCCCGTCGTCTGGATGCAGCGCTGCGAGATCACCAGCGGTTTTGTGGGCGCGGCGATGGCGTTCATCGAGCGGACCGTCCAGGCCGGCAAGCCGTTCTACGTGAACCTCTGGCCCGACGACGTGCATAGCCCGTACTGGCCGCCGGTGGCGAAGTGGGGCGACGGCAGCAAGCGCCGCCTGTACCTGTCCGTGTTGGAAGAAATGGACCGGCAGTTCGGCCGACTGTTCGACCACATCCGCAACACACCCGCCTTGCGCGACAACACGCTGATCCTGGTCTGCTCGGACAACGGCCCGGACGTGGGCGCGGGCAGCGCCGGGACCCTGCGCGGCACCAAGGCCACGCTGTACGAAGGCGGCACGCGCTCGCCGCTGGTCGTCTGGGGGCCGGGGCTGATCGCCCGTGACAAAGCGGGTACGCACAACGAGACGTCGGTCTTTGCCGCCATCGACCTGGTGCCCTCGCTGCTGGCGATCGTCGGCGTCGCGCCGCGGCCCGAGGTGACGTTCGACGGCGAGAATCTCGCGCCCGTTCTGCGGGGTGAAAGCACCGCGTCGCGGGCCGCGCCCTTGTTCTGGCGCCGTCCGCCCGACCGCAAGTTCGCCTACGGTGCCGGCCCGCTGCCGGATTTGTCCGTGCGCGAGGGCGACTGGAAACTGTTGTGCGAGTACAATGGCAGCCAACCGGAACTGTACAACCTCGCGGATGATCCGGGCGAAACGACCAACGTCGCCGGTCAGCATCCGGACGTGGTCCGGCGACTGGCCGAGGCCCTGTTGGCGTGGAACAAGACGATGCCCGCCGATCACGGCCCGGCCTTGGGATCCGAATCAAAGCCGAAACCTGCAAGCAAGAAAAGGAACAGCCATGCTGCCAGTAAATCTTAGCCGCGTCCCGCTTCTGATCGGTTTCTGTCTCTTCGCGCTGTGTGCCGTCGCCGCCCTTCCCGCCGTTTGTGCCGCGGACCGACTGAACGTCGTCTTTATTCTTGCCGACGACCTGGGTTGGGGAGAACTCGGCTGCTACGGCCAACAGAAGATCCCGACGCCGAACATCGACCGCCTGGCCGCGCAAGGGATGCGGTTCACCCAGCACTACAGCGGCGCGCCGGTGTGCGCTCCGTCGCGCTGCGTGCTGATGACCGGCAAGCATTTGGGACATGCCGAAGTGCGCGGCAATCTGCGGGCCGCTGCCAGGTTCCCGGAGTTCAGCGAAGGACAGTACCCGCTGTCCGCACAAGCGGTGACGATCGCACAACGATTTCAAAAGGCCGGTTACGCCACGGGCGCGATGGGCAAGTGGGGGCTCGGCCCGGTCGGCAGCACGGGCGATCCGAACCGCAAGGGCTTCGATCTGTTCTTTGGCTACAACTGCCAGGGCATCGCGCACAGCTATTACCCGTCGCACCTGTGGCGGAACGCGGAGAAGATCACGATCAACGCCCGGCCCATCCCCGGCCACGCGAAGCAGCCCGAAGGCGAGGTGAAACTGGACGACTGGATCGGCGAGACGTACGCGCCGAAGCTCATGGTTGCGGAGGCGGAGAAGTTCATCGCCGCCCATGCGTCGGGCCCGTTTTTCCTCTACCTGCCCTTTACCGAGCCGCACGTCGCCATCCACCCGCCGCGCGAGTCGGTGGGGAAGTTTCCCGCCGAGTGGGATACGGAGGTCTATCGCGGTGGGAACGGCTACCTGCCGCATCCGCGGCCGCGAGCCGGTTACGCGGCCATGATCAACGACTTGGACGGCTACGTGGGCCGCGTGCTGACGGCGCTCGACCGCGCGGGCCTGGCCGACCGCACGCTGGTTGTCTTCAGCAGCGACAACGGCACCACGCACGAGGGCCGTGCGGACCCGCGTTTCCACGTCGGCGGCGCGGACCCGAAATTCTTCAACAGCACCGCTGGCCTGCGGGCGTACAAGGGCAGCGTGTACGAGGGAGGCATCCGCGTGCCGATGATCGCGCGGCTGCCTGGCCGCATCGCGGCCGGCGCGGTGAACGACACGCCCGGCTACTTCGCCGACTGGTTCCCGACGCTGTGTGACGCGGCGGGATTGGAAAAGCCCGACGGTTTGGATGGCCAAAGCCTCTGGCCGGTGCTCACGGGCCAGTCCCCGACGCTCACCTCGCGCCAGCCCATGATTTGGGTCTTCCCCGAATACGGCGGCCAGATTGCCGTGCGGATCGGCAACTTCAAGCTCGTCCGGCAGGGCTTGAAAACGAAAAAGCCCGGGGCGTGGGAAGTGTACGACCTGGCGCAGGACCGCGGCGAAACGAACGACCTGGCCGCCACGCGCGTTGACCTGATCCAACAGGCCGAGGAACTGCTGCGCCGCGAAGTCAGCGAGAACTCGGTCTTCCCCGTGCTCATCCCTGGACTGAATACCGCCCGGCGATGACCCTGAGCAAACGCGGTCCGGGCGGTCGTCCACCGCGGACACGGTGGCGTGTGCGGCTTACCAGCAGATCGTTGGGCTGGAAAAGGCTGCCTTGCCGCCGGTCCTGGCGGCACTGCGTCGTGAGCCGGGATCATGGGTTCCGGGCTCCGGCTGTTGATCAGCGCGTCAAGGGGCGCTTGAAAACCGGCCACGGATGGGCGCTTGAAAACCGGCCAGTGGACATGGTTTGAACAGGAACTCTCACAATAATTACGACGAGTCGACTTGACAAGTCGCGAAGGTGGCCGGTTCCCATGCCTGGGATCGTGAGGAACCGGGAGTATTGACGCTCAACTCGAACGGCGTCTGCCGGAAGTGAATTCGTCGTCACCTTTGACGATGCCATCCACGGCCGGGCCTTTCCCGACACGATTTGCCCGTGGCGTGCGAACTACGCATCGCTCCTGCCACGCGGTCCCACCACGTCAGCGGGGCAGGTGTTGCCGGAGGTCTTCGGCTTCGCGCTGGAGAGGCTTGACAGGTTCGGGGACGACGCCCTCCGCAACACACTCGCGTCCCAGCACGAGGAACGCAAAATCGGACTGCGTTTTCAGATTGTCGCACTCGGTCTTCAAGCGAGCGTATTCGGAGCCAAAATGCCGCGCTTCACTGGGGCCGGTCGCCCGTTGTTTGGCCCCTTCCGCCTCCCGAAGTTGCTTCTGCAGTTCGGCCAGCTGCTTTGCATCCCGCAATGCCGACTGCTGCAGTTCCGCCAGGCGTTTAGGCAGCGGTTGGCCGCAAGCGGCTTGACCAATACGGGTGAACAAGTGATCCAGCCGCCGCAGGACGCTGCCGCGGTCGTTCAGGTTGAGCGGCGCACCCGTGTCCCGGCCGTCAAAGCCGATTTCGCCCGTGGTGATCAAGCCGCGCAGCCGGGCACTCCAGACTTCCAGATCCTCCAGTTGCCGCAGATGACGCCGGTCGATCTCCACCTGTGCCGACTGCCTGGCCTGGGCCACTCGCGCGGATACGGCGATGCGACCGTTGGCCGCATAGCTGTACTCGACCTGCACCGCCGTTCCTTTCGGCAGACCCTGCGGAAGATCGCGCACAACGCATTCGCCCAGGTAGATGCAATCCTCCGGCTGATGGCTTTCGCCTTCGACGACGGCGATCTTCACGTTCCGCTGGTTGTCGCGTTCGGTGACAAACGTCCGCACCACTCGGCAGGGCAACGGAGTGTTCTTGGGAATCACGATCGCGTTTACACGTTTGCGGGTGGCCGTGTCGATGCCCACAATTCCCAGACTGTGTGAATTGACGTTGATCAGGCGGCAAGCCACTTGGCCCTGTTTCGAGTAACGCTGCATGAGACTTGCGCAGTATAAGGCCGCACCATAGGCCACCGCTTCGTCGGGCGAGGCTGTCTGGTCGGGCTCCTTGCCCGTGACGCGGCGCAGCATGTCGGTGACCATCGGCATCCGCGTAGACCCGCCGACCAGCAGCACGCGGTCGATCTGGGACCAGTCCAGCTTGGCGTCACGGACGACCAGTTCCGTGGTGGTCTCGGTGCGTTGGAGCAGATCGCGTGTCGAATCTTCGAATTCGTCGCGGCTCAGATCGAGCCGCATGCGGATCCCGCCGTAAGCGCAGAAGACGCTCGTCTTGTTGCGTTGCGACAGCGTGTGCTTGGCTTCCTGGGCGGCGAGCCACAACTGGGCGGCGTCCTGCGGTTCGCCGCGCGGATCGAATCCATGCGCGGACCGGAACTGCTCGGCGATGTGATCGACCAACCGCTCGTCAAAATCCTTGCCTCCCAGCCGCACATCTCCGTCCGTGGCGATCGTGCGGAACTGGCTGCCCTCGATTTCCATGATGGTGACGTCGAACGTACCACCCCCCAGATCATATACGAGGACGCGTTGCGCGCCGCCGGCAAAGCTCCCGTCGGCCGCGTTCAACAGCCCTTTCTGATAGCCGAATGCCAGAGCCGCGGCGGTCGGTTCGTTGATGATGTCCAGGACCTCCAAGCCCGCGAGGCGGCCGGCATCCTGGGTCGCCTTTCGCCGTGACTCGTCGAAAAAAGCGGGCACCGTGACGACGGCTTCGCGGACCGGACCCAGCACGCGTTCGGCGTCGCGTTTCAACTGTTGCAGTACGAAGCCGCTGAGCACTTCCGGAGGCACTTCCAGACCGCGGATTCGGCGATGGAAGAACGCCGAGCCCACGTCCCGCTTGAAACAGTCGGCAAATCCATCCGGCTCGACCACGGATCCCCGCACCGCTTCGCGGCCCACCGTGATCCCATCCTCGTCGATCAGCACCGCGCTGGGGGTCAACACCTCCCCCAGGCCGTTGCAGATCCTGGCCGGCCGGCCTGTCGAATCCACATAGGCGACGAGCGAATACGTTGTTCCCAGATCGATACCCACCGGCATGTGGGCGGCCTCAGAGAGCAAATCCGTGGCAGGAGCTGAATCGTTCATGCGTTCGACCTCAATTCTGATCGAGACAATTTGCGACGGTTATTCGCGGGCCTCGCCGACGGGCACCGCCGACAACTCGTTCGGAGGCGATTGACCGGGTGAAGCTTCGTCCTGCGGCAACAGGACGGGCGACGGCGGCAGGGCCGTCTCCCCTTGGCGCAGGGCAAGGAAGCTGCCGAGGATTACGAGCAATGCGACCGCCCCTAAGATGGCCGCGGGCCACCAACCGGCGGCGCGCGACGTGCGTTGGCCGTCACCCGGACTAGCCGACGTCTCCTCCGAATCCGACGGCCGGTTTTTTGCCTCCGCGGCCGGTCGGGCCGCGGGTCGCTTGCTCACGGGCGGCTTGGGCTCGGGCACAACGGAGAAGCGAAAATCGGGCCCCAGCTCCGAAAGACGCACAATATCGCCGGACCGCAGCGGCGAGGCCCCGTACATCGGCACGATGCTCTGGTTCAGATACCAGTCGCCCTCGCCTTGGTTTTGAATCCGCCATCCGGCTTCGTCCAGCACCAGTTGGGCTCGCCTGCCCTTCACTCCCGGATGCTTCCAGGCCGAGAAGTACACGTCCGAAGCCCGCTCGTCGCCGATCGAAACGGATTCCTTCGCGAACTCCAGTTGTTCCCCGCGCCGAGCGCCGGACAAGATCAGAAGTTGGATGGGCATGGATGTCACCTGCAGTGAGAAAGAAGGAAGCTCCGTTTCTTGGAATCTTGCGGAGTGGTCAAATGGCGATCGCCCCTTTCCTCAACTTTCAGCGGCACACCGCCGAAGACGACCCCAGCCCGCTCGACCGGATGGTGAATCAGATTGGCGAGCTACGCGTCCTTAGCTCGCCAATCTTCTTCACCCACGTGGCGAGCACGTGAGGGTCGCCGCCGGCTTCGCGACGGGTTCATTCCACGTCGCCCAGTTCCTCGCGCAGACGGCGCAGGATGCGGGACTTCGCTTTCCGCACGGCTTCCGGCGTTGCGTGCAATTGCTGAGCCGCCTCGGCCGAACTGAGCCCTTGCATCACCGTCAACTGAAAGGCGGTCATCGCGCGCGGAGGAAACTCGTTGCGAATCAACTCCAAGGCACGAGTCACCAGATCGCTAAGCTCTTCCGCCTGGGACAGCTCGCTTTCGGCCAAAGCTGGGTCGCGGAGGCTTTGCATTCTTTCCCACGCCTCCGTCCCGCCTGTCGCAGTCACTCGGTTCTGAGGAGCGCGGGCATGATCGCACATCGCATTCCGCGTGACCGTCCTCAGCCACCCGCGAAACGTAGCGCCAGGGCGATCCTTGCGAAAGCCGTCCAAGCCCGTGAAGACCTTGGCAAAGACCTGCTGCACCAGATCCTTTGCGTCTTCATCGCTGGCGCCCCCCTGCCGGCACCAGTAGTAGACCAGCGGCCCGTACAGGTCGACCATCCTCCGCCAAGCTGCCTCGTCATGTGCGCGCACACCGGCGAGCAAGGTAGTCGAAGTCCCTTGAGAATTCGGGCCAGGGTAAGGCGGAGTCATGGTTCAGCGATCCCGAGTTACAACCCAACGGCCGGATACTGGTCGAGTATTATGACTGAAAATAGGGACTCGAAAAAGAGCCGGCTCTGGGATAATCCCGGCCCGATGAGAATGTAGGAAAACAGGAGAACGCGAACGTCCTGCCGCACGTCAACCGCTTGCTCAAGGTCATTCGCCATCGTGACAGAGGGCCGTCGGTCGCTTATAATCCCCGGCTATGCCGGCAAACCTGACGCAACAGTACCTGAAGGCCGAAGAGGAATACCGCCGGGCGAGTTCGCCGGAGGAGGAGTTGGAGTGTCTTTAGGTGATGCTCCGCGAACTGCCCAAGCACAAGGGCACGGACAAGTTCAATGCCGAACTCAAGCAGAAGATCAGCAAGGTCAAGAAGGACCTGGAAGCCGGCAAAGGGAAACCGAAGAAGGCCAGCGGCTGCAAGCTGCTGCGGCAAGGCGCCGGGCGGGCGGTGATCATCGGCGGGCCGAACGCCGGCAAGAGCCAGTTGCTGCGGAGTCTGACGCGGGCCACGCCCGAGGTGGCCCCTTAGCATCGTTCGAGAAATAACTGTCCCGTGTCTATTGCCGACCATCCCAGCAACGGTGGCCGAAATAACTTCCCGGACTTCGGCCACCACGCTGCCTGCCAGCGTGGAGCCATGTTCCGCACCAGCCGCCGTCCCCCTCCACGCTCCCTTCGGCCACGACGCTGCTTGCCAGCGTGGTGGCGAAGCAGCCGATTTCGTGCAGATAGCAGGGAGAAGTTGTTTCGGCGACCGTTGCCACGGGGTGTGATGGCTACTCGGACGAGGCGACAGTTATTTGTCGAGCGATGCTTACCCTGCCTGTAAAGTCCCAAAGCGACAAGCAGCTTTCGGAATTGCTGCGATACGGGGTTCGTTGAACTGCTGTCCTTGAACCACGGCTGCCCATACTTCGTGATGAAGACAAGCCCGTCGTGCTTCTCGTCTTTCGGTGCAGTTCGGTTTGCGAGCGATTCCCGCAACGCCTTGACCGTTTCCGCCCAGAGCTTGCAGCGTCGCGGGATGCCCGTCTTTGGTCTCGGGAAACTGACCCATCCGCAGCGCAGGTCCAAGGCCAGCATCGGCAGCTTGCCGCAGTCGGCGTTTCCAAACCCGCAGTTGATTCCCAGGAGAATCATGGCGCCCGCGTGAACGTCGGCCGCGTTCAGCATTTTGCGGATAAGCGATGGCTCGAAGAACTTCTTTCCGTTCTCCGTTTCCCGCTGGGCCTTGTGTTGACGCAGGACTCGCTTGCTCGGTTTTCGGAACGCCTTGCCGAACCGGACGGGCTTCTCGATTCGCTCTTCGGCGTATGCGTAATTGAACAGTACCCTAACTCGACCGATTTCGTTGGCCAGCGCCACGGGGCCAAGCGTGGTCGAGAGGCGGTCCCGAACTCTCAGCATGTCGTCGGGCCGGATTTTCTCGACGATGATGTTCCGGCCCAGAATCGACAACAGCCGCTCGCAAGTGTCGTAGTAATCTCGGTGGGACCGGGCGGTAAGCTCGCCGGTCTCGACCAAGTGCTTCTTGTACGTCAAGAACTCGTTGCACAAGTCTTTGAGGGTCATCCGGTCGTCATTCCGGGGGCGGGGCGTCCGACCAGCGTAAAGTTCGTCCCGTTGTTGGGCGTACAGATCCAAGGCGCCTTGCGGGTCATCCCACTTGCCGAAATAGTGCAGCCTGCCCCTGATCTTCTTGCACCAGCGACCAGAGGGATGCGGTGTGAGGGGAAAATCCGGGTAAGGTTTGTCCGGCTTTTGCTTGGCCACTTTTCGGCTCGTTGCCGATAGAGTAGACTTGCTAGACATGGCGACTGCCTCCGAGTCAACGGGTTTCAGGTGGTTGTCACTGAAAACCGCTCCCACCACGGGCGGTTGTCATTTCCTTGGTAAGATAGGCTGATGGTTGTCAAAACGGCTGTCGAGCCGGGAATGAGAGAATCCGAAAAGCCTAATAAAACACGAAAAAAACCAAAGAAAAACGTACTTGGCGGAGTAGCTCAGTTGGTTAGAGCAGCGGAATCATAATCCGCGTGTCGGGGGTTCGAGTCCCTCCTCCGCTACTGATTTTGGCGTATCATGCGTTAAAACGCGGTAGGTTCCAGGGTTTCCCGTGGGACGTTCCTGTTCCTTACCGGGCTTTACCTGCACGTACTGCGCCGGATTTTGCGCCGCCTTCTGGAAGTGCTCTTTTGTGGTTTGCAGGTAGCGCTTGGAAGCCACCTTCGGGCTGTTGCCGATCCACTGGCAGACGACGTGACTGGGGAAGGTTTCTTCCAGTTCCGTCTGTCGGGTGGATCGCAAATCCTGGAACAACATCGGCCAAGGCTCCAAGCCGGCCCTGCGGATGATCCGTTCCAGCCGGGTGCGGAAGTTCTTGTTCACGTCCCGATACCGGCCGATCACATACTCCGCACCCTCGGGCGCTTCCTCGAAGGCCGCTTCCAGGAAGGGCCGCAGTTCCGGGAAGATCGGTACAACTCAGGTGCCCTTCGCATGTTGCCGAGGTCAGGCTGGTTAAGCGCGTCTCGCGTTCACTCCTTCCAGATATCCGCCGTGCGGGCCTGGATGTCGGGCAGGGGAGGCAGCGCGGCGCTGGGGGAAGGCTCGTACCAGAACGTGGCGCAGGACCAGTCGTCTTGTGTTTCGGCCAGACCGTTCTTCCAAGCGATTTGCTGAATCGTGATGCGAGCTTGTTTTTGCCAGAGGATCGGGTCCGGCAGGTGCCAACGGTACATGGACACGAAGTGCTTGTCGTTTAAGCTGCAGCCGTTGTACAGGAACGGCGCCAGTTGGATGCCCCAGGCCAAGCCCACGTAATCTTCGCTGCCCGTGCCGACGATCGTGGGGAATTCCTGATCGCCGTCCATGAAGACCTTGATTTCGCCCTCGCCCCACCACTGGTCTGGGTGCAGATTACGAATGCCGATGACCGAGCCGATGAAGCGTCCCTTCTGCTCGCGCTGCGTCAGCAATTCGAAATCCTTCTTTTCCGTCGTCGGGTTTTCGCGGCGGAACAACACGTGCAGGCGGCCCACGTCCGCCGGGTGCTTCTCGCCGACCGTGTAGCCAATCTGATAATACAACGGAATCGTCTTTGAGCTTTCATTGGTAAAGGTCAGTCTCGCTCGCGTCGTGAACGGCATGGGCAGCCAGAGATTGCGTCCGCCGGTTGGGCCGACGGAGTGGACGGCGGAATGGTAGGACGTAATGCGTCCGTGAGCAAAGCCGAACAGGTCGCCGATCGGGCATTCGACGCTGGGGTGCTTTTGGCCTTCCCAGTAGGCGCGAATCACGCAGGCCCGTTGGACGACCGGCGTGCGGTCGGTCGTGATCCAGATGTGCCGGATGTTGCCGGGGCCCTCGATGTCGCACAACTGGACCGTCTCGCCCGGCTGAATCTGTTTCGCGGGCGCCCCTTTGCGGCCGACGCCCAAGTGGCTGGACGCCTTGCCGCCCTCGCCCGGCGCCCCGGTCGGGTTTTCGAAGGAGATCGAACGCGAAACCAGGCCGGTGTCCAGGGCGTACGGCTGATGGATCACGTCGCCGCCAGGCTGGGCAAGCGACGGCGGCACGGCGGCCCCCAGCAAGAGCACGAACGCGGCAACAGGAATCGGTCTCAGGAACGCGGCTTTCGTCTTCATGTCGAGGCTCCCGTTATGGTTGGGGTTTGGCGAGCTGACGCACCGGACCTACTATACCGCCTTCACTGCCGCGTGCTACCGGACAATCGGTCCCATCCGCAAAGTCGGCACCCCTCCAAGTGGAAGCCTCGGCATGGGTTTTGGGATAAACTGAGCTGGCCGGCAACTAGAATGGACTAAACGGCTTGGATGGCAAGTTTGCGCGCGAAACGACACGATGGCAAACAACGGCACAGAACTACGGCACGAAGAACCGCCCGGAGAACGGCAGCCGGCGCGCGTCGCCGTATTTCAAGCCCGCGGCATCGCGAAGGTGTACCACATGGGCGAAGTCGACGTCCACGCACTGCGCGGCGTCGATCTCGACTTGTACCGCGGCGAGTTCGTGGTGCTGCTGGGCCCCTCGGGCAGCGGCAAGAGCACGCTGCTGAACATCCTGGGAGGCTTGGACGTGCCGACCGCCGGCACGGTGAAGTACTTGGATTATGACCTGACGCGGTTCGACGACACCGCGTTGACACGCTATCGGCGGGAGCACGTGGGTTTCGTGTTTCAGTTCTATAACCTGATTCCCAGCCTGACGGCACGTGAAAACGTAGCGTTGATCACCGAGATCTCCCGCAATCCGATGGATCCACGCGACGCCTTGGCCTTGGTCGACCTGAGCGACCGGATGAACCACTTTCCGTCGCAGTTGTCGGGCGGCGAACAACAGCGGGTGGCCATCGCCCGTGCGATCGCCAAGCGGCCTGACGTGCTGCTGTGCGACGAACCGACGGGCGCCCTGGACGTGCACACGGGCGTCGTCGTGCTGGAGGCGATCGAACGGGTCAACCGCGAACTGGGCACCACGACCGCCGTGATCACGCACAACTCCGTGATCGCCGCCATGTCCAGCCGCGTGGTCCACGTGTCCGACGGGCGGGTGAGCCATGTCGAACATAACGCGACCAAGACCCCGGCCAAGGAACTGCTGTGGTAGGCGAAATGGGGGACAAAGGACGAAGAAGGAAGAAGGAAGAATGAAGGAAGGACGAAGGACCGGTGAGCGGTGAGCGCTCACCGATGATTTCTGACTTTTGGGGGACTGCGGCGTGCGTGCCATCGACCGAAAGGCTGTCCGCGACTTGTGGACCATCAAGGGCCAGGCGATCGCGATTGCGCTGTTGATCGCTTCGGGCGTGGGCACCTTTGTCATGTCGCTCAACACGCTCAAGTCGCTGCAGAACTCGCAGCAGATGTATTACGAGAAATACCGCTTTGCCCACGTCTGGTCGCAAGTCAAGCGGGCGCCGATGTCGCTGACCCGGCGGATCGAGTTGATTCCGGGCGTGGCGCAGGTCCAGGCGCGGGTCGTGGTGGACGTGACGCTGGACGTGCGGAACATGGCGGAGCCGGCGATTGGCCGGTTGATCTCGATCCCCGAGCACCGCACGCCGATGGTCAACGACTTGCATCTTCGCAAGGGCCGCTGGATCGAACCGCACCGCGACGGCGAGGCGTTGGTCAGCGAGGCGTTTGCCGTCTCGCACCAGTTGCAGATCGGCGAGAGCGTCACGGCCGTCATCAACGGCCGCCGCCAGAAGCTGACGATTGTCGGCGTGGTGTTGTCGCCGGAGTACGTGATCCAGATCCACGGCTCGAACCTGCTGCCGGACGACCGCCGGTTCGGGATCTTTTGGATGGGCTACGAACAGCTGGCCTCGGCGTTCAACCTCGACGGCGCGTTCAACAACGTGGCGGTCACCCTCCGCCGCGGGGCGCAAGAAGCGGAGGTGATCCAGCGTCTGGACGACCTGAGCAAATCGTACGGCGGCCGCGGGGCCAGCGACCGCGAAGACAACGTCTCGCACCGCTACGTCTCGGACGAGATCCGCCAGTTGCGGAGTTTGGGGTTGATCGCGCCGAGTATCTTTTTTTCCGTGGCGGCCTTTCTGCTGAATGTCGTCATGACCCGTTTGATCGGCATCCAGCGGGAGCAAATTGCGGCGTTGAAAGCGTTTGGGTACGGCAGGCTGCAGGTGGGCTTGCACTACATCAAACTGGTCCTGCTGATCTCGCTGGCCGGGACCGTCCTGGGGATTGTCGTGGGTTTGATGCTGGGCCGCAGCTTGACGGAGATGTACGCGACGTTGTACCGCTTTCCCGTTTTCGGCTTTGAATGGAATCCCTCCGTGATCGCGAGCGCCTTGTTGATCAGTTCCGCTGCGGCGGTGGCCGGGACGCTCTTGGCCGTCCGCCGGGCCGTCCGCCTGCCTCCGGCGGAAGCCATGCGTCCGGAACCGCCCGCCGTGTATCGGCCCACGTTGCTGGACCGCAGCGGCCTGGGGGGCTTCCTGCCGCAGGCCGCCCGGATGGTCTTTCGGGAGTTGGAGCGGAAGCCGGTCAAAGCGGCGATGTCCTGCGTGGGAATCTCCATGTCCGTCGGCATCCTGGTCCTGGGCAGCTTCACGATGGACTCGATCAACTACATCATCGACTTCCAGTTCGGCCTGTCTCAGAGGCAGGACCTGATGGTGTCGTTCGTCGAGCCGACGACGGCCAGTGCGTTGTACGAACTGCGCCATCTGCCCGGCGTGGTCCAGTGCGAGCCGATCCGCTCGACCGCGACGCGGTTCCATTTCGGTCATCGCACGCGCCGCGTGGGGCTCATCGGGCTGAATTGCGACGGGCGTCTGTACCGGTTGCTGGACGAACAAGAGCGGCTGGTTGCGGTGCCACGGGACGGCCTGCTGCTGTCGTCGAAGCTGGCCGAGTTGCTGGACGTGCGGCTGGGCGACCGGATTCAAGTCGAAGTGTTGGAGGGCGAGCAGCCGGTCCGCGAGGTGCCGGTGAGCGCGCTGGTGACCGAATACGGCGGGACAAACGCCTACATGGATTCGCGGGCGGTTCACCGGTTGTTGCGCGAAGGCGAGAGCCTGACCGGCGCGTTCCTGAGCGTCGAAGGAGACCGGATGAAGGAGTTGTACCGGACGCTCAAGAACACTCCGCGGATCGCCGGCGTGACGATCAAGGAGGCGTCGGTCAAGAGCTTCCACGAGACGATCGCGGCGAACCTGGGCAAGATCCGTTTCTTCAACATCTTGTTTGCGGTCGTGATCGCCTTTGGCGTGGTTTACAACAACGCCCGGATTTCGCTGGCCGAACGCAGCCGCGACCTGGCGACGCTCCGCGTGATCGGCTTCACGCGGGCCGAAATCTCCGCGATCCTGCTGGGCGAACTGGCGGTGATCACGCTGGCCGCGATCCCCCTGGGCCTGGTCGTCGGTTATCTGTTTGCGGCCTGGACGGTTACCGGATTGGACACCGAGGTGTATCGTGTCCCGTTGATCATCGAGCGTTGGACGTATGGTTTTGCCGTGTCGATTGTACTGGCCGGAGCGGCGATTTCCGGTCTGTTGGTTCGCGAGCGTCTGGATCACTTGGACTTGATCGCCGTCCTGAAGACGAGAGAGTAACGCGGGTCATGAAGTTTTTGGTGAGGGCACTGCTGTTCCTGATCGTCGCCGGGGCCGTTGTCGGCGGGCTGGTGTGGTCGTTCTGGCCGCAGCCGGTGAACGTCGAAGTGGCGGTCGTGGCGTGCGGCCCTCTGCGGGTGACCGTGGACGAGGACGGCAAGACGCGGATCAAAGAGCGGTACGTCGTGGCGGCGCCGCTGGGCGGCCGTCTGGCGCGGATCGAATTGGACCCTGGCGACCCGGTCCGGCGAGGCGTGACGCGGCTGGCCACGCTCGACCCCAACGAGCCGGAGATCATGGACGTCCGGGCAGTGGCTCTGGCGGAAGCCAAGGTCAAGGCGGCGCAGGCTGCGCTCGACCGCACCCAGCCGCTGATCGACCGGGCGCGGGAGGAACTGGATTTCGCGCACCGGGAGTTGGAGCGGTTGCAGAAACTGGCTCGAACCGGCTCGGCGACCGTCCGCGACGTCGAGCAGGCCCAGATGCTGCACCGTTCGCGGATGCAGGATTACAATGCCGCTCGTTTCGCGCAGGACGTCGCGCAGTTCGAGTTGGAGATGGCCAAGGCGGCCTTGGTGCGCGTCCAACCCGCCGAGGCCGGTCCGCCCGACGACCGCCAACTGCCGATCCTGTCCCCGATCGACGGCCGGGTGCTGCGCGTGTTCCAGGAGAGCGCCACCGTGGTACACCCCGGCGACCGCCTGTTGGAACTGGGCGATCCGGCCGAGTTGGAAGTCGAAATCGATGTGCTGTCCAGCGACGCGGTGAAGATCCGGCCGGGCGACAAGGCGCTGCTGGAACAATGGGGCGGCGAAACGCCACTGCCGGCCACCGTGCGGCGGATTGAACCCTCCGGCTTTATGAAGATCTCGGCGTTGGGGGTCGAAGAGCAGCGCGTCAACGTGATCCTGGACCTGGACGACCCGCCCGAAAAACGCCGCGTGCTGGGCGACGCTTTTCGCGTCGAGGCCCGGATTGTGATCTGGGAACAGGACGACGTGCTGCAGATTCCCACCGGCGCGCTGTTCCGACACCGCGACCGCTGGAAGACCTTCGTTGTCCGCGAGGGCCGCGCCGAGCTGCGCCCGCTTGAAATCGGCCACCGCAACAGCCTGTACGCCGAGGTGCTCGCCGGACTGCAGGCGGGCGACCAAGTGATCCTGCATCCCAGCGACAAGGTCCGCGACGGCGTCCAAGTCCAAGTGCGGGATCTTCAGACGCCGTGAGAAAGCTCCAACGGCTCACGCCGTAAACTGGAACGAATACAGGTCCGCGTCGCGCAGCACGAAACGCAGCCGGACTGGTTGGCCCGCCAGCGGCGACAGGCTGCCGCCCTTCCAGGCCACGAACTGCCCGATCTGGTCGCCCACGATCGGCGTACCGTCGTCCAGGCCGAAGCCCGGCAGGGGCTTTCCGCCCGCGTCCTGCAACTCCACTCGCGTCGTTCCCCGGCTGGCGAGGTTCAGCGAGAGTCTCGATCCGCTGAAAGTCAGCGGCTTGGTCACCAGCGTGCCTTCCCCGTCCGCGTGCGCCGACACGAAACCGTCGGTGCGGAACGTGAACCGGCGGACGCGACTGCCCGGACCGGCATAGTAGGCCTCGGTGGCATAGACCGACACTTCCCGCTCCTGGCCGGGCAGTTGCAGCAGTCCCCAGGTCATATAGTTGCTGCGGTTGCCGTCGCGGTCCTGCGGCGCCGTGATCGGGATCAACTCTTCGCTCCAGCGGCGGAACGCCACGCCATCGCGGCTGGTCATGAACACCGGTTCGACTTGCTGAGTCCTCGGCTGGTACCGCGTGGGAAAGCCAACAAACAGGTGCGGGGCGCGGAAATAGGGCAGCACGGCGTTGGTGTACAGGTGCTCCGCCGGAGCGTCCCCGTAGGTCAGGTCGGCCTGGTGGTCCCAGCGAAGGAAGTCCCGCGAGGTCGCCGTGCGGATCGCCCGCACGCCTCCCGCAAAGATCCGCCAGTAGGCCCGATACTCGCCGCGCAGGGAATCCCAGAAGGCGAGGTTCTGCGAATCGAAAGCGCCGGCGGTGATGACTCCCTCGGCCAGGAGTTTCCAGTGAAGGCCGTCGGGCGATTGCAGGGCGTTCAGGCACTCCTTCCTTTTGCCGTCCACCGTGGTCGTACCGCCCGCCAGCGCCTTGTAGCGAGCGTCGGACGCGCAGGCCGGATTGGGGTCCTTGAAAGGCGTGAAATTGTGCGTCCCGGCTCCGGTCCACACGATGTTGTTCTGCTTCGAGCCCTCGAACTCAAACAGCCCCAGCGACGGCTTGGTCCACGTGACGCCGTCGCTGCTGTGCGCGTAGCACGTCAGCTGGGCGTGCGTCATTTTTTTGGCCTTGTCGCTGTGCGAGCCGCGGTAGTACATGCGGTACACGTCGCCATCCTGGAAGATCGAATAGTAAGCCGACGTGTTTCCCTCCCACGGCGCATCGCACACGATCGCCACGTCGCGCGGCTCCGGCTTGTGCGGCTTCAACTCCGCGCCGGTCAGGCTGGCAATCAAGAAATCGTCCACCAGCAACTCGCGCCGCGAACCGATGGCGACGGGCGGATCGCCGACGGACGGGGCGGCCGCCCGAACGACAGAAACCGGCGTGCAGGCGGCCCAGGCTGCCAGCGACAATCCTTGACAAAGAAAACGACGGCGGGTGTTGTCGCTGGGATTCCGATCGGGGGCTTTCATGGCGGTGTTCCTCGGTGGTGACAGGAGTCTGAAGGCGGTCGTTGCGGGCAGTATACCAGCGTGGATTTCGCCTGCAACCGAAGGAGGTCGAACTTCGGTCCAACCATGAGTCCGGCCGACGAGAAGGCTCGTCGGCCCCTTTCCATGCCGCGCCCGCTGCCGTTCGCGTCGCGTCAGGAGGCCAAGTGTTCGGCGCGCATGGCCTGTAGTCGCTCTGCGAGCTGCTTGCCGTCCAGTTCCCCAGGCAACACGTTCTGGTTGATTGCCAGGGCCGCTCCCAAGCCGGCGGCTTCGCCCGTCTGGACCACGCTGCCGGTGAGCCGGTAGCTGCCCAACGCGTAATGATCGCCGGAAATGCAGCGGCCGGCGGTCAGCAGGTTGTCGACATCACGGGTCACCAGGCAGCGGAAGGGAATCTGATAGGGCTGGACGCGGAACTTGGGCCGCGCGCGGCCGGCCTCGGGCGGCGGCTCGCGATACGGATCGTCCACGCTGTGGACGTTCGAGCCGGCGGTGATGTCCGCAATGCCGTCGTGAAAGCGGGCGCCGCGGTCCAGGTCTTCCCAAGTCAAAACGTAGCGGCCCCGGACGCGCCGCGTCTCCCGCACGCCGATCGCCGGGCCGGTCTTGATCAGGAAGACATCCTTCCAGTCGTCGCCTCCGTGCTGCCGGAAAGTCTTGACGCACTGCCGGATCTCCTGGCGGCCGAGTGTTTCTGCGCGGCTGAGGTCGCGTACGTTGGTGCCGTCAACGCCGTAGAACTGGGTGGCCATGAGGACGAACACGCCGGGCTGGCCCGGTTGCGGAAACAAGGTGACGTGCGGGTAGCTGGGCCGCCAGCCGCCCCGTTCGAGGATTTCGACCAGCGCCCGTCCCTTGGCCGGCTGGCCGCGATAACCGCCGATCGTGCCGAAGAGCGTGACGGGTTGCGTTTGGCCGTCGCCGGGTCGCCCCACTTCGTAAGCGCAGCCGGCGCGGGCCGCGACGTCGCCGTCGCCCGTGGCGTCGACGACCATCTTGGCCTCGATGAACTCCAACCCGGATTTGCTTTCGGTAAACACGCCGCGCAAGCGCCGCTCGTCCTTGGCCGCCGCCACCGCCCGCGTGTGAAACTGGACCTCGACGCCCGCTTCGGCCAGCAGGTCGTCGAGCAGGATTTTCATGTCCTCGATCGCGTAGATGTTGCGGCCAAACACCTCGTGGACCGGCAATCGGCGGTGGATTTCAGCGTTGACGCCGTGCCGGCCGCGGCCTGCCATCAAGTGCGAAACGCCGACCGCAGTCCAGACTCCGCCCAGGAAAGGCAGCGTCTCGATCAACATGGTCCGGGCTCCGGTTCGAGCGGCAAAGATCGCCGCCCCCACGCCTGCCGGACCGCCGCCGCACACCAGCACATCGACCCGGCGGACAATGTTCACCTGGCGGCTGGGCGCCAGGATCGTGTCGCTGTCGGGCGATGCCGCAGAAGCCTGTCCGGGTCGCCAAGCCACCGCGCCGGCCGCCGCAGCGACGGACGCTGTGAACCTTCGGCGATTCATCCCGGTGGCCGGTTGCTCGTGGTTCGTGTTCGTGCTCATGTTCGCTCGAGAGGCAAGAATGGGGATGGAAGTTCGTGCAACGACACACCAGCGATCACGATACTTCAAGAACGTCGCCGAGGGAAGATGCGTGCGTTTCCGGACGAACTCGGCAGGAGCCGAGGCGGGCGAGACAGGCTGGATCAGCGGCCGCATCCTTGGCCTGGCAGGCGCTGGCTGACCGGCAGGCCGTGTTAACCGAATCCCCAGTCTACGGAGCGTGCTGGCCACACGTCGACTTTCCCGCGACGGGACGGCTACGTCCAGCCAGCCGTCGCACGGGACTGCCGCAGTCACAACCGCGGCGGTGGGAGGCGGCGGGATAGGTGGTGGTACGATGCAGCCGGCCAGCCAAGGCGTCCGGCTGGCGAAGACCGGTTTCTTCGCGGCTTAACGCCTGGTATCCTGTTAGCGTGAGGAATTTGGATTTCGCCGGCTGCGATCCCGTTGTGGGCGGTCGCATGACGAAGGGCGAGTTGTTTCCGAGTTGTGTTCCCGATCCGGAGGTTACTAGCGATGTTACGCAAACAAGGGATGGCTGCACTGGGGATTTGGATTTTGTTGGCGGTGTGCGCGTGGGCCGCGCCGCCCTACAAGGCGTTGATTGTCGACGGTCAGAACGGCCACGACTGGAAGAGCACGACGCCCGTGCTGAAGAAGCTGTTGGAAGAAACGAAGCTGTTCGCGGTGGATGTGGCGACTTCGCCGCCCAAAGGCGAGGACATGAGCGGGTTCAAGCCCGACTTTGCGGCCTACGCCGTCGTCGTCAGCAACTATCAAGGCGACCTGTGGCCCGCCGCGACGCAGAAGGCCTTTGTCGAGTACGTCAAGAACGGCGGCGGGTTCGTCGTGTTCCACTTTGCCTGCGCCGCGTTCCCGCAGTGGAAGGAATACAACGAGATCATCGGCATCGGCGGCTGGGGGGGCCGAAACAAGGAGTCGGGGCCCCTGGTCCGTTGGCGCGACGGCCGCGCCGTACTTGAACTGGAGGGCAAGGGTCCGCCGATCTACGCGCCCGCTCCCAAGGACACCGACATTCGTAAGAAACGCATCACCGGCTACGCCGACCGGGCCGGCAGTCATGGTCCTATGCAGCCCTTTCAGATCGTCATCCGCGATCCGAAGCATCCGATCACCAAAGGGCTGCCTGAGAAGATGATGCACGTGGATGACGAGTTGTACGGCTGGCTGCGCGGACCCGCCAAGAACTTGACCGTGCTGGCCACCTCGTTTGCGCCCGAGGAACTCGGCGGCTCCGACGAGGACGAACCGGTGCTGTTCACCGTCGGCTACGGCCAGGGCCGCGTGGTCCAGGTGGCGCCGGGACACACGGCGAAAGAACTGCAGAGCGTGGCGTTCATCGTCTTGTTCCAGCGAGCCGCGGAATGGGCCGCCACCGGCAAAGTCACGCTGCCCGCCCCCGCGGATCTGCCCACGGCGGACAAGGCCAGCGTGCGGCAGTAGCCCGACTCTGACGCCCCGTTGGGCCGATGGTCACGCGCGCCCGGTTGCTCGCGTTCCTCGCAGCAACCGGGCGCCGGCCATCCGGTTGGCCACCGGCTGTCGGCAGCTCACGTCGGCAGCTCAAGTCGGCGCGGAGAAGTCCCGGTCGATGCAGGCTGCCGGTTCGGAGAGCGTGTGGAAGTGCTCCGTCGGACGTTCCAGCACGGTTTCGATCAGGTAATACAGCAGGCGTTGCAGTTCCGCAGGGGCTGTTGCGTCGGCGATCGCCGCTGCCCGCTCCTGGTACCGGTCCACCAGCGCGTGAGCTTTCTCGAAGACCCCCGCTTGATGATACAACTGGCGCGTCCGTTCCATGCGTGCCGCCGCCGAGCGCGGGTCGCCGTTGACCAATCCCAGCAACTCGTCCTGCTCGCCGCCCGGCAATCCCTCCAGTGCCAGCGCCCACAGCAAGGTGGGGCGGCCCTCCAACGCGTCGGTTCCCGCGGCCAGCTTGTTGTGCGAGTCTCCCAGCCAGTCGTTCAGGTCGTTCAGGATCTGGAAGGCGACCCCCAAGTGCCGGGCAAATTGCCGCAGGGACTTGCCGAAGTCGTCGACCGGTCCCACCAGGCGGGCGCCGCAAAACAAGGCTGCCTCGAACGCCGGGGCTGTCTTCAACGCGTAGATCGCCAGAGCGTCGAGCGGCTGGAGTCGCTTGTCTCGCGAGTCCCGCCAGATCAGTTCCGCGCCCTGACCTTCCGTCAGCTTGGTGTGGGCATGTGCCAGACAGTCCAGGATGTCGACCACCGCGTCCGCCCCCAGACACTTCGCCTCGCGGCTCACCAGGCGATAGCCCAGCCCGATCAAATAGTCGCCGACATTCAGGGCCGTCGGAATCCCATAGACGCGATGCAGCGTCTCCTGTCCGTAGCGGAATTGGTCGTCGTCTTCAATGTCGTCGTGAACCAGCGACGCCTTGTGAAAGGTCTCGATGGACATCGCGGTCCGTTTTACGGCATCGCCAAAGCCGGCCGCGTGTTTGGCGCCGTCCGGCAAGGTGGCCCGACCGCCGGTCAGGGCGTCATAAACCGCCAAAGTGATGAACGGACGAGCGTACTTGCCGCCCCGCGTCAAAAAGTCGTAAGCGATTGCCTCGGTGGCCGCGATCGGCTCCAATCCGGCCAGCCCTTTGCCGTTGAGTTCCGACAACCGCGGCCCGCCTCGTTGACGCACCGCCAACCGGTCCAACTCGTCGGGTTCAAACAGTCGGGACGCTGTGCGCAGCAAGTGGATGTAAGTCGCCGTTTGCTGCACCGGTTGCTGACGCCGCACGCGAATCATGTCGTTTACCCAATCCATGTCGACCGAACTGTTCCGGCATTCGCTCGAAAGCAGCGGAACGGCCATGCAGGGAATGCCTGCCAGCAAGATCTTGTCCAGTGCTTTCTCCAGCACGTTCAAACAGGCGACGCCAAGGATGGCATCGACATAGCCGCCCAGAATGATCTGCATCACCACCGGCGACCCCTCGGCCACAATCACGCGGTATCCCAGCCGTTCCGCGGTGAGGCGAAGATCCGCGATGCAGCACCCGCCGCAGGGCCCGCAATCCAAACCAAACTGGCTGTATTCTGCAGGGCAACCGTCCGCGGGGCGCAGGCAATGCGGCAGCAGCAGCAGACGCTTGGCCGGCGGCACTGCGGACACTTGCTCGCGCCAGAATTCCGAAGCTAACGCCACCATCGTCCAGCCGATGTAGCCCTCCGGTAACCCCAAGTCCGCCAGCGTCTCCCGCGTGAGCTTCTCCATCTGGTCTTTGGACAGGGGATGAGATTTGTCCACACGCGCCGCTGCCTGGATGCACGCCGCGCGAATTCGCTCACGAATGGCGCGATCCTGCGGAATCTGCTTCAAGTGCGACGTCTTGCGCCGGAACGCTTGCCTGGCATGCGGTCCCGCGGCCGTTACGCCTCGATCCTCGGTCACGGAAGTGATCGTCAAGTTGCTATCCTCGCCGGCTACCGCCGTTGGTGTCGGGGTCGCAATCACGCCAAAATCTCAGAAATCGCACTAGTCGTCTATTGTATGCCTGGAAGGGGGCAGTTCGCCAGAGGGCAAAGCCGTTTGGACGCCGGAAACGGCGATGGGGACAGACCGTCAGGCCAGGCACAAAAGTCAAGCGGTCAGGCCCAAGAATCACGGCTGCCCGACCCGCGAAACGGCTGGCACGTCGGCCCCTCAGCCGCCGGGCGGGCGACGCACGGCGTATCGGCAACAGTCGGCCGGGCACGTATCGTGACTTGCACCGTAACGACCGATCGCCAGCTTGGCGACTGCCGGATCGAGACGTTCTTCGACCAATTCCCGGATCATCTGCACAAAACGGGGATGCGTGCCGACCGTCTCCGCCCTTGCCATCGGCAGCCCCAACTCGGTGCATACGCCGGCGGCTTCGACATCCAGGTCGTACAACACCTCCAAATGGTCCGACAGAAAGCCGATCGGAGCAAGCACAACCCCCGTCACCCCCGGTCGGCCGGACATCGCACGAATTGCGGTGCTCACGTCGGGTTCCAGCCAGGGCTGGCTGGGCGGACCACTGCGGCTCTGATAGACCAGGTCCCAATGCGAAAGCTGCAACCGAGCGCTGACAAGTTCCGCCGTCTCGCGGAGTTGCCGCTCGTAATCGCAGTGTTCCGCCATGGCCAGCGGAATGCTGTGGGCCGTGAACAAGACCCGAACCCGGTCGCGCTCCGCCGTGGAAAACCGGCCCAACGCCTCGCGGACCCGCTCAGCGGTCGCTTCCACAAAGCCCGGATGATTATAAAACACCCGCAACTTGTCGATCTGCGGTGCCCCAGGGCCCACCTCGGCACGTGCCGCTTCGAGATCCTCCAAATACTGCCGACAGCCGGAATAAGAACTGTACGCCGAGGTGACATAGGCTAACGCCTGCCGTTTGCCCTCGGCCGCCATCTGCCGGATCGTGTCTGCCAGGAACGGATGCCAATTCCGGTTGCCCCAGTAAATCGGCAGGCAAACGTTCCGTTGCCGCAACTCGTCGCCAATCGCGGCGATCAACGCGCGCAGTTGCGAATTGATCGGGCTTACACCCTCGAAATGGTAGTAATGCTCCGCCACCTCCAGCATCCGCTCGCGCGGAACCGGCTTGCCCCGCAGGACGTTTTCCAAGAACGGAATCACCTGCTCTCGCGATTCGGGGCCACCGAACGAGACGACCAATAACGCGTCATAGGAGGGTTTTGACATGCGTCGCGGCAACAAGACAGGGGACGCGAGGAACGAAGTCGGACCAAACAACTATCTACCCCAACGAACCAGCAAGACCCGGACCCGAAGTGCCCATCAGCCACTCAACGGTTCGCTGAATACAGCCCCAACCCCTTGCCGTTGCTTGCCTTGCGCAAATGTCCCGGATGCGGTCCTCACCGTCAGTATCTTACCAAGCAAAAACCGGCCGCCAAGGGGTGGACGCTGCCCAACACGTACCCTTTCCGATCGAATCGGGCCAGTCTCCGTTGGCTGCACGGCCACAACGCGATTCTGGGTGACGATTGCCGCCAAGTCATGCTGGGCGCGACCTGCCCGACGCCGGAGCCTGCGCCCGCTTCGATCGGGCCACCAAGGACGGCCGCGACATGACCGCCGCCCAGAACCTGCTTTGCAAAGCCGTGGCGTCCATCATCGATCCCAGGCCGCAGCGAGGCGATGTTCTGGATCGCCGCGCTCAAGCCCACCAACATCGGCAACCCCGAAGACCGGGACGCGCTGCGCGAGTAACTGGAAATCGCCGTGCTGACCATCGTCCTGCGGCCGGCGGCCAAGCCGACCCGGTTGGTCGAGTTGATTCATCGTGAGATTTCGTATCCGGTTGTGCCTGTGGCCCAGCATGGGGATACTGTCGGCTTGTCGCTGGCCCAAGAAAGTCAGGAAACCGTGATGAACCACGAAAAGCACGAAACACACGAAAAGGTACTGTATCCTGATGAGGCGTATGCGATCCAAGGGGCGGTGTTCGAGGTCTATCGGGAAATGGGTGCCGGGTTTCTGGAGGCCGTTTATCAGGAATGCCTGGAAAGAGAATTCCGCAGACGCGGTGTTCCATATCGCGCACGGCCGGAACTGCCCCTCTCTTACAAGGGCGAACGGCTCGTTCAGACGTACAAGCCCGATTTCATCTGCTACGATCGGATCATTGTGGAATTGAAGGCCATCAAGGAAATTGCCCCCGAACACGTTGCCCAGGTGATTAACTATTTGAAGGCTGCCGAGATGAAACTCGGCCTGCTGGTCAACTTTGGCAGTCATCCCAAGGCGACGATACGCAGGCTCGTCTATTAACCACGAAAATCACGAAAGTCACGACCAGGATCTTCGCCTTTCGTGCCTTCCGTGTCTTTCGTGGTTCCCAAAAAACTGCCGTTCCTCATCCTCCGGTCGCCGCCGCTGCTGCCGTTGCTCTGCAGCAGATGCCGGTACTTCAGCCCCCGGTCTGGCACGGCTAATCTGTTAGCCGTGCCGCGGCGATTCGCGGATGCGAGGCTGATTGAGTTTCTTGAAGCGATAGGTTAGAAACCGGATTCAGGCGTTGCATTCGAGGAAGATTCAGATCGGCTTTGAGACTCCGGACCGGCGGGGTTGCAGTTACGTAGGAGGAAGAAGATGAATGGCAGCGGCTTTTCGCCAGATTGGGGACTCTTTCGTGCCACCTCCTTGCCTCGTCGGCTCGGACCGGTCCTGTTCCGTGCGATCACGGCGTTGTGTTTTCTAGCCGGCGGCGCCGCAGAGGCGGCGGAACGGGAATCGCCCGTTTTCGAGCCGTGCGATTACGCCGACGAAGCGGCCGCGCGGGCGGCGTGGCAGCCGATGACGGGCAGCGACGCGGCGAGCGTCGTGGAGGAGTCCGGCAGGCAAGTGCTGCGGCTGCCGTGCCGGTTTGCGGGCAACCCCGTCGAACGCGTTTCGTGGGACCACAAGCTGCAACTCGATCTGTCGGGCTGCCGCGGCGTTCACTTCCAGCTGTGGTGCCAGGACGTGTCGCCGGTCGCCAGCTTTTCGCTGTATCTGCAGAGCGGCAACGGTTGGTACAGCGCGTCGTTCTACCCGGACCAGCCGGGCTGGAACACGATTGTGATCGACAAGGCCGGCACGCGGATCGAAGGCGAGCCGGACGGCTGGGGCGCGATCCGGACGATCCGCCTGTCGGCGTGGCGGGGCGGCGATACGAACAGCGAATTGCGCGTCCGCGACTTTGCCTTCCGCGGCATGTTGGGAGTGGATGCCACGGTGGCGATCATCCGGGCCGAGTCGGCGGCGGTGCGTCAGCCCAACGAGTCGCGGGCCGTGGATTCTGCGGCCGAGGGTTTGGCGCGGCATTTGGATGCGTTAGGCATCGGCTGTGCCACGCTGAGCGATCTGAAGCTTTCGGCCGCCCAGCTGCAGAAGGTCCGCCTCGTGATCCTGCCTCACAATTCCGGGATGCCCGAGGAGGCGGTGGCGGAGCTAGAGCGGTTCGTCCAGGCGGGAGGCAAAGTGTTGGCGTTCTACGGGATTCCTGACAAGCTTCGGCCGGTCTTAGGAATTGCGTCCGGCCAATACGTGCGGCAGGAGCGGCCCGGCTCTTTTGCCGCGATGCGGTTTGCCGACGGAGCGCTGCCGGGCTGTCCGCCGGTCGTGGGCCAGCGTTCCTGGAACATCCACGATCACCGCCCGGCGGCGGGCGCAGGCCGGATCGTCGCGGATTGGCTCGACGACCAGGGCCAGCCCACCGGCCACGGCGCCGTGGTCGCGACGGCCAACAGCCTGGTGATGTCGCACGTTCTGCTGGATGACGACGCGGTGAACAAACGCCGGATGCTGCAAGCCATGCTGGGGTATCTCGTGCCGGATCTGTGGCGCGAGGCGGCGGCGGCCGAACTGGCGCGGATGGGGCGGATGGGCGGCTCCGACGGCTACGATGCGCTGGCAAAGCAGCTGTCGCCAGCTCGCGGGGACGACCCGCGTGTGCGTTCGGCCCTGGACGCAGCCGAGCGGCTCCGCGCGGAAGCCCGGCAACTGCTGCAGCAGGACAAGCCTGTCGAGGCGTTCGCAGCAGCTACCGCGGCCTCGCAGCGAGCCCTGGACGCGTATGCCTGTGCGCAGCGGCCCGTGGCAGGTGAATTCCGCGGCCTGTGGTGCCACAACGCCCGCGGCGTGACCGGCTTGACGTGGGACGCGGCGATCAAGCAGATGGCCGACGCCAACTTTACCGCCATCTTCCCCAACATGCTGTGGGGCGGCGTCGCCTATTATCCCAGCGAGGTGTTGCCGGCGGCTCCCGAAGTCGACGCGGAGAACGATGAAGTGGCCAAATGCCTGGCCGCCTGCCGCAAGTACGGCGTGCAGATCCATGTCTGGAAGGTCAACTGGAACACGGGCCGGCAAGCGCCTGCGGAGTTCCTGGACAAGATGCGGCGTGAGGGCCGGCTGCAAGCCGATTCGGCCGGCCGCGAAGAACCCTGGTTGTGCCCATCTCATCCGGACAATCAACAGCTGGAGATCGACTCGATGGTCGAACTGGCTCGGCGCTACGAACTGGACGGCCTGCACTTCGATTACATCCGCTATCCCGACGGCGATCACTGTTACTGCGCCGGGTGCCGCGAGCGGTTCTCGCGGGCGGCCGGCGTGAAGATCGAGAACTGGCCGGCGGACGTCCGTCGCAGCGGTCCGCTGCGGCAGCCCTGGCTGGACTGGCGCCGCGAGAACATCAACGTCGTAGTCCGCGAGGTCAGCCGGCAGGCACGGCAGGTGCGCCCCGGCATCAAGATCTCCGCCGCCGTGTTCCGCAACTGGCCGTCCGACCGCGACAGCGTCGGGCAGGATTGGAAATTGTGGTGCGAACAGGGCTGGCTCGATTTCGTTTGCCCGATGGATTATACGCCCAGCGACGTGCAACTGAGCACCTGGATCACCAGCCAAGTGGGCTGGGCCGGCAAGACGCCCTGCTATCCGGGCGTGGCCGTGTTCGAGCACGGGCGGCGCGAGCGGTTTGATCACATCCTGCAACAGATTCTGGTCACCCGCCGGCACCAGACCGGCGGCTTTCTGATGTTCGATTACGGTGACGTCCACGCCAACGGCCTGCTGCCCATGCTGGGCCGGGGCGCAACGCGGCGACAGTGACGCCTGCGTAGAAACGATTCTAGCCAACTTTCGAAGTTCGTTGCATCGGGCGATATTTCCGTAAAGGCAGGCCGAAACGAAAAGAAAACGCCGTGAAACGGGGCTTGCTCCAAGTTGGCGTTGATCGTCGGCCCGGCGGCGTCGCAAGCGGGCAAGATCATCACACGCGACAAAGTCGCCGGCGTCGAACTTCCAGTCCTTCGTATCTTTCGTGCAACTTGTGGTTATCTGTTGGAGATGCTGACGATGAACGTCTTCAGGCTGTCCTTGATCGCGCTCGTCTTCCTGTCCACCGCGGTCTCGCCCGGACTCTCCGTAGCAGCGTCCTCCCGCGACGCGGCGCTGCGAACCTATCCGATGCAGGCGTTGGCGCCAACCGTTGCGACCATCCTCGACGTTCCGGCTCCCAAGCAAGCGGAAGCCCCGCCGATTGACTCGATCGTCAACGATCTGCGCGGGGCAAAGCAGGTGGCGGTTCTCGGCATCGACGCTTTTGGAGCCGCGATCTGGAGCAAGATGCGCGACAAGACCCCGTATCTGAACAGCCTGGCAACCGAGACGAACCAGGCCCAACTCCGCTCGGTTCTGCCCAGCGTGACATGCGTCAATTTTGGCTGCATGATCACGGGGGGCTCCCAGAAGACCACCGGCATCAAGACGTTCGACTCGGAACTCGCTTGCGAAGATCTCTGCAGCGTGCTGCGGGCACGCGGCCTGAAGAGCGGAGGCTTCGGCATTAAAGGCTGGACGGGCGACCGCTTGCTGGGCCGCTATGCCGATTTCCGGGTCAAGGAGAAAAACGACGACCTGGAAGTGCTGGCCGGACTGATGGAAGTCGTCGACGAAAAGAAGCCGGAATTCGTCATCGTCCAGTACGGGAACACCGACAAGGTGTTTCATGCCCACGGACCGTTCTCCAAGCAGGCCGCGGAAGCGTGTGCCGGAGCCGACGCCTGGCTGCAAGAAATCATCCCGTGGCTCCGCGCTCGCGGATATGCGATCATCATCACGGCGGACCACGGTCAGCACGACGTCCCGCGCGCCAACGGAACGACCGGCGGCGTCCACGGGACGGACAGCGACCTCGATTGCCTGGTCCCGCTGGTCTGGCTGCCGAGTGCCGACCGTGCCGCAACACCGCCCAAGCCTTAGCAGCGTTCGAGCAATCAGTGAGCAAAATGGCGTTCGCCACCGGTTTCGGAACGGCCGCAGTACCGGCGGCTAGCGTTGTGCCGCTCACATGACATCGGACGCTTATTTCTCGAACGACGCTTCCGGGTAGACCAGTTCGATCACTTCGCCCGGCTCCAGGGTAATCGTTGGCGGCCGGCTGCCGGGGTCCGGAATTGGAATCGACGTGCGTTGGCCTTGCAGAATGCGCACGGACGGGGTTCGGGGATCGACCGGCAGCACCTGGGCCAGCGATCGGTCCAACTCCGGCGGCGCGACCATGCGGACGCGGGCCACCGGCAGCGGCTCGTCCTGAATCGTCATCAGCCCGTCCTCCTGCGCGGAGGTCAGCCCGTCCTTGCGGACCGAGTGGGAGAACGAGCGGAAGATCACGCCCCGGTTCAGACGCATTCCGGTCAGGCCGGGCATCAGTTTCTCCCAGCACTCATCGGAGGGCGAATAGGTGTTCAGCCAGTAGCAGCGTTCGCGAGCGAGCACGACGGGGACGGTCTTGCCTTCGGACGCCGCGGACACGAGCGTCTGGACGTGGGGCAGCGGCTCGATCTGGCGGGTCGCCTCGTCAATCGGCGGCACGACCTTGTCGCTCACCGTGGCCGCCAGCGTCATCCTCTGGAAACGTTGCCCGTCCTCGGTGTGCGGATCAAAGCTGTATCTGGTCTGGCCGCCGGGCAGGCCGCCAAAGCTGGCGCCGATCGTCCACTGCGGGAATTCGGCCGTCCAGCCAGTCTGGCCCTTGGCGTTAGCAAAACGCAGGTAGTCGAGATCCAGGGAGAAGGTCCCGTTCGCGTCCAGGTCGTCGAGGATGACTTCGATCCGCGTCAGCCGGGAGATCGGCTCGCCCGCCGCCTGTCGGGCGATGTCCGCCACGTTCGCTTGGCTGGCCAACCACTTGCCGCCGGTTTGCCGATCGTCGGTCGGACTGGACTCGTACCACGCGGGAACTTCCTGCCCCTTTGCGTTCAGCCCATGATAGCGGATATGGAAAATCGTCTCCGGACTGTTGCGACAGCGGAATTGCAGGAAAGGGAACTGTTGCAGATCGACGTCGATCCGGCCCGTGGCCACGACGAACTCGTTGGCCGGCGGGCGGTCGGCAGGCAGCAGCGGCCGCCGGGACCGCGCCGTGAACAGGCGGGTCATGGGCGTATCTGATTTGGAATCGGGATTGGCGTACAGCACCGGCCGCCCGCACGCAGCCAGGGCCGCTTCTTCTTCGGGCGTCTTGACCATGTTCAAAGCCACGACGGCCGCGTAATCCGCCAGGTTCCGCCCCGCCGCAGGCAGCCCAACTTCGGCCTGCGGCAGCAGGGAACGCAACTGCGCCAGCAAGGCCATTTCCCGGTGCAGCAGAGTCGCCATGGCTGCGTCCGCCTGATGCAACGCCGGCAGAAAGTCGTCGGCGATGACCAGCACGCGCGGCAAGTCCGCCTGGGTGTGAGCCTTGATCTCGCGGACCATCGCCGACGCGACGTCGTAACGCCAAGTCCCCCAGCGGGAACAAGGCAGCAGGTGTTCGCCTTCGTACAACTCGTTCCAGCCGTAATTGAACACCAGGTCGGGGTCCGTGTGTTTGGCCAGCCACAGCGTCTCCTGGAGATAACGCACATCGTTGCGGATCCAGCGGGTGGGCCGGTTGCCATCGCGGGCCAACGAGACGCCCAAGTCGTCGTAGTGGACCACGAACGTCACCGAGCGGGCGGCGACGGGAGTCTGTGCGGAGGCCTCGTTGAAAACATAGCTCTGGATCTCCGGGAAATGCTGGAAGCCGTACATCTGCTGGAACGAGCCGTTGTTGGTCCAGTGGAACACGACCCGTTCGCCTAGCGCCGACTGGACGCCCTGGATGATCGCCCGATAGAACTTCTGCCACGCCGCCGGGTCTGTTACCTGCCGGTCGAAGGCGTACCCGTAGACCACGATCGGCAGGCTCCCGTTGCGGTCGTGCAGCCAGAGCGGCCGCGGCACGGCGTGGTAAAAGCTGGTCACGTCCCCGACGAACTCCTTGGCAAAGGCCTCGCTGGGCGTGATGAACTGGGGACGCCCGTGGAAGCGGATTTCCATGTCGTAGAACATGGCCACGGGCAGGCCCGTCTTGCCCAAAGCTTGGAGAAACTGCGGCTTGGGGTTGTTGCGGTGCCATTCGTAGTGCAGGCCGTCGAAGCCGGCCTCGCGGATCTTGCGGAACTGCGCCTCGTAATAGTGGACGCTCGTGCCGATCTCCTCCGCCGCGATGCCCAGCACGCCCCAGTCGACCTGATACGTCCACTGCTTCTGCCGTTGCTGCAGAGCGGCGGGACTGTCGCTCACGTACCAGTCGAAGAAGTGCGTCGTGCACAGCGGCGGCGCTGCCGCGGCAAGCGTCAGCGGGACGAGCAGGGCGAAGAGTACGCTCAGAACGAAACGAGATTTGGCGGCAGGCATCGAATCCACCTTTTGCGATGCGAAAAAACTTACGTGGCCGAGTGTCTCCGAGACTCGTCGGCGGTCTGGGACATCGTAGCCGTGTCGCTCCGCGACACGATCCCGCTCGCGGAGCGAGCGGTTTACGATATGCCGAGCTCGGCGAGACCGGGCTGCGCGATCGACCGCGGGGCCGATGGCCGGCGCTGGGTGGAGTCTAGTGCGCTGCCGACACGGCGTCCAGGGTGCTTGAGAAGCTTGTCTTGAGAAGCTTGTCATGGCACGGGTTGCTCTGGTAACATGCCAGTCCCGTGGCCGCTCGGAACGCACCGGAGCGGCCTCCCTCCCTTTCGAGACTCGACATGAGGATCACCATGAATCGTCGTTCCCGCCCGATCGCCCGGTGGTGTCTGTCCGCGTTCTTCTTTCTGGTTGCCGCCGGTCCAGGCTGGTGCGCCGAAGCCGGAGCGGTTCCGCCGAGTTGGGACCTGGAACAACTCGGCAAGGCACCTCGTGAGTTTCCCGCTCCGGATGTCACCGCTCGCGAAGTGCAATCGCTGTTCTACGAAGGCTTGCCCTACCAGGGAAAGCCGACCCGTGTCTTCGCGTACTATGCCGCTCCGGCCGGGGCCAGTGCGGAGAAGAAGGTCCCGGCCCTGGTACTGATCCACGGCGGCGGCGGGACCGCCTTCGACGGCTGGGTCCGCCTGTGGACCAGTCGCGGTTATGCCGCCATCTCGATGGATCTCTGTGGCTGCCTGCCCGTTCGCAACGAGCCCGACAAGCGGGGCTGGAAGCGCCACGCGGACGGCGGCCCGCCGGGCTGGGGCGGCTTCGACCAGATCGACCGGCCGGCGACGGACCAGTGGACTTACCACGCCGTCGCCGACGCCTTGCTGGCCCACTCGCTGCTCCGCGCCCGCCCGGAAGTCGACGCCAGCCGGATCGGCGTCACGGGCATTTCCTGGGGCGGTTATCTGACCTGCATCGTGTCCGGCGTCGATCCGCGTTTCCGGTTTGCGGTGCCGGTTTACGGGTGCGGATTCCTCGGCGAGAACTCGGCTTGGTTGCAGAATTTCGAAACGATGGGCAGCGACCGGGCGGCCCGCTGGCTCGCCTGGTGGGACCCCTCGGTATATCTGCCCCACGCAAAGATGCCGATGCTGTGGGTGACCGGAACGAACGATTTCGCGTATCCGCTGGACTCGTTGCAGAAATCGTATCGGCTGCCGCAGTCCCCGCGGACGCTGGCGATCCGCGTGCGCATGCCGCACGGGCACGGCGCGGCCGGCGAGCAGCCGGGCGAGATCCACGCCTTTGCCGGCAGCATCCTGTGCGGCGGCCCGGCGTTGGCCAAGATCACCGCCCAGGGCCGCGACGGCTCGGCCGTCTGGGCCACCTACGAATCCGCGGTGGAGATTTCCAAGGCGGAACTGACCTTCTCGCTCGACGACGGCCGCTGGCAAGACCGCAAGTGGGAAACCCAGCCCGCCCGCGTGGACGCCGCTTCGCGGCGGGTCACCGCCGAACTGCCGCGGCAGACGAAGGTCTACTGCCTCAACCTGATCGACGCCCGCAATCTGGTGACCAGCACGGAGCACGAGGTCCTGCCAGCGTCTGAACGTCTGCCGTGACGGAGGCCGCGACGTCTGCCGCTTCGTGTTCCCTCGGCGAAGGCGGTACGCTTTGACACCGCTGGGGAGCCGCCACATGGCTCGGCTGCGAATCTACAAGGCCCGCGTCGTCACGCCCGAAGGCATTCTGCCTGGGGGCGGCGTCGAGTGCGTGGACGGCCGCATCGCGCGGGTGGTCGCATCTTGCCCGCCGGGCGACCTCGACCTCGAATCGTGTTACTTGCTGCCCGGCTTGGTGGACGTCCACACGCATCCATCCGACGAAGACGGCTCCAGCCCGGACAGGCTGGCCGCGCTTTGCGACGACCTCCGTGGCCAGGGCGTCGCGGGTTTTCTGTTTGCCACGGGCAGCATCGCTGTGGAGGTCTTGCCGGACTGGCTCCGGCAATTGGCCCGCAGCCTCGACGCCCTCGGCCCGGCGCGGGGCTGTCTAGGGATCCACCTCGAGGGGCCTTATGCAGCGCCCGCGGGCCGCGGCGGCTTCCACTCCGGCGCGATCGCGACGCCGCAGGATCTCTCCGTTGAACAGCTGCTGAATGCGTGCGGTTCCTGGCCGCGGTACGTTAACATCGCGCCCGAATTGCCCGGCGCCTTGGAGGCGATTCGGACGTGCCGGCAGCGGGGGCTGGCGGTGTCCATCGGCCATACGCGTGCGAGCCGCGACCAGCTCTTGGCTGCCGTCCAGGCCGGCGCTACCGCGGTGTGCCACACCTTCAACGCTACCGAAATCCAGCGATTCAAAGAGCCCGGCGTGCTGGACGTGACGCTCGACCTGCTGGGCCTGGCCAGCGAGTCGCTCGTGTGCGAGCTGATCTGCGACGGCATCCACGTGGATCCGCTGCTCGTCAAGCTGCTGTATCGCGCCAAGGGCGCCGCTGGCGTCGCGCTGATCACCGACTCGATTCTGGGAGGACGCCACGCGCAGGAAGGACAGCGGATTAAAGCCGGACTGTCGTCGTACTGCGTTGTGAACGGGGCCGGGCGCAACCCGGACGGCGGCCTGTGCGGCAGCACGCTGACGCTGGCGCACGCCGTAGCGGCCTTTTGCGAGTTCACCGGGTGCTCTCTCCAGGAGGCTGTGCGGGCCGCATCCTGGACGCCCGCGCGTCTGATCCACCAGGATCTGGACTACGGCAGCATCCAACCGGGCCGGCGCGCGGTGTTCTGCGTGCTCGATGACCGACTCCGGGTGCGGGAGGACCTGTGCCGGCTCGTGAATCAAGAGGTCGCATGACATGAATGCTCCGGTTTCCGTGCAGATCCTGCCGTGCGATCAAGTTCCCGGTGACGTGACGGAAGGTCTGGCCGAATGGACGCAATCCATTTTCGGCGAGGAGGAGACCAGGCTGGCGTGGGCGGAGATCGACTGGCGAGTGCTTGTCTTCTGCCGCGGCGAACCGGCCAGCACGCTGGCGATCACGCTGCGGGCGGCGCGGGTGGGCAGCACGGCCGTCCGTCTGGCGGGCATCGGCAACCTGATGACGCTGCCGTCGTGGCGCGGCCGAGGCCTGGCCTCGCGGGCCCTGCAGGAGGCCGCACGGTTCATGAGGGAAACGCTCGAGGTCGAATTTGGGTTCTTGCTGTGTTCCGCAGTTCTGGTTCCCTACTACCGAGCCCTTGGCTGGCGGCCCCTCGACGCGCCGGTGTGGTTCGACCAACCATCGGGACCGCAACGCTGGGAAGAAGAAGCGCTGGTGCTCGCCTGTTCAAGCCGGGCGTGGCCGGAGGGCACGGTGGATCTGTGCGGCCTGCCTTGGTAGCGTCCTCGCCCTTTTTCGCTTCGGCGAAACACGCGCCGCCGGCGGACTCCCAGCCGGCAGGTGTACGCCCAGGCGACCGGCGTGCGTCTGTTCCCCTCCTGCTACTTCCCGCCCTTGACGAGCAGACGCCAGGAAGACGCGGCGCGGTTGCCTGCCTCGTCCGTCAGGGTTGCCCGCAGTTCGTAGACCGCGCTGCTCAGAGACGTGCAATCCAGCGATACGGCAACGGCGTTGGCGTCCGCGCCGCGCTCGGTCGGCAGCGCCAAGTCGGCGCCCAGATGCACTTGGACGTCGCGAAGCCGGCTGGGCCCCACGGCGCGAATGGTCAGCCGTTGCACGCCTTCCAGCCGCGCCGTGCCCCAAGGCACGTGGTTCTGCGCCGACTCGAGCAGGGCCAGCGGCCACTGGCCCGCCTTGGCCACCGACCAGCTGAGTTTTCCTTCGCAGACCGAACACAAACGCAGGGCGGCTCCGTTGACCACGGAGGGCACGGCCAGCGACAGCGTCCCGGTGTAGGCGTCGGCTACGTCCATCGCGCTGTGCAGATGACCGGCGAAGTGACCGACGATCTGCTGCTGTTGCGCCAGCGTCAGATAGCGAACGGCTTTCTGGCCGCGGAGGCTGGCAAAACCGGGCGAGAGGTTGAAGGCGACACCATCGGGCGCCAACAGGGGTTCATGGCCAAACGTCAAGACGTGCTTGATTCCCGCTGCCTGCGAGGTCGCGATTTGACGCTCTAACTCCGCCAAGGCTTCGTCGGGCCGGTGGAAATTGAGGCCCACGAAGCGGTGTCCGTCGACATCGAACGCCGGATGGGTCGGCCCTACGAGGCGGTTGAAGACGTCCGGGGCGGCAGGCCGATCGTGGTTGCCCTGGACGCTGTACACCCGCACGCCGGCCCGGTCAATCTCAGCGCGGTAGCGGGCCAGGGAAGCCTCGTCGCCCAGTTCCGTGACGTCGCCGGTGACGAGGACGAAGGCGGGCCGAATGACGCGAATGGCGTCCACGACGCGCCGCAAATCCCGCACCCCTTCCTCGCGAAACCGACCGGCGTCGGAGACGTTCACGTGCGGGTCGCTAATGTGGACGAAGACCACCGCGCAGGCCGGCGAACACGCCAGCGCGACTGCGGCAAACCAACCGACGAGGACCAGCATCCGGCGCATCTGATTCCCTCCCTCTCTCCCGTTGCAGTGAGTCACGGCTGTGCTCCCACGATCTCCAGGACCTTGTAGATCCGCAGTTCCGGCAGCGTGAACTGCACTTGGCCGTTCCGCACTTCGGCCGGAAGCTCGGCGGCTTGACCCTGCGGATCGTAACAGCGGACTCGAGGTGCCGCGGTGATTCCCGGCAGACGCGCGGCCACCGCAATGCCTTGCTGTAGTTCCGGTTCGCCGGCCTGCACGCCCAGGGGCACGTTGTAGTTGATCAGGTGAACCACGTACCGGGACTGGCCAGGCCGGCGAAACGCGTTCACGCGGACCTTGGCCAGCGCGGCGTTCGGCGGATTGGCGATGACCGAAAACGAGCGGCCGGCCGTTTTCTCGATCCAGTGGGGACAGAACGTCGCGGCTTGGCCGGCCGCGCCCTTTCCAACGCGCCGCACGGCCAGCGGCGTCGCGGGGTCCTGCGCGGCGAGCAGATCGGCCAGCGGCAGTTGGGCCGGACGCTGGCCGTGCTGGTCGAACTGCGGCGAAGCCCCGGTAACGACCAGGACGCCGCCGGCGTGGACATACTGTTTCAGCGCCGCGGCCTGATCGCCCGCCAGATGGCTGACCCGCGGCAGCACGACCGCGGCGTACTTGGCCAGGTTGTCGGTGGTCACTTGGCCGGCGATCAGGTAGTCGAACAGGACGTGAGAGTCGAGCAGGCTCGCGGTGACTTTGCGTACCTCGGTTTGATGCTGCACGCCGCCGTCGAGCCATGCCAGGTCGGGCAGGACGACGACGGCTACTTCGGCAAACGAGTCGAGCCTTTCATAAAGTTCCGGTTGCCGCTCGAAGAACGTCCGGTACTCCTGCTGCACTTGCATCAGCTCCGGATCGGCCCGCTGCAGGAAGCCGCCGCCTCCGCCGAAAGCCGCCGCTTCGGCGTTGCCCAGGGCGGCCGAGGCGAGGTTCATCTCCAGCAACTTCCGCTCGGCGATTGGGACTTGCCAACCGGGCCGCGTGAGCAGGATTGGGCGCACCTTGCGTCGCAGGCACTGCACGAACTTGTACTCGAAGATATTGTCGTTGTACTTCTTGACGCTCACGTCTTCCACGATTGGCCGCAAAGCCATGCCCGGATTCGTGCCGTCGGGACCGACCGACCGTTCGAACATGATCAGGTCTGTGTCGGGGTAGATGTGCAGGATGTTCTCGGGCCGCTTCTCGCCGCCATTGGGAAACACGACGAACGGTTTTCCGGTGATCCGCGTCCCGGCGTCGGCGATGGCCTGCAGGTGCTCTTTCAGGCAAGCGCAGCGGAACCGCTGCGTCTCGGCCCACAGCAAGCCGGGCTGTTTGGAGTCGCCCAGCGCGGGGTCCGGCACGCCGAACAGCCGTTGCCGTTGGTCGGCGGTGTAGCGCTGGCCGAGCCAAGCCCGCCATTTCTGCTGGCACACCGGGCAGTGGCAGCGCAACGAGCCGGCGTTATCGACGAACACTCCGTCCACTCCGCAGCGGGCGACATTTTCCACCACTTTCTCCGTCCAGTAGCGCCATTCGGGACGATTCTGGCAAACAGCGTAGCGGATGTTCGGCTCGTAGCCGGGGTAGAACTCGCCGGTAAACGTGTAGAAGAAGTGGGGCTTGCCATCAGGCCTGACTTGGATCCACTGGAAGGGATCGCTCGCGGGCCGCGGGCCAAGCGCGAACGCCTGGTACTCGTCCCAGCGATCGAAGAACTCCCAAAAGCCCGCCCGCCGTTCGGGATGGCCGCCGATGGTCATGCTGCAGATGTAAGGCGTGACCCACTTGACGCCCGCCTGGTGCAGGTCCTCGACGAGTTTGGTCAAATCGGCCACCCGCCGCTGAGTTTCGGCAGGCGAAAGGCGGCGGATGTAGTCCTCCGGGGCGTACGGTTTGCGTTTGCCGTAAGCCTGGTTCTCGCCGCCCAAGGCCTGGATCGGGCCCCAGTTGTGGGTAAAGGGAACGTCCTTGCCAAGGTGCAAGAGCGTGGGCGGAGCCTGGGAAATGCGCTCGATGTAGGCCGGGGAACGGACGTGGTCCGCGCCGTAGTCGAGGATGTAGGTGAAGGGCGATTGGGTCAGGACCGCAGCCGGCGGGTCGCCGGCAGTCGCAGTCTGCAGGATGAACAGAATTGCCAAAAATGCCAGGCAGTGGACGCTTCGCATGGTAGGAGCCTCGGCGAGAGTAAGTGTGGTGCGACAGCCTTGCGCGGCCGTGGGGACAGTCAGGGCGAACGCTTCCGGCGGTCTCGAAGGGCCGGTCGGAGGCGGTCAAGGATGCTTGCGTTTGCCGAACATCAGGGCCCATTCTGCACAAGCCGAAAGATACGGCGGCAGAGCGGGATCGAGCCACAGTTTCACGTCGTCGACGTTCCAGGGGCCGGTCTTCGGCTTGAGCAGGGCCAGTGACCAGACCGCACCGTCGGCCTGCGGCGGCACCGAAACGCGGATCCGTTGTGTCGTGTCGTAGTCGCCTTCTTCCTCGACCACGGTCCGGCCGTCGGGCCCGCGGATCTGAACGCGAGCTCCTTCGCGGGGCGTTGCGGCGACGAGCCACATGCTGAACTGCTTTGCGCCGCGCGGCACGTAGAAAAACAACTGTGTCACACCGCGGGCCGTCTGCAGCGGGACCGTCTCGCGGGCAACCCACGCCGACGGCGTGGCTCCCGTGTCGGCCCGGCAGGCATTCCAGCCGCTGGCCAGTTCCAGGACGTGCAACCCGTCGGCCGCGGCTGGAATCGACAGCCGGAATTCCTCGCCCAGCGACACCTCGCCGCTGCTGACCGTGCTGCTGTCGGGACCGATGAGCGTAAAGTGCAGCACGTCCGCGTAAACCGCAGAGTACTTCTGAGCCTGCAGGACCACCTCGTCCTGCCGGCCCGCGTCAGGCAGCACGGCAAGGTAGTTGGTCTGGCGCAGGATCGGGCCCGGTTCAGCGGCGGCCTCGAGATGTTGTACGAAGCTGCCGGAGGCGATTAGGGCCGCAAGCAATAGACTGGACCGAATTGTCATCGATCGTTCCCTCCCTCTCAAGTCTGGCGAGGCGGACGGAAGCACGGGGTGACAGAAAGACACGAAAACGCAACCTGTGGCTGGGCAGAAAAAAGCACCGGCTTCTTCGCTGCCCCTCGTCCGCACCATGCTTGTCCGCTCCCCCGTCTTTCTGTCGCGTTCCGGCGGCAAACGTTGTTGACCATAACGTGGAGTCTATCTTTCTGTCGCAGCGCTTGCCAGTCCGGACGCCGTGCCGTAATCTGAGGCGGCGTCAGGCGTCGCTTCATGGGGCGAACGGAAATCACTTCGCCCCAAGGCGGACCGAAGTCCGCCCCACCATCCGGCGAGTCGTGCTGGGCGGCACGCGAGTGCGTTGTCCCGGCCGAATTCAAGGGCTATCCGAAAATCGAGTCTCCCATCTCATGTTTGGACTGCTGAACGTCAACAAACCGTCCGGGATCACGTCGCGCGACGTGGTGAACCGCGTGCAGCGACTGGTGCGCGGCGTCAAGGTTGGCCATGCGGGGACGCTGGACCCGTTGGCGACCGGCGTGCTGGTTGTGGCGTTGGGCCCCGCCACGCGGTTGGTGGAATATGTCCAACGGATGCCCAAGACGTACGTCGGCACGTTTTTGCTGGGCCGCGCCAGCGACACGGAAGACGTCGAAGGCAAGGTCGTCGAACTGGAGAACCCGCCGCGGCCGACCGCCGGCGAGATCGAAGCGGCCTTGCCGCACTTGACGGGCATGATCGAGCAGCGGCCCCCCGCCTTTTCGGCGCTCAAGGTTCAGGGACGCCGGGCGTACGAGGTGGCTCGCCGCGGCGGCGCGGTGGAACTCCGGCCGCGGCCAGTCGAAGTCCACCGGTTGACGCTCGTGCGCTACGCGTACCCCGAATTGCAGCTGGAGGTGTGCTGCGGCTCCGGCACCTACATCCGCTCGCTCGGCCGCGACGTGGCCCAGGCGTTGGGCACTGCCGCCGTCATGTCGGCGCTGATCAGAACGGCGATCGGCGATTTCCGCATCGAAGAGTCATGCCGGACAGACGACCTGACAGCGGAGACGATTCGCGGTCAGCTCCTTCCACCGGGACGAGCGTTGGTGCAGTTGCCGTCGGTCCCGCTGGCCGCCGACGAAATCCGCCGCCTTGCCGACGGCGTGGCGATTCCCAACCGTTGGCAGCTGAACGCCCCCGAACTGGCGGCCGTCGATGGCCAAGGCCAGCTCATCGCGATCCTCGTCCCCCGCGGTCGTGATGAACTGGGGCCGTTGCGGAATTTCCCGCGGCCGTTGTCCTGACTCGGACCGTTCGATCGATCCCAGATCATTTCACTCCTTGGGGGCACTCGGACGGCCGCGGTACCGTTCGCGGGCCTTCTGCAGTTCTTCTTTGCTCAACGAACCGTCGCCGTCGACGTCGGCCCGCATCAGCCCTGGGGCCATCCGTTCCGGCAGTTCGTCCTTGGTCAGCTTGCCGTCGCCGTTCTTATCCAGGCGTTGGAACAACTCGTCCGCGGAGGGCATGACACCGCCGGGGCCCGCCGCCGATAGCTTCTGGCGGGCTGCCGTCAACTCTTCCTTCGTCACCGCGCCGTCGGCATTCGCATCCGCGCGCATCAGGAACGGGGCCATCCGCTCCGGCAGTTCTTCTTTGATCAGCTTGCCGTCGCCGTTGGCGTCCAGACGCTGGAACATCTCGTCCACGGTAGGCCTGCCGCCGCCGGGGCCGGCCGCCGACAGCTTCTTACGGGCTTCGGCCAACTCCTCCTTCGTCACCTCGCCGTCGCCGTTGGCGTCCGCACGCATCAACCGCTCGGCGGCGGACTCCGGCAGTTCGTCCTTGGTCAGCTTGCCATCGCCGTTTTTGTCCAGTCGCTGGAACATCTGCTCCGGATTGAACGCCGCAGGACCACCCCGTCCGGCTGCGGCGGCTGCCAGTTTTTTGAAGCTTGCCTCCAATTCCGCCTTGCTGATCGCGCCGTCTCCGTCGGCGTCTGCTTGCTGCAAGCGTTCGGCGCGGCCGGCCGGCAGTTCGTCCTTCGTGAGTTGGCCGTCGGCGTTCTTGTCCAGCTGTTGAAAAACCCGCTCGGCGGACGGCATTTTGGCCGAGGCACCTGGGCTGCCGGGTCCGCCGGGGCGACCGGGACCGCCCTGCCCGACTCCCGGACCGCGGCCCTGCGCGTAGGCCTGGTCTCCGGCGATCAACATCAGCCCGGCGGTGAGGACAAAGCCAATCGAAGCGAATCTGGATCGAAGCATGAATTTCTCCCTGTCGGAATGGAAGTGGAGCGGAACCGTGGTGTTGCGAACGTCGCCGCACACGAACTTGAACCCCGGCGGCCCAGAAAGGAATCGGCGGATCGCGTCATTTTTTTGCCGCCGCGTGGAACAAGCGGGACCGCAAGTCGAACAATCTGTGGTCGCGGCCCACCAGGTAGGGCCGGGCGTTGCGAATCGCCAGCAGCGAATCATCGCACGAGGCGAACTGGGCCTGGGCAACGCCGCGGGCTTCACCGGCGCTGGGAGGCGAATAGACCGGGCGCCCGCCGCGAAAGACCGGAATCAACAGATCCTGATGCCCGGCATGAGCGGGCGGCAATTGAGCCAGATCGGACTCCAACGGCACCAACTGCAGCGGGGCGGACAATCCGCTGGGTTCGTCGTAGATCACGTCCGCCGCGAAGCGGCCCGCGGCCGTCTGCAAACGGCGGACTTGCAGAATGCCGGGATCGGACGACTTGCTGCCCTGTTCGGACAGCTTGAGTTTGTACGTCCAGTTTCCGTCCGTATCGCGCAGTGCTGCCAGCTTGTACACGCCGCCCAGCGCCGGCTGATCGTGGGCGGTCACCAGTCGCGTGCCGACTCCCCAGACATCGATACAGGCCCCGCTCTGCAACAACAGCTCGATGCGCTCCTCATCCAAATCGCCGCTGGCAACGATCGCCGCTCCGGGGAACCCGGCCTCGTCCAGCATGCCACGCGCCGTGCGGCTGAGCGTGGCAAAATCGCCTGAATCCAGGCGGATGCCGAGCAGTTGATGCCCGTCGCGGCGCAAGGCCTCCGCCACAGAAATCGCGTTGCGGACGCCGATCAGGGAGTCGTAGGTGTCCACCAGGAAGATGCAGTTGTCCGGCATGGCCGCTGCGTAAGCCTGAAACGCCTCGCGTTCTTTGTCAAAGGCCATCACCCAGCTGTGGGCGTGCGTGCCCTTGACGGGGATCCCAAACAGCTTGCCCGCCAGCACGTTGGAGGTGGCCGCACAGCCGCCGATGTAGGCCGCGCGGCTAGCCGCCAATCCGCCGTCGATGCCCTGAGCCCGCCGCAATCCGAACTCCAGCACCGGCCGCCCGGCTGCCGCCCGGCAAACGCGCGCCGCCTTGGTCGCGATCAGCGTCTGGAAGTTGATCATGTTCAGCAGCGGCGTTTCGATGATCTGGCTCTGCAGCAACGGTCCGCGGACACGGACCAACGGCTCGCCCGCGAACACCATCGTGCCTTCGACGACGGCGTCTACGTCGCAACGGAATTCGAGTTGGCTCAGGTAATGGACAAACGCCGGCTCAAACAGGGGCTTGCCGGCTGCGGTCGAGACCGACGCCAAGTACTCAAGATCGTCGGGGGCAAACTTCAGACCGCGGAGGAAATCGACGGCATAGCTCAGTCCGCAGGCGACGGCGAATTGACCGCCAAACGGGTGACGCCGAAAGCTCAGATGAAAGACGGCCTCCCGATCCGCCAGGCCTTGTTTCCAATAGGCGTACGCCATCGTCAGCTGGTAAAGATCCGTCAGCAAAGCCAGTGAATCGCGGTACAGGCTGGGCAAAACAGTCACGGAAAAGGAAGCCTTTCGAAATCTGCGCGAAGGAAGTAATGCCTTTCCTGCCAAGCACTTTCGTCATATCCAAGTTCCCTGACGCTTTGACAGCTCAGGCGGCAGTTCCTATTCTTTGGTTGTACCATTCGGTGGCGAGAAGTCGAGATGCTGCGTTCCCTGCGTCCTGCAAATTGGTTGTCGGTTGTCTTGGCGGTGCTGTGCGCCGTCCAGGGAACGAGCCTGGGGACCGCGCATCATCTGTGCTGTGGTCACCCGTCCCACGTACACCACCTGGTGAATTGTCACGGCTGGCACGATGGCTGCGTTCCGAAGGACTGGCAGTGGGATCACCGTCATCCGGCCCCGGTTTCGCCTGCCCACGACGCCCACAACTGCTTGGCCTGCCGATACGTCGCCGAGCGCGGTTTGCTGCCGCGAACCATCCGGGTGGAGGATGTGGCGGTCTTCGTCGAGCCCCTGGGGGCCGTGGCTCCCATGCTGCTGATCGCGGCGGTGTCTTCCAGCTATGACTGCCGCGCTCCTCCTGTCTGAATCCAGTTCGTCGGAATGATCGGAGGGGACCGTCTGCGCCGGCTTTCTGGGCTGCTGGTCCGACGTTTCTACGACGGCTCGAATTCCTTGCTTACCGAGAACTCTACGACGGGAGAATCCGCCATGCGCACCAGGCGTGCGTTGACACTGATCGAATTATTGGTTGGGATCGCCATGATTGGCCTGTTGGTGGCCCTGCTGCTGCCGGCGATCCAGGCGGCGCGCGAATCCGCTCGCCGCACGCAATGCACGAACCACCTGCGGAACATCGGGGTGGCGCTCCATCACTTTCACGATGTGCACCGCCATCTGCCGGCCGGTTGGCTGGCCGATGTGGCGGACGGCGAGCCGGGCTGGGGCTGGGGCGCGCAGGTGCTGCACTTTCTGGAACAGAATGCGCTGTTCGACAGCCAAATCGACTTGAACGCGCACATCGACGAGCCGGAAAACGACGCGGCGCGAGAAACGGTGATCCCCGTTTTTCTGTGCCCCAGCGACGCCGCCGCAAGCCAGCGGGTGATGCTCACGAGCCTGCATACGCCGTTGTTCGAAGTCGGGCGGTCGAACTACGTGGGCGTGTTTGGCACGCAGGAAATCGAGGACGACCCCGGCAACGGGGACGGCTCGTTCTTTCATAACAGCTCGATCCGGTTCGCAGACATCCTGGACGGCCAGAGCAATACGCTGCTGGTCGGCGAACGTTCGTCACGACACCTCGGCTCCACGTGGGTCGGCATGGTCCACGGGGCGACGGAAGCGATGGCCCGCGTTGTGGGATCGTGCGACCACGTCCCCAACGATCCGCACTCCCACGCGGAAGATTTTGGCAGCTATCACGCCAGCGGCGCGAACTTCATCCTGGGCGACGCTTCGGTGCGGTTGATCGGCAGCGATATCGACCTGGCCGTCTACCACGCCCTGGCCACGCGGGCAGGCCGCGAGCCGGCCGCGAAGTACTAAACCCGAACGCGGCGAAAAACCCGGCAACCGGTGCACCCGCCGCAATCGGAACCGGGCGGACGTCGCACGGGAACCCGCCCCGGCAGCGGAAGCGAACCGCGTCATTTCACCGGGGGCCACAGGCCCTTGATCGCCTCCAAGGTACGCTCGACCAGAACCTGACCGCCATCGGGGCCGATGCGGCTGCTTTGAATCACCGCGCCGTAGCCGCCGCCGCGCACGGCCCGCTCGCTGGGCAGATAACCGCCGGAACCGGTCAGTTGGATGACGAAGGTCTGCACGGCGGGACTGCGGGCCTTGATCTGCACGCCGTAGTCGGTGTACAGCTCGAAGGTGTTCGTGGCAACGGCCACGTCGCCCAGCCGCAACGCATGCAACTCCATCTTGAAATTTCCCTCGGTGCCCGCCTGTTGCGCTTCGTAACGCTCCACCACGCCCTGATGCCAGCGGTAATTCCAACGCTGGGCCGGATCCTCGGCATACCTGGCCGCCTGCTGCCGGGCTTCGGCCGCCTCGGCCTCGGTCACCTTGCGATAGGGCAACTCGATCTCCTGCACGCCATGCCGCAGCACGGCGTCGCTGCGGATGTCTTGGCGAGCGCCTTGGTAAGCCTCCTCCCAGCCGGCAACGATGCGGCGGGCAACCTCCTCCAACGGTGTCAGGCCGCGCAGCTTGCGCATCCGCGCTTCGGCCGTCTTGCGGTACATGGGACGCGAGGTCTGGTCGCCCCCGGCGCCGGCCCAGCCGAGCACGAACAGATCTTTGCCGTGCCGCTGCCGCAGCATCTCACGCACCGGGTGCCAGAAGTCGGCGTGAATCGACAGGCCGCCCTCCGCTTCCTGCGAAGGACAGGCAACGTTAATCGCCGTCGCCAAAAGTTGATCCTTCTCGTCCCAGAAGAACAGCACATCCAGATTGTGGTCTTCGTAGCCTTCGATGCCGCGGAACTCCTGGGTGTTGGTGGCGCCGTACATCCGAGCCGTTCCGTCGGCATACACCGCCCGGCGATTCTGCGGCACGACCGCTTGACCCTGGCCCCAACCGACCTTGCCGACACGCCGTTTCTGCCAGGCCTCGACGACGGCCTCCCCGACCCTGCCGATCATGAACTGGACGTACTCCGCCGGCTTCATGACGCCGCTTTCGGGCAGGGTGTAACGGCCCTCCAGCGTCACCGGGGCGTTGTGCGTGTGCGTGGCGTTGATAATCAGCTTGCCGATCTCGAAGTCCGGCAACCGGGGCTTCACGTGGTCGCGAACTTTCTCCAGAATGCCCGGCCGGACGCCCACCAAATCCCAGGAGACCATGATCGCCTGGTCCAGCACCTTGTCCCCGTCGCGGGATTCCACCAGCCGGAAGAACACTTCGGCGAGCGGATGTCCGCGGGCAGCTACCGCGTCTTGGCTGGCTTGCGCCTCACGCGAACGCAACGGGCCAGCCACCGGCCGCTTGAATGGCGGCGTCAATTTCCCTCGCGGTGCGGATCGTATCGCCGATGGCCGAGACGATTTGGACGCAGGTCGCCAGATCGCGTTCGGCAAGCGTCCGGCCGCGGCGGTCTTTGAGCCACTTCTGGCACACCTGATAACCGCCGACTTGAAAGTTCCAGATTTCCGCCGGAACCGGCGCCAGCCACACGTCGCGCGCGATGCTGATCCTTTCAGACTGATACTTCGGAAAACCGCGGTCCACCCGCGGGACGCCGCGGACCGACCAGGAGGGCGCTGGTTCGGTTTGCTGGGAGCCGGAGGCGAGCAGCAAGTGCTGGCCGGCCAGCCGTTCGCCCCAGCCAGCCAGCGTGCGGAACAGCGTCGGTCGGCGCGGCGTCAGGACGCGCGGAAAACCACGCCGCAGTTGCTCCGCGTAGCGAAGGCGGTAGGCCGGCGAGAAGAACAGGGCGTAGCTGTAGTACAACAACTGCAGCGGCCCGAACGCGTCTTCCCCGGCAACGCCGTCCGGGTGCCAACGCAGGCCCAGTTGGCCGGCCAGCCGAGCGATGACCGCTTCGTCCACGTTCGCTCGCTGCCGCGTTTCCCCGTGCCCCGCCGCCTCCGAATACAGCGGGAACACGGACTCGCTGCCCCGATTGTCAGAACGAATCAGGCCGTCCAACAGCAACTGGTCCGTGATCCAGAAGTAGTTGCACGGCTGAGTGGGCGGCATCTGGCGGCGGGCGACAAGCGCCAGATTGCCGGCCCGCTGCAGACAGGGCATGACCTCGCCCCGCGGCCAGTCGATCATTCCGTCCGACCAGTACACGACGCGCCGATCGAAGGGCCGGTACCAGCACGGCCGGACGTGCTCCTGCCAGTCGGGATCGGCGGCCACGCGCCGGCGCGCTTCGGCCAACTTCCAGCCGCGGGTGTCGCCGGGCGGATACTTGGCCGAGCGGCTGTGGGTGAAGTAGCGCCGCCGGATGTCGTCGTCGGGAACACGCAAATCGCGGAACTCGGCCATCCGCTCCAGCAGTTCTTCCCGCGCAAAGGCGACCACAAAACCGTCTCGGGCCGTTACGGGCGCAGTGACCTTCACCGGCATCAGCTCGGCGAGACTTGGCCCGGCAGCGTACTCGCCGGCCGCCGCCTCGGTCCGCGGCAGGAACAAGTAGTCCGGGCCGGCGGGATGCATGACTTGCAGCGCCAACACCGCTCCAGGGTCGCCCGAATCAGGCTGGCGCGCCGCCTCGTCCAGCGAGTTCAGCTTGTCTTCGGCGTTCCCCCACAACTCCCCGTGACTTCGGCGGCTGCCGACGCCTTCGCCCGGCGGCCGCCGCAGCAGGCCGATCGCGGTTCCTTGCTCGATCCCAAACACGTTTTCGTCCGCTTGGCCATCGGGCGAACGTTCCTTCTTCTTCCGGTTCCCGTGCAAGTCGATCACCGTCAGACGGGGAAACGTGGTCAGCAACTGCCGGCGGACTCCGCGAAACGTGGGATTGTCGAGGTAGCCGTGGTTGGTCACAAAACCGACGACGCCGCACCCTGACGTTTCGATTTTCCAGTGGGCGTAACGGAGGAACTTCACATAGTCGTCTTGCAGCCATGTCTTGCGCTCGCCCAGGGGCCGCCCGTCGACTTCGAAATAATTGCACCAGCGTTGCCGGCCGCCCTCGCGGCCGCGGAGCAGATCCACGATCCAGCGGCCGTGCTGCTGCGAAATCCCGGAAAACGGCGGGTTGCCGACAATCACCGTGAACGGAGTCCGGCAGGCCAGATCGCGGCCCGTGGCTGCGGCCCGGAGAAGACGTTCGCAGTCTTCGCTCTCGCCAAACAACGACCGCTGCCGCGTTCCGGGGCCCGCCAGGGTATTCGCCAGGTAGATTTCCAGCCGTGACGGGCGCGTGAAGGAGAACCCGGTGTCCGCCAGGGTGGCAACCAACTGCAAGGTAGCGACCACGCACGCAGGCAACATCAACTCCAGTCCGCCCAAGCGTGGCAACAGCCGGCTCGCCGCGTGCTCGTCCCAACGGCGCGCCACGCGGCCGGCGTCGTCACCCTCCGCCGTCCACTTCGCCGTCCGGCGGGCATGCACCAGCTTGATCGCCTCGGCCAAGAAGACGCCGGTGCCCAAGGCCGGATCGAGAACCCGGACGAAAGGCTCGCCGGGCCGCACCGTCGCGGGCGGCGTCAACGACGGAAAACGCTCCGACAACTCGTCCCAAGTGGCTTCGTCCGCCAGACCATCGGCCAGACCAAACTCTTCGACCAGGCAGCGATCTACTTGGCTGAGGATGTAGCGGGCCATCGGCGGCGGTGTGTAGAAAACGCCGTGCCGCTTTCTGCGGCCTCGGTCGTGGCGGGCCAGGAACTCCTCGTAAAAGGCCAGGATCGGGTCGGACTGGCCCGACGACTGGCTCGCCAAGCCGGCGGACGAGGCCAACCGCGCCGACCGCGCGAAGGATTCTTCGATCAGCGCCTGCCACAGCGGATTGGCGTGGCTGAGCACCCAACGCCGCACGTTGTCGCGCTGAAACAGAGGACCGGCCAACGCCACGACGGCCGCGCCGCAAGAAACCGCTTGGGCGCACAGATCGGCGAACTCCGCATCCGGCAACTCCGTTTCCGTCGCGGCGCCGACCGCCGCCGCCAGCGACCGCCAACGGTCCTGCTCAGCGCCCGAACAAAGCCGCTGCAAGAACTGGGGCTGTAGCTCGGCTGCCCGTTGAAGCGCCTGTCCGACAAGGGAATGCCCGGTGCGAGTCACGGCACAACACGCTGCTGCGAGAAAGCGAAGGAGTCGCCTTCGAAAAACACCGCGCAGGACCAGCTGACGGAATCCGAATCGCAGCGGATTATACGGTGCGCGGCTGGCGCTGCCACCCGCCCGACGCGCCGGCGAGCAGTTCCGGAATCAGGGCCGTACGGCTTGCCAGCCGCCGGCATCCCGCCGTGGGGCGGTGGCGGCAGGCGGGCTCAATTCGGAAATGCTCACCGCCGGATCCCCGGACACGGCCGGCGGTTTCTGCGGCCACAGGATGGGGGCCGTCGGCCAGCGAATGCTGAACGGCAGCACCTGGGCGGTGAGCCCGTTGGGATCGTACAGACTGGGCGCCGCGGGGATCTGCCGCCTGCCCGCATCCGGATCGGGCACCGGTGTCACCGGGATCGGCGCGGTCTGGGGAGCGGGCGGCGTCTTCGGCGGATCAAGCAAGGCTGGCGGCGCAAGCAACGACGTGCCGCCGTCGGCCGGAACATAACCCCGCGTCTGAGGAACCGGTTGCAGGTTCTGCAGGCCCTGCGCTTCGTTCGGCGAGAGCCGCGGCGGCTGATCCGCGGGAGTCGACGTGGCCGGTACGCCGGTTCCCGTGGGCGGAACTGACGTCGCAGGCGCGGCCGGTTGCGACGGCGCCGCGGCGGGCACCCAGCCCGGCGAGGTGGTCGCGGGCGGAGTGTACGGCGATTGGGGCGCGACCGTCGGCGGCGCAGGCCAGCCCGGCACCGGCGTGGCGCCAGGAACGATGTTCGGCGACGGTGGGTACGCGGGCGTGCCCGTTGCGGCCGGCGGAGCAGCGCCGGGCCAGACAGGGCCGACCGCGGGGCCGGTTACGGGGGCGGAGGGATAGCTGCCGAGGGGTCCAGCCGGGGGCGCGAACAGCGAGGCAAACAGGTTGGCAAACGGCGCCCAGATGCCTCTCCCCACCGCCGGTTCGCGGCGAAGTTGCCACGTGTACGTCGTGCAAGGCTGCATCGTCGTGGCCGGCCAGCCGGTGGCCGGATCGTAGCTGACCACAGGCCGGTAACTGGTGGTGGGCACGCGCACCCAGGTCGTCCGATATCTCACTTGAGGAGCCGGCGTCACCACCGGCGCAACCGGCTGGACGTAGGACACGCCGGCTCCGGCCGGCGCGGCGGGCGGCGCGGTCCCGCAACCCGGCGCGACCGTCGCGGGCGTCGACGTCCCGCACGAGGGCGGGCTCCCGCCGTACGCCGATGGCGGCGTGTAGACCGGCGGAGGCGCACCGCAACTCGGCGCAGCATACGTCGGCACGGCTCCCGGCGCAGGAGCCGCTCCCGGCACGTTCGCGGGCCACGTGCGGATCCAGTCGAACAGCGTATAGCCGTGAGCCGGCTCAGCCGCTAACCCCGCCAGCAGCAGGACCAGGCAGCCGATCCCGATGACGTTCGCTGCCGGTTTTCGCATGGGTCTTCTCCCGTAATCACGTGATTCGTGTCCGGGCCTTCCTAGCCTCGCCCCGGCGGGCCGTCGGCCGGCCGCCGGCGCGCGCAATCCCATGCTGTAATTTAGGCTGCGGATGCGGACACTGGAGAAAAAATGACCAAGAATTGGCCCTTCCGTCCGCGGCCGGCCGCAGTTACACCGCCAAGGCAAACCGGCCAAACGACGACAAGCGTTCCGCGCGTGTCGGATGTGCCGGCGATCCCCAACGCAAGCATCGTTCGAGAAACAACGGTCCCGTGTCGATTGCCGATTATCCCACAAAGTCGGAGGGCTGCTTGGACGAGCCGACCGTCATTCATTTCTGCAACGATGCTAACGCGATTTGTGAACGCCGCCGATCCAGACCGCCCGCTGCGGAGCGGCCCGGCTTCTGCCAGACTAAGGCAGCCCGCAGAAAATGAACTACCCCAGGCGAACCTGCGTGGCACGGCTTACTTGTTAGCCGTGCTGCACTGCCAACAAGTAGGCAGTGCCACACGAGCCCGGCGGACCGGGAGATCATTTTCTGCGGATTGCCTACCGGCTCGCCGCCGCCGCCCCGCCGGCCTGCCGTTGCTCGTACAAGTCATACAACGCGAACAGAACTTCCCGCACGTTTCCCCGGTGTTCCGCAAGCAACCGCTCGACATGCTCTGGACGAAGCCATTCGGCGTCGGCCTCGCCGAGCAGTCGGGCGACGATGCGTTGCGTCAATTCGACGCTGGTTTCCGTCCGGTACAGTTGCGGCAGCCCCAGGTCGCCATGGGCGGTCACCAGCAGTCCGGCCCCGCGCCGGCTGCATTGCCACTGAAACCAAGTACGTTGCAGCCAGCCCAGTTGTTCGCCGCCGTCGATCACAATTTGTGTCGCGGCATTCCAGCTGGCAATGCTGTCTCGCCACGGCGTGGAGGGGGCTCGGAGCAAGTAGAATTCGACGCGGCGTCCGGCAGTCCGCAGCCGGGGAAGCAGCGTGTGTACCAGCGTCGACTTGCCGCTGCCGTGCGGGCCCGTGATCTGGCCCCGCCAGCCGCAATCCCGGAGTCGGGCGACGAGCGTCTCCGCGTCGGCGGCGGCCGGAAACAGAAACTCGCCAGCATTCGGCCGCGTGTACCGCGTGGCGAAAGGATTGCTGCCCGCCGGCAAGGCCAGTTCGGCCAAGGCATCGTTTTTGACGAAGGACAACGACATGCCGTGATCTTGTTTGGGCGAGCGGCCAGGTTTCAAGGCCGCGCGGCCGAGAGTTGGAAGACGCGATCGACGTGCAACTGTTTGCCGCGGCCCCAAAACAGCCGCACGCGCACACACCAACGGATCTTGACCAGAAAGCCGTTGTACGTCAACGGACTGTTCGGCAGTCGCGTCTCCAGACGCTGTAATTGGCGCAGGTCGCCGTCGATCGCGTCGCTGGGCGTGTTCCGCTCGAAATAGTGGACCCCCAGGTCCTCGTCGCCCTTGCCCTCGGTGTACCAGAGCACGGAGGCTTCGATCGCCTGGATCTCCGTCGGCGGCACGGCGTCGATCTGGTATTCGCAACGCAATACGTCGCCGGGGTGAAACACGCCGGTCGAATTACAGATCCGCAGCGCGATCAGAGGTTCGACCAGGGGCTTGGAAACCGTCATGGGCTGGATGGACGATAACAGGAAAGGCGCGTTCGAAAGGCGGCCACGCGTCCGCCTCGCCCCGCACCACCAGTTTCCAGTTTACCGCGTTGTGCTCCGATTGGAATGAGTGGGCCGCGTCCGCGGGGATCTCCACGGCGCACTGATGCTCGAAGGGCATTCCCGGATCAATGCGGAAATCCGTCTTGCGGAAAATCTGCCGATCGAACACGGTCTTGGTCTCGGTCCGCAGGTCGGTGCCCTGCTGGTAAGTCGCCGCTTCTTCGCAGACCAGGCTGAGCGTCAGCAGACGCATCCACAGGCGGCCGCCCTGGGACAAGTACACTTCATACGATTGGCACGGGTGCAGCGGGTGGTCGGAGATCTCGACCTGGGTCGGGCCAATGCCGGTATGAATCAGCATCTGCCGCACAACGTCCTGCACCAGCCAGGCGCCGACCGCCAGAAAAGGAATGATGAACAGCACCAAGAACCACTCCGGACGCCCGTTGACAATGCTCTTGACCGCAAAGAAGATCAGCACGACGGCGCTGATGTTCCAAATCAAGCCGAACACCGAGGCCAAGATCAGCCGCCAAGCCGGCGATTGGACGACGGGCAGACGATAACTGAGTTTGATTCCGGGACTGTTCGTCAAGTTGGCGTCACTGGGGATGTTGGGAAACACGGCACGGGGAGCGTCTCCTTCGTCGGCGGTGCCGCGCAAGTCCAGATTGGCGGCCCGGCGGGCCAGCGCGGATCGCCATTCGCGGGTTGCGCTGGCGTGCAAGATGCTCCACACAACTCCGCCGCCGCCCAGCAGCACGAACGACGACAGCACCAGGACCAGGACCCAAAAACCAAATCCCGGCGGAAAGGGCGGCGAAACGCTCAGGGTCTGCGAAAGGACCAACGCGGTGAGCGACACGACGCCCAACATGAATAACGCGCTGGAGAAGGCCACCTCGCCGACCGTTCCCAACAACTGGGAACCGGTGCGACGATTTCCTCGTTTCTTGCCCCAGACTCGAAAAGCTCGCGACACGCTTCGGACTCCGCCCATCCCAGGAACCTGACGCTGGTTTCCTATTGTACTCCAACCGCGGGCACAACAACCCCATTGCCGGCCACAATTGCAACAAGCGGCAGGCCGCTGGCGGAAACCGGCTGGCAAGCGCGGAGCCAGGATCGAGTTGACGTGCCGATGCCGCCCGCAGACGGCCGGGTTTCCCAAACCGCCGGGAGCAGGCGGCTGCCTGGAGAGGCTTCGAGTGCAGAACCGGCGGCAGCCGGTGCGAGCGCGTCGCGACTCCGTCGCCAAGGCACGACGGACGCCGTCGGACCCGCAGGCAGCTTGTCGCAACGCCGACCGGTCGCACTTGCCGCCAGCTCAAATAGCATTCCGCACGGCGGCCGCGGCTTCCGTCGTCTCGGTGTCCTTGAACAGCCGAATCGGGCCTCGACCCGGACCGCGGCGTTCCTGCATGATGCCGCGGCGAGTCTGACTGAGGAACTCATAGAAAACGGCTGCCGGCCCGGTGGGGAAGTCGCGTTGCAGAGTCGCCAGAACTTCGCCCCACGACAGACCGCTCCGGTAGATGACGCGGTAAGCCGCCTTCAGTTGCCGCATGTCTGCTTCCCGAAAGCCGTTCCTCCGCAGTCCGATCACGTTCAGGCCGACGACGTGGCTGCTCAAGCCGTCGATGGTCACATAGGGCGGAACGTCGCGATTCAAATGCGCCTGGCCGCCGATCATCGCCAAGGGCCCGATGCGGCAGAATTGATGGATGCCGGCCGCTCCGGACATATACGCCCGGTCTCCGATCGACACGTGGCCGGCAATCATCACGTTGTTGGTCAGCACCGTATGGTCGCCAATGCTGCAATCGTGAGCGATATGGGCGTTGACCATGATCAGGTTGTGGTTCCCCACGACGGTTGCATCTTGCTCGCCAAGCCCGCAGTGGATCGTCACGTGCTCGCGAATCAGATTCCGCTCGCCAATCCGCAGTTTTCCCACCTGCGGGCCGGCGCGCAGGTGCTGAGGCCGACCGCCGAGGATGGCGGCTTCAAAGACAGCATTGTTTTTCCCCAGCCAGGTGCCGGTCTTGACAACGACATGGCTGGCCAATTCGCAGCCTTCCTCGATGATCACCCCGGCCTCGACGACACAAAACGGACCGATCGAGACATCGGATGCGATTTCCGAACTGGGATCAACCACTGCTGTCGGGTGAATGCTAGCCACGTTGCGCCTTTTCGCCTCTGGAGGTCAACTTCTTGCGATTTCACCGCACAAACCAAGAACTGATCGGCCGATTGGTTCTTGACGAATAAACGGAATTTGCCGATTCGAGGAGATTATCCCCCCTGCGACGGACCGCCTGCACTTGCTACACTACAGGCATCCGACCCACGACCTCGCATTTCCGGACGCTGCCTACCGGGCCACCGTCCGTTTGCCGAAGGACCGTCGATGGGGACGTCGACCGCGGCGCAGTTTGTACGCTAGTTCCGGCGATCCGTTCAAGATCAAAAGGAGAAGAATCCTCATGCCCGACCTCTACGCCCTGTATGACGAAGCGGATAAGCTGAAGAACGACGGCAAGCAACAGGAGGCGATTGCGAAGTACGAGGAAATTTTGGGGATCGACGAGAGCTTTTCCCTGGCCCATTTTGCCCTGGCCGTCGCTTACGGGAAGGTCGGCGACCATGAAAAGGCGGTCCAGCACGGCCAGCGGGCCTGCCAACTGGAGCCCAACGACCCCTTCTCCTTCACGGCGATGAGCGTGACTTACCAACGCGCCTTTGCCGGAACTCGGAATCCAGATTACATTCATCTGGCCGAACAGGCCATGGGCCAAGCCCACGCCTTACAGGCCCAACAGTGGTGAGCGACCGTTGACGCTGCCCGAACTTCCTGATAGAAGATGCCCTCTTGGAACACCCCTCGACCTGACAAGGAGAAACGCCTGTGAGTTGCAGTGAACGTCGTCGTGAATTGCGAAGGCGGCGCAAGCGCGCAAAGAAAATCACGCATCTGAAACGCCGGATGCCCAAAGCAAGCGTGTCTGAGAAAGCCGCCATGGCCGGGAGAATCCGCAAAATGACGCCCGGCGGCGAAATCATCGTCCGGCAACTGGCGCTGGAGGAACGCTGACGCGCCGAACGAGCCCAATCGGGTCAGGCTTACAAAAGTCAGTTTTGGCCGAGCAGGGTCGCTCCATCCGGCCGGCACCACGATCGGCCAAAACGGAATTCTGTAAGCCTGACCCCCGCACCAACCGGCACTGAAACCGTGACCGGATAAACGACGCGCGAAAAGCGTCGAAATCCCGTTGGATGCTAGCCCTGCTCGCCCCCGGAGCGATCCAAGCAGCGGCCAATCTGACGCACCGCTTGACGCAACCGGTTCTCGTTTTCGACCAGGGCCAACCGCAAAAAGCCCTCGCCGCTCTCGCCGAATCCACTGCCGGGACTGACGGCTACGTCGCCCTGATCTAGCAGCATCATGGCAAAATCCATGGTGCTCATGCTGCTCGCCCACGGCTCGGGCACTTTGGCCCAGACGAACATCCCCGCCTTGGGCTTGTTCATCTCCCAACCCAAACGGCGGAGGCCCTCCACCAACACGTCGCGGCGACGCTGGTACAGCGCCGACTGGGCCTCCACGGCCGCTTCCGTATGCCGCAACGCCACGATCGCTGCGACTTGGATCGCCTGGAACATCCCGTAATCGAAGTAGCCTTTGATGATGCCCAACGCGCGGATCATCTCGGAATTGCCGCAGCAGAATCCCACCCGCCAGCCCGCCATGTTGTAGCCCTTGCTCATCGTCGTGAACTCGACGCCCACGTCCCTGGCTCCGGGCGCAGTGAGAAAACTCGGCGGCCGATATCCGTCGAAAGCGACGTCCGCGTAAGCAAAATCGCTGATTACCATGAACCCGTAACGCCGGGCCAGTTTGACGACCTCGACAAAAAACTCCGGCTCGACAGTGACCGTCGAAGGATTGTGCGGGTAATTGATGATCAATAGCTTGGGGACCGGATACAAATGCTCGCACGTATAGGCGATGTTCGAGAGAAACTTCTCGCTGTCGGCCACCTCCAAAGAAAGCACGTTTCCCGCCGCCAACGCAATCGCGTAGGTATGAACGGGGAAATAAGGCGCCGGTACGATGGCCGTATCGCCGGCCCCCATTAACGCCAGACACAGATGGCTGAACCCCTCTTTCGATCCCAGACAGACCATCACTTCGCTTTCCGGGTCCAGACGAACGCCGTAACGCTTTAAGTACTTGCTTGCTACCTCGCGACGCAAGTTTAGAATTCCGTTGGACTTGCTGTACCCGTGACTGTCCCGATCGGCCGCCGCTTCAGCGAGCTTCTGGATCACAAGATCCTGAGGCGGGTCCGACGGATTGCCCATGCCCAAGTCGATGACGTCATTGCCGGCCCGACGCTTTTGGTATAAAAGGCCGTTAATGCGGCCAAACAAATACGGCGGCAGCCGGTACACACGCGGCGCAAAACGGATCTCGAAGGGGCGTTCTTGGTCCGAATCGTTTTTTTTCAGTGGCGAGGTCACTTTGGCAGTCTGTCCCATGTTGCGGAAAAAGGCAGCAAAAAGGAGGTTTCGTCAGAACTCCGTCTGCAATCGTCAGAATAGCCGCAACTGGGACAAAGTAAAATGGCACATGGCCCGGCAATTGCTTCCAGATGGAAGGGAATTTGAGACTGACAAATTGGCCGTTGTTGAGTAACCAATAGCAAAGGAACGCCTCTTGTTGGCGAAAGCGGAGGTGCAATCGATGTTTATGCCGTTCGATCCGATGTATCTCGTTTTGGTCCTGTTGCCCGGTTTGTTGATTTCGGGCTTGGCCAGTTTCATGGTCAAGTCGGCCTTCAACCGCTACTCGCAGGTGCGGTCCATGCGCGGGATGACCGGCGCTCAGGCCGCACAAGTGCTGCTGGACCAGGCCGGCATTGGCGATGTGCGGATCGTCCCCGCGCAAGGGTTCCTGAGCGATCACTACAATCCGTTGACGAAGGAACTGGCGCTATCCGAGCAGGTCTACTCCAGCAATTCGGTGGCCGCCATCGGCGTCGCCACGCACGAAGCCGGACATGCCATTCAGCACGCGACGCATTATCTTCCCTTGTGGGTGCGATCGGCGCTGGTGCCCATGGCCAGCATCGGTTCCAACCTGGGCCTGATCGTGATGGCCGTCGGACTGATGCTCAGCAAAGTCGTGGTGCTGGTGGGAGCCGTCCTGTTCGGCGCAGTGTTGCTGTTCCAGCTGGTCACGCTGCCGGTCGAGTTCAACGCCAGTTCGCGGGCCAAGCGGTTGGTGGTCGAGGCGGGCATCGTGTACCCGGAGGAACGCGGCGGGATCGACGCCGTGCTGAACGCCGCGGCGCTGACCTACGTCGCCGCGGCCGTGTCGACGTTGCTGACGCTGGTGTACTACCTGTGGCGCGCCGGTCTGCTGGGCGGCAGCCAAGACGAATGAGCTGCCGGAGGCGGGCCGGTTCTGTCCAGGCTCCGCCCCGGAACGCCGCACCGGTCCGAGGCAAGCGGCGACGAGAATCGCGCTTGCCACCTTGGCGTGACCGTGGTAGCTCCACGCTGGCAAGCAGCGTGGTGGCCGAAGTCCGGGAAGTTATTTCGGCCACCTTTGCTGGGATGGTCGGCAATCGACACTGGACAGTTATTTCTCGAACGATGCTTAAGCCCGTTGGGGCAGCCCGATCAGATTTCGGTCCACTGACCCGGGATCGGAACGGGGAACTGGCCGTTCTCGTCCGCCTTGACGGGGACCGGACTGTCGTAGGTCAAGCGGTCGACGTCGGGGCAGAATTGGAAGGTGGACTTCATGATCTGCTCCCAGGTCACCGTCTGGCCGGTATGGCAGGCGGCGCGGCCCATCAGCGTGGCGAGGTCCGAGTAGACCGCCCGCTGGCATTCGTTGTGCGGCCGGTCGTTGCGGATGCTGGCGATGAAGTCGTTCCATTCGTACTGCCACGGGCTGTAGGCGTCCGCTTCGGGCGTCCAGGCGATATTGTCGGCGGCGATCCGCTGGTCGCGGAACTGGTGGACCGTCGCGGCGTGGACGTTGCCGGAGAACTGGGCGGCGGATTTGGTGCCGTGGATGTACGTGGCAAAATCGGTGCGGGTGGCTTTCATGCGCCGGAAGCCGCAAAACGCCTTCGTGCCGTCGGCGAACGTGTATTCGATCGAGTACACGTCGATGTTCTGCCCGCAATCGGTGCTGCCGGGCGCGCGGCCGCCGAAGCCGTCCGCCGAGACGGGCCAGGCGTCCTTGATCCAACAGCACTCGTCGATCTGGTGGATCAAGTAATCAACGAAGTGGCCCGAGCCCAGCCAGAGCAAGTGAATCCGGCCGAATTGCAGCTGGCTCATCAGGTCGTTGGACTTCTCGCCCTGGCTGCCGAGCCAGCTGGCGCCGCCCAGCCGGTTGGCGCGGAGCAAGGTGATGTCGCCCATCGCACCGTCGCGGATTCTCTGGATCAGCGCTTGCCGGGCGGGTGAATGGCGGCACTGCAGCCCGGCTGCAATTTTGACGTTCTTCTTTTTTGCCTCCTCGCCCGCGCGGAGCAGGCGGTGCAGGCTGCCCGGATCGGACGCGAACGGTTTTTCCATGAACACGTTGATGCCCTTCTGGACGGCGTACTCGACGTGGGTCGGGCGGATGTAGGCCCGCGTGGTACACATCGCAACGTCGCCGGGGCGAAGGATGTCGATCGCCTTGCGGTAGGCGTCAAAGCCGACGAATTTGCGGTCCTCCGTCACGTCGACCTTGTCTCCCAGTTGCTGCGCGAGCGACTTGTGCGCCCCCGCCATCTTCGGCTCCAGGATGTCGGCCATCGCGTACAGCTTGACCGGCCCGCCGTCGGGAACCGACAGCGCGTCGCGGACGGCGCCGCAGCCGCGCCCGCCGCAGCCCAACAGGGCCAGCCGGATCGTGTTGTCTTCGCCCGCATGGACGGCGGGCAGAGCGCCGCCCAGCAGGGCTGCGCCGGCGGCCAGGGAACCACTCTGCTGCAGGAACCGCCGACGGGTCGTTTGCGGAATACGCTGGATGGAAGCCATGTCACAGTCCTTATCGGTTCAGGGAAAACGGGAGGAAAGAAAGGTCTTGAGTCAGGTCCACAGGCCGCCGCAACCTTCGTGCGGATTGCGCGGAAAAGCGGGATCGCGGGGCGGCCGGAGCCAGCTGGCCTGGCGGTCGTCCTTCTGGAAGATCGACACACACGACGGGGCCAACTCGCCCAGTCGATTCAACTCCGCCGGCGTGATCGGTTGCAGTCTCTTCGCCGCCTCGATGGCTTTGTCCAGCAGATCCAGGAACGAGGGTGGAATGGCTGCCACGACGCCGGGCTGCGACAGCGCGAACCGCAGAGCCAGGTCCACCTCCTGCGGTTCCTCCGCCGAGCGGTACCACCACTTGCGCGTCCGCTGGGCGCCCGCCGGCCAGCCGCCGAAAGACATGGCCTTGATGGCCAACACGGCCACGCCCTGCTCCTTGGCCAGGTCCAGCACGTCCTTGCCGAACCCGTACTGCAGCTGCTCGACGAAGTTGATCGGGAACATGACCGAGTCGAAGCGAAAGCCCTGCATGACCTGCAAAGCGGCCTTGGTCGTGTGCGCGGAAAAGCCGAGGTACTTGACCTTGCCTTCCTTCCGGGCCTGGGCCAGCGTCTCCAGGGCGCCGCTGGGACCCAGCACCTGTTCGACCTCGTCTTTCCACCGCAGGTGATGCAGTTGGTACAAATCGAAGTGATCCGTCTTGAGCAATTCGAGCGAGTGGTCCAGTTCTTTGCGCGCCTCGGCCTTGTCACGCTTGTTGGTCTTGCAGGACAGGAAGTAACTATCGCGTGGGACGCCCTCCAAGCCGATCCCCATCTTGGTCTCGCACTGGCCTCTGCCGTAGGCCGGTGCCACGTCGAAGTAGTTGATGCCGCGTTCCAGGGCCGAACGCAGGCCCGCGGTGCATTCCGGTTGCTCGTAATGGACCAGGGCCAGGCCAGGAAAACCGACCACCGACAGTTTCTGGCCCGTGCGTCCCAGGACGCGGCGCGGCACGCCCGCCACGCGCTCCACGTCGGTCGACGGCCCGTCCGCACCGCGCGCCGCGTCGAGGCCCAGCGTCAAACCGCCCGTCGCCCCGCCGACAGCCTTCAGAAAAGATCTACGCTCCATAGGTTGTTCTCCTCGTCTCCGCGGTCGTTTCTGGCTTCGCGGTTATCGCGTTTCTGAGAGCGCGGCCCGCTGGCGGCGCCGACGCCAAGGCGGTAACCGTCGCGGGCTGGCTGCGTCGCGCGGTGGGCACTCGCGTCAACGTCGCCGACGTCGTCCGCTTGCACCGCCACGGCGATCATGGCGAATCGCCCTGCGGGTGTCAACTCCCAGACCGAGCGAAGCACCGCGCAGGGCTTGAAATGAACCACGGCCACGAGGTGCCCGCGAGATGCCGGTCCTTCCTTTTCTTCTTTTCTTCTTTCCTTTTCCTTCGTCCTTTCTTCCGTCCTTTCTTTTCAACAGGCTGTCAGGGCGTGCAAATCCTGCGTCGGCAGCGTAGAATCTGCACGCACGCACACCGCGGAGGCCGTGAAGGCACCATGTCGCACCCGAAAAGAGCAACTCGAGTATCCGCCAACCGGCCCGGCCAATCGGCGGGCCGCCAGCGTGTCGTCACGGCCAACTGGTATGAGTGTCCGCAGTACTACGACCTCGCCTTCCGTTCGGAAACGCGGCCGGAGGCGGATTTTATCGAGGCGGCCTGCCGCAAGTATTGCGTTTTCCCCGTGCGGAATTTGCTGGAGCCCGCCTGCGGCACCGGGCGTCTGGTTGCCGAATTGGCGCGCCGCGGCTACCACGTCACGGGGTTCGACCTCAGTCGTCCGGCGCTGACTTACCTGCAGCGCCGGCTGGCGCGAGGCAGACTTCGGGCCACCGTCTTTCAGGCCGACATGGCGGGTTTCTCGCTGCCTCGTCCCGTCGACGCGGCGTACAACACGTTCGACAGTTTTCGCCACTTGTTGTCCGAAGACGACGCCCGCCGCCATTTGCAGTGCGTCGCCGACAACCTGCGTCCCGGAGGCATTTATCTCCTCGGCTTTCATCTGCTGCCCCCCGACGCGTCGGAGGAATGCACGGAGCGTTGGACCGAACGCAGTGGCAGCACGCAGGTCACGGTCACGCTGCGCGTCCTGGCCAGCGACCGCCGTCGCCGCCTGGAGACCATCCGCATCAGCTTGTTGGTCCGCACGGGGAAGGACGAATTCCGCTTACGCGACGAGTTCCCCTTGCGGCTGTACACCGCCCGCCAGATTCGCTGCCTCTTGGCGAAAGTGCCGGCCCTCGAGTTGCTGGACGTGTACGACTTCTGGTACGAAATCGACAATCCACTGCAACTGAACGACGCCATCTCCGATACCGTGTTCGTCCTGCGCAAAGCGGGCGATGATTGCCTCCGGGCCGGGAGCGGCGACTCGGAGACAGGCACGGCGGGAGTCTAGAAACCGGGGAGTCCCAAAGACCCGTTGATGCTCCAGAACCGCTCCATTTCAGGAAGGAGAACCATGCCATGTCATTGCCAGATTGGGGCTTGTACCTTCGGTCACTTCACGGGGCCGCTCCGGAAGCGCTGCGTCTGAGACGCCGCCGCACGAATCTCACAGAGAGGCTCCTGATCGCAGTGGCCGCCATGTGCGCCCTGCTGGCCGCGGACGCTGCCCACGCAGCCCAACAGGCGGCGCAGGACACAGGAATGGAGTCAGCGCCGACAAGCCCGGCCGATGACCTGCCTGCCGAATTCAAGCTGCTGCTGGCCACGGATGCCGAACAGGAGTACCGGTGGACGCTGGTCGGCAAGAATGACAAGGCTCAGGAGCAAGCGCAGTTGCACGCGGAACTCAACTCGCTTGCCACCGTCTGGCATTTTCCTCTGGCGCGAAACAGGAGCGTCTTCAAGTTCGTGTTCACGCGTCCGATCCGCAAGGGCGGAAATGTGTTCCACGTCTATGTCAAGGCCGACGGCGACGAGCAGACGGGACGGAAACACGAAGGCATCCATAACGGCGTCGATTACATGTTCACCCTGATCGACGGCGACCCGAGCCACGCAAGCACTCGGCTGGACGTGTTCACCGCGGACGGCAAGACGCGTCGCGGCGCCTGCAACCTGGTGATCCGGGACGCCACGCTCTATCTGGCCGCGGAAATGGCGTTGCAGCAGCAAGACGGGCGATCCGTGTTCGAGTACTGCCTGTCGTCGTACGTCCGGGACACCCGCGCCAGTGTCGGCCTGGGGTATTGCCGCGCGACCTCCGCCGGCGCGCCGAAAGCGCTCGACACCCGGCTCCTGGTCAATCCCGACGTGACCGTCATCAACGGCACGGTTCCCGGCTGGCAGTTGGTCGCCGGAAGCCGGCCGCTGGAGGTCAAGCTGGCCGCGGACAGCGAGGATGGGGCCCTGGTTCTGGAAAACGTCTTCTCGCCGGAAGGCTTGTCGCAAACCGTCAGCCTGACGCCCGGCCATTATCTCTTGCGCGCGTTAGCCAAGACGAACGTGTACCAAATCCATCTGGTCGCCGAGAGCACGCGTCTGCCGGTCGCCGTGTCCGACCAGTACCAGTGGGTAGAGCTTCCCTTTTGCATTCCGCATTCCGGCGACGATTCTCCCAGGGCGGCCCAAGTGGGATTCCGGTACCTGGCGCGGCCGGCGACGGGCAACGCCTCGCGGCTGCCGGCCAGACTGGCGGTCAAGCGTGTCGAGTTGGTCCGGCTGGGCGACACGGTGCTCAGTGCCCAGTGGGCCGAGACGCTGCCGGTGGACCCACTGCACCGGCTGAAAGCGATCCACCAGTCGCCGGCCTGGAGCCGTCCGGGCAAGGTCGTCTTTCAGGATGCGTTCCTCGGCACGGAACTGTGGTTGCTGACCCAGGAAGGCCGGATCGACCACACGTACGTCGGCCACCCCAATTTCAGTCACGAAGGCAAGTACCTGCACGTCGGCTTCCGCAGATCGCCGCGCGGGCTGCTCCGGACGGACGGTTCAGCGCGAACCATGAACGACGCCTGGACGGGAATCGCCTGGCTGTTCCCGTGGGAACAGAAGCGGCTGCCCGCCGGGTCCGATCCCGCAGACTGGATCGCCACGTCGCGAAAGACGGACGGCATCCAATTGCTGAACGTGGTGACGGGACAAAGCCAGCGGATCGATTTGCCCTCGCGTCCCGGCTGGCAAATCGTCCATTTTCCTGGCATCGCCACGTACGGCGGGCGGGGGCCGAACCTGCGTCAGCTCACCCACGAAACGCTGGTCTGGTTTGCGGAAGACAAACGATCCGTGGCGCGATCGAATGCGACGGGAGAACCGTTTACGGTCTTCCCGGTGCGGACCATTTCCTCGCGGCCGGACGAGGACGCGGTGTACGCCGACATGTCCAGCGTGGGCGGGAAAGCCGGCGACAACTGGCGCGACGCGCTGGACCGCGACGGCAACCGGTACTTCCTGTTCGAACTCAACCGGGACCACTTCCCCGACCACCCGACCAATCCGTATCAAGTCTGGGCGTTGCCGCTGACGCCAGGCGACCAGCGCGGCTTGCTGCGCGTGGTGTTCCATCCGCGGGCGAAGATGACGGAGTTTGTGACCAGCCAAACTGGCATGACGCCCCAGCCATCGGCAAACTGGTGGAACTTCGCCGCCGGCTTCCCGTGGTCGGGCGATAACGGGATCCTGCAACTGGAAGACGGGACCCTGGTCCACATGAGTTCCCTGGGCATGCACAGCAGCTTTGCGGGCGGCAGCACGGTCAGCGTCAACTGTGCCCACACGGGGGAAGTGCGTTACGTTGGCACGTATCCCAAGTTCGACCGCGTCAGCTGGCCGCACGAGTTCCGGCGGGACCGGGACTATGCAGTGGTGGCGAGCCATGCCGAGCCGGCTTCGCCGCTGGTGATGATCGACCTGGAACATACCACGATGTGGACGCTGGCCCTGACCAATTTCCACGACTACGCGATCCGCTACAAGACCCGCTGGAATCGGGAAGCCTATCACAAACCCATGTTCCGTCCGGCGCCGGGGTTCAGTCCGGATTTCACCAAGGTCGTCTTCTTTTCGGCCATGCTGACCGGCGACCACCCGGATCGGAAGTGGGGCGACGTTTATGTGGCCGTGGCCCGCTATCCGGAGCCTCCGCTGAATCTGCGCAGGGAGGGCGCGGCGCTGGTCTGGGACAAGCCGCGACGCCATGCCGAGATCCAGGGCTTCCGGCTGTACCACGCCGTCGAAAGCGGTCGCAACTACGCGCGGGTCGGCGACGGGCTGCTGAGCGGAACCCGTTGCGAATTGCCGACGGACGCGGAGGGCTTCTACGTGCTGACGTCCGTGGAGCATTCCGGGCTGGAGAGCCGGACGTTCTCGAACGAAGCGCGTGTGGGAGAAAACCCCGTGTTTCGGCACTTCTACCGCCCGGCAGCCGGCAAGATCACCAACCCGATGGTGCCGTTCTTCGAGCCCGCAGGAACCGGCGACGGCTATGCGGTCGCGATCACCGATCCGGATCTCATCCACCAGCAGTCGCTGGCCCAAGGGCAAAGCGGGTCGGTAACGTTGCCGGTGTGCATCTCGGCGGCGGGGCCAGTCCGGATTCTGGCCAGGGTGCGCGGGCTGTCGCCGTTGGAACGCGCCAGCTACACGACCGGCTGGCCGTTGCCGACCGAGGCCGCCCAGGGCAGCTTCACGGTCCGCCTCGGCGGCCGGCAGGCGGGGACCATTCCCGTCGCCGGAACCTCGTGGAGCTGGGTCGCGCTCGACGCCGCCACGGTCCCGCTTGCCGCAGGCGCGTTCGACCTGGAACTAGCCACCTCCAACGCCGGCATCGCCGTCGACAGTCTGCTCCTGACCAACGACCCCAATTTCGTACCGCGCGGCCGGGGCCAGGTGCCGGAGAAACTGTCGGCGGTACCCCAATCGCTGCGGGCGGTGCCGCTGACTGCCGAAGACGAACGGGCGCTGCCCGCCTCGCCCCAAGACCAGCGGCCGCGAGTCAAGTTGATCTGGAACCCCGTCGCCGCGCCGCAGGGCGTGTCGCATTACAACGTGTACCGATCGGACCAGGAAGCGTTCGAGGCAGAAGCGGAGACGCTGTTGGGCAGTCCGCGCGATTGCGCGTTCTACGACGTCGGCTGCAGCCCCGGCCAGACCGTCTACTATCGCGTCCGCGCCGTCGACGCCTGGGGCAATCGCTCGCCGCCCTCCGCGGCCGTGAGCGTGACCGAGTGACCTAGCCGTGCGTGCTGCCCCGGCGGAGCTTGCCTCCGTGGAGCCATGTTCACAACCAGAAACGCGCCCGTCGGAAACCGCGGCCACCACGTTGCTTGCCAACGTGGAGCCATGTTCACACTTTGCACGCCGGAACATCGCTCTACCCGGCCAAGCCGGGCAGTGGCGAATGCGCTGGGGATGGTTGGCCTGTCTGGTGTTGAACACCGTTCCACGCTGGCAAGCAGCGTGGGGACGGGCGTGCGGGGGGCGTCCGGGGCGGGCTGGGTGTGGCCACGGCGGAGCTTGCCTCCGTCGAGCCATGTTCAGCACCAGACGGCCGGCCCCCGAGAATCTTCCCTTCGGCCACCACGCTGCTTGCCAGCGTGGGGCCATGTTCAAGACCAGACGTCGTACCCTTCGCACGGCATCCGGCGTTATGAACACCGTACCACACTGGCCAGCCGCGTGGCGACGTGAGGCGGCAGGCCTTGGGTATTCGCGGCCACGGGCTTGCGCCGGAGGAACCTCCGGTCCCAGGGCGGGGCAGCGGGGGCGCGTGTGCGGCTACGATCGGTTGTGGATGTCCGCGGCAATCGGGCTCCGCAAACGCTACGTCTCCACCCACCGCCTTTCGGCAGCCGAGCGCCGGACGCACTCCATGAGCTGCTGGACGCGGATCCCCTGTTCCAGTCCCGGCTCAGCCGGCTGGCCCTGTCCCACCGCCGCGAGAAAGTTCGCCAGACAGGCCGCGTGGCTGCGCAGCCAGCCAATGGCCGCCTTGGGGCTGGGCACCGCGGCTGCCGGAGCCGGGTAGCGCTGCCCCGTATCGATCCGGTTCCAGCCGCGCAGGCCGCCTGCGGGGTCGCCGGAGGCGGCGGCGTCGTGGACTTCGAGCCAGTGCGGGTGCATCCCGTTGAAGCGGAGCGCGCCGCGCGAGCCGTGGATCTCCAGACGCAGCTCATCCTCGGCGCCCGTGGCGATCTTTGTGGCTTCGAGGGTGCCCAAGGCCCCGGAGCGCATCCGCGCCAAGAGCATCACGCAGTCCTCGGCGTCGACCGGTACGCTGGCCTGCGGGTCGGTGGCCGAAGGCCGCTGGGGATACGCGATCTGCGTCGCGGCCATCACGGCGGCAAAGGGGCCGATCAGCCAATCCAGCAGGTCCAAGGCGTGGGATGCCAGGTCGGCGATCACGCCGCCTCCGGCCACGGCGGTCAGCTTCCACTTGACCGGCGCCTCGGGCGCAGCGCTGCCCCCGTGCAGATAGGCAGCCCGAAAACCAAGCACCTGGCCCAACGCCCCGGCGTCGATCAGTTGCTTGGCCCGCATCGTGGCCGGAAAGAAACGGTTCTGGAACGTCATCTGCGCCGTTCCCCGGTAAGCGTGCAACGCGGCTTGGACTTCTTCGGCCTCGGCCAGCGTCGCCACCAGCGGTTTGTCGCAGTAGATGTGTTTCTGGGCCTGCAGGGCCGACAGCAAGGCTTCGCGATGCACGTGGTTCGGCGTGCAGACGTGGACGATGTCGATCTCGGGATTCTCCGTAACCAGGCGAAAGTCGGTGCCCGCCACGTCGGCTCCGATCATCTGGCAGGCTTTCCGGGCCGTCTCCAGGCGACTGGTGACCACGTGCGTGATCCGTGCGCGGAGCGGCGGCGGATCGTAGAACAGCGGCAGGTTCAGGTAGCCGTAGGCATGCACCTTGCCGATCATGCCGAAGCCGAGAATGCCCACGCGATAGACCTTCACCTTGCGACTCCTTGTTCTCTTTCCCACGCGCCAACAGCGGCGGCTTTCTGACGGCCCCCCGGCCGTCGACGAGCACGGCCCTGGGCAGAAAAAAATTCTACTTCATCCGAAAGCCGTGTCCACACGACTTGACATCGCCCGCCGGCTCGGGCAAAAACGGAAGCGGGACCGGGAGCGAGCGTGTTTTCCCGACGGCGACGAAACCGACGCCCTCGTGTCCCAACCCCCCCTTCTCGAAAGCCGACAAGGACTGCCGATCAGACTGCCATGCACACCGAACAACACATTGCCGCTTTTCTTTCCGGATCGCCGCACGCCGTCGTGGGCGCGTCGCGCAATCGCGAGAAGTACGGGAACAAGGTCCTGCGGGCCTATCTGCAGAACCAACGCGTCGTGTTTCCCGTCCATCCCAGCCTCGATGAAATCGAGGGACTGCCCGCGTTCCGTGACCTCGCCAGCTTGCCACAGGTCGTGCATGGCGTCTCGATCATTACGCCGCCAGCTGTCACGCAGCGCATCGTCGCGGACGCCGTGAAGCTGGGGATCAAGTACCTTTGGATGCAGCCGGGGGCGGAGAGCGAGCAGGCTGTCCAAGCCGCCGAGCAGGCCGGCCTGCACGTCATCTGGGGCGGGCCGTGCATTCTGGTGGCGCTGCGTTTCCGCGAAGACGCCTCCGTTGCGGGGGCCTCGTAGCCGCACCCACAACGGCGAACGGCGGACGTCTGCCGGCCGTTTTCGCTGGAACTTCTGCCACGGTTGGATTTTCGGCCCCGGGCTTCACAGGTACACCCGCTGATTGTAAACGTACCACTCAAAGACCAGCACGACCAAGGCGGCAAGCAGGAGCCACCGCCAGAGTTCTTTTCGCGCCGGCTCCAAGCCGCCTTGACCGGACACTTCCTCGTGCCCCAGTTCGAGCTTGGCGCGCGGCTTCAGGTCGCTTTCGCGGCTGTCGAACAGGTTCACGGCGAATTGCCGAGCGGGCTTTGTGTCCCGGCCTTCCCAGACAGTGTAGATCCCCACTTGACCCGTCTCCGTAAAGACGAATTGATTCTGCGTCTGGCGAGGCAACTCGACGCGGCGGCCGTCGGGCCGCTGGACCGTCACGCGGTCCACGGGCGACTGGGTGCGGAGCACCATCGGCTGTCCCGGCTTGACCGACGGCAACTCACCGCCGCGCGAAAGACCGCCCAGGTAACGCACCACGTTCATGGCGAACACCGGGAAGCTGCGGCGGATGACCCAATCGGTTTTCGGCTCCACCTGGCCCTTGTCGTCCGCGCCCACGATCTCAAACCCCAACACGGCGTCCTCGAAACCTTCGCGGGGGGCGATCGAATACACGGGACCAAAGTCGGCGTCGATCAGCGCCGTGCCGCCCGGCGGCGTTTTCAGCGGCGTGGCCTCGACGATCAACACGTCGCCCATCTCGACGTACTGCATCAAGGGGTGGACGCGGTCCGTGTCGATGACGAGCGGCCGGCCCGTCTTCGAGCCTTGCGACCAGCCCGCCACGGGCGGCACGCGGCCGACGAACAGGGTGTTGGCCTGAGGCATCGTTCTCGGCGCGCAACGGTCGTAGATGATCAGGTCCCAGTAACCCGCGGCCGCCTGGTCCTGGTGCTTCCGGGTCTCCAGTTCAGCCGGCGTGGCCAGCGTCACGTCGGCCAATTCGCGAGCTTCAGCAGTGTCCAGCGCCAGGCGCAACGCGTCGTTGCCCGGCGTGGCCAGCAGGAGGCGGACCCGTCGACCGCGATCCAGGACGGCGTAGGCCCGGTTGTCCAGCGCCAAGTGGTCCGGGTGATCGAGGGCTGCCTGCAGCGCCGCGCGCTCGGCGTCCGGCAATTCAAATTTCACGCCCGCCCGGCCGTGCGCCGCTACGGCGACCGACTGGGCGTCCTGCAACTGGCCGTCGCGCAGCAGCGCCACGTCCAGCGCCACGTCCTCATCCCCCGTGTTTTCCAAGCGGGCGAACGCCTGCCACTGCTCCGGCTTCTCCGGGTTGCGCTCGGCCGTAAAGGCAACAATTCCCACGTTGCGGGGCGCGTCCGTGCCGACGGAAATGTATTTCGGGTCCAAATTGCCCAGCGAGAAGTCCGGCACCGCGGCAAACCCGCCGTCCGTGTACAGGTACAGCGTGGCCGGCAGCGCTTCGGCAACCTGCACGTCGTTGGCGTTCTCGGCGTCGCTGGTCCGCCCCGGATTGGCCAACCCGGCGGCGGCCCGCAACGCTTCGCGCAAGTCGCTGGTGTGACTGGTCGGCTGGATTTGGTTCACCTTCTGACGCAGCAGCGAACGGTTGCTGGTAAACGACTGTTCAACGCGGGCCACGTCCGAAAAGCTGATCACCAAAGCCGCGTCCTCCGACTGCATCTGCGCGATCAGCCCCAGAATCTGCTGCTTGGCTGCTTCCAACCGATTCGGCGGGACGTCGGTCGCCGTCATGCTGGCCGACGCGTCGACCAGAAAGATGAACCGGTCGCCCGTCAGCCGCGCCCCGCGCCACCCCGGCCGCAGGCAGGCAACCATCAGGATCGCAATCAACAGCAACTGCAGGAACAGCAACAGACTCTGTCGCAAACGCTGCCAGATCGAGTTGACGTGCAGATCCTCGATCGTGCGGCTCCACAGATACGTGCTGGGCACTTCCAACGGCTGACGCTTGAGCTTCAAGAAATACAGCGCCACGATGGCCGCAGGCACGGATCCCAGGACCAGCCACTGCCACGAATTCAGACTGTTGATGAAATCCATCGCCGCACACGCCAGTCACGCGGCCGACCGCGTAGGACAGGTCTGGAGACTCGTCCCGTCGAGGGAAGGCCCGGATCGGACAAGTCCGAAGACCCGCCCGACCGGAGAAACCATCGGCTGAACCACCTGCGGCAATTCTAGCGGCGGGAGCCCTTGCTGGGCAACCAGCATCGCCCTGGGCTCAGGCTTACAGAATTCCGTTTTGGCCGAGCGGAGTCGCACCAGATGGCGGGTGCCACGAGCGGCCAGAATTGAATTCTGGAAGCCTGACCCCGGCACCGACTTCATCCAGGACGCGCAACAAGCGCGGACATCCCGATGGGGGCTAGGCCCCCGGTTTCTTCATCGCCAGGCTGTGCAGGACAAAGACGCCTCCGACGGAAATCAAGGCCCAGGCAAGCCAGCGCGGCGGCTTGACCTTCTTGCGCGGCGTCATCCCATTCTGCGTGGCCAGCGCGACCGGCAGCGTCCAGACCGACGTGGCCTCGGTTCTTCCCGCCTGCCGAGCGAGGAATTTGGTGCTGCTCTCGCTCAGGACGAACGTATCGACGTATCGCAGTTGCAGCCCCAGCAAGATCAACACCAAGCCGATGAGACAGAATTGGTTGCGATTGAGTTCCATAACTCGCCTTTCGATAGCTCGGCGCTTCTTCCTGCCCTGTTATCGAATCGCCGTCCGTCGCTGCTTGAGCCTGGCTGGCCCGTGTTGGGATATGGTAGTTATGGCTGTCATGCGACGGATGCCAAAGATGCGGACCCGAGGCCGCTTGGCGGTACAGGATCGGGAAGGCCGCCTGGCTGTTCAACTTTCTTGACGGGCGGCGAAAAGGCCACGTACAATGCGACCTGGCAAGCCTGACGTTCCAAGGCCTTACGGCGACGGCGACCTCCACCGTTTTTGCGAGCCACAGCCGTCCGTCACGTTCAGGCTGACGGAATAACCCAACTGTTCGTCGGCGCGTGTGCCACGATCAGGTGAAGGCCGAGTTTGGCGACAAAACCGTGCAGGACATCGAACCCACGAACGAAAAGAGACAGGTGAACTCCATGAACGTGATTTTTGCTCCCGACTTTTCCGCGCGTGCAGCCCTCCGTCGCCGCGTTCCGCAGGTTCGCCAAACAATGCTCTGCGGCGTGTCGGCCTTGGTCGCTGCGGTGGCCGGGCTTGCGAGCCTACCTGGCGAAGCCGACGAGCCGGCGCTCCGCGTGGCCGTGTTCCGCGCCGACGCCACCCCGCCGCTGGGCAGCCCCGTGGCCTATGCGCCCGCCCGGAAGATCGAGGACCCGCTCAGCGCGCGGGGTCTGGTCCTGCTGGGGGCGGGCAAGCCGATCGTGCTGTGCGCTGTGGATTGGATCGGGATCGCCAATGCGGGCCACGACGCTTGGCGCGCGGAACTGGCGCAAGCGGCTGAAACGACGCCCGATCGGGTCGCTGTCCACACGCTCCACCAGCACGACGGTCCGCGCTGCGACTTCTCGGCCGAAGAACTGTTGGCAGCGCATGGCCTGGGCGGCAAACGATTCGACGCCCGCTTCGCACAGCAAACCATCGAGCGCACGGCCGCTGCGATCCGAGCGGCAGTGCCAAGCCCGCAGCGCGTGACCCACTTGGGCGTGGGCCAGGCGGAAGTGGAAAAAGTGGCTTCCAATCGCCGCCTCTTGGGCCCCGACGGAAAGGTCAAGCTGGGCCGCATGAGTTCCTGCCGCAATCCCGCAGCGATCGCCGCTCCGGAAGGCGTCATCGATCCCGTGCTGAAGATGCTCAGTCTGTGGGACGGCGCGCGGCCGATCGTCTGCCTCAGCTACTATGCCACGCATCCGCAGAGCTACTACGGCAAGGGCGATGTCACGTCCGAATTCGTGGGACTAGCCCGCGCGATGCGTGAGACCGAACTGGCGGGCCTGCCCCACATTCACTTCAACGGCGCGGGAGGAAACGTGGCGGCCGGCAAGTACAACGACGGCTCGCCGGAACGTAGGCCCGAGCTGAGGGATCGCCTGGCGGCGGCCATGCGCAAGGCCTGGGACGCCACCCAGAAGATGCCGCTGGCCGCTGCCGATGTCGCTTGGCGCGTCGTGCCCGTGCGGTTACCATTGGCTCCGCACCTGGACGCGGGCGTTTTGGAGAAGCGGCTCGCCGACGAGACTGCCAACGAGCGGGACCGGCTCTCGGCGGCCAGCAAACTGGCGTACGTCCGGCGCGTGCAAGAGGGCCGGGCCATCGAATTGTCGTGTTTGCGGCTGAAGAACGCCTGCGTGCTGCACATGCCGGGCGAGTTGTTCGTTGAATATCAACTGGCCGCCCAGCAGGTGCGGCCCGGCGACACGGTCTGCATGGCGGCCTACGGCGATTACGGGACAGGATACATCGGAACGGAAATTGCCTATTCGCAGGGTGGCTATGAAACCAGTGCCCAGGCGTCCAACGTCGCGCCGGGAGTCGAGCGGGTGTTGACGGAAGCCGTCGACGTTTTGTTGAAGTAGGCCGGTTGGTCCGGCGCCGTTGCCAGAAACACCAACCATTTTGCTCCGTAGGGAGGTTGGCATGAATCTCAGAACACGTTCCCGAAACCACGCTTTCACTTTGGTCGAACTGCTGGTAGTCATTGCCATCATCGGGATCCTGGTCGCCTTGCTGCTGCCGGCCATCCAGGCCGCCCGCGAGGCCGCACGGCGGGCGCAATGCTTGAACAACCTCAAGCAACTGGGCATCGCGCTGCACAACTACCACGACGCGCTTTTGGTCTTTCCCGCGGGGCACACGCTGGACCGCACGGGTCCCGGGTACGGGGACCGCTTTACCTGGCCCGTCGCGCTGTGGCCGTACATGGAGCAAGACGCGCTGTACAGCCAGATGAATTTCCGCTCAGATTTCGGCGGCTGTTACACCTGGAATACGCCCATCATGATGACCGCGCTGGCCAGCTTCCAATGCCCGTCCGACGGAGACAGCGAGTTCGGGCATGCTTGCCGGGTCCGCAATAGCTACGTGTCGAACACGGGGATCGGTTACTTGCGGAAGGAGTTGCCGGCGAAGCACAAGCCCGGCGTGTTTCAACAGAACAAGTTCGTCAAGATGCGCGACATGACCGACGGGACCTCTACGACCGTCGGCATTTCCGAGATCCTCAAAGTCCGCGAAGGCTACGATTACCGGGGCACGTGGAGTTATCCCGAGGGCTGCCACTATCAGCACGACCGCACCCCCAACACGCGAATTCCCGACGAAGTCCGCACCGGCATGTGCCCCAACGCCGATGCCAACCATCCCGAAGCGCCGTGCATCGAAACCTACAACAGCCACCTCACCAGAAGAATCCTGCTGTCGGCGCGCAGCCAGCATCCCGGCGGCGTGCAAGCGATGCTGATGGACGGCTCGACAAAATTCATCAACCAAGCCATCGACACGGCGACCTGGCAGGCTTTGGGAACTCCGTTCGGGTACGAGGTCATCGGAACATTCTAGGAAACGATCCAAGCGAAAACACGTCTTGACGGTGTGAAAGGAGACTGAACGATGAGCGTCCGATTCCGAGTCTGTCTGGTCCTGCCTTGGTTGCTGACGCTGTGCACAGCCGCTGGTTGCGGCGATGCGGGACATGAACGGGCGGAAGTGCTGGGCAAGGTGACCTTCGACGGGGCGCCGGTCGAGTCCGGCTCCATCGCCTTGATCCCGGCCCAGGGAACCATCGGGCCATCGGTCGGAGGAGCCATCAGCGGCGGCGCTTACCGGATTGCCCGGAGTGAAGGCCCCTGCCTCGGCCCACACCGCGTGGAAATCCGCGCGACCCGGCAGACAGGGCGGCAAGTGGCGGCGGGCGAAGGAGCCAGCGATCCCAACGCCATGATCGACGAAGTCGAGATGTTCATTCCGGAGAAGTATCACAGCAACAGTACCCTGACCGCGGACATCAAAGCCGGGGTCAACGAGTTCAATTTCGACCTTACCGGGGACGACAAATGAACGCCGGCCGCGCGGAGGCTGGAAACGAAACAAGCCCTGAGGCGCTCTGCCGTCCCCTCCGTCGCGGTGCGGCGGATGTCGTCGGGTGAGCCCTGGGAGTCAAGCAATTCAAGTCGATCCGTTCTTTTTCCGTCTTCTTCATGCAAAGGGTGGCTTATGGCTCGCACACGAACTGCACTGTTTTCTGTTCGCTCCACGCGACGCGGCGCCTTTACGTTGGTGGAGTTGCTCGTCGTCATCGCCATCATTGGCATTTTGGTCGCCCTGCTGCTGCCGGCCATCCAGGCCGCGCGCGAGGCGGCCCGGCGGGCGCAATGCCTGAACAACCTCAAGCAATTGGGCATCGCCATGCACTCGCACCACGATCAAAACAAGGTTCTGCCGCCGGGGTTCTTCTGGCCCAAGCCGGCGGTTCCCCCCTGCGACTCGACCGCGCATACGAAAGGTTCCGAGTCGACTTGGATCGCCCACCTGCTGCCGTTCATGGAACAAAACGCCCTGTACGACGGCGCGGATTGGACGACAGGATTCGGCTTGGCGCCGGGCGTCAACGGAGAACTCTGTGGAACGCACCTGCCGACCATGCTTTGCCCTTCCGGGCCCCATGCCAAACAACTGGGCCTCTGGTACAGCGGCTATGCGCGGGGAAGCTACGTGGCCAACAACGGCCTCGGACCGATGGTGGAAAGTTGCAGCGACAGCTCGCCGCTGCCCTCCGGGCGCGTCGGCGGCGCCTTTTTCGTCAACAGCACGCTGACCTTGGCCGACTTCCGCGACGGCACCAGCCAAACCGCCCTGGTCAGTGAGACCCGCGTAGTGACCGACAACAACGATCAGCGCGGTGTGATGCACTACCCCGAAGGCCCCTTCTACCATCACAACTATACGCCCAACAGCATGATTCCCGACCAGGTCCGCGTCGCCGCCTGTCCGGGCGGCGGCGTGAATACCCCAGAAGCGCCCTGTGTCGGAGCCTACAGCGGTTGGCGTCCACGGTCCGTGTTGATGACTGCCCGCAGCTATCATCCCGGCGGCGTCGGCCTGCTGTTGGCCGATGCCAGCTCGCGGTTCATCAGCGAGTCGATCGACCTGGAGCTTTGGAAGGCTTTGTGTACCCCCAAAGCCATAACCAACGAAGCCTCGGTGGGCTCCTTCTGAGTATCGTTCGGGATGGAACTGGCCGCTGACACGCGAGCGGAACGGCGCTAGCCGCCGGTTTGGCGGCCCAACCGACACCGACGGCTGGCGTCCGTCGTTTGCCGTTGTGCTTGCAGCAACCAGTTCAACTCGTGGGCAGTTCCCGTTCCAATCCGGCCTGGGCTTCGACTTCCGCGGCGATGGACATCCAATCCCAGTTGCCGCGGCCGTGAGCGAAGGCGGCCAGGAAGCGGTCCCGCAACAAGCTGGCCAGCGGCATCGGCGTGCGGCTGTCGAAGGCCACCTGCGACACCAGGCCCAAGTCCTTCAGCCCGAGGGCCAATTGGAACAGCGGGCGGCGATAATCGCCGTCCAGGATCAACCGGCCGTAATTCTTGTAGATCGGGCAGGCGAAGATCGTTTCGGCGATCATGGCGTGCCACGCCGCAGGCTCCAAACCGTTCTTCGTACAAAAGGTGAACGCTTCCGCCAGCGCCTCGATCGCGCTGGCAATCGCGAAATTCGAAGCCAGCTTGGCCACGTGCGCCGCGCCGGGATCTTCGCCGAACGCGAAGACCTGCCGGCCGATGGATTCCAGCGGCGGCCGGACCCGCGCGACCGCCGCCGCCGCCCCGGAGACGAGATACAACTGCCCCCGCGCGGCGACCGCATCCGGCCGGCCCATCACCGGCGCGGCGACATACGTCCCGCCCCGCTCGGCGTGCTGCCCGGCCAACCGTCGCGCCGTCTCCGGCGCGATCGTGCTCATCGACACATGAACGCCTTCCGCGCCCAGCCGCGAGAACAGCTCCGGGTGCTCGGCCCACAGCGATTCCAGCGCCTGGTCATTCGACAGACACGTCATTAGGATCCCGCCCGGTTCGACCGCGTCTTCCGCGCAGACCGCCTGCCGTGCGCCCTTGTCCACCAGCGGCCGGGCCTTCTCCGCCGTCCGGTTCCACACCCGTACCGGGTAGCCGTCCGCCAGCAGGTTGACCACCATCGGCGTACCCAACTGTCCCAACCCGATGAAACCGATCGATTCGCTGGCCATCACAAATCTCCTGCAAGTTGATGTTCGAGGAATGTCGTGCTTTTTCAACAGACTGCTGATCACGGCACTTCCAGTGCAGGGCTGGCGTGATCACCCTTCCACCCAGACAGGGCTTGACCAGGCTTCTTCGGCATCTTGCCTCATGATTCGCACATAGTACGACCCTTGCCGAGCGTTTTCAGCGAACTCCCACGTCAACTCGTTGTCGTTCGGTTCGCATTCCTTGTACACGTCGCCGTTGTAGACGATTTCCGCACGGGTGATCAGCACCTCGGCAGCGGCGTACACTTTGACCGGCACCGACGCGGACGGTTCGATCGTCGATCCCATCGGCCGGTTGCCCATGCTGAACTGAAGGATCGTCCGGGTTCCGGTAGTGCCGTATACCCGGCGGTTCCACATGGCATCAAAGACGCCGGCCCGGTCGAGCTTGTCGGCCCACACCCCCATCAGACCGCCATACACTCTTTTATTCTGCCGATGAGAAATGGCATGCCCCGGCTGGCCGATATGCATGTCGGAAGATGCAATGAGCCCCAGCTTCAATCCCTTTTTCATGGCATCGACGTAGAAGCTTCCGGGATTCTCGCCGCGGCCGATGGTGCGGATGTGCCCAGGTCCTACCGGGCGTTCACTGGTTCCCCAAAGCGAATACACCTCGACAAGCCGCTCGATCTCGGTATCCCTGACATTCGACCAGACGAGGGGAAACTGCCTGGTTGCCGAATGGTGCGGGATCGCGATGCCTGCATGCTCCTTGGTGAACCGATACATCGCTTCAACGGTATTGTATTCCGGGTCGTCTGATCGAATGCAAGGAACCTTGTCAGAGGGAAAATAGAGGCATCGGTGCCCCAGACGATGGTGGGTCCATTCGAAGGCCTGAAGCGTCACGAAGCGGCCGGGTTCGTTAAATGCGTTGGTCACCTCGGTCAGATAGTGCCACATGGGATCGGTGAGGTAGAACTCGGGATGGTCGCTCAAGGCGCAAATGTCCAGAAATGCCTCATCCCGGCCGAAATAGTAGTATTCCTCCGGGGAGCGCACTCCGTCGGTCAGCAGCGTGTGCCCGTGAATATCGCCCCAATAAAGGTCTTCGGGCGACTCTTTGGACTTCACGTAAATCGGGTTGCTGATTTGCTCCACGCCACTGCGCGGATCACGGAACGTGATGAAATGGACGCCGGGACGTGTGAACTGGATCGGACCGACCTTGCCGATCGGCCGGCCATCGTGCGGATACGGCCCGGGGACGTCGGCAAAACAGATCGACGATGGCCCGCGGTAATCCGAATCACTGGAAATCTGCAGGGTTCCCAGCCACCGATCCGGAACCTCGCTTCGGTAATGCCATTCCAGCTTCCCATTGCCCTCAAAGAACCGAAAAGAGAAGCTCGTGGAACTCGACACCGTGGGATAACCGCGGGTGAAAGCGTTCAAACGCACATGGAACGGGTCGGTCAGCATTTTCAAGGAAACGTCGAATTCCTTTCCCACCTCAATCGTGCTCGGGGCAACAACGAAGATGCCTTTGATCTTCCCGGTCTTGACCGTAGCGGCGGGTTGCTGGGCACGAGCCGCTTCCTGCATCCCACCCAGCGTCATGCCGACTCCGGACACGGCACTGCGCTTCAAAAAAGTTCGTCTTTCCATCTTCAGGTTCTCCAACAATCTGTTGAGCGGCGGCGACAGCTCGGACGATGCCCAAATCACGAGCAAGTTAACGCCCGCTGTTCGCCGTTGCGTTTGCGGCCACCGGGTCAGCTCGTCGGCAGTTCCCGTTCCAATCCGGCCTGGGCTTCGACTTCCGCGGCGATGGACGTAACTGCCCCCGCGCGACAACCGCATCCGGCCGGCCCATCACCGGCGCGGCGACATACGTCCCGCCCCGCTCGGCGTGCTGCCGGGCTAGGCGTCGCGCCGTCTCCGGCGCGATCGTACTCATCGACACATGAACACCTTCCGGGCCCAGCTGTGAGAACAGCTCCGGGGGGCTCGGCCCACAGCGATTCCAGCGCCTGGTCATTCGACAGACACGTCATCAGAATCCCGCCCGGCTCGACCGCGCCTTCGGCGCACTCCGCCTGCCGTGCGCCCTTGTGTACCAGCGGCCGGGCCTTCTCCGCCGTCCGGTTCCACACCCCTACCGGGTAGCCGTCCGCCAGCAGGTTGACCACCATCGGCGCACCCAACTGTCCCAACCCGATGAACCCGATCGGTTCCTTGATCATCGTGTGTCTCCCGCAAGTCGATGTTCGAGGGATACTCGTCCGAGCGATTCCACTTCAGTATCATAAGCGTCATCGCGGTCGCTGCAATGCTCGCCCGCCAAGGGGATGCCGACGGCCGATGTGCCGCGTGCGTAGTTCAGTCTGGGGCGAGCCAAGCGGCCCCAATGCGTCAAGGTCACGACGCCTCGCCAAACGCGACTCGCAGGCATCAGTGCGCTGCAACTTCCCCAGAGCCAAGAATCCCAGGCCAGGAGGATGGATCAAACAAGTTCACCACGAGCGGCTTCGGACTGGGCATCTCGTCCCAAGTGCGCCCGTCGAGTTCTCGGCCGGCGCGACGTTTTTGGGCGCCGCCCCACTGCTTGAAAAAGAAAGGTATCCGTGCCGCGCGACACTGATCGCGGATGTCAGTGACCCAATGGTACTGCATCGGACGAGCCCCGGGTCCGGATTCGCCCCCGACGATGACCCAGTCGATTCCCGTCAGATGGAGATCGGGCAATGGCCCGAGCAGAGGTTCGAGCGATAGGAACTTTGTGTGCGCGTGGGTCCCGCGGAGATGATCGATTCGATAGGTGTAGTCCATGTTTTCGACGCTAACGCCCATCCAAATCTGCGGCTGCCACTGCAGTTGACCATCCAGCCGAAGCAACCGTTCCGAACGCTTGGTCAGCAACTGGTAGTGATGCCAGTGTGCCCGCCGCATGACGGCGAAAACCTTCTGGATGAACACGTCGTCCACGTCTTCGTGGAACAGGTCGCTCATCGAGTTGACGAACACCGTGCGGGGTTTCGTCCATTTGCCTCAGTCCTGTGGCAGAAAAGCAATTTCCTATCCGTTCTCCGTCAAAGTCACAGGATCGCCAACGGATCGCGTCGCTCTTCCAGCGTGCCGCGCGTGACGCCGACGCGGTTGACGGCTTTCAGGCGGCGCCAGACTGCTTTGCCGGTCAGCCGGCCGGCCAGCAGGTCGCGATACAGGTGGACCGTCTCGCGGACGTCGGCCGCGTTCTCCTCCAGCAGTTCCACGCGGAAGTGGCGGACGCCGGCGGCCCGCAGCGCCGGCACGACCTCGGCGCCGCTTTGCGCCAGCGCGTTGTACAGCGTGTTGCGGCAGCCCACGTCGGCCTGGAGCAAGTGCTGCAGACCAAGCCGATCGCGCAGCCGCACCTGGTGCCGGTCGCAAGGGCGGCCGCAATTCGTGCGGTTGGTGCCGGGCGACAGGAGGGCGCAGAACACGCAGTGCTCCATGTGAAACAGCGGCATGTGCTGGTGGATGACGACCTCCAGCCACTGCGGCGGCGTCGCGGCGACGAGATCCAGCAACTGGTCGCGGTTCAGGTCGTACGACGCTGTCACTCGGCTTGCGCCCAAGCGGCGAAGCTGGTGGACGGCCAGGTCGTTGGCTGCATTCAGCGAGAAATCCGCGACGCAGGGAACGCCTGCGGCGGCGTAGAAGGTCAGGCCGGCCAGGTTTCGCACTAGCATGCCGTCGGCGCCGTGCCGGAGCAGGGACCGGAACAGGCCCAGTTCGTCGGGCTTCTGGATGCGGGGCGTCGCCAGGAAAATCTTTGCCTGGGCTTTGTGCGCCAACGGCACCGCCTGGGCATATTGGCGGATGTCATGGAAGTCGGCCTGGACCTTCTGCACGCCACACTCCAAGACGGTCTCCAACTGGGCCAGAGTCCGGCAGAGGATGCGGAGGTTGACGCCGCTCTTTCCAGGTTGGCTGTCCGTCCCGGCCTGGTCAGGACCGAGTTCCTCGCGAGTCTCACCATTCGCGGCGCGCAGCTGATCCAGCACCGGCGGCGGGGCAATTCGCCGCGCGGAGGGCAAGGCGTCGCCGGCCGCGTCCAGTTGTTCCACCAGCGCGTGCCGGAGCTTGCCCAACACGCTCATCGGCACCATCGGGCCGCCGCTGATTTCGGCCTCCAACTGCCGCAGTTCGTAGACTGTGCCGCCCAGGCGCCCCAGCTTTTCGCGCAGGAAGTCCGCGGTGACGGGATGTTGCCGCGCGACGGCCAGGGGCTCGTCCGAAACGAGTTCGCACATCGCCCCTGTGACGCAGCGAGCCCGCACGCGGAGCGGCTCGCCGACTGCGGCCCGCACGTGCAAATCGACCGGCGCTCGCCGCTGCGGGTCCGCATTGGTGTACGTCTTGCGCATCCGCCGCGCGAGTTCCGGGTCATCGGTTTTCCAGACTTCCTGGCCCGGCCACAATTGGCTGAAATCAACGGCCCCGCGGACGAAGGTCAGTTCCACCAGCCCGCTGTCGATCGGGCCTTCCAGACGGCGCTTGCCCTGGAACACGTCCCACACGCGGCCGCCCTGGACGGGACCGCTCAGCCGGTCGCCCTCGAATGTGACCCCGTCGCCCGCCTTGATCGCCCGCTGCAGCCGCACCTGGACGCGCTGGCCGTGGACCTGCGTCACCTCGCCCAGCATCACACCGCGGTTGGCCGAGTTGTCGCCGGGGACCAGGCGTTTGTGGTCGTTGCCCAGCAGCCAACCGGGCGAGAAGCCGCGCGAGAAAGTAAGTTCCAACTCCTCGATCTGCTGCGGCGTGAATTCGACCGGGCGGCCCGCCAACGCGGTGTCGATGGCCTCGCGATAGTGCCGAGTCACGGCGGCCACGTACTCGGCGGTCTTCAGCCGGCCTTCGATCTTGACCGCCGCCACGCCGATGTCGATCAATTGCGGAATCAGCGCAAACGCCGCCAGATCCTGGGGGCTGAGCAAATACCGGACGGAGCCCAATTCCACGTCCTGGCCATCGCAAATCAAATCGAACGGCAGCCGGCAGGCCTGCGCACACTGGCCGCGGTTGGCGCTTCGCCCGCCCAGCGATTCGCTGGTCAGGCATTGCCCCGAATACGCGACGCACAGCGCGCCGTGGACGAAGACTTCCAACTCGACGCCGGTCCGGCTGCGGATCGCGCGGACTTCGTCGAGCGACAGTTCGCGGGCCAGCACGATCCGCTGCACGCCCAGCCGCTCGGCGACCGCGATCCCCTCGGCGCTGGTCAGCGTCATTTGCGTCGAGGCGTGGACGGGCAAGTCCGGACAGACGGCCCGGACCACTTGGAGCACGCCCAAGTCCTGGACCAGTAACGCGTCGACGCCTGCACCGGCCAGCGTTCGGACGGCGTCCTCGACCGCAGGCAGTTCGCTGGGGAACGCCAGCGTATTCAGGGTCACGTAGCCCCGCAGGCCGCGACGGTGCAGGAAGGCCATCGTCTGCGGGAGTTCTTCCAGGGCGAAATTGACGGCTCGATCCCGCGCGTTGAAGCCGATTTGCAGGCCGAAATAGACCGCGTCGGCCCCGTTTTCGACCGCGGCCCGAATACAATCCTGATCCCGCGCCGGGGCCAGCAATTCGGGACGGAGCCGGGGCGTAGCCGCGGAGACGGTCGTGAGCTTCGATGCATCGTTTTCTGTCATCCTGCCATTCTTCGCCGTCCGGCCGTCCGCTTCAAGACGGGAACACCCAAGGTGCGGAGGCGCCGGCGACCCGACCTGGCGAAAACGGCGAGCTTTTCGTGTTTCTTGACGGGGCTGCGTCCCGCGTCTATGCTGCTCGTTCCACGCGGACGAGCAGCGCGGCGGCGGCAGGCCTCGAAAATGCGCGGCCGCGCGCGTTGCCTGCGGAGCCACCGCCTTTTTCTGTTTCGCTCCGTCTGCCAGCCTGGAAAGGCCACCCTTGTGAACGGCTCTTGCGGGATCGTGCGTTGCGTGTTGCTCGTGGCCGTGTTCGCCGCCACCCTGGAGGCTGCGGACGCCAGACGGGAGCGGGCCGTCTGGCTCGAGATGGAACAGGAGATCTTCCACCAGGTCAACCTGTTGCGGACCGACCCCGCGCGGTATGCCGACCAGGTGTTGACGCCGCTCAAGCAGACCATGACCCGCTGGCCCAAGGATCCCGCGTTGCCGTTCCAGGGCAACAAATTGATCTTCGATCCTGCCGAGCCCGACGACCACGTGCTGGTGACGGAAGGCGGCACGGAGCAAACGACGGCAGCCGTTTTGGACGAGGCGATCGCGGCCTTGAAGGCCTCGCCGCAACGGGCCGCACTGCGGCGCGACGCCGTGCTGGACAAGGCCGCCCGCTTCAACTCGCAGGAGTTCGCCGTGGCCGGCGCCGAACGCACGGCGCACGTAGACCGTCTGGGCCGCGGTCCCGGCGCGCGGATGGCCGCCTTTGGCGCCACGCGGCAGATGCAGGAGGACTGGACGGCCTTCCTCGCCGGACTGAACGACCAAGCGGAGCGGATCGTCCGCGTCTGCCAGGAAGGCCCCCTTTACTACAAGGTCGAACTCCCGGAGGGCGGCGGGTACCGGTGCCGCTCCGTGCCGGAACGCTTTGCCACGTTCATCGCCACGCACGGCCAAGCCGTGACGATTCCCGAACTCGATCAGCCCGGCCACGAATGCCAGGTCCGCGTCGATCGGAAGACGCGACAGCTGTCCTGCGGCGAGTTCACGATCGACTATCCCTTGCGGATGCCGGTGACCGGCGAGAATGTGGTTTGGGGCAGTTGGTCGCGCAAATCGGCCGCCCGCGGCCTGGTCAGCTGGTGGCTGCTCGATCCGGGACTGCCCGACCGGGGCCACCGCAAAATCCTGTTGGACGGCGACTTTCATTGCGTCGGCGTCGGTTGCGTCTGGTCCGCCGCCCGCGGCTGGGTCGCGACCTGCGACTTTAGTTCCGAGCCTTGGCTTGAGGCGGGGCCGTGACCTCGACGGCTTGAGGCGGGGCCAAGTCGGCACCGCCGTTGACGAACAGCCGCATCGCTTCGGGACAGCCGTCCATGATCGTGGAATACGTTTTTCCCAGTCCAGGGCTTGACGTCGGGGCCACCAGCAACCGTTCAAATTTGGCTGCCCACGCCTTGCGGAGCACGCGCAGTTGTTCCGCATCGCCGGTCATGCCGACGCTGTTGACCAGGGCCATGACGATCACGCCGTCCTGGCGGCCGGGCCCGGAGGCTGACTTGGGACATGACGTGTAGCGCCAGCCGCTGTGCTGTTCTTCCCAGGTGTCGCGGTTGATGTGCGCGACGCCGCGCCGCACGGCTTCGGGAATGCGCGGATCGCCGGTCAGTTGGTAGTACTTGCTGAGCCCGTTCAGCCGGATTGCGCCGATAAACGTTGCTTCTCCCCAGTGCTTGGTTTCGCAGTAGCAGTGGCCCCAGGGCAGCTGGTAGCGCCAGCCGCCCGTCTCCGGATCCTGCTCGGACAGGGCGTCGTCGGCCAGCAACTTCATCGCTTTCAGGTAGCGGTCGTCGAAGTCCAGCTCGTAGGCCCCGGCGATGGCCAGCATGGTCCAGCCGTTGACGCGGCCCGAATGGCTGCCCCCCTTGAACGGAAACTTCCGGTCCTCGACCAGCTGCACCAGATTGACGCCGATCTTCTCCACCGTCTCCTTCATCCACGGATCGCCGGTCAGGAAATAGTCGTACACCATCCCTTGCGTCCAGATGTGCCCCAGGTTGTAAGGATCGAGGCACAGGTAGGGCCGGTCGGTCTTGCCGATGCCCAGCGAGACGTACAGTTCCCGGATGCGGTCCACCGGATAAAAGCCGCTCACGTGCCCGACGCAGTGCTCGTGGACCATCCCCGGCCGGATCGGGTAATGGGGATTGCGGCCGGCGGTCTGGTGGAAGAAGTCCGTGAGATCCCCGTTGACGAATTGGATGACGTCCACCTCGCTGGTATGCCGCGCGGCGGTATCGCCCACGTGAAAGTACTTGGGATCGCCCGTGCGGGCGAATTGCAGGAGGATCTGCTTCGGCGTGTCGTATTCGTGGTTGCCCCAGTTACAGCCGCGTTCGCCCCACCAGTCGCCCCAATTCATGGCGCCGTAATCGCGCTGTTTGGCGATGCTGTTCAAGTACCCGTTGACGAACAGATTCTCCGCCCACCGGTCGTACTCTTCCATGCCGGGGCTGCCCGCCGCCGCGATGGGCCCCCAGGTTCCGGCGGCGACGGCCTGCGCTGGATCGGCCGCGGGCACCAGCGGCGCGTTGGCGCTGCGGACCAGCGCGTCGCCGCCGCCTTGCGCGTCCAGCCAGACCTGCCAGCGGCGCGACTGGCCCATCCGCAGCTGGTAACAGTCGCCGTCGAACAGGTACTGATGCTTGTACCACGGTTCCATGTGGGCGAAGGCGCCTGCGGAAAACGCTGGGAACAGCCCCATCTTCAGCCCTTGGGCATCCGCCTCGATGCTCTTGGGCCACTGCTGCCAGAAATCCCGCAGGGCGACGGCCACCGTGCCTGCCGCGTCGATCAGTTCCGCCCATCCCGGCGCCCGCGAAGCGGTTCCCTCCACGCCTTCGAATCGGCAAGTCTCGTCGTCCACCTGCAGCAGCCGGCCGTTGGTCCCGGCAATCGCGGTTGCCGCACCGCCGAGTTGGATTCCCTGCCGCGGCCCGCGCGGGACGATGTCGAGCGACAAGGCGCGCAGTCGGTGGATCACCCCCGAATCCGCGTCGACCAGCAGATGCGGTTCCAGCAGCACGCGGGACGATCCGGCGAAGACGGAAGCGCGGAGCCGGAAGCCGAGGACACGCGACTGATCGGGCACGCGAAAGGCGCCGCGCAGCAGGATCGTCCCGCGGACCGGCCCGGCCGCTTCCACGGCGCGGGATTCGACGACGCCCAGGCAACGCCGCCCCGCGCCGTCGATCAGCGTCAGGCGGACGTCGAGCCGGTCGCCGACGCTCAGGCCTCGGACGTCTGCCGAATCGAGCCGCAGCGTGCCGGTCTGCAGGATGCCCTTTGCCTCGTCCACCACCCGGACCGGCAACGGCGGCAGCGGCGCATCGGCTCGATCGCTCCACCGAAGCGTGAATCGCGAGATTGCGTGCGGCGGAGGCGACGCCTGGAAATCGAGCAGGACCCAGCGCGCGCTGCCGTCCTTCCAACGCGTCAGCACGTGGCTTTGACAGGGCACCGCCTGGCCCTGTTCGTCGGTCAACCAAAAGGACGCTCCCCGCGGCGCGGCCCCGGCGGCCAGCGGCACGCCGCCGGTCACGGGCCGCAGCGCGTCGAGCCCCGTCAAGTCCCGGACGCTCAAAGCCAGTGCCTGAGACCGGGCCAGCGGGGCCGCCGCAGACTCCTGCAGGACCGTGGCCAAGGCAACCGTGAGGACCCCGGCGATCATCCGAATAACCAGGCGTGACGGTCTCATGCTGGACAGGCTCCGTGGCCGTGAGTTTGGACGGCCGCCGCGCTGGGGCCGCCGTGCCGGGGACGGCGTTACCGGGCTTCGACTTGCCGCAGATATTCGATGCTGCGGCGCGCGATCGTTTCCCCGCCCGGCCTGGTATCGAAGACTTCGACCGAGACCCAGCCGCGGTAATCGGCGTCGCGCAGGGCTTGAAAGATCGGCACGAAATCCAGCTTGCCCATGCCCGGCCCTTGCTGGTTGGGATCATTGGCGTGGAAGTGGGCCAGCCATTTGCTGTGCCGGCGGATCAAGTCCGGAATCGGCGTGGCCTCCGTGCTCATCGCCAGGCAGTCCAGCAGCAGGCGGCAGTTCGGCAGATCGACCATCTCGGCCAACTCCACTGCTTCGGCAGCCGTGCTCATAAAGTTCGTCGTCCGGTGCGACAGTGGCTCCAGGGCCAAGATGACGCCCAACTCGGCCAGCGTCGGCAGCGCACTTCGCAGCACCTCGACAGCGTACTGAAGGCCCTTGGCCCGGCTGACGCCGGGCAGCAGATTGCGTTGTTTTGGCGAGCCGAACACCATGATTTTGCCGCCCAGATCGTGACAGAAGCGACCGAGTTCGACCAGATACGCGGCCGTCTCGCGGCGGACGGCGGCATCCGGGCTTGTGAGGTGCAAGCCGGTCGTCTTCGCCAGCAGCCAATGGAGGGCGACCAGTTCCACGCCCGCCTGCTCGGCCTGTTGCCGCAACTGGGCCCGCGTCGCGGCGGTGATCTTGCGCACGTCGGGGTCGATCGTAAAAGGAGCGATCTCCACGCCGCGATAGCCGCACTGGGCCGCAAACTGGAAGATTTCCGCCTGCGGTCGGTCCCCGAACGTTTCGTTACAGATCGAGTACTTCCAGCCCCGCGGGCTCGCGGCCTGCGGTTCACCTGCGCGCAGCGCCGCCCCCGCTGCGACCGTCCCCATTCCGACTGCGGCTCGAAGCAAGAATGACCGCCGCGAATCGAACGCCGCTTCTTCGCCCTGCGTTGTCTGCCGTGCTTCGTTCATCGGTCCCCCCTTTCGTTGGCCGCCGATCGCGGAACGTTTAAGCGTCATTTCTCCTGGGCCGCCAAATACCGCTCGGCGTCCAGCGCCGCCATGCAACCGGTGCCGGCCGAGGTGATCGCCTGGCGATAGTAATCGTCGGCCACATCGCCGGCGGCGAACACGCCCTCGACGCTGGTAAGGGTGCGGAAGGGCGACGTCCACTTGAGGTAGCCCTTTTCGTTCATCTCCAGCTTGCCGCGCAGAAAGGCCGTATTGGGTGTGTGGCCGATCGACGCGAACATGCCGGCGACTTCCAGTTCTCGCGGGGCGTCGTCTTTCGTGCTCTTCAGCCGCAAGCCCGTGACGCCATCCTGATCGTTGCCCAGGACCTCGTCAACTACATGACTCCACACCATCTCGATCTTGGGATTCTCTAGTGCCCGGCGTTGCATGATCTTGGAGGCTCGCAATTCGTCGCGGCGGTGGATCAGGAACACCTTTGAGGCGAAGGCGGTCAGGTACGTCGCTTCTTCCACCGCCGAATCACCGCCTCCCACGACCGCCAAGGGCTTGTTGCGGAAGCGCGGCAGCGCACCGTCGCAGACGGCACAGGCGCTGACGCCGCGGTTCTTGAACTTTTCTTCGGAGGGCAGCCCCAAGTAGTTGGCCCGCGCGCCGGTGGCCACGATGACCGTGTGCGTCTCCACCGGAGCCTCTTCCGCCGGAATGACTTTCAGCGGCCGGTGGTCGAAGTCCACATCGACGATGTCGTCGCCGATCACGCGCGTGCCGAAGTTCAGAGCCTGCTGCTTCATCAGTTCCATCAGTTCCACGCCTTGAACCGCGTAATGCGGCTGGCCGTCCCGCTCGTGTCCCTTGGGCACCGGCGGCAGATTGTAGTGGCGGCTCGCGTCCACGGCGCTTTCGACGAAGGCCCGGAGATTGCCCGCAGGGAAGCCCGCAAAATTCTCGACTTCGGTTGTCAAAGCCAGCTGTCCCAGCGGCATCATTTCCGGCTTCAACGTCCCCTCGAACAACACCGGCTGCAGGTTGGCACGCGAGGCATAGATGGCCGCCGACCAGCCTGCCGGTCCGCTGCCGATAATAACCACGTTCTCGACCATGTCGTTGACTCCTTGCCCCTTGATGTTCCGCGCGGCCTGCCGGCCGGCACGATGAATCCAAAAGCGGCATTATAAGCCGCCTGAACCGGGAGGGAAGTTGGCGTCTGCCGGGGGGACGGGGTGCGGGCCGTGCGACGCCGGGTGCGGCCCGGAAAGGACGTCCGAATCAGATCCAGCGGCGCCCGGCGTCAGTTCCGCCCCGCCGCCATCATGATCTCATGGACGCGCTGCGCGTAGATGTCCGGCGAGGCCGAGAAGCGTTCCAGCGACTCCTCGTCCGCGAACAGGTAGATTCGGCCGCGGTACCACATGCCGTGGCGGCGCTGGCCCGGCACCAATTCGCCGCGATCGACGTACCGCGCCGGGTCATAGCCGGAAAGGACGGGGCTGTAGCGATCCGGGTCCGCGAGGAACCGTCGCTGATGCTGCTCCGACAAGAACAAATAAGTCCGGCCGCGGTGGACCGCTCCCCAGCGAGGATCCCCCTTTACCCAGCGTTCCTGTTCCGCGAGAGTGACGGCGCAGAACCCGTCCAGCGTCAGCGGCACGCCCGCCAGTCCGCCGGATGCGGCAGTCTGGGACGCCGCCGCAGCGCCCCCCGGTTCGTCCGCGGCGCGGCCAGAGACAGACCGGTTCTCCTGCCAGGCTGGCTGGCCTGACGGATTGCCGCCCTGGGCCGGAGCTATCGCGGGACCGGAAACACCGTATGCGGAATCGCTGCCGCTTGGTTCGGGCTCCGCAGTCGTCCACGAACTCCGCGGATCGTAGGTGTTCGCCAGCGGCGCCGCTCCCGCCGTAGACGCGGCCTGATACGACTCGGCGTACGGATTGATCTGCTCCCGCGGCACCGGATTTGGCGGCGTCCCCGTGGGCGCCGGCGCAGTCGGTGCGTAAGAATTGCCCCAGGAGGCATTTGGGGCAGGCGGCGCATACGCTGCGAACTGCGATCGCGAATCCACTTGACGACCGTAACCGGCGTAGGGATCAGCGACTCCGGGACCACCCTGCGGCGGCGCACTCGCAGCAACCGGCGCGGGCGGTCCGAGCGCGCGGAAATCAGCCGCCACGGCGTTCAGCAACTGAACGTAACGGCCGGGGTCCTGCGGACTCACGGTCTTGTACAGGATTCGACCCTGGGGATCGGCGATCACGTCGGTAGGCCAGCGGTCCACCTGATACTGCACCGCGATGCCGCGGGCACGCTCGCCGTTGATCTTGACGGGAATGTAGCTCTGCGACATCGCCCGGTAGACTTCCGGGTTGGGGAACACGTTCTGTTCCAGCCGTCGGCAGGGAGCGCAGGTGTCTGAGTAGAAATGCAGCAACAACAGACGCTGCTCGCGCCGAGCGATCTGTTGGGCTTCACCGATGTCGTACAGCCAAGGAATTCCACTCTGGGCGAGCCCCGGTGTCGCCCCAATGGCCAGAAGAGTGCCGACAAGCGAAAGACGAATCGTTTGACGCATGGATCAAATCCGTTCTTTTTCGGGCTGCAGACTCGAGCGACGGAGACCGTTCCCATCCGCTTATCGACCGATGCCGCCAGGCTATTTAGGAAAACTTTGACGGTTGCGCGGATTTTTCCGACCTTGCCGATTGCCAGCCTGTTGAAAAAAGAGGCTGGCTCCGAGCTGCGTTCGAGAGCCCCAAGGAAAAGCGACTGCCGCAAGGTGCCTGTCTCCCTTTATTCAACACACGACACGCAAGAACCGCGGAGAAAGTTGGGAAAGACGCCCATCTTTGGTTCTGTCGGCGTGATTCAGGGCAGGAGGCGATGGGGCGTTCGTCCAGATGCTGGGAAGGCAAGCAAAAAGCTGGATTTTTTCTGCGGCAAGCGGGAATCCGCGTTGACACACACGTAGAGATCGGTAAGATGCAGGCAGTGAGATTCTGACTAGACGCGGAAATGCGCCTCACGAATCGCTCGAGTTAGTCGGGCTTCCCCCCTGCAGCTGTGCTTTGGACGAACCAAGCGGATTTGAAGGATAGCGGGGGAAGTCATCTGTCTGTCTTGCTTTGACAGCGTTGGTCAACGGATCATTCAGTTCCTTGGGGCACGTTAGATCCGGCGGCCGAGTTCGCGGGAAGGGTTGTTGCCGGTTACGCAAGAAGGCAGAGTAACAGTAATCCTGTAGCTGTAGAGCCGGGTCTGCGCCCGCATCCAGGCCTTGTCGCATCTTGCGACGAAGTTCGTTTTCTAACGCCGTCTTTCGTTACGCCGTGCTGTGTTTGGAGCGCGACGGGGACGGTGGTGCTGTGCAATGAAACAGTGCGCTGCCTGGGGCTTGGTTCCCGGCAGGCGATTTCTGGGCTCGCCCGCAACGCGCGCGGGGAGTCACCAGTTTTTTTTCACCGGTGTTGAGGACCAACACTGGCCGTAACAAGGTGCTTGTGGATGACGAACATGGGGAAAAGAAGACCTCGTACGAAGACTCAGGGACGCGTGTCGAACCAAGGTAACGGTTACAACGGACGGCCGCGGCGCCGGCGGCGGGTCGTCCAGAACGACCGTCCGCCGATGCCCGATCGCGAGCCGATCGAAGAGGGCGATGCGCAACTCGAGGAGGGCATCGGCCTATTGGAGATGCACCCCAACGGGTACGGGTTCCTGCGCAGTCCGGAGAACAACTACTCGCGGGAACGGACGGACCCCTTCGTGCCGGGGACGATGATCGAGAAATATCATCTCCGGCAGGGAGTGATGGTGCGGGGCATGGTCCAACAGCCTCGGCGTCAGCAGGGGCCGCGACTGCGCGAGATTCTGGACGTGGACGGGATTCCGCCAGACGACTATGTGAACGTCAAGACGTTCGATTCGCTGACCCCGATCAATCCCAGACTCTGGTACCGGTTGGAGACCGGGCCGGAACCGCTGACTACGCGGGTCATGGACTTGTTGACCCCGCTGGGACGCGGACAACGGGCCTTGATCGTGTCCCCGCCGCGAGCCGGCAAGACGATCTTGCTGCAGCACGTCAGTCTGGGGATCTCCACGAACTACCCCGACGTGAAGCTGATCGTGCTGCTGATCGATGAACGTCCCGAAGAAGTCACCGACATGCGGCGGAACGTGAACGGCGAGGTCGTGGCCAGCAGCCTGGACATGGACGTGGAAAGTCACGTTCGGATTTCGCAGCTGATCATCGAACGCTGTAAACGGCTGGCCGAGATGGGCCGGGACGTGTTCCTGCTGATGGACTCCATCACGCGACTGGCCCGCGCCTTTAACAAGTGGGTCGGCAACACGGGGCGGACGATGTCAGGCGGCGTGGATATCAAGGCCATGGACGTGCCCAAAAAGCTGTTCGCCACGGCCCGCGCCTTTGAGGAAGGCGGATCGCTGACGATCGTCGGCACGGCGCTGGTGGACACCGGCAGCCGCATGGACGAGTTGATCTTTCAGGAGTTTAAGGGCACGGGCAACATGGAATTGGTGCTGGACCGCAAGCTGGCGGACCGGCGGGTCTGGCCGGCCATTGACATCACCCAGTCCGGGACGCGCCGCGAAGAACTGCTGCACGATTCGTCCACGCTGCACTCCGTGACCATGCTGCGGCGGACGCTGACCACCATGAATCCGGTCGACGCGATGGAGCAGTTGACCCGTCAGTTGGGCCGGTTCCAGAGCAACGCGGAATTCCTGCGGCTGATCAGCGGAAAACTGTCCGACGATTAAGCGCCGTGCAAGCCGACCGAGGCTCTTTCCGACCAGCCTTGGCAACGGCGGCCGAAACAACTTCGCGAATTGCCGCCACCACGCTGTTGGCCAGCGTGGAGCCGTGTGCAGCCGCCCGCCCGCCCCGCGCTCTCTTCGGCCACCACGCTGCTCGTCAGCGTGGAGCCATGTTCAGAACCAGCCGCCTGCCCGCCCCGCGTCCTCTCGGGCCACCACGCTGCTCGTCAGCGTGGAGCCGTGTTCAGAACCAGCCCTCGTCCCCACCACGCGCTCTCTTCGGCCACCACGCTGCTCGTCAGCGTGGAGCCATGTTCACAACCAGCCGCCTGCCCGCCCCACTGCGTCCAGCATCTTGAACACCGCTCCACGCTGACGAGCAGCGTGGTGGCGTGGCGACCGATTTCTTCGCAAAGACATCTGGTCTGGTCTTGAACACCGCTCCACGCTGACGAGCAGCGTGGTGGCGTGGCGACCGATTTCTTCGCAAAGACATCTGGTCTGGTCTTGAACACCG
>JAAYYU010000238.1 GCA_012515235.1 Candidatus Anammoximicrobium sp.
AAAACACAAAGACAAAAAGTCGTGATTGTTTGGACGCTGTTCTCGTACGTCAGCCTTTCCAGGCTGACAGGTTTTGTTGGTGTCAGGCTGGAAAGCCTGACCTACGGCGGGAATTCAGCGGCATGTTAGACAGCCTGAGATGTACTCTGGGAGGCGGTTGCGTGTCGCGCACCCGTCAGGGACCGCGCGGCCCCGTCGGGGAAGGCGAGTCCGTGACGGCATCGGTCAGATTCGCACTCGAGCATCGCGCGGTTTGCCAGCTCGAATCGCGCACAACAAAAGAAAGAACGTCGGAATTCGATCGCGTCCAGCGTGTTTGTCGCCTCGGGTGAACGTGAGCCGTCGCCGACGTCGGTGCCTTCGATTGCCACATCCCCCGGACACGGCGAAAATCCAGCCGTGGCCTCTAAACTCCGTCTGTCCCAGTTCCCTTGCCCTCGAAACCTCTTCCTCAGCACTGCCCCTTGCTGAACCCGGTTGAACTCCGTTCTGTGTTTATGTTGGGTGTTTATGTTGGGTGTTTCTGTTGGTAGCCTTGTCCTGGCAGACCATCGAACCGAGTCATTGCGGCCCGAACGTCGTCGCCCGACTGGTGCTCAACAGCAGTTCCAGATACGGCGACAGTCCCTGCAATCGCGCACCACGCTGGATCATTTGGTGAATTGCTTCGACCCCGTGCAAATCGGCCGACTGCAGCTGGGACAGCTCCAACGTCACGTCGCCCTGGGCGCAAGCCCACTCCTGATTCAGCGACTCGACGTCGGCTGCCTGCAACAGCCCGTCCACCTTCAACACGGTCCGCTTCGCGATGTCAGTCTTGGTGATGCGCACTACCATGGAAAAGACATCAATGCATTTTGTATGCCAGAACGAGCGGGTTGGCAAGGGGACGGTTGCAAGACGTTGTGAGCAGGTTGGTTCAACAGTTGCGATCGGGAAACAAGGCCTCGGCTTGCTGCCGCCGCGAAGGACAACGGGCGGTCACAAAGGACCATATTCTGCCCCCTTGCCCCTTTTTTGTTGTCCCTTGGCGTCTGGCCAGGATTGGCCCGCGGCTGGGGTCAGGCTTACAGATTTCAATTTTCGCGGGGTTGGCGCTTAACAGATGGAAGACGCTTGCCCCGCGAAAATTGAAATCTGTAAGCCTGACCCCTTGCGGCGTGGAACACCAGGTATTCGCCCCGGACCGGCTCGAACTCCGCATCGCCCACCGGTTCGCGGAAGAACGTCAGTTGCGACCGGGCGCCGCCGGGCGCCATCACCTGGTGCAGGTGCGCGGCCTCGGCAAACCGTGTGCGAATCAGCATCGACCGGCGGCCCGGATGCCAATCCAACAGCACGGCCGACCGCGACTCGGTGTACAGCCCGACCTCCGCAGCCAGCGCGGCCGGGATCGGCGGAATCCCCTCGGCCACCAGGTTGTCGCCGGGAGGGAGCACCTGGGCCTGTGCCCCGGCGGCGGCGCGAGGCCGAATCGGGCCGATTGACTTCGCGCGCCGGGGGCGGCATCATGCGGGCAAACAGCGGGCCACGCCTGGCCAGTCGGATTCGAATCCGCGGCCCTCCGGGCGTTTCCACCGTCCGTTGCCACTCGATCTTGGAAAGGGCACGTGCTGATGCGTCTCACTCACCGCGCACGCCGGGTGTCGCTGCAGAAGCTGACCGCGTTTACCTTTGCACTGGCCGCGTGCCTGGCTGGCGTGCCCGCGAGTGCGGCGGAGTTGCTGCGGCTCGATTTCGAGTGCGGCCCGGACTTGTCGCAGTACGAGCGGTTGGACATCAAGTCGCTGCAGGCAGCGATCGTGCCGCGCGGCGCGGACGGCGAGGGGCATTGCCTGCGGCTCCAGAACCCCGCCCCGGCGACGCAGTGCGGCGTGCGGCTGACAGGGCCGGTGACGTTGACCAAGAACCTCGTGCTATCGTTCGACTACCGGACCGAGATCGAGTCGGGGTTCAGCGGGGCTTACCTGGGGATGATCTTTTATGTCGCAGGCCAGCAGTGGTTCTGGCACAGCGACGCTTTTTCTGCCGAGTGGCGGCACGCCGAGGTGCCCTTGGGCGGCCTGGGACCTTGGCACGGGCATACCGTGCAGCCCGGCCTGGTCTTCTCCGGGATTCAGCTGTACGGCCGCGTACGGGACGAGACGCCGGAGAAAGGCGGCACGAAAGCCCGCCTGACGGTGTACCTTGACAACCTGCAACTTGCGGTTGCTCCGCGTCGTTCCGTTCTGACGCAACGTGTGCGCGAATCGATGGCCAACCCGCCCCTGTTCCACTGGCCCCGGTCCGCTGCGGCGGCCGCCCAGCGGCTGCAGTATTCCAAGTCGCCCGACTTTCCCGCGGACGCGGCGGTCACGGTCGACGCGAAGTGGAACTTTTTCACCCCCGCCCAGCCCTTGGAACCGGGCCGCTGGCACTGGCGCGTGTGGACCAGCGGCGAACTGGTCGAAGGCTGGTCCGACATCGAAGCCATCGACGTCTCGCCGCGGGCGCACCGCGTGACGACGGCGGAGATCCCCGGCCCGTCGCTGGCCGCCCGTCCGCGTCCGCGTCTGCTGCCGCTCGCCCGCCTGGCCGAGCCCAACTTGACGGACCAGCGCAAGGCCCAGTTGGTCAAGAGCGCAGAGAAACTGTACCAGCGAGGCGTGCCCGAACATCCGGGGCCGCATGTGCCCGGCGATCCGCGCTGGCCCACCTGGATCGACTGGTACGGCAAGGTCGCCGGCGGGATCACCGGCGGCACGGGACGCCGCTTGGAACAGCTTGGCCAATCCGCCATGCTGACAGCCGATCCGCAGGTGATCCGCTGGGCCAAGGAGCTGGCGTTGGAAGCCTGCCGCTGGGATCCGGAGGGCGGCAGTGCCATGCATCGCGGAGACATCGGGGCGCATCATCTGCTGCGCGGCCTGAATTGGTGCTACGACGCCTGCCGGGACGCGATGTCCGCCGAGGAGGAGCAGCGTTTGCGCGGCGTGATTGTGCAGCGGGCCGAGCAATTCTGCAAGCGGCTGAATCCGTTCCGTGGCAGCGAGGCGAACAATCATGTCTGGCTCCAGGCCTTCGGGTTGGCCGAATCGGGAATCGTTCTGCTGGGCGAGCACGATGCGGCCGGCGAGTGGGCCGAGTATGTCCGCCAACTGTACCTGGGTTACTTCCTGTCGTGCCTGGGGCTGCAGGGCGACAACAACGAGGGCATCTCGTACTGGGGCTACGGGCTGGGCTTTGTCGTCGGCTATGCCGATCTGATGCAGACCGTGTGCGGCATCGACCTGTACCAGCATCCCTGGCTGCGGCAGACGGCCCGCTTTCCGATGTATTCCGCTCCGCCCGGCGCGTGGGCCGTGTCGTTTGCGGACACAGGCAAGCCGAATCACGGGGTCCGCGGGCCCGCCCAGACCCGCTGGGTCCGGGAACTGGCCCTGCGCACCGGCGACCCGTACGCGCTGTGGTATGCGGGCGAGCGCGAGCCGATCGGCGGTCTGACTCCCCAGCCGCCGGCCGACCTTGCGCCGTCGATTCACTACGAGTACATCGGCTGGGTCATCTTCAATACGACCCTGGTCGACGGCAGCCAGGGGGCGACGGTGGGCTTTCACAGCGGCCGTTACTTCGCCGGGCACCAGCACCCGGATCAGAACAGCTTTGTGATCCACGCCTACGGCGAGAAACTGGCGATCGACGGCGGTTACTACGACTGGTACGGCAGCCCGCACTTCAAGGCCTATTCCATGACGACGTTGGCCCACAACACCCTGCTGGTCGACGGTGCGGGCCAGGCCGCTTGCACGCGGGGCGCCGACGGCCGCATCACCGCCTATTTCGATTCGCCCAGTTACGGCTACACGGCCGGCGACGCTGCGGACCCGGAAGTTTACGAAGGCCGGTTGTCGCGTTTCGACCGCCGCGTGCTGTTCATCAAGCCGGGCCTGGTTGTGATCCACGACCTGGTCGCATCGGCGGGGAAAGCCGCACGCTACGATTGGATGCTGCACGGGGTGACGCCGATCGAGACCGAAGATTCCGCCAGTTCGTTCCGCCTGGTTTGTGCGCGGGCGGCGTTGCAGGGCCGGATGCTTGCCCCGGAGCGCGTCAAGCTGGACGTGACCAAGGGCTTTCCGGTCGAACCGGTCGATGGCTACAGCACCCGGCCCGTGCCGCCGGAGGCCTACGTGCCGGAATGGCATTTGTACGTCACGCCCGCGCAACCTTCGGCCCAGGAAGAGTTCCTGGCCGCGATGCAGATCCAGCGACTGGGCGACCAACCCGAGCCGCCTGCGGTGATCGAGCGGCTCGACGCGGCCAACGCCCATTGCGTTGGCGTCCGAGTGGGCGAGCGGACGCATCTGGTCTTGTCCCGCAAGGCCGGCGCCGATGGACTGCTGCGCGGCGGCGGCCTGGAGACCGACGGACAAGTCGCCGCCGTCGAATCGGGGCCCGACGGAAGCATCGTCCGAGCCATCGCCGTCGGCGCCAAGAGACTCCAGTATCAGGGCCGAACGCTGCTGGAAGCGGACAAACCGCAGAACTGGTCCAGCGATCGGGCGGAGCGATGATCGGGCGGAGCGATGATCGGGCGGAGCGATGATCGGGCGCAGCGGTGTTCGGGCGGAGCGATGATCGGGCGGAGCGGTGATCGGGTGGAGCGGTGATCGGGCGGAGCGATGATCGGGTGGAGCGATGATCAACACCAGAAATGCCGCGAAACATCGGCCGCCTCGCCACCACGCTGCTTGCCAGCGTGGAGCGGTGATCAAGACCAGAAATGCCCCTAAAAATCGGCCCCCTCGCCACCACGCTGCTTGCCAGCGTGGAGCGGTGTTCAACACCAGAAATGCCGCGAAACATCGGCCCCCTCGCCACCACGCTGCTTGCCAGCGTGGAGCGGTGTTCAAGACCAGAAATGCCCCTAAAAATCGGCCGCCTCGCCACCACGCTGCTTGCCAGCGTGGAGCGGTGTTCAAGACCAGCGGTGTCCGCGAAATCGGGCGTTTCGTTGCTCTGAGGACTTGGCCGTCAAGCACGCACGGCGCACTTGTGCTTACGAGACCGGCGGTGGGCCTTGACGGGGGGCGAAACACCGAGGCATGATGACCGCAGTTTGCCCCGGAAGATTTCAAACGGGAGCAGAGGAATGGGATGCCTTTGCCCGCAAGGGGCGTGCGACGACAACCCGAGCCTGAGAGGAGGATCTCCTGTGAAACTCGTCTGCCAGCGATCGCACGTGTTGTTTCTCGTTCTGCTGGTGACCGTCCTGGCTGCGCGTCTCCCGTGTCCGGCCGGCGGCGTGCTTGCAGCGGATGAGGTTGGCGCGCCGGCCGCGGCCGCCGCGGTCAAGCCGCAGGACTGGCTGCGGGCCCAGACGGCCCCCGAGTTTGCCCCCGATGCCACGCTCCCTCCGTTGACCCGCTGGGGCTGGGCGATGTCGTTCGAGGTCGCCAAAGAGTTGGCGGACCGCTGGGGCTATGCCGTGGAGTTTTCCGGCTACGTCAGCGAGAAAGTGGCGGACGAGGCGCTGGCCAATCCCGAAGGTCGCAACGGCCGCTGCCTGGCGATGGTCGCGGGCAACCCGCAGAAGTACAAGCTGGGCGTCTTGCTGGACCGCCAGTTTCCCAGGGACATGCCGCCGGAAGCGTACCTTCGCGACGCCCAGGGCAACTTCGTTGCCGACAAATGGCACGCCAAGAGCCTGAGCCCGGAGATGCCGGCGGAGTGCTTGAAGCAGGCGGGACAGCTCAGCGCCGCGGGACTGGCCAAGCTCCGCACCCGCTGTCCGCTCGCCGTCATCCAGAACGGCGGCGAATACGGACTGAACGTCATCGGTTGGGCCAGGAAATCCTGGGAGCAGGACCCCAAGGTGGTCGCCGCCAAGGGCGACCTGACCTGGTACCAGTACATCTCCCGCCAGAAGGCTCGCGAGCAGCAAGCCGTGGCCGACGCCGTTCGCGCCGCGGTCCCCGACCGGCTGCTGTATGTCTTCTACACCTGCGGCGGCGACACGCACCGGCACGGCACGAGCGAGACTTTTTTCGACGACTGGGCGTGGGACTATGCAGAGATGCGGGTCTGCGCGGACATCGCGACGAACGAGTACTACTATCACGATTTCAACTCGGGCTGGATCGGCAAAGACGACATGCTCACCGCCGCCCTCGGCGCCAAAGGCTATGAGTTGCGGTTTGGCATGAAGAACAGCTATGACTACGTCTGTCCGGGCTACAAGCAGGACGCCAAGGCCCCGGCGCTGCCTGTGTGGGACGCGGCGCAGCCGATCGACAACAACGCCAAAGCGTTCGGCGACTTGCGGCTGTACGAGGGGTTCCTCAAGTGCCTGTACACGGAGGGCATGATTGGCGGCGTAGCCGGCTACTTTTCGTTTCCCAAGGGTGGATTCGACGCGTCATTTTCGCCGGACAGGCCGCCGCAGTACCTGATGCAGATGGTCCTTCTGAGCCGCGTCCACGCGTTGTTCTCGCACCAGGAAGCCTTTCTTCGCCAGGGCGAGCTGCTGCCGGGGCCCAACAAACACGCCAAGGTCAAGGACCAGCCGGCCTACGAATTCCCGACCGGCCGCGCGAACCGGCGGGTGCTGGCCCGGAAGATGCCCCACGCGCCGCAGTGGCTGATCACCGCCTGGGCCGCGGACGGCGTAGAAGGCCCGGCGACGGTCCAGATTCCGGACCTGGGGGCGGTGACCGTGCAAGCGCGAGCGGTCGGCAGCGTGTACACGGCGACGCTGCAGGAGGGCAAAGCGGTTCTCAAGCAACTGGACGCCGCGTGAACGCGACGGTCCCAATTCAATGCAAAGACGACGCTTCCCAGAAAGCCAACTTCACGTTCACGGCCGGCCTGTGGCCGGCTCCGCTGGCCACGCTCGCGGCCGGCCAAGCGGCGCAGCCCAACGTCAGAACTCCTGACCTATCGAGCTGCCCAGATGAGCGGGTGTTTGTCGGATGCCGGTCTCCGGCCGCCACGGACCTCGCGTCGGTGGAGCCACGCCTGAAAGCTACCAGCGACGACGCCTAGGGGCCTGTTTCCTCTCTGCCGGCCGCGCCGCCGTCTTGACACGTCTGGCCGGTTCTGGCATCACTTCTTGCTTCCTTCGTCGCCTCTGGCCCCAGGAAAGGAAACGACCGCGATGTTGCGGAATTGTGTGCCGAAACGCCGTGCTTCGATCGAACGCTTGTCCGCGCGGAGCGTCGTCTGCTTGCTGTTGCTGGCCGTGTCTTCCGGGACAGCGGCCGAATCGGGAACGGAACGAGCTGCTCCGGTGCTGCCCTGTCGCGGCGTCTCGGCGCATCGGGGCGCCAGCGCCACGCATCCCGAAAACACGCGGTCCGCCTTTCGGGAAGCCATCCGGCTGGGAGTCCAGCAAATAGAGCTGGACGTCTGCCTCACCAAGGACAAGCACCTGGTAGTGATCCACGATGCGACCGTCGATCGCACCACGAACGGCACCGGAAAAGTCGCGGACTTGACCCTGGCCGAAATCAAAAGACTCGACGCCGGCAGTTGGAAAGGCCCGCAGTTTGCCGGAGAACGCATGCCTACGCTGGCCGAAGCCTTGGCCGTCATGCCGGACAACATCTGGCTGAATCTGCACCTGAAAGGCGGCGCCGAAGTGGGTGCTGGGGTGGCGAAGCAAGTGGTCCGGGACGGTCGCACGCACCAGGCGTTTCTGGCCGCCGGACACGCGGCTGTGCAAGCTGCACGGCGGGTGCATCCTGAGATTCTGGTCTGTAACATGGACCGTCAAACGTCCTACGAGCAATATGTCAGCGAGACGATTGCGCGCGGCGCCGATTTCATTCAACTGCTGAACCGCAAGGCGACGCCGCAAGACATGGCCCGCTTGAAAGCGGCGGGAATTCGCGTCAACTACTGTTGTACGGACGATGTGAAACTGCTGGAGCCGCTGTTCGCAGCTGGCGTCGAGTTTGTGCTGGTGAACCAGGTCGCCCCGATGATGCGTGCGGCGGAGAAGCTTGGGGTTTCTCCCGCGAAGCCGCTGTTCCGCGAGAGCGTCCCGCGAGGCGATCGAGAGAGTCCCTGAGCCCTGCCGCGGGCATCCACCAGTGGCACGGCTCAAAGAGGCAGGTGACGATGGTTGCCGAAGGCGGGGTGCGTGATCTTGAGCGGTGAGAGTCGCAGCCGCCGGAGCAAGAAGACGAGGAATTTCTATGTACCACACGCCCCTTGGCGATCGAGTTTTGCGTCCTGCCGAAGCGCAGCTGTTTGCCGAATCCCTGCGGACGCTCGGCGATTACCTGAGCGACATGGAGCTGACGATGGGGGCCGGCGTGTTTGACGATCTGCAGCGGAACCAGCAGATCGCCGTCCTGCACGCCGTCGGCCGGGCGCTGCTGTGCCCCGCCGAGCCGGCCCCTGTGCTCACCGCTGCGGTCGAAGCGGGCGTGTGGTGCGTGTACCAGAACGTGCGGGACATGATCGAGGTGGAACTCGACGACGCGGCAGGGCTCATGCCGGGCGAAACCTGGCGGCAATTGATCCTGGCCGCCTGCCGCGAGGCGGGGGTTGGCGGGGACTTGCCCGCAGAAGACTGCCGGGACAAACTCGAATGGGATTATCCCGTGGATTGCCTGGAGGCGCGAGTCCTCTGGGACTACGACTGGCAGTTGGAAGACTCCATCGACTTGTCGCCCGATGCCAGCCGCCGACTGAAGGACGAATTGGGCATCGCCGACGATTATTTCGTGGCCGTGCCCCCGGACCCGCCGGATGCGGAAGCGGAACGGCTGTTGGAAGCCATGAACGAATTGGCGGACGCCGTGCGTCTGGCCTCGCCTGGCGAAGGCTGCGAATAGCGAAGCCTCGCCTCCGGCATGCACTGGCCCCGCAGAATTCGAGCGACTGGCCCCGGCGGCGGGAGCCTCTTTCGCGGCGCCGTCCAGATCGGTTCGCAGCCCCGCTGGAGCACGTCCGGCTTAGCATCGTTCGAGCAATAACTGTCCAGTCTCGATTGCCGATCATCCCAGCAACGGTGGCCGAAATAACTTCCCGGATTTCGGCCACCACGCCGCTTGCCAGCGTGGAGCCATGTTCAGCACCAGCCGACGTCCCGCCCCGCGACCTCTTCGGCCACCACGCTGCTTGCCAGCGTGGAGCCATGTTCAAAGCCAGACGTCGGCCCGCTCACTGCGTCCACCGTCTTGAACACCGCTCCACGCTGGCAAGCAGCGTGGTGGCGAAGAGGGGGCCGATTTTTGGAGGCATTTCTGGTCTTGAACACCGCTCCACGCTGGCAAGCAGCGTGGTGGCGAGGCGGCCGATTTTTAGGGGCATTTCTGGTCTTGAACACCGCTCCAGGCACGCCGCGATCTTCGGCCACCACGCCGCTTGCCAGCGTGGAGCCATGTTCAGCACCAGCCGACGTCCCGCCCCGCGACCTCTTCGGCCACCACGCTGCTTGCCAGCGTGGAGCCATGTTCAGCACCAGCCGACGTCCCGCCGCGCGACCTCTTCGGCCACCACGCTGCTCGCCAGCGTGGAGCCATGTTCAAAGCCAGACGTCGGCGCGCTCACTGCGTCCAGCATCTCGAACACCGCTCCACGCTGCTTGCCAGCGTGGTGGCGAAGAGGGGGCGATCCGCCACCCCAACGTCGCGGTAGACTCCACCTTGCGAGTCAGCGCGTGCCTTGGCTTGCTGCCGGGTTCCGCTGAAAAGCCAAAATGGCCCTTTCTTTTTTGTTCTTGTGTTTGGGGGGCTAGATGCCAGGGGACAGTGGTTTCGGCGTCCGTTGCCGCGAAGCGTGTTGGCTAGTTTGACGAGGCGACAGTGATTTCTCGAACGATGCTTCGGCGTCTGCCCCCTCGCACCGAAGACTGTCGCTGCGTTGTCGGGCGCGTGATTTCGGCAGGGTCGAGTTAGAATCGCAGTGCGTATCGCCCGCGCGTTGTGGGCGCACCCTGCGTCCTGGGACTCTACCGTCCGGTGGCCTTTTCTTGCCTCAGCCAGACGACGGAACGGCCGAGGGCGGATTCGCCCGTGGGCGCGCGGTCGTCGTTGCTGAAGAAACCGAACACGACCTCGCCCTCGGGCCGGTAGTAGAGAAAGTTCCCCGCGTCGCGGCTGGATTTTCCCCAGCCCAAGAGGCCGAGGCCGAACGGGTCGGACGACCAGTGGTCGGCGGCGCCCTTGACCCAGACGCTCATCGTCCAGGGCGCGTTGCCGGAGATGCCGATGTGCTCGGACGTCACGACGGGGGCTGTGCCGTCCAGCGCGTAATCGCTGCCGGCGAACACCGGTTTCGTTTGCGTCCCCAGGACCGCCGTGTCGGGCGTGGCGGCGGCCAGTTGGGCAATGCTTTTCTCGTCGAGCGCGGTGTTGAAGATGGCCGGCTTGGCGAGGGAGCCCCGAAAATGCCGCCGCTGGCCAAACGGGTCGCTGCCGATGGTCAGCGGCGTGTTGGCGATTTTCAGCGGGCCGGGCTGGCGCGACTTGGCCAGCCGGCCGTCCACATAAACGCGCTGCGTGACGCCGTCGTAGGTGTTGGCCAGGTGCATCCAGCGCGGCTTGTGCTGAAAGCGGTTCAGGCGGGCGAAGTTCGGGATCGCCTGCAGCGGCGTGCCGTCGGCAAACGCGCCGCGGATGGCCAGCACGCCGCCCAGCAGTGTGTCGTCCCACACGGCCTGCAGGGGCGCAGCGGGGGCGAGGGCGAGCGTGTCGAGGCGCTTGCCGGACGGCAGGTCCGCGGACTCGACGTTGTACACCAGCGGCCCGTACTGCAGTGCCACGCGTCCGGCGTTGGCAGCGACGCGCGGGTCGGCCTGGACGCGCTGGACTTCCATCGGCAACGACAGCTCGATCCGGTCGCCTTCCTGCCAGGGGCCGCGCAGAGCGATGTAGCCCCGCTCGATCGGAGGCGATTGCGGCTGGCCGTTCACGCGGACGGTGAACCGGCCGCTGATGTCGGGGGTGGCGGAATACAGTTCGCTTTCGGTCCGATCCGGGATGCGCAGCTTGAGCGTGAAACTGGCCGTGCGAGCCGGGTGCAACGTCACGCTCACTTCGCCGTCCCACGGGTAACGCGTGACCTGCCGGATGCGCAGCGCGCCACCGCCGACATCGGGGATCGCCGCCTCGCTGTCCACGTAGTGGCTCAGATAAAGCTCGGTCCGCGCCGGGTTGACGGAGTAGATCCCGTCCTTGATCGCCAGCAGCGCGCGGGGGATGTTGCCGACGCAACAGGGGCACCCGTGCCAAGGATACCTGGCGTTGCCGGCGTCCAGCGGATTCTGGTAATAGAAATTCGTGCCGGTCAACTCGACGGCGCCGAGGATGTTGTTGTACAGCGTCCGCTCCTGAACGTCGCGGTAATGGCCGTCTGCGTGCAGCCGGTGCATCCGCTCGGCCCAGAAGGTCAGGCCGCAGCCGGCGCACGACTCGCAGTAACCATCGTTGGGCAGTTCGTAATCGCCGCCAAACGCCTCGCCGTGATGAGATGCGCCGACACCGCCGGTCAGGTAGTGTTTCTTGTCAATCGCGTTTGACCAGACGCGGGCGACCGCTTGCCGGTAAGCGGCATCGCCTTGGTGCAGGGCGATGTCGGTCATGGCGGTGTAGAAATAGGTGGCGCGCACCGCGTGGCCCCTCGCCTCGCTCAACTCGACCGCCGGCTTGTCGGACTGGTTGTATTCGCTCGGGTTCCCGCCCTCGTGCTGGTGATCGAGAAAATGCCGCGCGAGGCGGATGTACTTGTCGCCCTGGCCCGCGCCTTGGACCTCGTTGACCAGCCGCCCCAGCCGGCCCAGCGCGTATTCCAGCCCCGGATGTCCGTTGCGCCAAGTCCGCCGAGGTGGCGGGCCGAACGTGGCGCACAGGTGGTCGCCGCACCGCACGGCCGCATCGTAAAGCCGCCGGTCCTTGCCGCCGGTCAGCCGGTAATGCGCCACGCCCATCTCCAGGAAGTAGCCCATGACGTAGAACTCATGCCAGCCGACATTGCTGTAGCGCGGGTGATGGTTCAGAACATGGAACGAATGGATATAACCGTCGGGCGCTTGGGCGGCGAGGATGACCGGGATCCAGGCTTCGAGTTTCGCGCGCAGCTCGCTCTGGGCACGGGCCAGTTCGGCGTCGGCGTCGGGTTTGACCGCCAGCGCCAGGCAAATTGCCTCGACGGTGTTGTAGACGTAGGCATCGCTCCACGGCGCGCCGGTGTATTTCCAGTCGGCGGCCTCGCCACGCTGCGCTTGGGCCACGGCCGCCAGGTTGAGAAACTCCTGGCCGCGGCCGCCCTTTTCCATCTGGCGGACGCAATGCGGCAGCCACTGCTCCGTCATCCGTTTGACCGGCTGTCGCCAGAAACCGCCGATCTGAATGGTTTCCAGGCGAACCGGTTCAAGGCCCCCGCGGGCAGCGGATGCTTCCGAATCCGCGGCCTGGACGGCTCCCAGGCAACACAGCAGACAAGCGAGTGAGAGAAAGAGGAGCGATTTCATCGAGTGTTGTTCTCCGGTGTCTCAGGTTTCCTGGGCGGCGTAAACTTCCCCTGCGGACGCCCCCGGCGCAGATCGTCGGGATCAAGGGACGTCATGCAAACCGCGAGCACGATCAAGCGAATGCCCGGTGGCGGGCCAACCGGGCGGTTGCCGCCGAGCTTGTCAATCAGAATATCCGCCGGCCTCTGCGGCTGCCAGATCGCGGTTGCGCAGAAAAGGCTCCACGCTGGCGAGCAGCGTGGTGGCCCAGGAGGGCGCGGGGCGGGACGGCGGCTGGTGATGAACATGGCTCCACGCTGGCAAGCAGCGTGGTGGCCCAGGAGGTCGCGGGGCGGGACGGCGGCTGGTGCTGAACATGGCTCCACGCTGGCGAGCAGCGTGGTGGCCGAAGATCGCGGCGTGCCTGGAGTGGTGTTCGAGACCAGATATCTCCACGAAATCGGCCGCCTCGCCACCACGCTGCTTGCCAGCGTGGAGCGGTGTTCAAGACCAGAAATGCCTCCAAAAATCGGCCCCCTCGCCACCACGCTGGCGAGCAGCGTGGTGGCGGAAGTTCGGGAAGTTATTTCGGCCGCCGTTGCTAGAGAGCATCGGCAGCAGTCGCAGTTCGGACGTCGCTGGGAAGACCGGCTTCTTCACAACGTTGAAGCAAATCCCGTTTTGTTGCTCGGCGCGGATGCTGTCGCGCAGCGTCTGCGCCCGCGGTTCGAGCTTGGGGGGAAAACAGAGACCTTCGCCGACAAGACGGCTTTTGCGGATCTCCTTCGAGATGGTACATTGACGGTGTGACGTTCGTTCCTGTCTCCGGAAAGTGCTGTGATGACTTCATCCGCTTTGGGCCCGTTCGACAGGTCGTCTCGGGCTTGCGGTTCCGACCATCCGCCGTTGCCCGCGGATTCCGGGCGGAAGGAAGGCGCCCTGCGAAAACTGGAGCGTCTGAACGCGGCGCTGCGGCATCGGGAGCCGGACCGGGTGCCGATCAGCGATTTTTTCTGGGGCGGCTTTGTCGCGCGTTGGCGCCAAGAGTTGGGTTTGCCGGACGATGCCGATCCGTACTATCACTACGATCTGGACTGGATCTCCACCGTGCCCAACATGGACCCCTGGATTCGGGCCTTCGAGACGCTGCGGGAGACGCCTGAGGAAGTGGTGGTCAAGACCGGCTTTGGCGCGGTCCTGCACAAGCGGTTCGAGTTCCCCATGCCGGAGATGCGTGCCTGGGAGACGGATACCTTTGACAAGTTGGAGCGGGCCGAATTCGACGATCCAGGTGACCGTCGCCGGTTTTTCGAGTCGGGCGACAATCAGATCGCAGGGGTAGGCGACGGGTTCCAGCGCAATTCGCCGCCGTGGATCGAGACGGTGCGGTCGCTGCGTCCTGATTTTCCGGTGTACGGCAGCGTCATCGAGGCCAGCGAGTGTTTGACGCGTCTGATCGGCCAAGAGAATGCGATGCTTTGGATGGCCGAGCATCCGCAGCGGATGGGCACCGTGATCCACCGCTTGGGCGCGTTCTATCTGGAGCTGGCCCGCTGCGAGATCGAGGCCGGGGCGGGGCTGCTGGACGGCTTGGTGATCTGGGGCGATGTGGCGTACAAAAAGAGCACGTTCATGTCGCCGGCCTATTGGCGCGAGTACTTCAAGCCGTGGGTCGCCCGGATGGTGCAACTGGCCCACGCGCACGGGCTGCCGGTCATCTACCACGGCTGCGGCAACGTCCAGGCCCTCTTTCCGGACTTCATCGAAATCGGCCTGGACGCCGTCAATCCGCTGGAAGTGAAAGCCGGCCTGGACGCCGTCGAACTTCGCCGGCGGTACGGTCACCGGATCGGCTTTTGCGGCAACAGCGACATCCAGATCTGGGAAACCGGCGACCGCCAGGCGATCCGCCGCGAAGTGCTGCGCAAACTGAACGCCGCCAAAGGCGGCGGGTTCATTTTCCAATCCGATCACTCCGTCACCAGCAGCGTTTCGGGGCGGACGTACGATGCGATTGTCCAACTGGTCCGCCGGCACGGCGTCTACCCGCTGCAACTCGGCGAATTCGATGAAACCATGGAGGCGACGCCATGACCTTGAAGTTCCTTGGCCCCGACCCGCGAGTCCCCGGTTGTGCCAAAACGCTGCAGCCCCAGGTCGCTACCATTTTCCCCACTGGCGAGACGCTGGTGACGCTGCCGGGAATCCACGTCAGCCAACGTTCGGCGTATGTGGACAGCGTCGTGCAAGCGCGTCAGCAGCGTCAGGAACCGCCGCTGAGCGACCAGCAGCGGGAGACGCTTTGGTCCAGCGCCGTGGACCTGTTTTTGCGGCGCGACGTCGTCGAAATCCGCCCGGACCCGGAGCAGATGGACCTGGCGTTCGCGGCGGACAGCTTGCTCCAGGAAATACTGCCGAAACATCGCGTGCGGTTCCTCATGGCCGGCAACGCGCAGGTTCACGATGCCATTCAACAGGCCGGCGAATGCTGGCGGATCACTCCCCATCCCATCTCGACCGAGGCGGCGATCCAACTCATCCTGGGCTGCCGGCTGGGCATCGGCGGCCGCAAGATTTACTACCACAGCCCGGTGACGGGCACCCGTCTGGTGACCTGCCAGGAGTTTGCCGACCTGGCGCTGTTGGACGACAAAGAGCTGCAATCGCATTTGATCGAAATCCAGTACTACAGCAAGTGCTTTAACCGTTATGGGAAGCCGGAAGTCAACTTCTTCATCGTCGGCCGCAAATTCTGGGACCACCTCCAGAAATTGGACTTCAGCGTCCTCACCGCGCCCGCGCTCCGCGAGGCGCACGCCGCGCTCAGTCAGCAGTTCACCGCCAGCGTGGAACACGAATTGCGCCGGGACGACCCGCACAAGATCGAATGGCGCGAGCGGATGTTGAGCGAACTGCAGCCGCTGGAGGAAGACCGCGTCCTGGAAGAGAAACTGCTGGGCATGGCGACCGAGTTCCACCGGCACATCCAGTGGCTGCCCGGCGGGCGGATCGAACAAGGCGAACTGATCCTGGATTCCTTCTTCGACGACGCGACGCCCTGCGGCGACGAGGAGATCGAGCAGTTGCTGGACGACAAGGCCCGCGGCCTGATTTACAACTTCGTGCGCGATTACGCTCACCTGGAGTACATCAACGTGGGACGGATCGCCGACTCGCTGTCGCTGGAACGTCGGAAGAAGGGCCGCCGCGGCGTGTACGTCGTGGAACTGAAGCAACAAGGCGACCAACGGGAGATCGTCAAGATCATCCGCTTGCAGAAATGGGATGTCTGCGACCGCCTGGATCACGGCAAGTCGTTGCTGGACGCGATGATCGAATCCGAGGACTACACCGACTATGTCCTGGACCGGCGGCTGGGTTGCCGGCGTCTGACCATGAACATTCCAGGCGCCCTGGCGATGAACAAGATTCGGGAAACCTACCGCGGCGAGCAGACGATGCTGCACGGCACGGAAATCTGGACGCCGTATTTCGAACGCGACTACGTTCACGGGACCGCCACCGACAAGTTGCCGGAGGAGCGGTTCCAGCGGGACGGGTACGCGCTCCGATTCGCCGATTTGCTGGGGCACGCGGCCGCGACGAACCTGATTGTCGGACGCTGTGGCGACGACAATCATATCTTTTTCGACGACGGCGACGAGGTGATTATTGAGAACGAGCAGGGCCTTCCGGTCGAACTGATCGTCACCCACCACACCGGCTCGTTCGCCGATTTCCGGGCCGATCTGACGCGCTGCGCCGGCGAGTATGCCGACCCCCTCAACAAACGAGCGAAGTTTCTTCCCGACCGGAACGCCTTTCTGGAAACCTATCTCGCCGCCTTCGTGCGTCACTTTCGTCACGTCCAGGAGGAATACCGCCGCCGCCCGCGAGCCTTCGATACGCTGTTCCGTCATCGGCCCTACGACGTCGCCGGCAGCTTTGCCTACCGCTGGGAGTGCGTCCTGAAGCGGCTGAACGCCTCCGACCCCGCCGCGCTGGCCGAGTGCATCCGCGCCCACGTTGCGCCGCCGGCCTGATCCGGCGCCGGCGCCGCGATGGTCCGGAGGGCCGCTCGCGGTGCGGCCGCGTCCGAAACGCCTGGCCACAACCCGCCCCGTCCCGCGCGACGGCGTTTGCCGGGCTACTGCGCCACCGGGCGGGGCCCGATCCGGTCGATCGGGATCGGTTCAAAGCCGGCTACGTTCTTCCACACGGCGGGCAATTTCGAGAGCACGAGTTTGGGCGGCGTTGACTTGTCGAACAGCTCGGGGTGGTCCGTCAACTCCCGCTCGACGTTGTCGGCCCGGTCGATCCAGTTGGGATCGACACCCTTTCTCAGGTCGAACGGCGTTTTGCAGCCGATCAGGACGTTGTGGTGCATCAGGTTGCCCAGCGGCATCACGGGGTTGTTCTGCATGGTCGTGGCCAACCGCGGATAGCGGGCTTTCCAGAGCGGCGACAGGTAGTCCAACGCCTCGCACTTGGCCAGCAGATTCCAGGAGTCGGCCCGGTCGAAGACGATCCCGCGAGGGCCGCGGGCGTCGACGTGGATGCCGATCGGCTGGTCGATGAAGACGTTGCCGCGGAACGCATTGTCGCGTCCGCCGCCCAACAGCACGCCCCGGTTGCCGCAGCGGTAGACGATGTTGCCGACGACCGTTTCGCCGCTGTCGCAATCATCCAGATAGACGGCTTGCGAGCCGCTGCCGCCCTTGACGGGGACGTCGTGGATATAGTTCCACCGCACGACGTTGCCCTGGCTGGCCCAATCGCGGCCCGTATAGAACACGCCCACGTCGGCATAGTGAAGGCACATGCTGTGGACTTCGTTCAACTCCAGCACGTGCTCGTTGCCGCCGTAAGCCACGGCGCCGGTCGGGCCGTGATGGAACAGGTTGTGGGCCAGGCGGTTTCCGCATCCGCCCAGGATCGCACAGCGTCCTCCCTCCCAATTCAAGCGGCCCACGTGGTGCATGTGGCAATGCTCGATGGCGCCTTCGCCCGGCGTCAGCGTTTTGCGGTCGCCGCCGTAGAGGCTGATCCCGGACGAGCCCACCTGGGTGACCTCGCAGCGGACCGCAGCCAGGTGGGAGCCGCTCAAGGAAATCCCGTTGCGGCCCAGGTTGCGGACCAGGCAGTTCTCCACGCGGCAGTGCCGGCAGTTTCTCAGGACCAGCCCCGCGTCGCAGCCGTTCTCGAACGTCAAATCGCGGATCGTCAGGTAGGCCGCGCCGTCGGCTCGCAGCAGCGGTTGGCGGCACAGCGTCAGGTGGACCGGCGTCTGAGCAACGTCGCCGGGAGGCCAGAAGTACAGCCGGTTGTTCTGCCGATCGAGATAGTACTCGCCGGGTTGATCCAGTTCCTCGAACACGTGCAACGCATAGAACGGGTGTTTCGAGTCGTTGCGCCGCGGCGAGCCGACGCCATAGGCGTGTTTGGCCGCCAGCCGCAACTCGCCGCTGGCCGGGTCGTAGGAGGCCGCCTTCAAGACCTCGTCGCTCCATTCGTAACACCAGAAGCCGTGCAGCCAGACCCCGCGGCGGAAATCCCACTGCTTGGCCCGCTCGCCCGGAAACTGGAAGGAGCCCGGACGATAGACTTCCCGCGACACCCAGTGCGTCACGCCCGAGGCCCCGGAATCGATCACCTTGTCGAACTCGACGAACCCTTCGTTGGGCCACCGCGCGGATTGCATCGGCCGATCGGCGAAGACGATTTCCTCCTGGCCGTGGTCCCGGTGCTTGTCCGGCAGCGGCCTCAGCGGCGGGAAGCCCTGCGCTGGCAGATCGGCGACCAGGACCTGCTGTCTGGCCTCCGGCGAGATCAGCGACTGGGCCTCGGCGGACGTGATCGGACGCAGACCGCTCACGGGACGCGAGCCGGTCAGGCGGACCTGGCCTGGCTGGACGCCGCGCAGCACTAGCGGCTGATCGGCCGTGCCGGCATGTTGGGCGTCGAACACCAGGCCCTGTTCCAGATAGTACTCGCCCGGTTCGATCCAGATCGTGCCTGGCCCCGCCCCCCGCATCACCTCGACCGCTTTGCCAACGCTCGCCAGCGGCTTGTCCCGCGTCCCTGCGTTCGAATCGTCCCCCTGCTTGGCAACGTACACGTCCCGCGCGGCGGTTGCCAGCGGCACTCCCAAAACCAGGAAAACGACGGCCAGACGGAAAGCAATTCGGCACATGCTAAGACTCCTTCGGGGTGTAGCCGCCTGTTGAGAAAAAGGGGACTGGCGCCGAGCTGCGCCGGAGCAAATCAAGGAAGAACGACTACCGCGGGCTGCCTGCCCCCCTTTTGTCAACACTTTTTCAACAGGCTTTCTTCAACAGGCTGGCAGATGTCGCTTCAATGTAACAGAAGCCAGAGCCGCCTGGGAGACCGCTTGACCGCTCGTCTTGACAACAACCCAAAGACCAGCCGCGAGCCCGAAAGCGGGGCCCCGTGCCGCGCTCGGCAGCGTGGTGGCCGAGGAGAACGCGTGGCGCGACGTCGGCTGGTCCTGAACATGGCTCCACGCTGGCAAGCAGCGTGGTGGCCCGACAGGGCGCGTGGCGCGACGTCGGCTGGTCCTGAACTTGGCTCCACGCTGGCAAGCAGCGTGGTGGCCGAGGACGGCGCGGGGCGGGACGACGGCTGGTCCTGAACATGGCTCCACGCTGGCGAGCAGCGTGGTGGCCGAGGACGTCGCGGGGCGGGACGACGGCTGGTCCTGAACATGGCTCCACGCTGGCAAGCAGCGTGGTGGCCAAAGCGACCTTGCGGGGGTAGCCTCCGCTTCGCCACCACGCTGCTTGCCAGCGTGGAGCGGTGTTCAAAACCAGAGATGTCCGCGAGATCGTTCGCTTCGCCACCACGCTGCTCGCCAGCGTGGAGCGGTGTTCAAAACGCTGGACCCGGGGTCGCGACGTCGGCTGGTCCTGAACATGGCTCCACGCTGACAAG
>JAAYYU010000239.1 GCA_012515235.1 Candidatus Anammoximicrobium sp.
TGAACACCGCTCCACGCTGGCAAGCAGCGTGGTGGCGAAGCAGCCGATTTCGTGCAGATATCTGGTTTTGAACACCGCTCCACGCTGGCAAGCAGCGTGGTGGCGAAGCAGCCGATTTCGTGCAGATAGCAGGGAGAAGTTGTTTCGGCGACCGTTGCCACGGGGTGTGATGGCTACTCTGACGAGGCGACATTTATTTCTCGAGCGATGCCTAGTCCCAGCTTTTCCCGAATCTGGTCCAGGGGGATTCCGCCTTTCTCGCGATAGGAACGCCGAGATGCTTCGATGAGCGCGATGAACTTGGGGTTGTTCGCCAAAGACACCGTCTCCCAATCGAAGCCCGATAGATCCTTGGCTGCGACTAGTGGCTGGCCCTTGCGGGTCAGGATGACCAGTTCCCTCTTGGCCATTCTCGCCAGTTCGTCCGCGGTTAGGGCCGTGTCTTCCACGGGAACCGTCTTCATAACTCGATCTCCTTGCCACCAGTGAACAACTTGTTGTGGGCCTTGTGCCCCACGGCCAAGACAACGACCATTTCCTCCTCGATGTTGACATCGTAGAAGACACCGAATTAACCCACACGCAATTCCCACGGCGCGAGTGGATTGTCTTCCATCGGTTTCCGATTTCGGGTGGGACGAACCGGTTCGTTCCTCAACTGAACGTCGATCGCGTCCGCAATTACCTGCCGGTCTCGCTTGCGAAAGCCCTTGAGGTTGTCTCGGGCGCGGTCGGAAAGCTCGATCTCGAAGTCCATAAGTATCTACGGCCCGCCCCACGCTATCGACACAGTGTTTAGTCTATTTGAGAACCCATCCCCGTGCGAGCGTCCGTCCCGGCGCCTGGGGTCATCAATCCGCGAACCAAACAGGCCATTGTCCCCGTGCGGCAGGCGGTTTATGACCGGTTGAAGGCTGTGCCGGATCTCGCTACCGAGTGTGCGCGTACGGATCTTCCTCTTCGGTCGGCTCGCCCAAAGGGACTTCGTCCGGCATGACCGGGATGGCCTGGTAATCGCTGCGGCTTTCGTTGGTGCTCAGGACGCGGATGCCAGGGTGATCGGTCAAAGGGCACTTGTTCTCGCAGATGCCGCAGCCGATACAGCGGCTGGGATCGACGTGCGGCTGTTTGAGCACGATCTTCTCGCCGTTGCGGGCCACCACCTCCGTCTCGACCACGTAGATCGCTTTGTCGGGAACCGGACAGTGCTCTTCGCAGACAATGCACTCCCGACCATAGGCGTACGGAATGCAGCGGGTGACGTCGAAGGTGGCCAGCCCGATCCGCACTTGCTTCTTCTGCTCGACCGTCAGCGGTCGGATGGCTTCGGTCGGGCAGATGTGCGTGCAGGCCGTACACTCGGACTCGCACCAGCCCAGACGCGGCACCAGTCGCGGCGTCCAGAGCCCCTCCAATCCGGCTTCCCACAGCGCCGGCTGCAGGCCGTGCGTCGGACAGATCTTGATGCACATCCCGCACGCCGTACAGCGTTTGAGAAACTCGTCCTCCGAAAGCGAGCCGGGCGGACGGATCAGATTCTCCTGCGGCAGCGATCCGCGAGCCTGCGGCGCGATCCGCAGCAAGCACAGTCCGGCCACGCCGCCCAGCGCCGCGCCGAACGCGGCACGCCGCGACACGCCCAAGCCCTCGACGGCCGGCTGCTGGCGCCACGGCAGCGCCACCGTGAAGTGCAGGGCGTCGCGGCGGCAGGAATCCGTACAATTCAGACAACCCAGGCATTCCGCCGCCTTCCACTGATCGCCCGGCGCAGCCGTCGCTGCGCCCTGGCACGACATGGCGCACAGGTCGCACTGGTTGCAGTTCTCCGTCCGCACCGCGCGGCGCACCAGGGGCCGGAGGGAGAAAACACCCAGCAGCGCGCCCAGCGGACACAGATACCGGCACCAGAACCGCGGCCGGTAGCGGTTCAACGCCAGCGTGACCAGGAACAAGCCCAGGATCAGCCCGCTGCCCAGAAAGGTGTTCGTTCTCAACCCGAAAACGTGCTCCCGGAAGAACTCGTACACCGGCTCGCTGACGTAGTCGCGCACCAGGGGATACACGGGTTCGACCACGGGCTGCAGCGGCGCCGGCGCGGATTCGGGATCGTAATGATAGATCGCCGTCGACGGCGCTTGCACGATCCATTGAACGGCCGGCAAGACGGCCGTCGTGGTCGTCCGATACAGGAGCACCAGGGGATCGAAGATCGTGCCCCAGTGGCTGCCGAACACGGCCATCACCAACAGGCCGGCCAGCAGCAGGTACTTGGTCCTCTGCCACGGCGACCAGTGGTCGCGCCGGCGGCGGTCAGGCCAAATCCAGAACAGCACCCGGCCGGCCATCGCGTGCAGCGTGCCCAGCGGACAGGCCCAGCCGCAAAAAACGCGGCCGAAAACCAACGTGACGGCGACCAGCCCCAGCGACGCCCACAGCAGCGCCGGCACGGCGTGCGCAGCCAGTCCCGTGGCGATCAACAGGAACGGGTCAATCGCAAAAAAAGCCTTCAGCCACGCGCTGGGCAACTGGTCGCCGCTGCGGGCCTGCGTCGCGACGACCAGGCCGAGAAACGCCAGCAGGAACACGATCTGGACCAGTCGCCTGAACGTGACCCAGCGCCACGGGGAGCGAAATCTCATCATTTCGGTTGAACCTAACCCGGCCTGCGGCCGCAACCCAATCGGCGAGCGGGGTGGCGTCAGCCCAATGGCACTCACTTTGGCGTTTCGGGCAGTGGATTTTCTTTTTTCTGTTTCGCTTTTTTGGCGGAAATTTTCGTCATAAATTTGGTCGATTTAGGGCGGCGGGGATGAGCGCGACGAGGATAA
>JAAYYU010000240.1 GCA_012515235.1 Candidatus Anammoximicrobium sp.
ACGACGGGCGCTTGTTGCGGTTCGCCAAACGGAGCCGAAGCGGCTGCGAGTTCTTCTGGACGAACTGACGCACCAGAAGCGGCGGCAGGTGCCCGACCGGATCGTCCCTGACCCAAGCCGGCGAGAATCGCTGTATAATGCCGCCATGCGCATCCCCCACTCGCTGCTGTCACCCGCGACGCTGCGGGCCGTTGTCGCGGAATTTGTCACCCGCGACGGCACGGACCATTCGCCGGTCGAGCGGCGCATCGAGACGGTTCTGCGTCAGCTCGACGCTGGCCGGGTCGAACTGCATTTCGACGGCGAAGCCCAGACCTGCCACATCGTTGCGGTGGAAGGGAATTCGTCAGGGCGCGGTGGGGCTGAATAGCGGCGTCAGGCGAAAGGCCGCGGAAACGGCTGGGATGATTGCGGGTTGCCGTGCGCAGGGGAGCGAATCCCGCCTCCCGGCGTCCACGCTGATTCTGGGCCGCAATAACGCCTCCGCGCCGAAAGCATGGCATTTTGCCCGTCCAGGCCGTTCGGACGCGATTTAGCACTCTGCGGCAAGCGCCACGTGCGGGCGGAAGGGGCAAAGTCGGGGCGAGGCTGGGGGCGAATTGGCGGGGCAGGGTCCGGGTATTGGGGATAAGTTAATCCAGTCTGTGGTAACCAGGGGACAATTCCGTCCGTTTCCCGGCCAGGCTGGTTGAAAACCGATTCGGTGGGGGGTAGGTTACGGCCTTGGGTGCCGTGCGGTCTAGCTAACCGCACGGCTGAAATCGGTTTGCGGGGCGTTCGTATCTTACCCGACAATCGTGACGGATGCCCCGCAGGCCGGCCCGTGGAACGCGGAGACTGGAATGCCCACGCCCAACATCACGCCCGGCAGTATCGTGAGCGGACCGACACTGCCGGAGTCGATCGAGGTGCTTGCCGTCGTGCCGATGGGGCAGTCGCTGAAGGTGATCGGGCGCGGGCGGCGGAGCGGGCAGACGTATGATCCGGTTCTGAACCCGCAGCAACTGGCCATGCTGGCGGTGTCCGCGCAGCGCGAGCCGTTCGACGGGGACGCGCGGCTGTTCCGGCTGGGCATCGAGGCGCATCGGCTGGGGCTGGCCTACGAGTACGATCCGTTCTTTTCGCTGTCGATCGCCCGCGTCGATCCGCTGCCACACCAGTTGGATGCGGTCTACAACTACTTCTTGCGATTGCCCCGTATCCGGTTTCTCCTGGCCGATGATCCGGGCTCCGGCAAGACGATCATGGGCGGGCTGACTCACAAGGAACTGAAGGCGCGGGGGCTGGTCAAACGGGTGCTGATCGTCGCGCCCGCGAACCTGACGTTTCAGTGGCAGCGGGAGATGGCCGACAAGTTCCGCGAGAAGTTCGAGATCATTCGGGGGGCCACACTGCGGGCGAACTACGGCCAAAATCCGTGGCAGGAACACGATCAGGTCATCACGTCTGTGTCCTGGGTGTCGATTGTCGAGGATGCCCGCGAAAGCCTGCTCCGTTCTCGCTGGGACCTGGTCATTGTCGATGAATCGCACAAAATGAGCGCCCGCTCCGAGGATCATACGACCTACGCCTACCGGCTCGGGCGTGAACTGTCCAAGATGACCGACCACTACTTGCTGATGACCGCCACGCCGCACAAGGGCGACCCGGAGCACTTTCGGCGGTTCCTGGCCCTGCTGGACGCCGACGTGTACGGCAGCATCGAGAGCCTGCAACAGGCGATGCGCGAGCAGGATGCCCCGTTCTACCTGCGCCGGACCAAGGAAGCGCTGGTCACGTTTCCCGACCCGGAAACAGGCGAAGTCAAGAAGCTGTTCACCAAGCGCGAAGTCCGCAGTGTCGCCTTCGACCTGGACGGCGAGGAACTCGACTTCTACGACGAGTTGACGCGATACGTCGAGGATCAGTCGATCGCCGCCGCGGGCGACCAGTCGGCTCGCGGCCGGGCGGTCGGGTTTACGATGGCCATGCTCCAGCGCCGGATGGCGTCGTCGGTCTACGCTGTGCGCCGCAGCCTGGAACGGATGCGAGACCGTCGCCAGAAGATCCTGGCCGATCCTGAAAAGTACCGCCGCGAGCAGATCGAACGCCGCATCCCGGACGACTTTGAGGACTTGGACGAAGAAGAGCAGCAGGAGATCATCAACCAACTTGAGGACGAGGTGCTGTCTTACGATCCGGCGATCTTGCGGGAGGAAATCGCCGAACTGGCGCGGCTGATCGAACACGCGCAGCAGATTCAAGGCCGGGATGTCCAGTCGAAGCTGAACAAGCTGCGGTCGGTCCTGACGGAAGAAGGCATCTTCTCGGACCCGCAGATGAAGCTGCTGGTGTTCACCGAGCACAAGGACACGCTGGACTACCTGGCTGCCGACGGCAAGGACGGCCGTCCCTTGGGCAAACTCCGTGAGTGGGGCCTGACCGTGACGCAGATTCACGGCGGCATGAAGATCGGCGACCGGGACACGCCGGGCAGTCGCATCTATGCGGAGCGGGAATTCCGCGACAGCGCTCAGGTCTTGGTTGCCACGGAGGCGGCCGGCGAAGGCATCAACCTGCAATTCTGCTGGCTGATGGTGAACTTCGACATCCCCTGGAACCCCGTGCGGCTGGAACAGCGAGTCGGCCGCATCCACCGCTACGGCCAAGAGAAGGACTGCCTGGTCTTCAATTTCGTGGCCCAGAACACCCGCGAAGGCCGCGTGCTGCGCAAACTGCTGGAACGGCTGGCGGAAATCCGCAAGGAACTGGGCACCGATCAGGTCTTCGATGTGGTGGGCGAAGTGTTCCCGGCGAACCTGCTGGAAAAACTGCTGCGCGAGATGTACGCCCGCCAGACGGACGAGCACAAGATCCAGGACCGCATCGTCCGCGACGTGAGCCCGGATCGCTTCCGGGCCATCACGGAATCCGCCTTGGAGGGACTGGCCAAGAGGGAACTGAACCTGTCCGCGATCGTCGGGCGCAGCGCGGAGGCCAAAGAACGCCGGTTGGTCCCCGAAGTCGTCGAGCAGTTCTTTGTCGAGGCGGCGCCGGAGAGCGGGCTGAATCCCAAACCGGTGAGCGGAAAAGGGGACAGGTCCAATTTGCCGGAACGGCCCGGAGGGTGCTGCGCACAAATTGGACCTGTCCCCTTTTCCGCTCACGTGTACCGCGTGGGCAAGGTGCCCAAGAACCTGCTTCCCATCGGCAACGCTCAGGAACACCGATTCGGCCGGCTGGGCAGGGAATACGCCCGGATCATCTTCGACAAGGAGCTGCTGAAAGCTGATCCCAACGTCGAATGGGTTACGCCGGGGCATCCGTTGTTCGAGGCCGTGCGGGCCGACGTGTTGCAGCGGGCGGACGACGATCTCCGGCGCGGGGCCGTGTTCTACGACTTGCATCGAACCGAACCGGCTGTGCTGGACGTTTTCGCAGCCTCGATCAAAGACGGACGGTCCAACACGCTCCATCGTCGGCTGTTTGGCATCGAGACCTTAGCGACGGGCCAAATGGCCGTGCGCGAGCCGACTTACTTCCACGCCATCACGCCGGCCCCGTCCGGTACTGCTGGACCGAGCGACGATTTCCCGTTGCCTGGCCGGCAACTCGTCGAACAGTTCCTGTATGAGCGGGTGCTTCAGTCGTGGGGCGAGCGGGCAGGCAAGGAACGGGCGGCCGAGGTCGAACGCATCGCCCGGCACGTACAAGTCAGTCTGGACGCTCTGATTGACCGGCAGAACCTCCAGTTGGCCGAATACTGCAACCGGCAAGTCGAGGGCCAGACGGTCCAAGGGCTCGATGGCCTGATCGCCCAAGCCGAACAGCACCTGGACGACCTGAACAGCCGGCGCGAAACACGCCAACGCGAGTTGGAGTTGGAGCGTCACTGCGCCGTGGCCGACATCACGCATCTCGGCCGGGCCTGGATCGTGCCGCATCCGGAGCGGACCAATCCGCAGTTGGCCCCCATGATCCGGGACGATGAAATCGAACGCATCGCCGTGCGCGAGGCCATCAGGCACGAAGAAGCCCGCGGTTGGGTGGTCGAAAGCGTCGAGACGGAGAATCGGGGCTTCGACCTGATCTCCCGCCGCCCCCATTTGGAAGATCCGAAGACTTTCATCGAAGTCCGATTCATCGAGGTGAAAGGCCGGGCGGGCGTGGGCGTCATCGCCCTGAGCGACAACGAATACCGGACTGCCACGCGATTGAAGAACGACTACTGGCTGTACGCGGTGTTCAACTGCGCCGGCACGCCGCAGCTGCACGCGGTGCAGGACCCGATCCGGCTAGGCTGGCAGCCCGTGATGGCGGTTGAACACTACCGGATTGGACCGGAATTGATTCGGGGAAGTGGATAGCGCAAAAAGTAAGGGGGTGTTTGGCTCGGTGAACCTTGCGGTTTCTCCCGAGGACCCTTTACCCCCGTTTCTTTTGAACCAACGACAGTAAGTATCGAGCGGGAAGAGAAAAAAATCAAGTGGGGTTCCGATGTGGGTGATTCCATCAGATCGGTTGCCAGCTGCACCATTCGAGCCGCATGAAATGCTGTTTCTCGATTGCTGGTATGGCTTTACGCACGAGCGGTCGCTCGATTCGCACCGCGTCAGATGCCTGAATGCCCGCACGATCTTGCGAGAACTTTGTGACGAATTGGAAAGCGGCCGCTTGGATGAGCCCGAATTCTGCGGCATTTGCGAAGAGGCACTCTCCCTCTTGCAGAGCGACCCCGTTGTGGCATCTGAATTCGCCAAGAGCTACGCAATTGTAGCCCCACTTTTGAAGGAACCACCTGCACTTTCTGGCAGCAGCCAAAAGAAAGACAAGCCGGATAACGAGACGAAATCGCGCAATCTGCGGTTCGCAGCCGCCGATCTGGCAGCCGCTTTGGAGTCTCGCTACTTCCCCGTCCTTTGCGAGCGACTGAGGCTGGCGACTGAACAAAAAGACGTGGATCAGATCGAACTGCTTACAAGGGCCATTCTCAGCGATTTGGTTGCACGAGGCTGGACGCTCCGCGAGCTATTCAAATGGCACGGCAAATTTCTGGCGAACGATGGACGCACGTTCACAGAGAATCTCGATTTCATGCTTCAGCTGCTCAATCGGCCCGCCGGTGCTTTCAGTGCCACGCTCCGAGTAAGCGGCGGTAGCACCATTCGTAAGGTCGCGACATTCGGCTCCTTTACGCTATCGACCGACGTGGCGCACGCCGTTGACAAGCCGCACGAAGAACGATTTGCAGCATCCGACGAATACACCACCTTTGCAGAAGGTGTTTTTGAGTCCGTGGACTTCATGTCGGCCGCGATCATCGCTCACGACGAGTTGGAGCCGCTCTTGGATGCCCTTCGCTTCGAGTACGAACCACGGCTGCTGCAGATCGACAAACGGTGTCTTGTTGTTCGCCGCAGTGACAACCGCAGAATCCTCGTGCATGTCACGAACCCAGTCCCGAATCCAGTGGAATCGCTGGACGAACATGGATTCGAGGCGTTTACCAAGAAATTGGCCTCAACTCTGAGTTCCGCGACGTTGACGAAGGAGTCGAAGAACCGCATTGAAACGGGGACACCTCCACCGCCGATGACGAAGCCGAACCGGGGGAGGGCGACGACGAGGAATCTTCTGGTAGCGGCACGGCGGGCGCGGGAGGCTTCACGCTCGAATACGACGCCGCAAGGAAGATCGCGCAGGGGCTGGGCGTCCACCTGGAGCAGATCGAGTCGGTGGTCGAGGTCAAGGGCGACAAGGCACGGCTGCGGGCAGTGGCGGACCGGACACGGCACCTGTTCGGGAAGGACGAGGCTGCGCCCGCGGCGACGCGGCGAAAGAAGAAGTCCCCACAGAAGACGCTGTTCGCGGAACTCGACGAAACCGAAGCCGCCGAGGGCGGCTGGTCCGAGATGAAGGGGCCGCCACTGGGCGAGACGGTGCTCGACCGAGTGCATCAGGCCATGATCCTGTTCGCTGCCGGCCGTACTGAGGCGATCAAGCGGTTCTTGGTCGAAGACGGCGCCGGTGCGGACGCCCGCTTCTGGAAGCTGGCCCAATCGCTGTCGGCGCTGTACCCTAAAGATACCGACGAAAAACGTTGGGTGGACGGCGTGTTGGCACGGAAGAAAGGGTGGGGGTTTTAGGCAGCGTTCGAGATTGTTGCAGTTGCCGGTGTGGCACTTAGCCCAGAACAACGTTTGGAGCAGTGGGATGACAGACGAAGAAAGATTGCTTGAGCGAATTACCGTGAATCCGGAGATCTTCGGGGGCAAGCCCATCATCCGCGGGCGGCGACTGGCCGTCGAACACGTGCTGGGGATGCTCGCGGCGGGCGATACGCCAGAAACGGTTCTGGAGGGGTATCCTTGGCTCGAACGGGCTGATATCCAAGCGTGCTTGGTCTACGCGCGTCGGGTGGTCGGAAAGGAGCGGTTTGAGCCTCTGCTGGTGGGGTCGGCCTGATGAAGGTGCTGCTGGACAGTTGCGTGTGGGGCACCTTTCGCTGCAGACATGCTTTCAGCTCCTTGTAGAAACTCGCTCGCAGGATGGCACTTGTCGAACGGTCAAGGCGAGTGCCGTCAAGGCCCTGGGAGCAGAGCGCGATTCGCCAGACGCGGCCGATTCGCCCGACCGGGATTCCCTATCCGCAGCGGCTCACGCAGACATCCCTCATCCCTCATCCCTCATCCCTCCTGGGTTAAATCCGTCGTGGAGTTCCCAAAGGTTCAGTTCCCAGTCGTGTCCCTCGACGGCCAGTGCCCCGACATAGCCCGGCCCCGGCGTCAATCGACGCAAGGACCAGTCAGCGCACTGTCGGTCATCGCCTCCGGGCGTCAAAAAAAAGTTGCCCGAAGCATCCGGCTGCAGAGAGACGCTGAAGTCATGCAAGGGAACGGAGAGGCCCTGGCCCCACGCTTTCACGTAGGCTTCCTTCAACGTCCACAGCCCGAAGAAACCGTCCAACTTGCACTCAGTGCGCAGCGTCCTCAATTCTTTCCGTTCGGCAGGTGAAAAGAACTGCTCGGCAATTCGCTCGAAATCGGCCACCAAGCGGATCTGCTCTACGTCGACTCCGACTTCGCGTCCCCTGGCGACGGCATACATCACGAGTCCCTGGGAATGGGACAAGTTGAAGCGGAGGCCCGCTTGGTCGCTCGACGGCGCCAGCGCCGGTTTGCCGTGAGGATTGTCCGAGAATCGAAGCATCTGAGGCGCTTCCCGAAGGTAACGCCCGAGCAGCACCCGCAGCAAACCGTGAGCGACCACGAATCGCTCGCGGTCGGCGACGAAGTAGAATCGGTTCGCCCGCTCCTGCTCGGCAGGCGAGAGGATTGAACTTAGATCTGTGAGTGCGGAAGTGTGCTGCGCGACCTCAGCTCGCCAGACGTGGACTTGGCCGACTGGCAGCATCAACTCACGCGGCGGTCGTCGCCAGACTGTTGCACGTCCGTCCGTGCGGCCGTTGTCAAGGGCGTCATGTCGTTGGGCAGTCATCGGTGCCTCTTGCTGCCGTTTCGAGCCGGGATTTGCGTCCATCTTCCGTCGTCAGTCAAGGCATCGCACCGGGCTGCTTATACCGGTCTTGCGGTTTGGGTGGGTTTTCCCCTACAAAAGTCCAAAAATCATAAGGGTTTAGCACCATCTTCCCGGCTTGGCAAAGTCCCTTCCATTGGGATTGGGGCCGTCTGTCCGCTAGAACGGCACAATCCTACGAGACAGTACTGGATAACTTGGCTCTCTCAGTTATCATACTCTTCCCAAATTGTCACCGAACGATTAAGATAACTCTTGCACAACACTCCGAGCGTGCTAGACGTTTGGTGTTGTTTTAGCGACTCAGAGGATGTCGAGCAATTGGAAGCCGCGATACGGTCTGTGGCAGGGCGACCATGCAGCACATGAGCCAAGCACCCACCCAACGATGCCAGCCCAAAAGCGACGTCAAGCGACAAAGCACCATGTCCACGCTGGTGGATTTGTTGCACAACCAGGCGGCCACGCTGGGCGAGAAGGTTGCGTTCCGATTTCTGCCCGGGGCTGGGCGGGACGAACTCATTTTGACTTACTGCGACTTGCACCGCCGCGCGATGGGGATCGCGGCTGAATTGCAGACGCGGACCGTACCGGGCGACCGGGTGCTGCTGTCGTTCGCGTCAGGGCTGGAATTCGTGGAGGCGTTCTTCGGGTGCCTGTACGCAGGGGTCGTTGCCGTACCGGTGGCGCAGCCGGGCCGCCGCCGTCCGGTGGCGGCGGTTCAGGCGATTTGCAGGGCCTCCAAGCCGTTGCTGATTTTGGGTACCGCGGAGCAGGATGAAGCCGGGGCGACCTCCACCGCCGACTTGTCCCTTCAGCTGCAGTTGCCCTGGATTGCATCCGACCGGGTGCCCACGCAGCGGCTTGGTGATTGGCGCGATCCGCAGATCGGTCCGCAGCAGACCGCTTTCCTGCAGTACACGTCGGGCTCGACGTCAACGCCCAAGGGCGTGATCCTGAGCCACGAAAACGTGCTCTCGAACGCCGCGCTAATTCAAGAGGCATTCGGCACCTCGGTGCAAAGCAGCGCCGCGTTCTGGTTGCCGTTGTACCATGACATGGGGCTGATTGGCGGCGTCATCCAGCCGGTCTACTGTGGCGGGACGAGCACGCTGCTGGCGCCGGCCTCCTTCTTGCAGCGTCCCGCGCTGTGGCTGGAGACCATCTCGCGCACGCGGGCCACGATCAGCGGCGGTCCGGACTTTGCCTTCAACCTGTGCAGCCGGAAGGTGACCCAGGCGGAGCGCGTGCGGTTGGACCTGAGCAGTTGGGAGGTGGCCTTCACCGGCGCCGAGCGGATCAGGCCCCACACGCTGGAGCAGTTTGCGGAGGCCTTCGCCCCGTGCGGATTCCGCACCGAAGCGTTCTTCCCCTGCTACGGACTGGCCGAGGCGACCTTGATGGTTTCCGGCGGTCCGCGCGGCGTGGCCCCGACGGTGATTCACGCCGCCGCTGCCGCGCTGGCACAAGATGTGGTTCAGGAAACGTCTCGTGACGACACGAACGCCCGCAGTCTTGTCGGATGTGGCAGGAGTCTAACCGGCCAGCACGTGGTGATCGTCGAACCCGAGGGCTGCCGGGCCTGCCCGGACGGGCGGATCGGCGAAATCTGGGTGCAGGGCGACAGCGTGGCCGCCGGGTACTTTGACAATCCTGGAGCCACGGCCGACGTCTTCGGCGCGCGCCTGGCCGACACCAGAGAGGGACCGTTTTTGCGGACCGGGGACTTGGGCGTTCTGCGCGACGGGCAGTTGTTCGTAACGGGACGACTCAAGGATCTGATCATCATCCGCGGCCGCAACTACTATCCCGAAGATATTGAGCTGACCGTCGAGGGGGCGCACCCCAGCTTCCGAGCCGGACATTGTGCTGCCTTTTCCGCGGAAATTGCCGACGAAGAAAGGCTGATCGTCGTCCAGGAAATCGAACCGCGAACCCGAACCTTGGACAGCGAAGCGGCGTTTCAAGCGGTTCGCCAGGCGATTGCCGCGGCCTTTGAAGTCGAACTGTACTCGATCGTGTTGGCCAAGGCGGGGATCGTTCCCAAGACGACGAGCGGCAAGCGCCGGCGAGCCGCTTGCCGCGATTTGTTCTTGCGGGACGCGTTGGAAGTCCATGCCCGGTGGACGGCACAGATCACCAACGGCCATCCCCATCCGCTGATCTCCAAGTGTCGCGGCACCGTGTACGCGCCCACGGCGAAGGAAATCGAGGATTGGCTGGTCCAGCGGATCGCCGCCAGAATGTCCTTATCAACGTCGCAAGTCCAAGTGACCAGACCGTTCCTGGAAATGGGCATGGGTTCGTTGGACGCGATGGAAGTCGCGGCCGACTTGCAGACCTGGCTCGACCGCCGTCTCTCGCCCACGGCGATCTACAACTACCCCAACATCGCGTCGCTGGCGAATTGGCTGGCCAGCCCCGCTGCCCAAACGATGAAGTCCCCCAGTCCTACCCCCGCGGTCACATCGCTGGAGGACGACTTCGATCCCGATCGTTTGCTGAGGGATGTGCAGCAATTGAGCGAAGAGGACATGGTGGCGTTTATCAGCCAGGAACTGGCGCGCCAGAGCCAACCGATGGAGAAGCGCGACCGGGAGCCGGTGGGTTGATGGGGTTGCTGGCCCCCGAGGCCAGCGCCGCGTCCCAGGCAACGCCGTGCTCCACCAGCCGGGCCTTCTTTCCATCAGCCCGTTTTCTCTCGTGCTTCCGCTTGTCTCGTTCTTCCGGTCTACGCCGGTTGTAGCGACCGTTTTGCATCTACGATCTGGCGTTCTGCGAGTGGCACAGATTGGGCTATCGGCGTGGGTGAAAAGGTTGCCAAGCCGATTCATGTTAACCATACTTCATTACCGCCTGATAACAGTGGGATTTGGGCAACATGGTTACGGCAGCGGCCTTGGTGACGCAACGTCTTTGTGGGCATTTGCTTATATCTTTCCCGCGGCATCCGCGAGCCGGGAAAGTCGGACATGATTGCCCATAAACGAGCAACCAGTTGCCTTCATGAATCGATGTAGCTTGGGGATGCTTTGGATCACGCGAGCAAGCAACGCGTCGGACACTCGGCGGTCGCTTCACTTTGGAGGACGCCGCGCCCCACTGAGGTTGAATCTACAAATGCACCTCGCAAGACGGGAGGTCTAATGACCACGGAAAGCTCGACAGAAGGCCTGACGCCCCTGCAAAACGCGGTGTACCTCTTGAAGCAAGCCCAGGCCAAACTGGCGCGGTACGAACGGGCACGTTCGGAGCCGATTGCCGTTGTGGGGATGGGCTGCCGTTTCCCTGGCGCGGAGAATCCATCCGCGTTTTGGTCCCTGTTGAGCGGCGGCGTCGATGCGATCCGAGAGATTCCCAGCGACCGTTGGAGTCTGGATGACTATTACGATCCGGACACCTCGGCGCCGGGAAAGATGAGCACTCGCTGGGGTGGATTCCTGGATCGGGTCGACGAGTTCGACGCGGATTTCTTCGGCATCTCACCGCGGGAGGCGATTCGAGTTGATCCCCAACAGCGGGTGTTGCTGGAGGTCGCCTGGGAGGCGTTGGAGAACGCGGGAATTCCGCCGCTCTCGCTGGCCGAATCGCGCACGGGCGTCTATGTCGGGGTGATCAGCAACGATTACGGTCTGGTGCAGTTCAACGATCTGACCGACATGGACATGTTCTCGGGAACCGGGCTCAGCCATGCGATCACCGCGAACCGGTTGTCGTACGTCTTGAACTTGCGTGGGCCCAGCGTCGCGTTGGATACCGCTTGTTCGTCCTCGTTGGTCACCGTGCATTTGGCCTGCCGAAGTCTCCGCGAAGGCGAGTCGGATTTGGCGCTGGCGGGAGGCGTCAATCTGATGCTCCATCCCATGATGACGATGGCGTTAAGCAAAGCGCACATGATGTCGCCGGACGGCCGCTGCAAGGCGTTCGACGCATCCGCCGACGGCTACGTCCGGGGCGAAGGCTGCGGCCTGATCGTCCTCAAGCGTCTCCGCGACGCCCTGGCGGACGGCAATCGCATCCTGGCGGTGGTGCGCGGGACGGCGGTCAACCACGATGGGCGCAGCAACGGGCTGTCGGCACCGAACGGCCCCGCCCAGGAGGCCGTACTTCACGCGGCCCTGCGCGACGCCGGCTTGACGCCTCAGGACATCGGCTACATCGAAGCGCACGGGACCGGCACCCGGTTGGGCGATCCGATCGAGATCGAAGCCCTCATCTCTGCGTTGTGCAGTGACCGCAACCCGGCGTCACCGCTGATGCTGGGGTCCGTCAAGACGAACATCGGGCACTTGGAGAGCGCGGCGGGCATCGCCAGCCTGATCAAGATCATTCTGATGCTGCGGCACGGGCAGGTGCCGCCGCACCTGCACCTGCGGAATCTCAACCCGCTCTTGGCGATCGAGAATTCGCCGATTGTGATTCCCACGCAACTGACCCCTTGGACCACCGACGGCACGCCACGGCGGGCAGGCGCGAGCTCGTTCGGCTTTGGCGGGACCAACGGTCATATCATTCTGGAAGAAGCACCGCCACCGAGCGCGAAAACGTCAACCAAAGCCGGTCGGCCGGAGCGACCGCGGCACATCTGGACGATGTCTGCCCGGTCGGCGGAAGCTTTGGATCAACTGGCGGATCGCTACAAGGCATTCTTGAGCGAGCAACCGGAAGATGCGCTCGCGGAACTGGCCTTTACGGCCAACACGGGCCGGACGCACTTTACGCATCGCGCCGCTCTGGTGGCGGATTCGGTTGCCGCCATGCGGGAGAAGCTGTCAGGGGTGACGTCGGAGCCGCTGCCGGCAGGCGTGCGGCGCGGCGTGATCGAACACAACCATGAGCCGCAAATTGCCTTCCTGTTCACGGGCCAGGGGGCTCAGTACGCGGGGATGGGACGAGTTTTGTACGAAACGCAGCCCACGTTCCGCCAGGCGCTGAATCGCTGCGCGGCGTGCTTGGACCGTATCTTGGACCGGCCGCTGCAGTCGTTGCTGGACCCGCAGGCCGGTTCGTTGTTGGACCAAACGGGCTATACGCAGCCCGTGATGTTTGCCTTGGAGTATGCTTTGGCCTCGCTGTGGCGCAGCTGGGGCGTCGAGCCGGCGGTGGTGATGGGACACAGCGTCGGCGAGTTCGCCGCCGCCTGCATCGCCGGCGTCTACGAACTGGAAGATGGCCTGCGATTGATCGCGGAGCGGGCCAGGCTGATGCAGTCCCTGCCCGCCGGCGGGCTGATGGCGGCCGTCTTTGCTTCGCCGGAGCAGGTCGCGGAACACCTGGACGCTGCCGGGACGGAGGTCTGCATCGCGGCCTTTAACGGTCCTCAGAGCGTCGTCATTTCGGGAGCGGACGCCGCGGTTCGCGAGGTGCTCGCGGCCTTGGAATCACGAGGCTTCAAATCCAAGACGCTGGTCACGTCGCACGCCTTCCATTCGTCTCTGCTGGATCCGATCCTGGGCCCGCTGGGCGATTTCGCGGCCTCGCTGCCCAGCCAGCCGCCTCAGATCAAGCTGGTCTCGAACTTGACGGGGCAAGTCGCGGATGAGGGGACGTACGCCGACCCCGGCTACTGGGTCCGCCACGCGCGCTCGCCCGTCCAGTTTGTCGCCAGTATGCAGACGCTGGCGGATTGCGGCTGTGACGTTTTCCTGGAAATCGGCCCCAGTCCCACGCTGATCGGCATGGGCCAGCGCTGCCTGAGCCGCGAATCGTTGCGCTGGCTGCCCTCCCTGCGTCCGGGCCGCGACGACTGGCAGACGATGTTGGAAAGCCTGGCCGAACTGTATGTTGCCGGCGCGCCGATCGACTGGATCGGATTCGACCGGGACTACCCGCGGCGGCGCCAGGAACTGCCCACGTATCCGTTCCAACGGAAACGCTACTGGGCAAAGTCGGCCGAGCAGAACCTGGAGGTCAGCGTGTCTGCAGTCCGCGGCGGGCGTTCGCTGCACCCGCTGCTGGGCCGCCGTTTGGCGGCGGCGGTCTCGGATCACGTGTTCGAATCGCCGTTAGCCGCGAATCGGCCGCCGATTCTGGCGGACCACAAGATCCAGGGCGTCGCCATCATGCCGGGAGCGGCCTACGTAGAGATGGCGTTGGCGGCCTCGGTGGCGGCGTACGGCAAGGCTTGGGATGTGTGCGAGATTGCCCTCGTGGAACCGTTGCTGCTGGACAAACGGGCGAAAACCGTGCAAACGATTCTGACGCCCGACGGCGACCAGGCGGCGGCTTTTCGGATTGTGAGCCTGGACGGCGACGGGACCGAGGCCGAGCCGTCGTTCACGACGCACGCGGTGGGCAGGCTGGAGGCTCCGGCCACGGTGACGCCGCAAGCCATCGACATCGCCGCACAGCGGGCGCGGTTCACCGATCCGCCGTTTGACGACGCCTGGCGGATGGAGGCGTTGCGCAAGTCGGGCTTGGAGCCCGGCCCTTCGTTCTGCTGGGCCAAACTGCACTGGTGCCACGAGCAGGATGCCTTGGCAGTGCTGCGCGAACCGCGGGACAGCGATCATGCGGCCGGCTACCACGTCCATCCCGGCTTGCTGGACAGTGCCTTCCAATTGTTGGGGGCCGCGCTGCCCGACGCCGGCGCTGGCATCGATGCCTACGTCCCGATGACGCTGCAGCGGTTGCGGTTACACGATCGCGTCGAAAAGCCGGCTTGGTTCCTGGCGACGATCACGTCGCTGCAACGCGATGTGGCGACCGGCAACATCGTGTTGACCGACCCGGAGGGACGCGTCTTGATAGAAATTGAGGGGCTGCGGCTGCGGCGCGTCCCGCGCGACTGGCTGGCCCGTTTAGTCGCCGAACCGGTCCAGGACTGGACGTACGAACTGGCGTGGCAGACGCAGCCCGCGCAGATCGACACGGTCGACGGGGTGGCCGCCCAACTGGGGCGCTGGCTGATCTTTGATTCCCAGGACGGTCTGGGAGCGGCGTTGGCTCAGCGGTTAGAAATGAAGGCCCAAACCTGCCAGGTCATTTCCGCCGGAGAAGCTGAAAGCCGGCGGGCCGCGGTGCGCGAGTACCTGGCGGATGTCGCCGCGCCGGCGCGCGGCATCGTCTATTTGAGCGGGCTGGACGTGAACGGGCAGGCGCGCGGCGAGGCCCCGGATTTCGGCGCCGCCCGCAACTATGGCTGGGGTGGCGTGCTGGATGTGGTGCAGGCGGTCTCCGAGGCGCACATGGCCCAGCCGCCGCGGCTTTGGATCGTGACGCGAGGCGCCCAGGCCGTTGGCGACGCCGCGCAGCCGGTGGCGCTGGTCCAATCGCCCGTATGGGGTCTGGGCCGCGTGATCGCCTCCGAGCAACCGGAACTGGCCTGCACGCGGATCGATCTCGATGCCGCGCACGCGGCGGAGGAAGCCGACCAGTTGGCCGAGGAAATTTGGTTTGCCGGCCGCGAGGACCAAGTCGCGTTCCGCGGCGGCGAACGGTTCGTCACGCGGCTGCGTTCGGCCCATCACGGGGCGGCGGGCGAATTACAGGTTCCCCGCGGCCAGCCGTATCGTCTGGAGATCATCTCCCGCGGCCAGCTGGATCAGGTCGAGTTGAACCCAGTCCCGCGGATGTCGCCGGGACCGGGGCAAGTCGAGATCCAGGTCCGCGCCACGGGGCTGAATTTCCGCGACGTGCTGAATGTCATGGACTTGTACCCCGGTGACCCGGGACCGTTGGGCGGCGAATGCGCGGGCGAGGTTGTCGCGGTCGGAGAAGGGGTCGAGCACGTGAAGCCCGGCGACGCGGTGATGGCCTTGGCTCCCGCCAGTTTTGCCAGTTATGCGTTCACGCTGTCCGAATTCGTCATGCCCAAACCGGCTGCGTTGAGCTTCGAGGAAGCGGCCTCAGTCCCGATTGCGTTCCTGTCGGCCTATTACGCCCTGTGCCGGCTGGGCGGAATGAAAGCGGGAGACCGCGTGTTGATCCATGCGGCCTCCGGCGGCGTGGGCCTGGCAGCCATCCAACTGGCGCGGCAAGCCGGTGCGGAGATCTTTGCGACCGCGGGCAATCCGCGGAAGCGCGAGTACCTGCAGTCATTGGGCATCCAGCACGTGATGAACTCGCGATCGCTGGACTTTGCGGACCAGATTCTGCAAGCGACCGGGGGCCAGGGCGTCGATCTGGTGCTCAACTCGCTGACCGGTGAGACGATCGCCAGCAGCCTGTCCGTGCTGCGGGCTGGCGGCCGGTTTTTGGAGTTGGGCAAGACGGACTTGTGGGACCAGACGCGGGTAGATGCTTTCCGGCCGGGCGTGACGTTTCACGCCATTGCCTTGGACCAGATGATGGCGCAGCAGGCGGATCTGGTCCGCGAGCTGATGCGGGAGGTCGTGCCGCTATTCGAGGATCAACGTTTGCAGCCGCTGCCCTTGCGCAAGTTCCCGATTCGGCGCGTCGTCGACGCCCTGCGGCACATGGCGCGGGCCGAGCACATCGGCAAGGTGGTCATTGAGGCGGAGACGCTGACGGGATTCGAGCAGACGTTCTGGCTCCGCGAGGACGGCTCCTACCTGGTGACCGGCGGGCTGGGCGGCCTGGGGCTGAAGGTGGCTCGCTGGCTGGCTGAGCACGGCGCGCGGAACCTGGTTTTGGTCGGGCGGTCTGCGCCGTCGGACGAGGCGGCTGCCGAGTTGCAGGAGATTGAAAAGGCGGGAGTCCGCGTGACGGTCCGCCGCTGCGATGTTTCCCGCCGTGACGACGTGGCCGAGTTGCTCTCTGCAATCGGCCAGGACTTGCCGCCCCTGCGCGGCATCTTTCACCTAGCCGGCGTCCTGGACGACGGCGTGTTACGCGAGCAGACGCGCGAACGGTTCGACCGCGTGCTGGGGGCCAAGGTGCTGGGCGCCTGGCACCTGCACGAGTTGACGGCGGACGCGGCGCTGGATCATTTCGTCCTGTTCTCCTCGGCGGCTTCGCTGTTGGGTTCTCCGGGACAGGGCAACTATGCGGCGGCCAACGCCTTCCTGGACGCGCTGGCCCATCACCGGCGGGCGGAGCAGCGGCCGGGCTTGAGCGTCAACTGGGGCTCGTGGGCCGAGGTCGGCATGGCCGCCCGGCTGCGCGAGACGCAGGGCAGCCGCTGGTCGGAGGCGGGCTTCGGCTGGATCGAGCTGGACCGGGGACTGCACACGCTGGAGGAGCTGTTGCTGGAGGATGCGACCCAGGTCGGCGTGCTGCCGGTGAACTGGGCGAAGTTCTTCGAGCGCATCCCCGTGGGCGCCGAGCCGGCTTGGCTTGGCGATCTGGCCCGCCAGACGCGTGCCGCCCACGGCGCCAAAGCCAGCGGGCCGCCCGTGCTGGCGGAGAAGCTGAAGACGGTGACCCCGGCCGAACGCGTGGAAGTCGCGACCATGTACATGCGTCAGCAGGCGGCCCAGGTCTTGGCGATGGACGAAAACCATCTGCCGGACGCCCGGCGGCCGTTGAACGAATTGGGGTTCGACTCGCTAACCGGGGTGGAGTTCGCCAACCGGGTGCAGCGGGCGATCGGTCACCATTTGAATCCCACGTTGTTGTTCGATTACCCGACGCTGGAGAGCCTGGCGGGTTACATCGTGCGCGAGCTGCTGCACTTGGAAGCGGGCCCAGCGGGACCGCCGGCAGCCGGGGAAACCCCGGCCGGGGAAGCGGACCGCGAGCAGACGGCGGACGAGGTCGAAGGGATGTCGGACGAAGAGATCAATGCGATGGTCGAACAGCAACTGGGCCGCCTGCAAACCGGAGCAGAAGGTCAGGTGGATCTGGCCGGTGTGTCGTCGCCTGGCGGCGAGGCCGAACGGGCGGGGCTGCAGCCGTAATCGTGCGGCCTTAGGCGGCAAACAAACGCGGGCCGTGCTGCCCGCCACGGCGCAGACGGGCAGGAATGCACGTCCAACGAGATCGATCGCAGCAGGACAAAGAATCGCGGAACCGTAGTACGATGGCCAAGCTTGACGAACGGCTGGCGAAGATGACGCCCTTGCAGCGCGCCATGTTCGCTCTGAAGGAAACCCAGGACCGCCTGGAAGCACTCCAGCGCCGGCTCTCGGAACCCATCGCCATTGTCGGCATGGCATGCCGCTTTCCGGGCGAGGTCACGGACCCGCGTTCCTACTGGCGGCTGCTCTGCGACGGCGTGGATGCGATTCGCCAGACGCCGCCGGACCGTTGGGACGCGGACGCCTGGTACGACCCGGACCCGGCGGCACCCGGCAAGATGAATACCCGCTGGGGCGGATACCTGGACCGGATCGACGAGTTCGACAACCACTTCTTCGGCATCTCGGACCGCGAGGCGGCGCGGCTGGATCCGCAACACCGGCTGATGCTCGAACTGGGCTGGGAGGCGCTGGAAGATGCCGGGCTGCCCCCCTCGCGGCTGCGGGGCACGAAAGTGGGCGTGTTCGTCGGGATCTCGCTCAGCGACTACGCGGTGCTACTGACGAGCGACGTATCCCAGACCGACGCCTACGTCGCGGCGGGCACCTCGCTCTGCCTGGCCGCGAACCGGCTGTCCTTCTGCTTGGGGTTCCAAGGCCCCAGCCTGGTCCTGGACACGGCCTGTTCGTCATCCTTGGTCGCCGTCCACTTGGCTTGCCAAAGCATCCGCCAGGGCGAGTGCGAGGCGGCGCTGGCTGGCGGCACCAGCCTGCTGCTTTCGCCGATCGGAACCGTGAATTTGACCAAGGCCGGCTTCTGTGCCAGCGACGGACGCGTGCGGGCCTTCGACGCGGCCGCTTCGGGCTACGTCCGGGGCGACGGCGCCGGGCTGGTCGCGCTCAAGCCCCTGTCGGCCGCCCTGCGGGATCAGGACCCCATCTACGCCGTGATCCGGGGCAGCGCCGTGAATCAGAACGGCACCAGCAACGGCATGACGGCTCCCAGCCGCCCGGCACAAGAACAAGTGCTGCGCGAAGCCTACCAGCGGGCCGGCGTGTCGCCGGGGCAGGTTCAGTACGTCGAGACGCAGGGCACAGGCACCCGGCTCGGCGACGCCATCGAAGCGCTGGCCTTGGGCCGCGTGCTGGCGGAGGGTCGGCGCGCCGGCAGCCGCTGCGCGATCGGCTCCGTCAAAACCAATTTCGGGCACCTGGAAGCGGCCGCGGGCATCGCCAGCCTGATGAAAGCGGCGCTGGCCGTGCAGCAAGCGCAACGGCCGCCCAGCCTGCATTTCCGCACTCCGAATCCCGACATTCCCTTCGATCAGTTGCCGCTGGAAGTCCAGCAGCGGCTGGCGTCTTGGCCTGCGGCAGACCACCCCCGGCTGGCGGGCGTCAGCGCGCTCGGGTTCGGCGGTAGCAATGCCCACGTGGTGCTGGAGCAAGCTCCGGCCGCGCCCCAGACGACAGCGGATCGCAAAACTCAACGGCCGGCTTTGCTGCCCCTGTCGGCGCGAACCGAGCGGGCGCGTCTCGCCTTGGCCGAACGCTATCTGCAGTTCCTGCAAGGCGATCCGCCGGCGTGGTCCGATGTGTGCTTCACGGCCGCTCGGCGCCGAGACCATCACGACTGCCGGCTGATCCTGCTGGCCGACTCCAACGCCGAGGCGGCGACGTTGCTGGAGCAATACGTCGCGGGAAGTCCGCACTCCGACCGGCCTGGCAACGTAGGTTGGCTCTCCGAGCCAGCCAAGGTCGGCTCGGAGAGCCAACCTACGGATGTGTTCTGCGGCCGCAAGCCGTACGGGCGCGACCTGCGCGTGGCGCTGCTGTACGGAGACCGGACGGACGGCTGGAACCCGTACCTGACCCGCTTGAGCGAATTGGCGTCCGCGGTGCCGGCCACCGTCCAGCAGCTGGACGCCGCCTGGAGTCGCGCGGTAGGCGGCGAACTGGCCAGGATCTGGCAAGAGGCCGCAACGTGGGCAGACCCAGCCACGGCGGGGCCGGCGTTGGTCGCCGGGCAATTGCTGCTGACCGCTTGGTGGCGGAGCGTGGGTCTGACGCCAGCCCTCGTTGCCGGGCAGGGCTGGGGCGAATTGGCGGCGGCTTGCACCGCAGGGATCTTGAGCGCCGACGACGCCCTCCGCCTGGCGGCCGCTGTCCGCGCCAACTCGCCGGATGAAGTCCAAACCAAACCAGCCTCGTTGCCCTTCGTGTCGCTCCGCGACGGTCAACGTCATGCCGGCCCGGACCTGGGCCCGGCACATTGGCAAGCGTGCCGGCAGCCGATGGCGGTCCCCGCCGACGTGTGGCAATCGCTGCGTTCCTCGGACGTGGATGGGTACTTGGAACTTGGCCCGGCCAGCTTGACGGCGGCCTGCGGCGATTCGGACGCGGGCGCAGACGGCGACCGGTTCGCGCTGGCGTCGTTCCGTGGGCCGGCCGGGGAGCAGACGGCGCTCATGCGGACCGTGGCTCGGCTGTATGCGGCCGGCGTCGACTTGGCTTGGGAGCGGCTGGCTCCGGCCGACGGGCGCTGCGTGCGTCTGCCGACTTATCCCTGGCAACGGCAGCGGCTGTGGGCTTTGCGCAAAAGCTGGGCCAATCTGGGGCCCGACGCGGCCATCGGACCCGGCGAACTCTCAGCGGTCCAGCCGTTGGCGGGCGAGCACGGCGTGCCGTCCGCCGGCGAGCAGCGGCGGCCGCGTCCCGACTTGACCTCGCCCTACGTCGCGCCGCGGACGGAGACGGAACGGATCCTCGCGCAGGCCTGGTCCGAACTCCTGGGCATCGACGGGATCGGCATCCACGACAGTTTCCTGCAATTGGGCGGCCACTCGTTGTTGGCCGCGCAGGCGATGTCGCGGATCGGCCAGCAGTTCCACGTCGCGCTGCCGCTCCGCGAACTCTTTGAAACGCCGACGATCGCCGCTTTGGCAACCGCCATCGAGGCGGCCCAGCGGGACGCCGGTGCGTCCGCGTTCCACGCCATCGTCCCGATTCCACGGGACGGCGAATTGCCGCTGTCGTTGAATCAGGAGGCGTTGTGGTTCCTCGACCGCTTGGAGCCGGATCGTCCGACCTACATGCTGTATCTGGCTTTGAACGTCAGAGGGCCACTCAACGTTCCCGCGCTGGAGCGTGCCTTGCGCGAGATTGGCCACCGGCACGAAGTCTTGCGGACTACGTTCCCCGAGCGGGACGGAGCCCCCGTTCAGGAAATCGCGCCCGAGGTGCCCGATTCCGCGATGGCCATCGATCTCTCCCACCTGCCCGCCCCGGAACGGGAAGGCGAACTGCGCCGCCGAATCGCGGAGGAAATGGGGAAACCGATCGATTTGCAGCGCGGTCCGCTGGTTCGCATCGCCCTGTTTCGGCGGGGTGAGAACGACTACGCCGCGGTGGCCTGTACGCACCACATCATCCACGACGGCTGGTCGATGGGCGTGTTGCTGGGCGAGTTGGGAATCCTCTATCCGGCTTTTGCCGCGGGACGCACCGTCCAGCTTCCGGAACTGCCGATTCAATACGTCGACTTTGCGGCCTGGCATCGCCAGTGGCTGCGCGGCGAACGACTCGAGCGGCTGCGGAGCTATTGGCGCGAGCAATTGGCGGGCGTCCCGCCGCTGGAGTTGCCGACGGACTTCCCACGTCCTTCCATCCGCACCACGCGCGGCTCGACGCGTCCGTGTGTGCTGTCGCCGGAGACCAGCACGGCGGTGCGGGACTTCTGCGGCCGCGAGGGCGTGACGCCGTTCATGGTCCTGCTGGCCGCGTTTCAAGTCCTGCTGAATCGTTACAGCGGCCAGGACGACTTTGCCGTCGGGGTGCCGGTGGCCAACCGCGGCCGGCCGGAGACGCAAGCTCTGATCGGCTATTTCGTGAACGTGGTCGTGTTGCGGGCCAACCTGACGGACGATCCCAGTTTCCGCCAAATCGTCGCTCGCGCCCGACAGATCGGCCTGGACGCCTTCGAGCGTCAAGAGATGACGCTGGACCAGGTCGTCGACGCCGTCAAGCCGGCTCGCGACTTGAGCCGCAACCCGTTGTTCCAGGTGATGTTCGCGCTGCAGAATCTTCCCTTGCCCCAGCCGCCCGACGTCGGACTGGAGATCACGCTCCTGGACGACAGCCCGGCCCCGCCGTCGGCGAACTTCGACTTGACGCTGGAATTGTTCGACCGCGCCGACGGATTCCAAGGCGGCTTGAACTTCAGCACCGACCTGTTCCGCCCGGAAACCATCGATCGCATGGTGCAACAGTTCCAGGTGCTCGTCGCCGCCGCGGTGGGAGCGCCGGATCAGAGAATTTCCGCGCTGCCGCTGCTGACCGAGGATCAGCAGCGGGCGATCATCGTCCGCGGGAACGATACGGCCCGTGAGTACGACCGCAGCCGCCTGGTGCATCACCTGTTCGAGACGCACGCCGCGCAGCAGCCGGACGCCATCGCCGTGGTCCTGGACGAACAACGTTGGAGCTACGGCCAACTGAACGAACGGGCCAATCAACTGGCCCACTATCTGCAGCGGCAGGGTGTCGGGCCGGAAGTGCGCGTGGGAACTTGCCTGGACCGTTCGCCGGAGTTGATCCGGGCGGTGCTGGCCGTGATGAAAGCCGGCGGCGCTTACGTGCCGCTCGATCCGACTCATCTCCGCACTGCCGAAGAGCGCATCCAGTACGTCTTGCAGGATGCCCAAGTGTCGCTGGTACTCACGGATTCAGCCTTGAGCAGCCAGTTGAATCTCGGCGACGCAAGGCGGATCCTGGTGGACGGACCGGCTGCGGACGAAATCGCCCGCCAAGGCCGGGAGAACGTCGCCGGAGCCGCCACGGCAGACCATCTGGCCTATGTCCTGTACACCTCCGGTTCCACCGGCCGGCCCAAGGGGGTCATGGTGACGCAGGGCAATCTGCTGAACGCTTACTACGGCTGGGAATCCGCTTATCGGCTGGCCGATGACGTGCGGTCTCACCTGCAGATGGCCAGTTTCGGATTCGATGTCTTCGCGGGCGATCTCGTCAGGGCGCTGGGTTCCGGCGGCAAATTGGTGCTCTGCCGGAAGGAGATCCTGCTGGATGCGGGCCGACTGTCGGCCCTGATCCGCCGGGAACAGATCGACGGCGCAGAATTCGTGCCGCTGGTTCTGCGGAATCTGGTGGAGTACCTGCAGGAAAGCCGCCAAACGCTCGACGACATCCGGCTGGTGATCGCCGGATCGGATGCCTGGTATGCAGCCGACCATCGGTCTGCCCAGCAGGTCTTCGGTCCTCGAACGCGGTTGGTCAACTCCTATGGACTAACGGAAACCACGATCGACAGCACCTACTTCGAAGGAGACGTCGGCGAGTTGCCCGATCACGCCCAGGTTCCGATCGGCCGACCGTTTCCCAACGTCCGCGTCTACGTGCTGGACTCGCTCCGGCAGCCGGCGCCGCCGGGAGTCGCGGGCGAGCTGTACATCGGCGGCGACGGGGTCGCACGCGGCTACGTGAATCCGCAACAAGACGCAGAACGGTTTGTAGCGGATCGGTTCGCCGATCAGCCCGGCGGCCGGCTCTATCGGACCGGAGACCGCGCCCGTTGGCGAGCCGACGGCCAGTTGGAGTTCCTCGGCCGCGCGGACCAGCAGGTGAAAATCCGCGGGTACCGGGTCGAGCCTGGGGAGATCGAACAGGTGCTGCGCGAGCATCCGGCGGCGGCCCAGGCGGCGGTCGTCGCTCGCGAGCGGACCTCCGGTGATTTGCGGCTGGTGGCCTACACGATCGGCGCGGGAGACGTGGCGCTGGACGGCGGCGAGTTGCGGGAGTTCCTGGCGCAACGGCTGCCCGAGTACATGGTCCCCTCGGCGTTTTTCCCGCTGGACGACATGCCGACGACGGCCAGCGGCAAGATCGATCGCCAGCGATTGCCGGCGCCAGACTGGAGCCTGGCTGGGACGGCATGCGAATTCATCGCGCCGCAGACTGCCGCCGAACGGCAATTGGCGGGAATCTGGCGCGAGATTTTGGACGTCGAGCAGGTTGGGGTCGGGGACGACTTTTTCGATTTGGGGGGAAACTCGCTGCTGGCGTTGCGTCTGGTGTCGCGCGTCCGGGCGGCGTTCTCCGTCGAGCTGCCGCTGGTCACCTTGTTTACGGCGCCGCGACTGGGCGATCTGGCTGCCCGGATCTCGGCCCTGCAGCACAGCGGCCCGGTGGGCGAAGTGCTGCCGTTCTGGATCAACGAGATGTCCACCTCCGGCCTGCCTTCGTTCAACGGCAGCCGGTCGTTGGTGCCTTTGCGAAGCGGTGGTTCGGCGACGCCCCTGTTCTGTCTGCACGGTCTGGGAGGACACGCCGTGGTCTTCCGGCCACTGGCGGAGGCTTTGGCCGCCGGGCGGCCCGTGTACGGGTTGCAGGCGCTGGGGCTGGATGCCGGCCAGACGCCGCACGAGTCCGTCGAAATCATGGCGGCGCACTATGTCCGGGAAGTGCAGGCGGTGCAGCCGCACGGTCCTTACCTGCTGAGCGGCTGGTCGTTGGGCGGGCTGACCGCGTTGGAAGCGGCGCGGCAACTGGCCGCAGCCGGCGAAACGGTGGCCCTGGTGGCCCTGTTGGATTCCTATCTGTCGCTCAGCGACTTTGCAGGACGGCGGCTTGATGAACAAGCCGCGCTTCGCTGGCTCGCTCCGCACTTGGGTTTGCGGGTCGCGGAATTCAAGCGGCTGCCGCTGGACCGGCAGTGGGAACGGATCGCCGAGCAAGCCCACTCGGTCCACGGGATCGGCCTGCCGGAAATCCGGCGTTTGGCGGCCGTGTGCCGGGCCCAACTGTCCGCGGCCGCCCAGTACCGCCCCCAGCCGTACGCGGGCCCCGCGGTGCTGTTTCGAGCCGGCTCGCGGCGCCGATTCGCCGAGCGGCGCTGGCGGTCGGTCTGCCCGCAACTGCACGTCGAGCAGGTCCCCGGCAATCACTACAGCATGTTGCGGCAACCGCAGGTCGCCATGTTGGCCCAGCGATTGGAGGACTACCTGCGGCAACATCAGGACCAGGAAAGCTGAGGCCCAACGTTCATGCGAGTACTGCTGTTTCTCTTACGCGCTTCGTGGCAGATCGTGTTGCTGGCCGGTGGGGTGGGCGCCGTGAGCGGCGTGGCCAGCGTCGGACTGGTGGCGCTCATGCTCCGCACGCTGCGCGCCCCCGAAGCCTCGACACCGGCGATGATCCTGCTGTTCGCCGCCCTGTGCGTCGTCATCCTGGTGACACGGATTGGTTCTCAAGTGCTCCTCGCGCGGCTCTCGCAAATGAGCATCTCGCGGATCCGCGTGGGACTGTGCCGCCGCATCCTGGACGCCCCGCTTCAACACCTGGAGGAAATCGGCTCCCATCGCCTGCTGGCGTCGTTGACCGGCGACGTCACGACGATCGCGCGGGCCATGAACGGAGTCCCCTCCCTGGGCGTCAATCTCGTCATCCTGGCGTGCGGCACCGTCTATCTGGGATGGCTGTCGCCAAGCCTGATGCTGGCTTCCGTCGGGTTTGCTCTGCTGGGCGTGTCCAGCTATCGTTACTCCGCCCGCCGTGCCAAGAAGTACGTCACTCGGGCCCGTGAGGCGCAAGACGGCATGTTGAAGCAGATTCGCAGCTTGATCGAAGGAATCAAGGAACTGAAGATGCACCACCGTCGGCGGCGGGTGTTCGACGAGCAGGTCGAGCGGGCGGACAGCCTGGTGCGGGAGAGCCAATTCCTTGCGGACTGCTTGCTTCAAGGGGCGATCATCGGCGGCCGCTTGTCGTTTTTCATCGGCATCGGTCTGCTCTTGTTCGCCTGGCCGCGATTCCAGCCTATCGACGCACCCACGCTGACGGGGTATGCCTTAACCATCATGTACCTGATGTCGCCGCTGGAACAGATGGTAGCCTGGCTGCCGGTTTGGAATTGGGCGACGAATTCTATCGCCAAAATCGAACGTCTGGGCTTGATGCTCGATGAAGCGGCCGGGGAAAACACCGAATTGGTCCCCGTCCCGCCTTGGGACGAGTTGGAGTTCCGAGGCGTGACGCACGCCTACCGGCGCGAAGGTCAAGCGAATGGTTTCACGCTGGGCCCGTTGGACTTGACGATCCGAGCCGGTGAAATCGTGTTCGTGATCGGCGGAAACGGCAGCGGCAAGACGACCTTGGCCAAGCTGCTGACGGGTCTCTACTGGCCGGACTCGGGCCAGATCTTCCTGGACGGCCAGCCGCTCTCCGACGGCACGCGCGAGGGCTACCGGCAACTGTTCTCCGTGGTGTTCGACAATGCCGCGGTGTTTGACACCCTGTGGGGCCTGGAGGCCGCCGATCTGGACCAACGAGCCGGAGAGTACCTCCGCCAGTTGGAACTCGACAAAGTCGTGACGGTGACCGGCGGGACGTTTTCCACAACGCAGCTGTCGCGCGGCCAGCGCAAGCGGCTGGCCCTGCTGACGGCCTACCTGGAGGACCGGCCGGTCTATCTGTTTGACGAATGGGCGGCGGACCAGGATCCGGTGTTCCGCCGGGTCTTCTATCTGCGTTTGTTGCCCGAACTGAAACGCCGTGGCAAGACCGTGATCGCGATCACCCATGACGATCGTTACTTTGCATGTGCGGACCGCGTGGTTAAACTCGAAGAAGGCCAGGTCGTCGAGGCTTTTCTGCACGAGTTACAGGCGGAGCAAGCCGCTCCAGTGGCATAAGGCAAGCGCCAGGTGAATCCCATGAAAACGATACTGAGCCTGCTCATCCTCGCCGCGGTGGCGGGAATCGTCTCTTTCTCGCTGTGGCCCGGCGGCTTGCGCGAACCTCCGGAATTCCGGACGCTGCCGGTCGCGCGCGGCGACTTGCTGATCGCGGTGAGCGCTACCGGCACCGTCGAACCGCTCGAGACCGTCGACGTCGGCGCCCAGATCGTGGGCAGCATCAGAAGCTTCGGCCCCGACGCCAACCGGCCGGGGAAGACCGTCGATTACCGCTCGGAGGTGAAGGCGGGTGACGTCTTGGCCCAACTGGACGACCTGCCGCACCGTGCCGAACTGGACAGAACGCAAGCCTTGTTGAAGCTGGCCGAAGCGGAAGTCAAACGCGCCACCGTACGCCGCGACCAGGCGGAGCGGGACGTGCGCCGCGCCGAGCAGTTGCGGGACACCATATCGGTCGGCGAGGAGGAGGGAATCCAGGCCGAGTTCGAAATCGCCAAGGCCGACTTGGCGATGGCGGAAGCCAGGCGGGAGCAAGCCAGGGTTGCCGCGCGGCAGGCGGATATCAATCTGGGCTATACCACCATCAAGGCCCCGGTCGACGGCGTCGTCATCGACCGCCGCGTGAATGTCGGCCAGACCGTGGTGGCCGGGTTGAATGCGCCCAGCCTGTTCCTGCTGGCCAAGGACCTGCGGCAGATGCTGGTCTGGGCGGCGGTGAACGAGGCCGACATCGGCGATATTCATATCGGGCAAAAAGTCACCTTCCAAGTGGACGCCTACCGGGAGCGGACGTTTACGGGCAAGGTCTCCCAGATCCGCCTGAACGCCAGTCTGATGCAGAACGTCGTGACCTACGGCGTGGTGATCGACGTGGAGAATACGGATGGCGTGCTGCTGCCCTACATGACCGCCAAACTGCAGTTCGAGGTCGCCCGCCGCTCCGGCGTCCTGCTGGTTCCCAACCAGGCCCTCCGCTGGCAACCGACGTGGGAGCAAGTTTCGCCGACGTCCCGCGCCGGCCTGACACAGCCTACGGCGGACAAGACGCGGAAACAGGAAGAAGATGACACCAGCCTGGAGGACGACTCGGAACCGCGCGTCGAAGCCGAAGGGCCGACGGTCTGGGTGATCGCGAAGGACGGTTTGGTGCGCCCCGTGACGCTTCAGACCGGCCTCACGGACGGCATCATGACCGAAGTCACCGGCGGGGACCTCGCGGAGAACGCCGCCGTGGTCGTCAATGCTCCGCGGAAGGCCAAGCCGGATTTCGTGTCCAGCTTTATCGACCAAATCACCAATCCCAAGAAGAAGAATTAACCGGCGCAGGGCGCGCATATCCCGCCGACCAGCCCGTGGTGATCCTCCATGCCGTTGATCGAACTGCAACACATCGACAAGACCTATCACATCGGCGACGTGGACTTGCCCGTCCTGAAAGACGTCTCGCTGTCGATCGAGCCGGGCGAGTTCGTGGCCCTGATGGGGGCTTCCGGTTCCGGCAAAACGACGCTGATGAATCTGCTGGGCTGCCTCGACCGGCCCACGGCGGGCTCGTACCGCTTTGACGAACTCGAAGTGACTAGGCTCTCCCGCACGCAACTGGCGCAGCTCCGCAGCAGCCGCATCGGCTTTGTGTTTCAGAGCTTTAATCTCCTCCCGCGGGCCACGGCGCTGGACAACGTGCGCATGCCCGCGGCTTACGCGGCGGACAGCCGGCCGCTGCGCCGCGTCTCGCAGCGCAGCCGGGAACTGCTGGCGATGGTGGGGCTCGAGTCGCGGTTGGACCACACCCCGTCCCGCTTGTCCGGCGGCGAACAGCAGCGAGTGGCCATCTCGCGGGCACTGATCAACCAGCCGCGGATGCTCTTGGCCGACGAACCGACCGGGAACCTCGACTCCCGGACCGGCAAGGAGATCCTGGAGCTGTTCCGCCGCTTGAACACCGAGCAGGGGATCACCATCCTGCTGGTGACCCACGATGCCGAGGTGGCCCGCTGCGCGGACCGCGTGATTCGCCTGGTCGACGGCCGGATCGTGGAAGACGTCCGCACCGGCCAGGCGGTCCAGGCAGGCTCGGCTGCGGCCGCGGACAGCCGGACTGCGGCCCGCCCCTTGCGGCGCGCCCGCAACGATCTCCGCGTGGCCGCCGGCGCCGTGCGCATCGCCCTGCAGGCATTGCGGCGGAACGTCATGCGGACGCTGCTCACGATGCTGGGGGTGATCATCGGCGTGGCCGCCGTGATTACGATGATGGAAATGAGCCAAGGCGCTTCCGAGGCCATCCAGGTGACCGTCACCAACATGGGCGCCAACACCTTGGTCGTCAGCCCCGGAAGTCCGCGCGGAACGGCAGGATTCGGCGATCGGGTCAATCGGCTCACGCCCGAGGATGCGGTCGCCATCGAACGCGAGTGCCCGGCGGTCATCAGCACGGCGCCGGTCGTCACCGCGCGCGGACAAATCGTTTACGGCAACCGCAGCTGGAACCCCATCTACATGACCGGCAGCACAGCGGCCTTTTTGAAAATCCGGAACTGGGCTCAACTGGATCTGGGCCGGCCGTTTACCGACCGCGAAGTGCTCAGCGGCAGCAAAGTCTGCTTGCTCGGCAAGACGGTCGTGCGGGAGCTGTTCGGCGACCGCAATCCTGTCGGCAAGGAGATCCGCGTCAAAAACGTTCCCTTTACGGTAATCGGCGTCCTGAGCGAGAAGGGCGCGAACCTGTTGGGAACCGATCAGGACGACATCCTGCTGGCACCTTGGACGACGGTGCAGTATCGGTTGAGCGGGACGGCCGGGACTCCGGCCACCGTGCGTCTGAGGGGCCTGGAACGTTCCTTGCCGGGACCGACGCTGGCCGAACGGCTGCCCGGCATCAGGCCGTGGACCCGTAGCGAGAGCATTCAACAGATTATGGTCAAGGCGAGTTCTCCGGAAGCCCTGGCCGCGGCCAGTTCCCAAATCACGCGGTTGCTCCAGGATCGGCATCGCTTGGAGGATGACGAAGCCGATTTCCGGATTTACGACATGGCCGAGGTCTCCCACGCGCTGGAGCGGACGATCCAGATGCTCTCCGGGCTGGGCGTATCCATTGCCGCCGTCTCGCTGATCGTCGGCGGCGTCGGGATCATGAATATCATGCTCGTGTCCGTGACCGAACGGACGCGGGAAATCGGCCTGCGGATGGCGGTCGGCGCCGACGCCCGGGACATTCTGCGGCAGTTCCTGGTCGAGGCCGTGGTGCTCTGCCTGATGGGCGGCTTCATCGGCATCGCCGTGGGACGCGGCGGTTCGATCCTCGTGGGCGCCATGATGGGCTGGCCCTCCCAGACGTCCCCCGGCGCCGCGGCCGTGGCCGTCCTCGTCTCCGTGACCGTCGGCATCACCTTCGGTTACTACCCCGCCTGGAAAGCCTCGCGGCTGAATCCGATCGATGCGCTGCGGTATGAATGAGGCCCGATACCCACTGACCTTGAACAAGACGGGCATTCGCCCGACAGAGGTTCACAAGTGCTCGATATGCCAATACAATCCCTGTGGATCGGCTCGCGACTGTCCGTGATGGAGCAGTTGACGATCCGGTCGTTCTTGGATCACGGTCACGTTTTCCACCTCTACACCTACGAAGACGTGCAAGACGTCCCGGCCGGAACCGTCGTCAAGCCAGGCATCGAGATCTTGCCCGAACAAGAGATCTTCTGCTATCAGAGCGGCTACGGAAAGGGGAGCTTCTCCGCTTTTTCCAACTGCTTTCGGTACAAACTGCTGTTGGAGCGAGGCGGTTGGTGGGCGGATTTGGATGCCGTTTGCCTGAGACCGCTCGATTTCTCCAACGATTACGTTCTGGGGTACGAGCGGGAACCACTGGGCGAATGGCACGTGGCCGCGGGGTTGATCAAGGCACCCGCGGGCAGTCCGATCATCGAGTTCTGTTGGGAACATGCGCGGACGGCAGATCGCGCCCAACTCTATTGGGGCAAAATCGGCCCTCGTCTCGTTGCGGAAGCGCTTGCCGAAGTGAACATCCCCGTGCGGATCCTCGATCCGCACGCCTTCTATCCCATCGATCACTGGCAGACCTGGCGTCTGGTGCGCGCGCGACAGGTCCCAAGAAACGCTTACAGCATTCATCTCTGGAATTCAAAATGGCGCCGCGAAGGCCTGTGTCCCGACGCGGTCTACGATCCGCGCTGCATCTACGAACAGCTCAAACGGAAACATGGTGTCGTGTCGCCAGCGGATGCTGCCTGCGCCGGTCCGGACTGGCGGAAGATCGCCCGCAGTTGGCGGCGGCGAATGATGTACGCCGTGGCCCGCGGCACGCTGACCTGTGGCGGACTCGTACGAAAGAGGATACCTGAGCGCCGAGGAGGAGGCCGATGCTCCCGAATTTCCTGATCATCGGCGCTCCCAGTCTCTTTCAAACGGGCGCCGCTCAGCATGACGATCAAAGCGGGGACGAGGCTGCCATTCAGCTAGGATCGGTGAACTAGACTATCATGCAACTGCCTGCCAAGACGTTAGTGTACATCGCCTCGACGAATCGGTCGGGATCGACACTCTTGGGGAGCCTTCTGGGGATCCATTCCGGGCTGTCAATGGTTGGTGAATTCCATCATCTGCACAGCTACCTCAACCAGGGAGCTTATGGCCGCATCTACGACTATCGCTGTTCCTGCCGCGAGAAAGTGTCCGATTGCCCATTCTGGCGGGCGGTCCTTGACGCTGCGGGACTGACAGACCGGACAGCCCTGACCAGGGTCCGATCGGGCACTTCCAGCGTTCGGCGCAACCTGGCTTACCCATGGTACTGCGTGGCTGGTGAAGCTCGGATCGCCAAGGACCTGCGGCGCGAACTCGCCCGGAGCGTCAACGCTCGCCAGGCAGCGGACACGTGCTACCGAATTCTCGACAAGGCTTGCGAAACTTCGGGACGCCAGGTTGTCGTGGACACCTCCAAGCGGGTGGAGCAAGCTTTGGCGCTCATCCACTTCAAACCAAGCGATTGGGCGATTCGAATCGTTCATCTGCTGCGCGATCCGCGAGGCAACGCCGATAGTCTCGTTCGAAGGGCCCGCGAGAACGGCGCCAAAGGCAGCTTCAGCGGCGCCTGCTTGTATTGGGTGCGGGAGAACCGGCGGTTCCTCGTCCTCGGGCGCCAATTGGGCGCCGAGGAGTATTTCCTATTGCGTTACGAGGATCTCTGCTCGAAACCTGAGCAGCATCTCCGAGCCATCTGCAGCTTCATTGGGATCGCCTACGAACCGCGGATGCTGGAGGGGAATCCCGTTGTGATGCATGATATTGGCGGAAGCCCTCGTAAACTGGACTATGACCAGGGGATTCAGATTCGCCTCGATGAGCGTTGGCAAGGTTCGATGACGCCTTGCCGAAAGTTGGCCTATGCTGTCATTGCCCGGCGGCTTGCACGCCGGTTTGGATATCAGTACTGAAGTTTTGCAAATTTGAGATCCGTAGCCGCTACGTGGCACGCTCAAATAAACAACATGAGGTATTTTGTGGCGGTTTTTTGGTAAGAATTTGACTCGTATAGGTGGTTTGACAGCTGCCGTTCGTAACCACGATTCTGCAATTTGCAAAACTTCAGTCAGTAGCCAGATAGCCAGCGATTCTATGCACGTCATGACGGCCCGACCAAGGGCCCGTGTTCATGTTGAAGCACGCGGGGAATCGGAGTAAATGAAATGTCACAACGTACTGTGATCCGCGTCCTTTGGACGGGTGGATTTGATTCCAGCAATCGAATGGTCCAGCTCTCACGGCGGCAGGTGTGCATTCAGCCGTACTACCTGTCGGGCAACCGGCGATCTAAACAACGGGAGCTAAACAGCATCGCAGCAGTTGCCCGAGACATCCAGGAGCACCCCGACACCGTGTGTACGATCTTGCCCCTTATAACAGTGCGTTTGGAGGACATTGGTCCTGACAGGGAGATCACCGCCGCCCATCGGAGGCTGCGGAGAGCCACGGAAATCGGCTCGCAGTACGACTGCCTGGCCCGTTTCGCCAAAACGGTCGCGGGGCTCGAACTTTGCCTGGAGAAAGCGGAAAGCAGCAAGGCTCTGAATTGCATTTTGAAATACGGCGCCCTGAAACTCGAACACGAGGTCCTGAATGATCCGTACTGCGTGATCGACAAGGATCGCTCGAGCCAAGACTTGATTCGCGTGTTTGGCGCGTTCCGCTTCCCGGTGATCGACAAGACGAAACTCGAGTTGGTCGAAGGCTTCCGGCAACTGGGATTCGAGCAGACGATGCACAAGACTTGGTTCTGCTTCACACCGGTCAACGGCGAACCTTGTGGGGCGTGCAATCCGTGCAGGTCGGCGATCGAGGAGGGCATGAGATTCAGATTCACGGACGCGGCACTCAAGCGTTACGGCAATTGGACGCGGACATGGCTTGCAAACAAGACGGTACGAGGCCTGCTCTCCAGGTTGCAGCTTCTCGAGGTGGCAGACTTCCTCTGGAAGCAGTGGGCGAGGCGGAGGAGGCCGTCATAGAGCGTTCGTTCATTTCTTCCTGCCCACGTGCCGATGGTTGCGCTGCCCATGGCCGTAGCGTTCTGGAATAGGGCTGCTCTGCAGGCGGCCTGCGATCAGCCTCGCGGCCGGGTTTGCTTCGTCAAGAACAAATACTCGTTCTTGCACAGGGTGAGGATGGTCGTATTTCGAGGCGTCTCGTTGATTCCGCGGCTTTTAATTTGCGGATATCTTTCGAGAAAATCGGCCAGGATAAAATCCTCCGGGTAGACCCCGGTCTTGTCTTTTTTTTCGCCGCTGGGCAGTTCGTAGTAGTAGCGGCATTTGCGAGGGCCTGGGCCGAAGCAGTAGGAGAATTCGAGCACGACCCAGCGTCCCTCGCCGTCGCGCACGAAGTCGTAGGCCATCGACTCAAAGCCGTTCTCAACGGAGATCCGGTGGGCCAGCCGGACGCACTCGAGGTCGAGATCGTCCAGGTACTCTTTCAAGCCGGAGCCGGAGGCGCGAAAATCGCCCGGGCGATTGTTGCGGCGAAATCCCATCACCCGGTTGCCGATGACGACCATCCGCAGGTCGCCGTCGTTGTTCGGGCAGAACTCCTGGAGAATGCCGGGCAGCAGGACTTCCTCGCGGCTGCGGGCCAGACGCACGCGGCTGGCAGACGCGCCGAAAGTCTTCTTCGCCACCAGGGGGAACCGCAGCCCCGTCTCATCGAGGAACCGATCGACGTCGTCGCGCGACGCGACGAACGCCGTCCGCGGCGCCGGGTACTGCTTCGACTGGAGCAGTTCCATCTGCCTCCGCTTGTCGTCGTAGAAGGAATACGTGTGAAACCGCGGGTAGATCCGGCCGCCACAGTAGTCGTCCAGCGCTGCATAGACGGGACGCATCCGGCGCAGGTCACGAGGGTGATGGCCAAAGCGGCCGATCAGGCCGTCGCTCGCCGTCATCGGCAGATCGCGGTAGTCGCGTCGGAGGAGATCAACCGTGCGGAAAGGAATCCCCGCCTGCGCCGCCTGCTCCGCGAAACGCCGGCACCAACGATCCAGACGGTAGATTTTGTCCTTGTGGATGTACAGCAAAGCGGGCGTCTCCTGGTAAGCACTCACTGGCACAGGTCCCAGAAATCGGGCGGCTTGCCACAATAAGAAAGGAACGCCTTGGTGTCATCGCGCAGCTTGTCAACGACGCGATCACGGAGGTCCGCCTCCCAGGAAGGACGGGACAGCGGTTTCTCGACTGCCGCTGGGACAACCGACGTCAGAAAACGCCGCACGGCTCTGGCGGGGTTCGAGTTAGGGAGGCATCGGAGGAGCACACCCAAAGGAGTCGGGACGCTCTTCCTGGAACTGACGTTCAGTCGCTTCTCCGCATCCGGTATTTCGATCCCGGGATCACCGCCGAGAAACCGAAAGCAGCCGGACAAGATGATCTGGGGCTGTGCCTCAAGGTCTTCCAAAAACACAACGTGGATCTGGCGATCCGGAAATTTTTCCCGGTACACGCTTAACCTTGCCCAGTAACAGCTCGTGTCGACGAAGGCTGGGTTGGCACGCACCGAACGGCAAAAATCCCGAAAGATGCGCACTTTTCCGCCTTGGCGCGAGCCAAACGCACCGTACGACGCGTAGTCCATCCAGATCGATTCGATCCGCCGTATGGGATGCCGCACGCAATAGATCAGCCGGGCATCGGGGAGATGTTGTGCAATTCGCGATGAGGCCACGACGTCCGACAGGGAACCCGTGTACCCCGTGGTCCCTTCTCCCCTCAGTTTTTTGTCACGCCCGGGTTCAAAAAGCGATTCATACCAGGCGAGGCCCCTTTGGTAGATTTCCTCGCGCGAAAAGAACGCCGGCTCCTTGGGGGTACACATGAACACGTCTGGGTGCTGGGCAAGCAGGTGGCACAGCGTCGTCGTGCCGCACTTCGGCGCCCCAATTACGATGAAGTTCGGTAGCACTCGCCTGCTCCTTGGTCGCGCTTCACGTCGTTGTCGGGGCGATCGCACTTTGCGGCGTGCACGTCGAGAACGCGTCGCAGGGTGCTTCTTTGACATCTCTTCGGCCCCGGACCGGGCGGCCGGTCGTCAACGCCTCCTCCACGATCTCCGCGGCGCGGCTCGCGCCACCGGCCGCGAGGATCGCCTCCCCGACGGCCCGGGCCCGCTGCCGGAATGAGTCTTCGGTCAGCACCCGGTCGATCAACTGCCGCACCTCCGCGGCCGTGGCGTGGCTCGACGTTCGCAGCCCTACGCCCGACCGCTCGATCCGGGAGCCTATGCCCGGCGTATCTCCCCGCTTGGGAATCGCCACCATGGGCACGCTGCGGCAAATCGCTTCCAGCACCGTGTTCAAGCCCGCGTGCGTGATCAGCAGGCGTGCTTTTTCCAGCAGCGCCAACTGGGGCGCGAAGTCGACCAGGAGCACATTCTCCGGGGCCGGGCCTACCCGCTCGCGCAACGAGGCTTTTTGGTCGTTCCACTTCCCCAGGCTGAAAACGAGCTGCGCCTCCAGGCCGGCGCAGGCCGCCAGGATCGTCCGCAGAACCGACAGTTCGGCAGCGTTGACCATGCTGCCCAACGAGGCGAAAATCAGGGGCCGCCCGTCCAACCAATCCCAGGGAAACGCCGGATCGTTAAGGACCTCGCGGTTGCTGGCCAGCGAGCCGATGTAATGGAAAACGTCCGGAAGCTCGCGGCGGGGAAAATCGAATTCGGGACACAGCTGCGACACTTGGGCCAACGGCGACATCGAATCGTTGGGGTTCCGGAAAGGGGAAAGACGCCACGCCCGGCGACGGCGATTGACGGCCGCCAGGGTCGGCCGCATAAACCAATGCCAAGCGGCGTACGCGCAACGATTTCGCCGCAGTGCCCGGCCGTCTTCCGCGTACGGGAGATGCGTATACGGCGGCGGAACGGCATCCTCTTCATGCCACATCGTTCCCGAACACACCGTGACAAAGGGCAACCCCAGCCGCTCCGCGACACTCCCCGCGGCGACAATCGTGTGGTCGATGACGATGCCATCCGGCTGCAACTCGTCCAAGGCCGGCGGAAGCAGCCGGAGGGCGACCTCGGCCCGCCAGCGAAACCAATTCCTCAAAGCAATCATCCAGCCCGAGCCGGCCAGAGAAAAGGCGAGCCACATCGGCACCGACAATCGCTTGCGGATGCCGTCCGTGTTCAATTCGAACAGGGGGAGACCCAACTGCCGTGCGATCGCTACCGCCCGCGAACCCGAGACCATCGTCACGCGATGCCCGCGGCGCATCAGTTCCACGCCCAGCGGACCGTCGGACAACAGATGTCCCGCGTCGTCGGGGCAGATCAGTGCGTAATGAGCCATGCGCAAGAGGTCCTGCAGATCCGTCGCGCCAAGGGACGGAGCAGCGGCGAACTGCACGGGGCGCGACGGCTCTCGTGGCGTGCCTGACGCTGCCGCGTGTTCCGAGAACAAACGCTACTTCCAGTCTAGTTTCTCCCGGCTCAGACGCAAGCCGCGTCCGCGAAAACCGAGAATCTTGACTCATCCGCGAGGCGAGCCTACCGATCCGTGGGCGAAGGCACGGCTTCGGCGGGCGCGGGTAACGTCTCGGCAGCCGGCATATCCGGCAGAGACGGTTCCATCGGTATCGCCTCGCTGGAGATCACTTGGACTTCCCAGCCGCCGCCCAACGCCCGGTACACTTGGATCAAGCCCTGGGCGACTTCGCCGTGTGCCTGGGCCTGGAGGTCTTGCTGCTGGACTTTCGTTTGCGTGATGATCGAGATTTGGTTTGCGTCGGCTCCGCGCAGTTCCCTGGCGGCCTCGATTCCCGCCACCGCTCGTTGCATGTGGGCGACGCTTCGGTCGAGGCCCGCGGCCCGCTCTTGGGCCCGCAGGAACCGCACCAGGCCGCTTTCCACTTCGGCATTCGCCTGTAGGACCATGTTCTGGTAATTCGCCAGCAACTCGCGGAAGTGGGCATCCTGCGCGCGGACGTTATTGAGTATCCTCCCGTAATTCAGGATGTTCCAGCGAAATGAAGGACCTGCGTTCGAATTGAATGCCCGGGAGGCATTGAACAGCTGATCGAATTCCGGAGACGAATAACCCAGCGTGCCGGAAATCGTGATGCTGGGGTAGAATTCCGCCGTGGCGATCCCGATTTGCTCCGCTTGCGCCGCAACCTGACGCTCCGCGCGGCGGATATCCGGCCGCCGGCGCAGCAGGTCGGCCGGGATGCCTACGACGATCTCTCTCGGAGCGGTCGGAATCGGACCAGGGCGGATTTCCTGCAGCACGTCTCGAGGCGGGATGCCCAGCAACACACACAGCCGGTTGCAGGCCAGCCGGAGTTCGATTTGCAGTTGCGGGACGGCGGACTCGGTCTGGGCCAGAATGCTCTTAATCTGCTCGACATGATATTGCCGCGGCTGTTGGAGGCGGCGTTCCGGCCGCGGATCTCCGATCTCGTGCAGTTGCCGGATAATCCTGACGATCTTCCGCTGCTCGGCGATGTTCTGCTGCACAAATTCAATGCGTGTCTGGAGGGTACGGATGTGAACGTAGGTGGCGGCGATGTCACCCAAGAGCGTGACCAGTACTTCGTCGTACCCGGCGGCCGATGCTTCCAGGGTGTGTTCCGCCGACGCGACCGCGCGGCGGTATCGCCCCCAAAAATCGAGTTCCCAGCCCAGGCTGAAACCATCGCTCCACTGGTCCACGAAGTTGCCTTCACTCGTCAGGATGAAATCATATGTTCCCTCTGGAAGCGGGTTTCCCGGACCAACATAAGCGGTAATCGGGCTCGGAGGACCGACAGGTGTGTTCGCGCGTCGGAAGCTTCCCGATGCATACTGCGATTGCGGAAACAAGTTGCCGCGTGTGATCCCGAGTTGGGCTCGGGATCGCAGCACGCGGAAGCCGGCTTCGCGGAGAGAGAGGTTTTGGACCTGCGCGTTGGCGATCAGTTCGTCCAGCACGGGGTCCTGAAACACGCTCCACCAGCAACTTAAATCCGCTAGGTCTTCCCGCAATCGACCATCCGCGTCATCGATCCACCGTTCGGCCGTTTCCCCCACCGGCAGACAGTAACTCGGCCCGACCTTGAAACCGTTGTGGATGTACTCGTGCAGACCAGTGCATCCGCTCAGCGACAGCACGAACGCCGCCAGCGTGATCGCGGTCGAGCGAGCCCTGGTCGAACGCAGCATGTCGTTTACCCCACGGTTTGAGAGAAGCCGAATTTCGATGGAACATCTGCAACGGATTTTTCCCTAGAATCGGCACCGTTGGAAAAGCAACTACAATCGGTTTCCCCGTCCCGTCCAAACACGCATTATCGCGCATCTTTTCCCAGTTGCCCCATCTTTACGCCGTGATTGGTGGCCATGAACCAAGAAGCCCGGCTCTTTCCGACAATGCCGGCCTCTGCAACTAGTGCGGCGTCCGATCTAAATATTGGGGGCGCGATGGGTGAGCGGCCCGGCGCTAGCCGCCGGTGGCGTCCGGAACCGGCGGCTAGCGCCCAATGGCACTCACTTTGGCGTTTCGGGCAGTGGATTTTCTTTTTTCTGTTTCGCTTTTTTGGCGGAAATTTTCGTCATAAATTTGGTCGATTTAGGGCGGCGGGGATGAGCGCGACGAGGATAA
>JAAYYU010000241.1 GCA_012515235.1 Candidatus Anammoximicrobium sp.
GCGTGAACTTGCGCATCTTCAAGTCGATGATGACGAAGCAGCGCAGCCTGAGGTGGTAAAACAGCAGGTCCAGGTAGAACTCGTCCTCGCCCACGACGAGACAGACTTGCCGTCCGACGAAGGCGAACCCGGCTCCAAGTTCCAGCAGGAACTTCTGAATGTGATCGACCAGACCCGTTTCCAGTTCGCGTTCGACGGCTTCCTCGTGCAGTGTCAGGAAGTCAAACACGTAGGGGTCCTTGAGGGACTGCTGGGCGAGGTCCGATTGGGGAGCGGGAAGAGTTCCCGCGAAATTGCTGATCGCCTTCCCCTGGCGTCCGTACAGATCGCTTTCGATTTGCACCGTGAGGACCGCGCGGCTCCAGCCATGTTCGAGCGTCTTTCCGGCGTACCAAAGGCGTTGGGCGGGGTCCTTCAGCTTGAACAAGAGCACCTGGTTATGGCCCCAAGGAATTGCGGCCACGGGCGCCGGAGGCGAGGCTGCGGTGATTTCCGTCACAAGTTGTGACGAATTTGGCCCAACAGATTCCGTCACAGCCTGTGACGAATTTGGTGGTCCCAAAGCCTCGCCACGCTGCGGCAGTCGTAGCGCGACGTCGCGATAGGCCAGAAAGAAAGCACGCATCCTCAGGACATTGACCGCCGAAAAGCCGCCCATTCCCGGAAAAGCCTTCTGCAAATCCGCCGCCAGCCGATCCACGACGCTCTTGCCCCAGCCCTCCCGCTCCTGCCGTTCGACGATCCGCCGCCCGATGTCCCAGTACAACGCGATCAGCTCCCGGTTCGCCGACAGCACGGCTCGCGTCTGCGCCTGGCGGATGCGGACCTTCAGCGACTCCAGGAACTCCGCGTAGTCCGCCGGCAACCCAAGTCGCACGGCCGGAGACGTTTTCTTCTTACGAGCCATGATGCCCCCTCGTAATCTGCGTCGGAATTTCCGAGCGCCCTGCTGCAGTTGTCCCGGAGGCGGTCTTAGCTCTTCAGACGGTCCTCGCCGCGGTCCCAGTACCCCACGATGCAGTCGCCAATCAGTCGATTCCCCAGAGTCATGCGGAAACTGATCAGCCCTTCATCCTTCATCCCTCATCCTTCGTCCCCCAGCACCCGCGCCTGAAACGGGAAACACGACCTGATCCTGGACCATCGTCAGCAGCCCCGTGGGCTGCTCGTACTCGTCGTACGCACCCACCGTCGCCTCCGCCAGGGCTTCTTCCACGTCCTGCTGGTCCAGTCCATCCGTCCACTTCCCGAAGCCAGGTCTTGACTTGGGTTTTCCTGGCATGCAACTGTCCTTATGCCTCTCCGGCAAACAGTCCAAGGCCGAAATGGGATGCGTAACCGAGCGTCATGAGGCCCTGGACGGGTTCGGTAAATCGCAGCCGAAGGGCGAAGCCGACGTCAAGCGGAGGCGGTGCGCCGCCGTGCTGACGTCGTCGCACGAAATGCCGGAAGCCGAGTGTGTCAGTGCTGGCCGGCAGCATTTCGAGTTCTGCGACGAGCGGCAGTCCGCGCGAAGCCAGTTCGGCGTTGACTTGACCGACGAACGTATTGGCTCCGCGGCGTTTGACGAATCGCGGCGGGACAAAAGGCGTCACGCTCACCCACGTTCGTGCGCCGCCCGGTGGAGCCAGTAGCTGTTCGACACGACGATCCAGGGGATCGGGTAACCAGCGGAGGGCTTCTAAGTCGCCACTGCCCGCTAGCGCCACCTGCAGATCGCCCGCGCCGCCTTTGGTCCACGTTCGGCGTAGAGTTCGGATCGCCCGCTGAGCATCTTCCCCGAAGCCCATCGGAGCGTAGACGATGATGTGGTCGAGATGACCATCGCCGTCCAGGTCGACCGGCAAAATGTGAGCGTGACGATGACCGTCGCGGAGCGGTTTTCCCTGTTCATCGCGGCCGGTGAGTTCCGGGCATTGAACGCGCCGTCCCTGTGCCACGCGCCCGACGATCGCCCGATGCAGAAGTTCGGCCTGGGGCAGCGTCCGACTGCACGGCGGCAATGCAGACCGATTGCCGCTCGGCGTAGTCAAAGCCAGCAGCATCATCTGGACGCGACGGACCGGGTGCCTCGCTCGCCGCTGGGGCACTCCCACTTCCAACGCACCGCTGCGCCGCCAGTAGACAACCCGTTGAGAACCCGGCGGCTGGGACCAGCGATGTTGCTTCCACCAAGCAGTATCTTTCAAGAGGCAATCGACGAGGTCTTCCGGATACGGCGCGACCGCTTTCGCCCGATCCTTAAGTAGCTTCGCGGACGGTTTCCTGCTTCCGCCCGGAAGCGGGAGCGGTGCGAGGGCCCGGTTCACGGCGTTCTGCCGCCACTGTCCGTATTCGGGTGGAGAGACTGCAGCCATAAGGGAAAGCTGTTCCCATTCGGGACCGGGCCAGATCCCGTCGCGATGCGGAAACGCATCGAACGCATTCAAGGTGGCGGGCGTTGAAGTCACGAGTTCTGCCTCGACCCAACTTTCGCTGCGGCCGAGATAGCCGAGGCAGTCAGCGATTTGACCAAGGAGTATCGTCTCTTCCTCCGCCAGTTTGCAATCCCAGTGAACCTCGACAGCGTCATCGCCGAGGTCGGCCCAAGTGTCAAAGACCAGGGTTGTCTTTTCGCGTCCCTTTTCGAGCGATCCGGTCGGCATAAAATGCCGGCTGTGGGCAGCACTCGCCGACGGAAGGCGATACGACGGCAGGGTGCCGGCCAGTTTTTCGAGCAGTTGTCGGGCCGTTGGTGGGATTTCGTTCCAGCTTTGGGTGGCGAAACCACAGGCAACAAGCGCCCTCAGCAGCCGCCAGGGGCTAGGGGGCCATTCGATTTGGCCCTCGTTGACGTGGTGCCCCCAGGGAGTCGCATGGTAGCGCCCGCCGGGGAACCGAAGTCGCAATGTGGGCACGGCAGGCTCCTATTCGGCAGGGGATTCGTCGGCTTCGTTCTGTTCAGCAGGTCCGTCGGCGTTTTCTTCCGTATCTTTCCCCTTCTTCAGTTCGTCCTCGAAAGTGAGGGTTGTGTGGACCATCAAGTGCTTGCAGGCTTTGATAGCCTCACTGACGGCGGCTTGAAGATCGGTCAGGGGCGGCAGTTGGAAACCCAGCGGACGGGACGCGACGACGTGTTCGCGGTCCAATGGCTCCAGATCACATGCCGTGCGGAACCGCAGGTCACCGTCGAGAAGTTTTCGCACGCGGTGCAACGCGAGGAGAACCAGCAGCTCCTGAGCCTCTGGTTCCAGGCCGTACCCGCGAATCTGAGCGAGGTCGAGATTGATGTGGCAATCGATCTGCTCGGCGACGAATTCATCGCGGGAGAAGGGAACGTTTCCGAATCCGCTCTTCGTGTCGCCCGAGGGATTCACGTGGTCGTTTTTCACCCCGCCCGATGCGGCGACGTTCACTCCGGAGGCTTCGACAAAAGCAGACAGGGCGCGGGCAATCCGCAATCGTCCGCCGGCTAAGTCCTTCTTGGCCAGGAAGACGCCATGAATCAGGCTCCCGACGTCGTATTTCAGCAGCACCTCGGCCAACTTCTTCCGATCGATCGGGCCTTCCTCCAACCCGCCGAGTTCGGCCTTGAGTTCATCAAAGAAGTTGCGGTCCTTGCCTTCCAGCAGGTACGGACTGTTGATCCGATGTGCCTCCAGAATCGAGTCCGTCAGGAATGCGCCCTTGCGGTTTACTGTGACGTGGCTGATACCGGTGAGTTCAGTCACGGGCGTATTCTTCGCGGTATCCCAGCATACCATTTCGAGCCGATTGGCCATGCTTTGCGCGCTTTCGACCAACAACTTCTGCCCGTCTTTCGTTTGGTACGTGGCCGCACCGAGGCTAGGAAACCCCGTGGGCTGGAAGCGGTCGCCCTGAACGGGACGCAACGGAACCGAAAACAGCAACCGGTTGGCTTTCTTCAAGGCTTTCAAATCAGGCATGGGTCAGTCCTTTCATTGCTGGATCAAGGATGGCGGCAGCACGCCGCGCACTGCCACGGTCGATCGGAAAAACGAGAGCCGCTGCCCACAGTCGGGCCGTGCAGGTGTCGGTTACGCCCGCCCGCAACGGAGGCCGGATCCCGACGGAGCGAAGTCGTGAGAGGGCGATCGACGTCGCGCCGACGCCGTCACCCGCGAGCAAACGCCGCACGATACCGGGTTCGGACGGGATGCATTTATCGCGGGCAAGGGGCCAAGGCAGGCACGCCAGACGCAACGCTAGCCAGGCTTCTTCGGGCTTTTCTGGCGAGCGACCGGGGCCCGGACAGTGCCCCGCCGACCATTGGTCCCACTTAATCGCCATGAATGCGCGGGCCAAGTCGAGCACCTTGCCGACGTCCGTCGCGGCGGCCAGAAATGCCGCGAGATCGCCCAACCGTGCGCCGCAGCCTTCGGCAGGCACCAGCGGCAGCCTGCGCTCGCCCTTCGTGCCCGCTTCGATCAGTCGCCGTTCCACAATCGCTGCGCAATCGGCCAGCGGATCACGCCCCGACATGACAACCCGCGAGTCCCTGACAAGACGCTTGTCCGAAACATTGAATCGTCGCGCACCCGGCTCCAGGGGCAGCCAGTGATGCCGCACCGGATCAAACGGTCGCCCTTCGCGAGAATAGCCCGCCGCAGCGCTCCCCAGCGAAATCGCAAGGCGAACCTCTAGAGTGCCGTCGTCCACCGCCCGTACCCACTCCGGGCGCAATGACGGAATTGGACCAGCGTCAATTGCCGTGCCCGATGCTTGAATCGATTCGACCGCGACGGCGGCCTGCAAGATGGCCTGCCAACGGTCGGCAGACCAATCGTGGGTGAGAGCGGCGAAAACGGCGTCTGCCAGTCGCCTTTCCGCTTGACTGAGCCTCGCGGGAGCGTTCTTGTCTCTGGCCCGTCGTTGCAGCCGGTCTAACCAGGGCGCGAGGTCGTCGATCAGATAAGCGCGTGGGTGTTGACGGACGGGGACGCGGCCCAATGGGACCGCCAACGTTGATTGGCCGTTACGTTCCAGATATCCGTATCGCGTGAAACAATCGATCCCTCGCGCGACTCCCAATCTGCTGATCGCGCGCGCCACGTCAACAGGACGATTGGCCGTCTGCCGATCGAGCTGAATCCGTGCCTCAGCAAACAGGGCAGACACATCCGATAGGGTTGCAGGCCGAGACCACAGCGGGAGCCACTGTTCCCCGCGTTGTGCTTTTTCGGTGCCCGGTGAGGCGAATCCTGCCGCGTGGGCACGAACCGCGAAGGGGGCACTTGCACGGGCCATTTCGTTCGGATCAAGACGCCGGGTCGCCCGCGAACTCAAGACGAGCGAGCCCTCCATCATCAACACGTAATCCCAAGGGTTGATCAAACTCTCGCCGATCGTACCTGTGGAACTGTTCGCGCCGCCAGCTGCACCTGGTTGAAACTGACCAACCGCCGTAGGCGCAAGTTTGTTCGCCAACTCCAACCATAACGAATTCGCAAGGAGCTCGGCGGTTGCGGGCAGCGGCCTGCCGTTGTCGGAAGACAGATCAAACAACTCGCCAATTCTCTGCATGAAGTTGTTGGTAAAATCCAGATTGCCGTCGTTTCCCCCCGTACCAAGCAGCGAAGGCCATTGTGGGGTTCCGTTCTCGTCAAGCACAACCGCGGCGGCAAGCCATTCCGCGTGTGGACCGCGCCATGCGCGACGGCAATCGGGGATAAGAGTGGCCTTCAGCGACTTGAATCGCCTCTCCGCCGTGGCCAGCAGTCTCTTATACCCGGGACTCGCCTTTAGCCGATCGGCTTCTGTCTTGGTGGGAGGCTTTGCGGCAGGGGCGACGAGCGATTCGATTGTGGCGAGTTCCGCGGCAAGTCCGTCGCGTTTGGCGTCGCCGAGTTCCGCTTTGGAGCTTTGACCGCGGAGTTGATCGATACACATCCGAAATGGGGCGCTGTCGGCAAGCAGTTCTCGTTGCTCCGCGGACTGAAACGTCTTGTTGGTCTTCGTCCTGGCTTTGATGGCACGAATTATAGCGTCGGCACGTGAAACCTCATCGAGCAGGACCCGTGCCTGAGCCACGCCGGATCGGAAACGCTCCCATCGAGGTGCTTGAGAGTTTTCAAGTGGCGCTAGTCCCGGATCGTCTGTCTTGAAGAAACCACAGCCTTTGTTCCACGGCGAGAGCAACGGCGTGGGCTCATACTTGTCCAGGAAGAAGGTGATCAACTCGCTGCGCGCAAGCCTCGACAGCAGGCAGAAATACTCCCCCTCCCACCAGCCTCGGGCGTGACTATCGGCGAGCTGCTCGACGACGAGCCTGAGGATTCCGAGCGCCTTCAGGTAGTTCGCCAAAGGTGTGGGTGAGCAGCCGTTGAGGTGATGAAGGTGCATGGTCATGCGGCGGACTCCTCGGTGAAAGCAGGGTCGCTGGTATTCAATCGGGACGCCCGGACGTCGGCCGCCCGGAGCAGTGCTTCCAAGTACGCCAAGGCGGCTGGCCCGTACCGTTCAAGCAAGCCCAGGCAGCGTTCGCGCCAACTTGCCCCCGTGTGTTTCGAAAGGCCGATCGCCGCCGGTTCCAAGGTCAGAGACAGGGCCGGCGAAGGCGGCATCCCAGCGTCGAATGTGACGGCGGGGAGGCAATCGCCTTCACGCACACCGCGGATCGGCAGACCTCGTCCATCGCGATCGCGGTACTCTTGGTCCTTTGGTGCGGCGTGCAAGCCGACGCGGACCTTGCCGTGATGGCTGGCGATCAGGTAGGCAAGCAAGTCAAATGCGGGGGCAGAACAGTCGAGGATCGGTTGAACGATCGTCGGAGGTGGAGAGAGCGGTTCAACCGGCGTCCCAGGATTGCCGATCTCGGCGAACGCCTCCACCCACGGCCCCAGAAGCGCCGGGTGTTGGGGCGCATACGTTTCCAGAACGGCGAATAAAGCCAAGGCACTCGCCAACTCATGTCGGAAGGCGGGACGCGTTTCGGTGTCGTCCAAGAAGCGATACGTACCGAAGGGCCGCATCCAGGCATTGTCGGGACCTTTGGCCAGGTCCAGCCGTAACGGGCGATCGGCGCCGCGCATCGCGCCCTGAAATGCCGGATGCGATTTCCCCAAATCGTGCCACCGTCCAGCAAGTTCCAGAACGTGTTGCAGTTCGGCGGGCAACGCGATCGCTTCGGCGATGTCGCGAGCCGCGCGTGCGACCTCGGAACCGTGACAGCCGATCGTTTTCCACTGGTTGACACTCAGACTCTCGTCGTCCTGCTGATTGTCCGACTGATCCAGTGCCTGAGCTTCCTTCCCGAGAGTCGGCGGGGGAGCGGCTGCGACCGCGTCGCGCGACTCCGGATCAAATCCACGATCTGGCCGATAACCGCCGCAGGCTGCGGCGACGCACACGATGCGACCCGGCAACAGGCTGGCTCGGTTCGCGGTGACCCATTGGCCGTCGAGCCAGTCCCAGACCCAAGCACGCATTCCGGCGCGAAGTTTTGGCTTGCGATTGCTTTTCGTTTCTTCGCCGCAGAGCCAGCTACGAGCTTTCCCAAACGGCACAGCACACAATTCTCGACGGTGCGGCCGGCGGTCGGCCGCGGGCGACTGCGAGGATTCCAGATCGATCCAAAAGACCTGCAGGTCGCGTTCCTCGCCCGAGCGAATGAACCGGCTGATGTCCAAATCGGCACCGGTCAAGTCGGGCGTCGTATCAAACAATTCGTCGAATTCCCTGCGGAGCAGCAGGTGGGAAGGTGCGTACGGGTAGAGCCTGGACCGCGTTTCTCCAGGCAGCGATTCCTCGAAGGAGTCCAGCGTCGCCAACCCTGCGTCCGGAAGATCCTGGAGCGAATCCCAAGCGCTGTTGAGTTCTTCTGCCGCGTAGGGCATCGCGGCCTTTTCATCGCGGCCTCGATCGACGACGATCACTCGGCCGCTTCCGCCGTAACGCGAGCAGCGGCCGAAACGCTGAACGAGGCTTGGCCAGGGCGCAAGCTCCGTAATCAGGCAGCCCGCCGAGATGTCGACTCCGGCTTCAACGACTTGCGTCGCCACGATGATCCGGTCCGCATCCGGTGTGCATGCTGCGCGGCTCAGGAAGCGATCCCGCCATCCGTCGCGTTCTGCGGGCCGGAAACGGCTGTGCACCAGTTCAATACCATCAACTCGTCCAGCGGCCTGAAGCGAGTCGAACGTATCACAGGCTCGGTCAACCGTATTGCATACGACGAGGGTGATGCGTCCGAATTCGCCAATTTCCGTCGCGGCGTGCTCGTCGAGTATCCGTCGGGCAAATGCTTCCGAATCGTCGCCATCGATCATCGCGGTCGTGAGAGCTTTGCGAACGGCCCACAATCCGCCCGTCCGCCGATCCGGCGGGATCGTTGTTGGGTCGCGAACCCACGCGTCATGGTGCTCGGCGGTATCCACGCTCTTGAGCCAATCCGGCTGCAACGTTGCGCTCATCCACCACGTGTAGCACGGTCGGAATCCCTTGCTTGCGTCCTGCTCACGGAACGCCTGAAGTTGCGCCGATGTGGCCAGCCCCACGTCCATGAGTTGCACTTCGTCCATGACCCAAAGGGCGTCGTGACTGAGGAGGCCGAACTCGACAGGCCAACGGGCTCGCGGGCTGGCGTATCCGCGGTTAAGAGCCCGCGACAGCAGCATGTCTTGGGTGCCGATGATGATCGCCCGCCGCTCGGGAAACAGAAACCACTCCCCGGCATCCTGGCCGCCCATGGCCACAAATACATCCGGACGCGTCTGAGGCGCCAGGGTTGCCGCGATGGTCCTTGCAGTGTGCTCGGTCTGTTCGACGAGCACGCGCATAGGCAAGCACCACACCAGCCGCCGGGGCCAAAGCGATCCGTTATGCTCCAAGCTGTGCCATATCCAAGCGGCGAGCACGCCTTCAGTCTTTCCGAGACCCGTGCCGATGCGGATCACCCGGTTCCGGCAGTGTTCGGCCTCGACCAACTGCTTCTGCCAATCGTGGGGCGAGGCGTGGCCGGTGATTTGATGGAACCAACTCGCAAAGCCGCCTACGCTCATAGATGGTCCTCCGAGAGCAACGAAAGTGCTTCGATGGGGTCAGGGATCAGTTTTGCATTTGTCAGGGCGATTTGGTAGCCGGGGCTGCCAATCTGAACCCCGGCCTGGGCCGGGCCGACGGCGATCGTTGGGTTCCGCGTTGGGTGTTGCTCCTTCCCGGCCGAGAATATCGTCACGTGCGTGACACGTCTGGTCACTGGCGGCGAAGATTTTTTTGAAACGGCGTCCGGATGACGGCCAAGGGCAGCATCTCGACTTGGTATATCACCCCAAACCGCGGACGGAAAGCCCAGGTGGGACATGCTGTTGTCCGACCAGCTATGGGGGGCTGGTCATTCACCGGCGTGCGTCCTGGGCCAGGCGGAATGTTCGTTCCTCGTTTCCTCGTTCCCAGGCTCCGCCTGGGAACGGAATGGCCAGAGGCTCTGCCTCTGGCCGCTGTTCGTTCGACACGTGGCCAGCTTGACCCGTCGCTGTTGCCGGCTGATAATTGAGCTGAGCTATGGAAATCGTGATTTCAGTCGGCCTAGGACGAATATGTTATGGAAATCTCAGGTACTGTTGAAAACGGCGTCGTTGTTCTTGACGGCTCGGTATTGCCGCCGGAAGGGGCGAACGTGGTCGTAATCTATCGAACGACACAGGTGATTCGGGTTGGGAAGAATCAGAAGCGAGTCGAGTTTCCGTTGTTTCCGTCGTCCCAACCCGGCACCCTCGATCTGACAAGCGAACGAATCGCTGAAATCCTGGACGACGAGGAGATCGAGGCGACGAGGCGAACGTGGAATGAACCTTCCTGACGTTAACTTCTGGATCGCGATCTCGTTTCAGTCGCACGTTCACCATGGCTCGGCCAAGACGTGGATGCAGCAGGCGGGCCAACAGAGCTGTTGCCTTTGCCGGGTCACACAAATGGGATTCTTGCGGCTGATAACGAATCCCAAAGTGCTTCGCGGCGACGCGGTTTCGATGGCCCAGGCTTGGCGGACGTTCGATGAACTGATATCCGACGAACGAGTGGCGTTTGCGGAAGAGCCGGAAGGCATCGAGGCCGCTTGGCGAACCTTGACACAGCTTCGAACGTTTTCGCCAAACGTGTGGAGCGACGCATATCTGGCGGCATTTGCACAAGCAGCCGATTTCGAAGTCGTCACGTTTGACAGAGGATTCACGCAGTACAAGAACGTGCGTGTAACGATCTTGTCCTGAAGCGTCGCGTTGCCGGATCATCCGCCGCGTCTCCCTGCGTTCATGGAATCGTCCGGGTCGTCTTCTGAATTGAGCCGTCGGAGTCGCGGCAGTTGCCGCACGAGGCGCTGGTCGAGGAGTTGGTTGTCTGAGCGGCTCGGCTGCCGGGCACGCAGCGACGGCGATTCGTTTTCTCGACGGCAAATCCGAGCGCAGAATGGTCGGGGCAGGGCCAGGCGGACTTGGGCGTGGTCGGCGGTCGCTTCGTAAAGAGGTGCGTCCCTTTTTGCGTGCCAGGATCAGGCGAACCAGGTACGTTCCACAAAGCCCGTATCGACCTGGCCCTTGACGAACTCGTTGTGGGACAGGACACGGCGGTGGAACGAGGCGGTGGTTTCGATGCCGGTGATCCGCAGTTCGTCCAGGGCCCGGATCATACAGGCGATCGCGGCCGGGCGGGTCGGCTGGTGGACGATCAATTTGCCGATCATGGAATCGTAGGTCGCGGGCACGACATAGCCGGGATGGGCGTGCGAATCAAACCGCACTCCGGGCCCGCCGGGCACGAACAGCTTGTCAATTCGGCCGGGGCACGGTTGGAAGCGGCGATCGGGATTCTCGGCGTTGATGCGGCACTCGATGGCCACACCGCGGCTGCAGATGTCCTCCTGGCGGAACGGCAGGGGCTCGCCGGCGGCGACGGCAATCTGCGATTTGATCAGATCGATGCCCGTCACCATTTCGGTCACCGGGTGCTCGACCTGGATCCGCGCGTTGACTTCGATGAAGTAGAAGTTGTTGTTCTGATCCAGGATGAACTCGACGGTCCCGGCATTGGTATAGCCGGCCGATTGGATCAGCCGCACGGCGGCTTCGCACATACTCTTGCGGCGGTCGGCCGGCAGGCTGGGCGCCGGGCTCTCCTCGATCAGCTTCTGATGCCGTCGCTGCGTGGAGCAATCGCGTTCCCAGAGGTGGACCACGTTTCCGTGCGTGTCGGCCAGGATTTGGACTTCGATATGCCGAGGCCGCTCGATGAATTTTTCCAGGTACACGCCGGCGTTGCCGAAGGCCGCCTTGGCTTCGGTCTGGGCCTGGACGAACGCGGTCTTGAGCACCAGATCGTTGCCGGCCACGCGCATTCCTTTGCCGCCGCCGCCCGCGGTCGCTTTGATCAGCACGGGAAAGCCGATCTCGTGGGCGATTTTGAGGGCTTGATGTTCATCCTCGATCAGGCCCTCGCTGCCGGGCACGACCGGCACGCCGGCGTCGCGTGCCATGCTGCGGGCGGCGTTCTTGTCACCGAGCATTTGCATGGCTTCGGGCGTAGGTCCGATGAAATCGATCTTGCAGCTGCGGCAGATCTCGTTGAAATGCGCGTTTTCGGCCAGGAAGCCGTAGCCGGGATGGATTGCTTCGACATTGCCCACTTCGGCGGCGCTGATCACCCGGTCGATCTTCAGGTAGCTCAGGGCGCTTTTGGCCGGCCCCACGCAATACGCTTCGTCCGCCAGGTCCAGGTAGGCGCTGCCGCGGTCGGCTTCGCTGTAGATGGCCACCGTCTCGATGCCCAATTCCCGGCACGCGCGGATGACGCGGAGGGCAATCTCGCCGCGGTTTGCGATCAGGATGCGTTTGTACATAGAAACGGGTCCCTGCCGTCGGGCCTACTTTTTGGTGTCCAGCTTGAACAAGGGGCGGCCGAATTCGACGGCTTCTTCGTCGTCGACCAACACCGCCACGATCCGGCCGCTAACTTCGGCGGGAATCTCGTTGAACACCTTCATGGCCTCGATGATGCACACGGTGCTGGCTGCATCGACGTGGTCACCGACGCGGACGTACGGCTCCGCGTTGGGATTGGATTTTGAGTAGAACGTTCCCACCATAGGACTTTTGATGTACTGGATGTTCGCATCTTCGGCAGTCGCCGCGGCGGGGGCGTTCGGAGACAGCACCGCCGGCGACGGCGGGGGCGGCAAGCTGAAGGTTTGCGGGTCCGCGGCGGAACCGCGGCACAGTCGGATTCGCTGTTGGGCTTGCCGCAGATCGATTTCGCTGAGGTCGTGTTCCTTCATCAACTCGATCAAGCTGCGAATGCGGTCAAGTTCGAAGATGTCGTCCGGTCTGGCTTCCGAGTCCGCCATAGATCTCTCCACGGGCATCCGCCCGAAAAAACTAAGGGCGCCGGCGACTTGGCACCGTTCCGGTTCGTCGCCCGCGCCCCGTCCTTGTCATCTCATCCCCTGCAGCACACAGTCGTCTAGTTCCTTTGCCACGTGGCTCAGCACCTCACCGCCCGTCCTGGTCACCAGAATGTCGTCTTCGATCCGGACGCCGCCCCACTGCGGCAGGTACACTCCGGGCTCGACGGTGACGACCATTCCCGCCTTCAGTTGCCGATCCTGGCTGGGCGCCAAACGCGGCCCTTCATGGATCTCCAAGCCGATTCCGTGTCCCAGACCGTGCGTAAAGTACTTTCCCAAGCCCGCCTCCTCGATCACTTTGCGGGCGACTGCGTCCACGTCTTTCAGTACGGCCCGAGGCCGGATCGCGGCGATCGCCGCCCGCTGGGCTTTCAACACAACTCCATACACACGTTCAAGTTTGGGCGAAATTCTACCGGTGACCAAGACACGCGTCAAGTCGCTAACGTACAGCGCCCCGCGAGCACCCCAGTCGATCAGCACAAAGTCGCTTTCTTCCACGCGGTGATCCGACAGGCGGGCGTGGGGCAAGGCGCCGCGCGGGCCCACTCCCACGATCGGCGTGAAGCTGCAGCCCGTGCCTCCGAAACATCGAATCTGATGCTCCAGGTTGTGAGCGATCTGTTTCTCTGTGTGATCCGGACGCAAACCGGCTCGGACCACGGCAAACGCCCGCTCGGCCAGTTCGATGGCTTCACGGATCTGGGCGACTTCCTCCCGATCCTTGATCTCGCGCAGTCCCTCCACCAGGGAGCCGGTGAAGGTGAACTGGACACCGGACAACTGTTGGGAAAGCTCGGAGCAGAACGCGACTGTCATCGACGCCGCCTCGATCGCCAAGTTGCGGACTTTCGCCGCGTCCACGACTTTGGCGACCATCGGCAACATCTCCAAGCCGGGCCGACGGATCTCCGCATCCAAGTCCGGGCATTCCTCCGTCAATTGTTGCGCATAACGCCCGTCGCTGATCATGATCTGTTCGCGCGGCGTCAGCAGCAGGTAGCTGGAATCACCGGTGAAACCCGTCAGGTACGTCACGTTGGCCGGATGAGTCACCAGCAGACCGTCGGCCCCCGTGCCGGGGACCAAGCGGAGCAGGCGGTCTCTTCGATCAGCATGTCTCGACACAGAAACCCCTTATGAAAGGCGTCGCGAGCCACGGGATGCCGGTCCGGTCAATCCCCGCGTCGCATCCTTCCTCCTTCATCCTTCCTCCTACCTCCGGTCCATATCGCAACTGACGCCGCCCGCGGCGGGTACGTACATGGTGCGGGTATAATCCATGACCATGCGATGCGCGCTGAAACGCCACGCCAGCGTGCTGATCGAATTCATCATCAACTCGATCCATCGCTTGGGCAGACCATCGGCGTCGCGGTCGTAGAACGTCGGGACGACCTCTTTTTCCAGCACTTCGTACAGCGATTTGGCGTCGCGGAGGTCGGTGATCTCGTCGTTGACGTGGCTCCGACCTTTGCCGATGGCGAAGCCGTTCGAGCCGTCGTAGGCCTCCGCCCACCAGCCGTCCAGAATGGACAGATTCAGGCCTCCGTTCAGCACCACCTTTTGGCCGCTGGTGCCCGACGCTTCCAGAGGTCGGCGGGGGTTATTCAGCCACACGTCGACGCCCTGGATCATGTGCCGGCAGACGTTGATGTCGTAATCCTCGAGAAAGGCGATGCGGTCCTTGAAGCAGGGGTCGCGCCGCATGTTGGCGAGGTTTTGGATCAGCCGCTTGCCGGGTTCGTCCTTGGGATGCGCTTTGCCGGCGAAGATCAATTGGACGGGGCGTTCCGGGTTGTTCAACAGGGCCGCCAGTCGGTCGCGATCCGAAAAGATCAGCGTGGCTCGCTTGTAAGTGGCGAAACGGCGGCCGAAGCCAATGGTCAGAATCGCCGGATTCAGCAGATTCCGCGCCGCCTCGACCACGTCATCCGGCTCGCCCCGCCGCCGGCATTGGCGGCTGACGCGGCGGCGGACGAACGCCAGCAAGAGGTTCTTCAGCGAGTTGTGCGTCTCCCACAGTTCGCCGGGATCCACGTGATGGATGTTCTGCCAGGGCTCCGGTTCGCCCATGCCGTAGATCCAGCCTTCGGGGAAATGGCGGTCGTACAGTTGACGCATTTGCCAGGCGAGCCAGCTTGGGATGTGGACGCCGTTGGTGATATGTCCGATGGGGATTTCTTCTTCTTCGCGCCAGGGCCACAGATGGGCCCACATTCGCCGCGTGATGCGGCCGTGCAACTGGCTGACCGAGTTGGCTTTGCGCGAGACTTTCAGCGCCAGCACCGTCATGCAGAAGGGCTCGTTCGGATTCTGCGGATCGACGCGTCCCAGCCCCATCAGTTGCTCGTAGGAGATGCCCAGTTGATCGCGCAGCGGGCCCAGATGCTCCTCGACCAAGCCGCCGTGAAACCGGTCGTGCCCGGCCGGAACGGGCGTGTGGGTGGTGAACACGGTCTGGCTGGCCACCGTTCGCAAGGCTCCGTCGAAGGGCTGGCCGTCGTCCTGCATCCGTTCGCGAATCACTTCCAGCGGCGCAAAGGCGCTGTGTCCTTCGTTCAAATGGTACACGCCGGGAGTGATGCCCAGGGCGTGGAGGGCCTTGACGCCGCCGACGCCGAGGACCAGTTCCTGGCGGATTCGAATCCGGTCGTCGCCGCCGTACAGGCGGCTGGTCAGTTCGCGGTCCTCGGGCCGGTTCCCTTCCACGTTGCAGTCCAGCAGGTACAGTTCCACGCGTCCCACGTGCAACTGCCACACTTTGGCCAACAGTCGGCCGTTGCGCGTGTCGATCTGCACGGTGACCGGTCTGCCCGTCGGGTCCTTGGCCGGCTCCATCGCCAGGTTCTCGACGTGTGTCTCCAGGTACTCCTCGCTCTGCCATCCGTTCAAGTCCAGTTGCTGCTTGAAATAGCCCTGGCTGTAGAACAAGCCGACGCCGACCAAGGGAACCCCCAGTCCGCTGGCGCTTTTGATGTGATCCCCGGACAAAACGCCCAAGCCGCCCGAGTAGATCGGGACGGACTCGTGAATCCCGAACTCGGCCGAAAAATAGGCCGCCGGCAGGGCGCCCAGGATGTTGGCATGGGTCTTGCCCCACGTGCGCCGGCGATCGCTGAGATACTCCTTCAGCCGGCGGTAGTGGTAGTTGATCCGGCTGTGGAGCACCATCTCGGAGGCCCTCGCCGCCAACCGCTCCGGCGTGAATTCGCGCAACAGCGCGATGGGGTTGTGGTCCAGTTGCCGCCAGCGGATCGGGTCCAAGTCCCGAAACAAGCTGTGGACCTCCGGATGCCAAGTCCACCAGAGGTTTCGCGCCAGAGTTTCGCACTTGTCGAACAACGCCTGGGCCGTCATCTCGCTCACTATCTCCACTTCGGGTACGGGCGGAGGGACTGGCGGAGCAGGCGGGGGCGGCGGGGTCGGCTCGGCGGGAGTTCGTTCGGTCATGGGGCTCCTCGTTACGGTCTCAGGTCGTGGAAACACAATGTGTTGGGGAGCCCGGCGCCTGGGAACAAGCCGGCTCCGTGGGGGTTGCAATCGCAGGCCGCGTCGGGCATCCTGTGTGTCACAAAGCCTAAGTTATACTGATTTTGCTAATTGCCGCAGCCCCAAATTGTCAAGTGGTGCGGTTTACGCAAACTGGACCTTTTGCCCTAGCGGAGAGCCCGAAACTCCCGTAAAATGCGCAAGGGAAACAACTTCCAGCAGACGCCGCGCTGGTTACACGGTCATGTCTTATCGCTCGATCAAACGAGTCATCGGGGAAACCAGCCTGGAGCGGAAGTGCCGTTTTCTGTTCGTCGCCGGCCTGAGCTTGCTTCTGGCATTGACCTTCTGGTGGGTGGAACATATCGCGGAAGACCTCGTCCAGGGGACGGCGATCCGCAAGAGCCGTGACCTGGTCGACGCCGCACTGCTTCGCTACCACTGGGAACAGTGGGAAGCCGCCGACCCGGACACCGATCCGCAGCACGCCAAGGCCCTGCGCGGGATGGCCGCCGAACTGGCACGCGATCTGCAAACCCAGAAGTACGACTGGAAGATCCTGTCGCTGGAAGAAACGCCCAGCACGGAACTCCCGGCAAACGAGGAAGAAAGAGCGATTCTCCTGCAGTTGCAGGCCAAGCTGCAGACGCAAATGAAGACGCATTCCCACCGGGCCGAACTCGACACGGCCGAGGATGTCGCCGGAACGGGCTTGACGCCGCCGGCCGCCAACTTGAACGCGGAATTGCCCGTCGCGACGCCGCCCAGCAGCGCTCGGAGTTCTCCCGAGATCCAAGTCGTCTACAAATTCCAGCCCGTGCCGTCCGAGGAGAAGATCTATTACTACCAGCCGGTGTACTGGAAGGAAAGCTGCGGCCGTTGCCATCTGGGTTTCGAAGGCTTCGATGCGTTCTCCCGCGCGGACATGCCGCTGGACCAGGGCAAGCTGCCGTTCCGCGTCGTCAAGGTGGACATCTCCGACCGCGAGACGCAGCAAGCGATCACCTGGAATCGCGCCCTGCTGACCGCGATCGGCATTTTGACGGTGTTCCTGGCCATGGTGATCTTGTACGTGATCATCCGCTATGTGGTGGTCAAGCCGTTGAAGCACCTGCGGGACGTGAGCGAGGAAATCAGCCGGGGCAACACGCAGTTGCGGGCCGAAATCGCGACCAACGACGAATTCGAAGAACTGGCCTCGGCCTTCAATCGCATGTTGCGGCACCTGACGGAGGCCCAGGACGAACTGCGCCAGGTGAACGCGGATCTGGACGCCAAAGTCGATCAACTGGCCCAACTCAATATGCAGCTGTACGAGATGAACCGGCTGAAAAGCGACTTCCTGGCGAACATGAGCCACGAACTGCGCACTCCGCTGAACAGCATCATCGGGTTCTCCGAAATCCTCGGCGGCATCGACACGCTGAGCGACAAGCAGAAGCGTTACGCCCAGAACATCCAGAAATCAGGCCGGCTGCTGTTGGACTTGATCAACGACATCCTCGACCTGGCCAAGATCGAAGCCGGCAAAATGGACGTGCGGCTGTCCGAGTTCCGCATCGGGGCCGTGGTCACCGCCCAGTGCGACATGGTCCGCGGGTTGAGCGAAGAGAAGAACATCGACCTGATCTGCCAGGTCGAACCGGACCTGCCGGTGATGTACCAGGACCAGAGCAAGATCCAACAGGTGTTGATCAACATGCTGTCCAACGCGATCAAGTTCACGCCGGAAGGCGGACGGATCACCGTTTCGGTCAGCCGCAGCGCCGACGATCGCCTGATCCTGTCGGTGGCGGACACCGGCGTGGGAATTCCCGAAGAAGACCACGAGATCATCTTTGAGAAATTCCGCCAGTCTTCCCAAACGGTGGGCGATCGGAACCTGACGCGCGAATACTCCGGCACCGGCCTGGGCCTGTCGATTGTCAAGGAGTTGTGCAAGCTGTTGGGCGGCGAGATCACCTTCGTCAGCGAATTGGGACGCGGCAGCACGTTCACCGTGACTGTCCCCTGGGTGCTGCCGCATCCGGGCTCGCGGCATTCCGCGATCGACAGTCAGTTGGACGAGATCGTGGAAACGCAGCGGCTGGCGGCCCAGCGCCCCGGCACGCCTCGACTGGCCCCCGTGGCCGCCTCGACCCCCTGACGTCCGACTCACCCGGCCCAGCGTCGACGCGGGTTTGGAGACCTGGATGAGCCTTGGCACAACCCCGTAATGCTGCGACATCGCTCCCGATCCCTGTTGGTCCTGGCGTTTGCCTGCCTGGCCGCGGCGGCCGTGCTGCTGCGTGACGATCCGCGGCAGCTGTTGCTGCTGAGGAATACGCTGCTGCTGGCCGCTGGGTCGTGCGCGGTCAGCCTGCCGCTGGGCACCGCCCTGGCCTTTCTGCTTTGGCGGACCGACGTGCCCGGCCGGCGCGGCGCGCTGGCTTTGACCGCCGGCTTGTTGCTCGTGCCGCTGTATCTTCAGGCAGCGGCCTGGGACGCGGGCTGGGGGCAACTGGGCTGGTACTCGCTGGCCCGCGGGCCGTCCGCAACGCCGTGGCTGTCGGGCTGGCACGGCGCGATCTGGGTACACTCCCTGGCCGCGGTCCCTTGGGTCGTGTTGTTGGTAGGCGCCGCCGCAGCGGCCGTCGAACCGGAACAGGAGGAGGACGCCTTGTTGGCCGGGGCGACGTGGCAAGTCTTCACGCGGGTGACGCTGCCGCGGCTGACGGCCGGCATCGCGGTCGCCGCCGCCTGGGTGCTGTTGGCGACCGCCACGGAAATGACGGTGACGGATCTGTTTTGCGTGCGGACGTATGCGGAGGAGTTGTATACCGGCTTTGCCTTGGGCGACAGTCTCGCCGGCGCGTGGCGGACGGCCGCGCCGGGCATGCTGGCGGGAGCGGCCTTGGTCCTGGTCGCGGTGGCCGCAGCCTGGCAGGCGGCTCCGATGCTGCAGACGCCCCAGCGTCCGGCTCGCGATTACCGCTTGAGACAAGCACGCCTGGCAGCTGGGGCCGCCGTGCTGCTGTGCGGTCTGTTGGTGGCCGGAATTCCGCTGGCCAATCTCGTGGGCAAGGCGGGCCTGGTGGTGCAGCAAGTCGGCGAGGTCCGCGTCCGGCAGTGGTCCGCGAGCCGGTTTGGGGACGTCGTTTCGTCTGGTGCCTGGAGTTTCCGCCAGGAACTGTGTTGGACGGTCTTGATCGGATCCTTGGCTGCGACGTGCGCCGTGGCGTGCGGCGCCGGCCTGGCGTGGTGGGCGCGGCGCGGCGGTTGGCGTGCGGCGCCGGCGTTGATTGTGGCTGCTGCGGGGTTGGCGCTCCCCGGCCCGCTGATTGGTCTGGGAGTCATCTGGCTGCTGGACCGCGAGGGTCCGGAAGTGTTGATCTGGCTGTACGACCGCACGGTGTTGGCGCCCGTGCTGGCCATCGCCGTGCGCGTCCTGCCGTTGGCCCTTCTGGGTTGCTGGTACGTGTTGCGGAGCGTTGCGGAAGACGCCTTGGACAGTGCCGCTTGCGAAGGCGCCGGCGGTTGGTCGCGGTTTTGGCGGGTCGCGTTGCCGCAGCGGCGCGCGGGTCTGGCGGCCGTGTGGCTGGCGGTGTTCGCGGCCGCCGCGGGCGACTTGGCCTGCAGCGTTCTGGTCGTCCCGCCGGGCGTCACAACCGTGCCGATCCGCGTGTTTGGGCTGATCCATGCGGGGGTTGACGATCAAGTCGCGGGGCTGTGCCTGTTGGTCTTTGCGGGCCTGGCTGCCGTCGTCGGGGCGGCCGCCTGGTTGCTGGGGCGGCAGCGGCAGAGCTGAGCCCCGTTTGGGCGTGCGCCGGCTTGGCGGCCACCCGGCGCCGGGTTACAGTTGGCTCCCGCGGCGACGAGTCGTCTTCGTTCGCAGGCAGATGTGCGTTGTTTTCCAAGGAGTTGCCCTCGCATGAGTACCGGCCGCCCTGATCCCTCGACGCCCCAGGACATTTCGCTCGAACCCGCCGCCGGCTGGCACTGCAGCCACCTGTACTACACGTTCGATCGGGGCGTGTTGGCGCGGATGGCGGAGGCGGACGTCGCAGTTGCCCGTCGCGAGATGACCGCCCTTCTGGATCCGGCGGGCTCCGAGGCCACCGCGAGGCTGCAAACGAGCGTCGTCAGCGGCCACAAGGCCGATTTCGGCTTGCTGCTGATGGACCCCAATCCGCTGAAGATCGACGCCGTCCACCAGCGGCTGATGGCCGGCCGGCTGGGAACCGCGTTGCGGCCGACGTTTTCCTTTGTCTCGATGACCGAGGTCTCCGAGTACGTGCTGACGGCGGAGCAGTACGCCAAGCGGCTGTTGCAGGAAGGAGAACGGGAGGACGATCCGAAGTTCCAGGCCAGGGTCAAGGCCTACGAGTCGCGGCTGCCGGCCATGAACCAGCAACGTCTGACGCCCGACTTCCCCGGCTGGCCGGCCACGTGTTTCTATCCGATGAACAAGCGGCGAGACGTGGAAGCGAACTGGTTCACACTGCCGTTTGCCGAACGCAGCAGGATGATGTCGGAACACGCCCGCAGCGGTTTGCAGTTCGCCGGCAAGGTTTCGCAGCTGATCACGGTGGGCGTCGGCTTGGAGGACTGGGAGTGGGGCGTCACGCTGTGGGCCCGCAACCCGCAGTTTCTGAAAGAGATCGTGTACCGCATGCGGTTTGACGAAGCCAGCGCCCGCTACGCCGAATTCGGCCCGTTCTACGTCGGCTACGCCATGACCCCGGCGGCGATGCTGGATCACTGCCGGATCGGGTGTTCGGCCGTGTGAAAGGGACGCACCTGCGCAAGACGCCGGTTGACTTGTTCTGCCAGGACCATCCCGTTCAGTCCACGGAGGGCCTTGTGGTCGGTGCGGCCGCTGCGGGTTTCGCGGTCGGCTGCGCTGCGGGTTCGTCGGGCGTTTCGACCCCGGTGTTGCCCCCGCAGCCGAACAGGCTTGCTACGGCGCACACGAGCACAATTCGCAGCATCCAAACCATGTATCGGACTCCCTCTGTTTTACCGCGCGATGCCGCTGGGAATGATATTGGCGTCATGCACAGCGCTCAACGCGCGAAAGTAACGCTTGCCCGGCTCGTCGACAACGTCCGTGGAAATCGACCGGACGGAACCGTCGGCCAGGGCAAACAGGACGGCGTCTGGGTGGTACGAACCAAACTGATACCAATTCGGCATGACACGATTCGGGTCGGATTGAGGGTCAGGTTTCAGTCCCCATCCGGTCGGCATGGCCCCGCCGCCGATCCAGGCCACCGTGTATTCCAACTGATTGTTCTCATCGTGGCCGCCCGCGAACTCACCGAACATGAGGCAACAGCTGGTGCCGTCCAAGACATCGGCAAGCTTGGTTTTCGAGCGATTGTAGAAGATTCCTTCCCACGTGTCCCAGCCGGCGTCGTCGATATGGCCCATGCCGCCGGCGCAGGCCAGATAGTTCGTGTGGCCCAGGTTGTCGCCGCCATCGCCGATTTCGTAGTACCAAACCGTCATGGTGCCGCAATCCGTTCCGCAGCCATAGGTCGTGTGTCCCATCATACAGCCCCCGGTTTCCTTCTGCGGGGCGGACGGGCACAGGAACGCGCCAATCTTGGCCTGCGCGATGTACCAAGTGCTGGCGGTGGCCCAAATGCCGTCGGTCAGTGCGGGAGCCGGCGGCGAGGGGTCGCTCGCACACCAATTCACGTCCAGGCTCACGTCAATCTGGTCACGGACCGCCTGCAGTTCCATGAACGGCAGGAGGAATGGCAAGATGCCGATCGCCTGATCGGCATCCGACCCGTTCGCGGGCGGCTTCTGGCCGAGCACTCCCGGAGGGAACATCCTGTACGTGTCATGAAAGTTGTGCGCCGCAATCGCAATCTGCTTCAGGTTGTTCGTGCAGTGGATGCGCCGTGCGGCCTCGCGCGCCGCCTGAATGGCGGGCAACAACAGCGCGACCAGAATGCCGATGATGGCAATCACCACCAACAACTCAACCAGCGTAAAGCCCCGTCTCGACCGGCAAAGCATGAGACAAGCCTCCTGGCGAAAGAAGACAAGCACCCAATCCAGCCCACTTCAGACGCCATCCATGCCCAACACTCCGGAGAACTAACCCGTCACCTTCAGAGCCGAACTGCAAGACGACGTTGACTCTAGTTTTTTCCAACACGTTTGTCAATTCACGCAACCACTCGTTTTGTGGGCTAGTTTGGCAGAGACGCCGAGCGGCGGCAAGCGGTGCCCAGGACAGGACCGTCAGTGAACACGGGGGTTGCCCGGGCCGCCAGAGAACCGGCGGTTGGCACAATCATCGGGCAATCGCCGCCGACGGCGGCCCAGTGCGATGCACCGGGGCGATCCTCGCTGGCCTGCGGCTTGGGCCGAAGGGCTGACCGGCAGCGGCTCCGAGCAGCCGTCCAAATTCAATTGCGAGGTCTGGCCGTCGCAAGTTCTTCTGCTCCGCTCGGGCGGAGCAGGTTTTGGCCCTGCGAAGTCCTTCCCAGACAGGCCTGGCAGCCTGTCAAAAGAGAGGGCCTGGCTGCAGAGAGGGCCTGACTGCGAACTGAGCCGGAGAAACCCCAGCAAGAACGACCGTCGCGAGGTGCCTGTCGCCGGCAGCGGTTTCCTGTTTTTCACGGACGGCTACGCGTCGTTCATTTCTGCGGTCCACCGCCGCGCGACCTCGACCAACGTCCGCACGAACACGCCGGTTCCGCCGGCGTCCAGCCAGGGTTTTGGGTTTTCCAAAAACGCCGGTCCGGCGATGTCGACGTGCGTCCAGGGCGTCTTGCCGACGAACTGTTCCAGAAACTTGGCGGCAGTGATCGCGCCGCCCCAGCGGCCTTCTCCCACGTTCTTGATGTCGGCGACTTTGCTCTGAATCTGCTCGTCGTAGCAGTCTGGAAACATGGGCAACTGCCAGACGGCTTCGCCGCAGTCGTCCGCCGCCTGTCGCACGGCGTCGCACCAGGGCTGGTCGTTCGTCATCAGCCCGGCCACGTCGGTGCCCAAGGCGACCATGCAGGCGCCCGTCAGCGTCGCCAGGTCGATGATCCGGTTCGCTTTCCGCTCGAGCGCCAGATCCAGCACGTCGGCCAACACCAGCCGACCTTCGGCGTCGGTGTTCAAGACTTCGATCGTCTTGCCGCTGCGGGCGCTGATGACGTCGCCGACCTTGTAGGCGTTGCCGCCGACCATGTTCTCCACAAGGCCGGCCAGGCCGATGACGTTGACGGGCAATTCGAGCCGCGCGACGGCCTGCATGACGCCAAACACGGTAGCAGCGCCCGCCATGTCGCATTTCATGGTCTTCATGCTGTCGGTCGGCTTGATCGACAAACCGCCCGAGTCGAACGTGACGCCCTTGCCCACGAGGGCCAGAATGGGATCGTCGGGACCACCGCCCCGGTGCGACAGGATGACCAACCGCGGCGGCCGGCTTGACCCTCGTGCGACGGCCAACAATGCGTGGCAGCGTTCCTCCTCCAGGCGCTGTTCGTCCCAGACCTCGATCCCCAGGCCGAATTCTTCGGCGAATTTCTCCGCCTCTGCGGCAAACGATTCCGGATAGATCCGGCTGGGCGGCTCGTTGACCAACTGCCGCGTCAGATTCACCGATTCCCCCAGAATTCGACCGGAGGCCAAAACTGTCTCGTAGGCGTCGTCCCAGAGGATTTCTTCAAAGGCGTGCAGGTTTTTCTCGGTGCGGTACAAGTCCTGCCCCCGGCAGCCCACCATCGCACCGCAGATGCCGCTTTCCACTTGCTGTTCCGACCAGCCGTCTCCCAGAAAGAAAGCGACTCGGCGGCGACGCCGTTCCGCCAGGCGTTTGGCCGCAGCGGCGGCTGCCCGGAACGCCTGACCGCGCCCAAACTGCCGACTCTCGCCAAGGCCCACGACGGCTACCTGTCCGGCCCTAAGCCCCGGCGGAGCCAGGAGGATGCCGACCTTGCCCAGTTTCCCAGAGATCTCTTCCTGGGCGACCAGTCGGGCCAGCAGGCCGCCCGTCGCGGCGTCGATTTCCCGGGCTTCCTGGGTCAGCGTTCCCTGCGCGTCGACGCCGACGACGATCGCGTCCGCTTCCAGATCCGTGATTTCCAGATCCGTGGGAGAGATGATCATGCTGCCGAACTCCTCGTCCTGTGGTTTCTTCGAGGTGCCAGAAAAAGTCCCCTTGCACGCGGCGGCTTGCCAAGGGCGACACGAACTGCCGCCCGCTCCCGGAGACCGCTCCGGGCAGTATTGTAATCCGTGTTCGCGTCTTGCGACACCCGCCTGAGGCAGGCGGAGAGGCCTGCGCCTCACGTCGCAACGCTCCGAAACCGAAACTACGAACCGCCGTCCGAGGCTCCGGTCATCTTGCCGATGATCCAGTCGCCCAGAGCCGGCGACAGCTGCGCCAGCGCGAACAGGATTCGCGCCTTGGCCGGCATGACCAGTTCCGGCTTGCGGCGTTCGCAGCAGCGAAGGATGTTCCGGGCCAGCTTGTCGGGCGAGATGCCCTTCAGCTTGACCCCGCCGCCCGGCTTGCGGGCCGACTCGGGCAAGCCGGTCGCTTGCGCGTCGTAACGCTGTCCGGCATCCGGCCGCGCAATGGGACCGGGGCAGACCAGCAGCACGTGGACGCCCCGCGGATTCAATTCATACCGCAACTGCTGCGAGTAGGCCGCCACCGGGAACTTGCTGGCCGGGTACGCGCCCAGGAACTTCGAGGCCGTCTTGGCCGCCAGCGAACCAATGTTGACCAGATGCCCCTGGGCTTGGATCAAGTGGGGCGCGGCCGCCCGCGTACAGCGGACGGTGGCCAGAAAGTTCAACGCCAACAAGTCCTGGAACTGCTCCGGCGTGGTGGCCAACGCCTCGCCGCGCGCCGACCGGCCGGCGCAGTTGAACAGGGCGTCTAAGCGCCCGTGCCGCTCAACGGCGCTGGCAATCAACCGGTCCACCGGCTCCTGTTGCGTCACATCCGCCCATACGCCCGTCGCTTCGCAGCCGGTGTCCCGCAACGAAGCAGCCACCGCCTCGACCCCGTCCGCGTCGATCGCGCCCAAGACCAACTTGGCCCCGGCCGCGGCCAAGGTGCGTGCCAGATTCTCGCCCAGGCCGGACGAGCCGCCGCTGATTAACACCACTTTGTTGCGCCAGTATGTCATCCGTGTTCAGTTATCCGTGTTCAGTTATCAGTGACCAATGACCAGTGACCACTGCTCCGCAGATTGTCATCGGCAGTCGGTCACCCAGGATCGGCAAACGGTAACTTGCTAGAACGACAGCAACACCTGCCAGATGAACGTATTGCCCAAGCCTTCGACGCTGTCCCAGACTCGCCGCGCCAATTCGGCGTCGCCGGTCAGGGGCGGGAGTTCTTTCTGTTTCTGGTCCCAGGGCACGCAGACACCAGGCGGGATGGCAGGCACGGGGCGGCCTTCGAGTCCGACGTGGGGGCCGCCGTAGCCGGGTTGCGGGGCCGGCGGCGCGACGGGACCGCCGCTGGCGTGCCCGCGCGAGTACACGCCGTACTCGCGGGCCGCCTCGGTCATGGCCCGCAGGTTTTCGATCTTCGTGTCGTTCTGCATGATCGCCCCGGCGTCCAGGACATAGCCGCCGTCGCGGGCGACCCCGTCGAGCACCTTTTGGACGTATTTTCGCACTTCTTCCGGCGTACCGTAGCTGAGCAGGAAATTCGGGATCCCGCCGCTCAGGCAGAACTTGTGGCCGATCCTCTTGTGGGCGTCGAAGAGGTCGTCCTGGTCCACGTGGTAGACGATGCTCTGATCCGGCAGTTCGGCAAAGGCTTCCAAGTGGGCGTTCCATTTGCCTTCGGCGTAAAACAGCGTCTGGTGCCCGTGCTTCCAGAGTTCTTCCACGATCGGCTTCAGCGTCGACCAGTAGTGCGAGTGGAACTGTTTCATGTTTACAAACGGGACGCAACCGCGGTGCATCCAGTAGCCGACCGGGACTTGCTTGTTCGGATCCGCCGTGGTCAGCGCCACGTGGGTCAAGTGCGGCAGCAGGGCTTCGCAGGCCGCCAGCACTTTCGCCGGCTGGGTGTGCATGTCCATCGTCAGGCCGATGTAGCCGCGGAACTTGTCGGCGATGATATCAAAGGGAGCTTTCAGAATCCCGGAGATGGCCGACACGGTTCCGGATTCCTGTCGCAGCAGTTGGCACTGGGCGCCCAAGGCATAGAAGTACTGCAGCATGGCCATCGCGCCTTTGGCCAAGGCCACGTTGCCGCGATAGGTGGCGGGCTGGCCGGGCGCGGAAATTTCGCTGGACACGCGCGGCAACCAGACGTTCCAGAGAAACCCCGTGGGATCCTCGATCAACTGGTCGTACTCGTCAGGCTTCATCCAGGCGTTGGCTTCTTCGGGTTCCCGGTACTGGAAGCCCACGTCGGGCGGGATGTCGATGCCGGGAATGCCGTAGTACTTCAGTCCCAACGCCTGGGTCAGTCCCGTCCAGACGTAGACCATGTTGGCCACCACCGCGTCCCAGTCGAAATCGGCCGCACAGCGGCGGGCGGCGATCAGTGCCTTGTCGTAGTCGTGCGTGATCTCCTGGCACGTGTAGCCGGCGTACACGCCGGTGAGTTCGGCGACAAACGGCCGAATGGGGACCATGTCCGGCATCTCGTTGCGCATGGCGGTGACGTACCGATTCAGGCGCTGGGCGTACCGCGATTCCATGTCTGCATGCTGGTCGCTTGTCACGGTTCGGATCCTTCTGGAGACGGTGCTTCGGGAACCCGGCGACCGGCCGCCTGATCGGTCGGGGGCGGCGCGGATCGGCCGGCTGGAAAACTGCCCCATGATACAGCGCAGCCGCCACGAAATCCAACCGGACACGCCAGCCGTTACAGTTTAACATCTGGGCAATCTGCTCTTTTCTTTTGTCGTCGAGTATTCGATACTGCGTGCCATGTTTCTCTTTCTAGGCAAACTCGTGACGCGGCATTGGCTGGCGGTGATCGTCGGCTGGGTGTTGATCGTGGCTCTGCTGCAGTGGGCGGCCCCGAACTGGGACGACGTCACCCGCGACGGCGACTTGGCGTTCCTGCCGCCGCAGATGCCCAGTGTGCGGGGCGAGCGGCTGTTGTCCGACGCCTTTCCCCGCGATCGGGCCAAGAGCGAGATCGCGGTTTTTGTGGGACGCGACGAGGGGGCCCTGCAGGGCGACGAACTGGCGGTGGCCTACGATTTGGCCCGCCAGTTCAAAAACCTGCACGGCGTCGCGGCGATGAGCCGCGCCCAGCAACAAACCGAGGAGGCGGAGCAACTGCGCCAGAAGGGCCAGGCCGAAGCCGCCGGCGAGGCTTCCCGGTATGCCGAAAAGCTGTGGACGCAGGCCGAGTCCGCCCTGGACGAAGCGGTGCGTTTGGACGGACTGCTCCAGGACTACTGGCAGAAGAAGGAGGAAGCGGCCCAAAAAAAGTCGCTTCCGCCCGATACGGTTCGTCGCCAAAAACGGCTGGCGGCGGCGTTCCACAACCGCTCGCTGATCTACGCGCGGCAGGGCAAAACCAAGGAAGCCGCTTCCGACGCTCAGGTCGCGCGCGACCTGGACGCGACGTTCCGGGATCGCGGCCCGCTGCCTTTTCCGGAACAAGCGATGCGCCTGCCCCTGCTGGGCGTCTGGACCTGGCAGGACGAAGTCTTCGGCGAAAAGCTGCGCAAACCCGAAGTCCGGGTGATGCTCTTGAACCTGTCCAACGAATTCATGGCGGTGGACAACATCGCCTTGCTGGACTACCTGGAGACCGTCCTGGACGGGGCGCGGGAGACGCTGCTGGGCGACTCGCGGGAGCACGTGAAAATCGGCTTCTCCGGCTCCGCGGCGGTGGGCGGCGACTTGTTGCGAGCCGCGGCCGACAGCATCGAGAACACGGAATTGTTCACCGTGCTGCTGGTGATTCTGATCCTGAGCTTCGTGTACCGCTCGCCGTTGCTGGTCATCATGCCGATGGCGACCATCTTCGTTTCGCTGACCGCGGCGACAAGCATCGTGGCGATGCTGGCCCAACTGGCTCAGCAGCCCTACATGGATTGGTGGGACTTCAAGATTTTCACCACCACCAAGGTCTTTATCATCGTGATCCTGTACGGTTCGGGGACGGATTTCTTCCTGTTCCTGGTGGCCCGGTATCGCGAGGAGTTGGAGCGGGGGCGGTCGGCAAGTGAATCGCTGTCTGAGTCGTTGGGAGCGGTGGGCACGGCGCTGACGGCCAGTGCGTTGACGACGATCCTGGGGCTGGGGACGATGTACTTTGCCGAGTTCGGCAAGTTCAAGTACAGCGGGCCGGCGATCGGCCTGTGTCTGGTGGTCACGCTGGCGGCCTGCATGACGCTGGCCCCCGCCCTGCTGCGGGCCTTTGGCATGGCGGCGTTCTGGCCGTTTGGCCAGCCGCGCCTGCGCGCCTCATCGTCCGACGGAACGGAACACGGCGGCCTGGAGGAGCCGGGAGGCTCGCGCCGGTGGCGGTATATTGCGGCTGCGACGGTGGCGCGTCCCGGGTTGATTCTGACCCTCAGCCTGCTGGTCCTGATGATCCCGGCATTCTACGGCGTGCGGCACGGCGAAGAGATGACCTACGACTTCCTCCGGCAACTGCCGCGGCAGCGGCCCAGCCGACAGGGCGCGGAGTTTATGCAGCGGCACTTCAGCGTCGGCGAGAGCGGACCCTTGACCGTGCTGGCCTATCAGTCCGACGCCGCCTTCGATACGAAAGAGGGACGCCAGCAAATCTCCGAGTTGGGCCGCGAACTGTACGTTCCGGGCGTCACCGCGGTCCGCAGTGTCGCCGACCCGCTGGGCAAGTTCCCTCCAGGCCGCCGCCTGAGTCTGTTCGATCGGAATTCCTGGCTCAAGATGGTCGCCGCGCCGCATCCGGAGACCCAAAACATCTACGTGGCTTCGGAAGGGGATTTCGCGGGCCGCGCGACCCGCTTGGACTTGATCCTGGAACACGACCCGTTCTCGCTGGAGGCGGAACAGACGGTGGACGCGGTCGAACGGAAGTTGCAGGAGATTCAAGCGAACCCGGAATCGCCCTGGCACGCCGCGGCTTTTGTGTTCTCCGGCACGCCGGCCGATCTGCGCGATTTGAAACGGGTGACCAAGTCCGACAACCGGCGCATCCAGATTCTGGTCGTCCTGGCCGTGCTGGGCGTGCTGCTGCTGATCCTCCGCCGGCCCGTCGTCTGCCTGTACATGATCGTCACCGTGGTGTTCAGCTATTACGTCACCATCGGCGTCACGCACTGGCTGTTTGCCTGGCTGGACGGCGCGGATTTCCTCGGCCTCGATTGGCGGGTGCCCCTGTACCTGTTCGTGATTCTGGTCGCCATCGGGGAAGACTACAACATCTACCTGGTAACGCGGGTCCAAGAGGAGCAAGCGCGGCTGGGACCGCTGCCGGGCTTGCAGCACGCGGTGATCTGGACGGGAGGGATCATCACCAGCTGCGGCCTGATCATGGCCGGCTCGTTTGTGTCGATGACCAGCGGCGTGTGGGGACCCGCCGTATCGGCCTGGGTTCCGGCGGCAGGCTTGCTGCTGGGCACCGGCGACAGCGCGCTGTCGCTGATCGTCCAGTTGGGGTTCGCGCTGTCGTTCGGCGTGCTGCTGGACACCTTCGTCGTGCGAACCGTCTTGCTGCCCGCGTTCCTGGCGCTGCTGTGCCGCTGGGCCGAGAAGCGTTCGCAATCGGAGCCGCCCGGACCGCCCGCACCGCACCGGAAACCGGCCGCGGCCTCCGTGAATGAAACGCTCCCGAACTGACGGCCACGACGGACGCCGTCGCGGCTTCGCCTGGCTTGCCACGCCGCTCGAATTCCCCGCCTCGACGCCCGCAGCCCAGGCGTCCAGGCCGAATCGCCCCGCCCGACGAGACCCGCGAACTCACCGGCGCTCGCCGTCCCGACTTGGCACGCCGGCAGCCCCCGCCGGCGCCGTGCGGGGATGCTCCGCGCCGCTGGAGTCCGTGTCCTCCGGGCCTGTCGCCATTCCCACTTTTTCCGCCTCGTAGTTGCCCCGAACCAGCCCGCTGTCCGCGGCGATCTCCGTCTGGCCGGCCAAGACATTGTCGACGATCATGTTCCCCCGCCCCGCGGTGAGCCGCAGCGCGACGGGCGGAGTCGCGACCGGGCGATCGTCGCGAATCAGGCAACCGGAAACTCGCACGCCCTGAACTTCTTCCAGCAGCAAGCCGCAGACGTCGCAGTCGAGGATCGTGCATCCGGTCATGTTGACCCGCCTGCAGCGCCGCAGAATCACCGCCCCCTGCTCGGCCAGGGTGTTGAAGACCTGGAACCCGCTCAGCGTGCAGTCGCTGCAATCCGTCAGCTCCAGCCCGTCGCGGCTGCCGGGCGGATAGTCGGGATTGCGGTCGAAGAGATTGGCGCCGACGACGATCTGCGAGCAGTCCTCAACGAGCAGATGGTGTTGATGGCCCTGAAAGAACGTGTTCCCGGTGATGCTCACGCCGCGGGCGTGAACGAGGTGGATGTTCACGCCGGTGTCGCTGATCTGATTGCCGGAGATCGAAAAGAAACCGACCTTCTGCGGTTCGGTGACGCTGCGGCCCAGGAAGCGGATGTTGGCCGAATCCGTCGGCAAGCCGCTGTGCTGGAGCGTACAGCCGACGATCGCGCCCTCGCGAACCGAGGAACGCTCCTGGGTGCAATCCAGCAGCACGTTGGCAGCCGAAGGTCCGTCGGCCGCCATGTTGGCCTCGATGTCACAGCTGCCGATCTGCAGGTTCCGGACCGAACTGCCGCGGACCACGATTCCCCCGCCGCGGTTGTAGCTGATGTGGCAATTGGTGACGTTCACCTGGTGCAAGTCCAACTGGTCCAGGAGCAACCCCACCCCGCGATTGTCGTACAGGTGGCATTGGCTGACAATCACGTTGCGGCTCCGCCCCGTGAGGCACACGCCGTGCAGCGACTTGCGGACGGCCACGCGGGTGACGATCGGCTGCATCGTACCTTCCAGCCACAGGCCGATCGCCTCCGGGTGTTCGCCCACGATCTCCAGTCCGTCCACCAGCGGATTGCGCTGCCGCTGCCAGACGTTGTCCTTGACGCTCTTCGGATCCGCGGTCCCGCCGTGCGTGCCGATGAACTTCAACGCCGGCCCCGGCCCGGCCATCAGGATCGTCGCCGTGCCGTCGCCCACGACCGACGTGGCGCCGACCCGATCCAGGTCGATGACGATCGGCTGAGTGATGCGGTACGTGCCGCGGGTGAAGCGGATCTCGCCGCCGCGCTCAGCCGCTTGTTGCAGGGCCGCGGTATCGTCCGCCAATCCGTCGCCCTTGGCGCCCAACTCGCAAACGGACCTCGCCACAGCGCCGGCCGGCGCGTGGGGCTGCTCCGCGGCTTGCGTGAACGCCCAGTGGGCCGGACAGCCGACGCCAAGGCTGCCCAAAATCCCTGTGACCAGCAATACCTTGTACCGACAACGATTCATCGCGTGACTCCTGCCAGCAAGTGGAAGACACCAGTTCGCACCCTGCTCAATATAAGCAAGCGTCGACGTGGGCTGCTACGGGGCCAAGAACCTGCACACGCCGCACACGGATGCGTAGCGGCGCAAGGCGTGCGGTTCACGCAGTTCTATTCGGGCGCACCGGTGTGTTCGCCGTCGCGTGCCTGCCTGCTGGCTGGGCGTTACCCGGTCCGCGCGGGCGTGCCGGGCAACGGGGCGTCGCAACGGGGCGGTAAAGGGGCATTGCCGGAGCCGAAAGTAACGTTGGCGGAGATGTTCAAGGCCGCCGGTTACGCCACGGCGCACATCGCCGCCCGCAAAAGAGATGCACCGCACCGTCGCCAAAGTCGACCACCTGATGTCGCTTTGCGACGCCCTGGAAGCCAAGCTGAAGCAATCCCAGACCGACGGCGATCGGCTGCTTGCGGCGGCCGGCCATCAGGTGTTGAACCACAAGCTCTTCGGCATCTTCGTCTCGGCGTTTGGCACGTGACCGCGACCTGCCCGCCAAACGCCAGATTTCACCCGCAGGCGATTCGGCTCGGCGCAGTTATAGAAGCCCACTTGCAGTACGCGTCAAAAAAGCAACGCTCTTGAATTCGCGAGGGAAGGGGGGAGACGCTGCTCGACCCCTTAAGAGAACCCGGTAAAACACGAAAAAAGTGGGAAGAGAAGGTGACCCCGACGGGACTCGAACCCGTGTTGCCGCCGTGAAAGGGCGGTGTCCTAGACCACTAGACGACGGGGCCTTGTGGGTTCCGATTGTTGCGTCAACAACTTGAAACGAGACGGTATTAAAAGGGCGAATGCGATAACCGTCAAGTGGCCTGAGAGGATTCGGTCAAGAAACGGCCTGGAAAGCCAGGGCGACACGAGCGGTTGTGGGTGAGGAAGGAAGAAAGCGGTGTCGGAAAGTGGGCAACGGGTCGAGGGACGGCAACAGGATCAACTAACCCTCTTCGGCGGTCTCGCTGGATTCAACCCACGCGGTCTTTCCCTGGGCCGCCTCGTTCCGTTTGATGGCCTCGTACACCTCGCGACGATGCACGGGGACTTCCTTGGGAGCTTCGACTCCTAGTCGCACCTTGTCGCCGCGGATTTCCACCACGACAATGGTGATGTCATTGTTGATCACAATGCTCTCGTTTTTTTTCCGCGACAAGACCAACATGGTGCCATTCCTTTGCCGTGTTGCTCAGTTCACCCAACGTCTCATTGGCTAAAGTTATTCTTCGCTCGCAAAGCCTTTCCGGCAAACGTGTGCTGGGACAGCCAACGCGGTTCCGCCGCACTCGTCAAGTACTCTGGGCGTACACGTACTTTTCACTCTACGTGACCAAAATGGGCAGTCAAGAGAACTTTGGCAAACTGACGCTCTTTTCCATAATTATATTCCGAGTCTCGGCGTACGGTTAATACGATCGGAGTTTCTTGGGAGTTCAACATTGTTGCCGCGGTTTGACTGTTTTCGCATTTGCGAGCGAGTCCCACTGTTGCGAAACGTCATCGAGTCTTTATAATGCTACAGACTTGACCGCACGCAATCGCTAGAAGACGCTGTGCGGCAAGGACTTAGGGGCGACTCCATGATCGGCTGGCTGCGAAATATCGGGATAGCTGTCTGGACGGTGGCAAACGGCCTGCTGGTCACCATCCGGTATTGGCTGTACAGCTACCGCAGCGACCGGGGCACCTTTACGCAGAAATACGAGTATCCCGAAAAGCCGATTCCCGTTGCCGCTCGTTACAGGGGCTTCCACCGGTACGACTTGACGACCTGCATTGCCTGCGACCAGTGCGCGAGGGCTTGTCCGGTCGACTGCATCTATATTGGCAAGGAGCGAGTCACTGGCGGACGCGGGTTTCGCGTCACCGGCTTCGCGATCGATTACTCGAAGTGCTTGTTGTGTGCGTTGTGCGTCGAGCCTTGTCCTGTGGATTGTATCTTCATGGGTTCGACGCATGACCTGAGTTGTTACAGCCGCGACGGGTGCATCGTGGATTTTTCCCGTCTGCCGCTGGAGGTGGCCTGGGGTCGCGCGACTCTGAATCCCGCTGCCGTGGCGCAGTCCAAAGTCGTTGTCGAGCCGGTGCATGGGGGGCCGAACACGTGACCGGCGGACACCGAAAAACAAGGTAGGCCTATGTCATCCGGAGCGGCTTCCTCCCTGGGAATCGTTGCCTACCTGGCGCTGTTTGCGGCGGTCGGCATTCTGGTCCTGTTTGTGGCGCTCCTGCTTGGTCGCTTTGTGCGTCCGCGTAACTCGTTCAAAGAAAAGCGGGATGTGTACGAGTGCGGCGAGCCGGCGATCGGTTCGTCGTTCATTCAGTTCGATCTGCGTTTTTACGTCGTCGCGCTGCTGTTCATCATTTTCGACGTCGAGGTGGCGTTTTTCTTTCCCTGGGCGACCGTCTTTGGGAAAGCGATGCACTTGGCAGACGGACGCGTTCAGACGGTCGAGTCCGCTTCTCTCCGACTGACGGACGACGCCAGACTGCTGTACCGCGAACTCGGCGTCAACCAACCGTCCGTTCCGACAGCGATTCCGGCGAGTCTGAGCGGCCAAGTGGCCTATACCGACGATGCTCGCCGGCTTGCGGCGGACGTGATCCAAGCCAGTTCCCGTCAATTGGCGTGGATCACGATTTTGGACATCGGGCTGTTCTTCGCAATCCTGATGGTAGGCTTTGCGTACGTATGGAAACGCGGCGATCTGGATTGGGTCCGGGCGGTGGGTCGCGATCGAGCGGGGCCGGCGACGCCCGCTTCTGGGGCGGGGGAGTTCGTCGAGGAGCCCGTGTATTCGGCTTGATGGTAATGCTCTGGAGAATCCGGCACGCGGTGGTTGACCAAGAGTCATGAACGCAGCAGAACTTTGCACCGACCTGCAGACGCGATTCGGCCCTGGCGTGCTGGGCGTGAACCTGGAAGCGATCGACCCGTGGATCGAATTGGCGCCGGAGGCGCTCCTGCCGGTCTGCCAGTTTCTCCGCGACGAACCCAGCCTGCAGTTCAACTTGCTGAACTGCATCACGGGGGTCGATTTCTGCCACACCGATCCCAAGAAAGCGGCGAAGTCGTCCTGGCAGCCTCACCTGGAGGTCGTCTATCACTTGTCCAGCCTGGCGCGCAGGCATCGGCTGGTCCTCAAGCTGACGCGGCCTCGCTGGAAAGACGGCATCGTCGGTCAGTTGCCCGCAGTGCCTTCGGTCACGGGCATCTGGAAGACGGCCTTGTGGCACGAGCGCGAGGTGTACGACTTGGTAGGCGTCTGGTTCGACGGTCACCCGGATCTGCGGCGCATTTTGTGCCCGGAAGATTGGGTCGGGCACCCGCTGCGGAAAGACTACGAGATGCCGTTGGAGTATCACGGGATTCGGGGACGCTAGGAACATGAAAGAGAACGTGGCCACCGCCCCGGAGGAGACCGGGATTGTCGAGTACGACGTCCTCACCGACGAGATGCTGGTCAACATGGGGCCTCAGCATCCCAGCACCCACGGCGTGCTGCGTCTAGTGCTGCGGACGGACGGCGAAGTGGTTTCGGAAGTCGAACCGAACATCGGGTACCTGCATCGCTGTGCCGAGAAGATCGGCGAGAATCTGACGCCGCGGCAATGGATTCCGTACACCGACCGGATGGACTACCTGGCCAGCATGAACATGAACCTTGGCTGGGCGCTGACCGTCGAGAAACTGCTGAAGCACGACGTTTCGGAAAAGGCTCGCCATCTCCGCGTGATCATCGCCGAGTTGAATCGCATCGCCAGTCACCTGGTGGCCATGGGCACGTACGGGCTCGATCTGGGTTCCTTCACCCCCTTTCTGTACGCCTTCCGCGAGCGGGAGAAGATCCTGGATTTGTTCGAGGAAGTGTGCGGCGCGAGGTTGACCTACAGCTACATTACGCCCGGCGGCGCGACTGCCGATCTGCCGCGCGGCTGGACCGACGCCTGCCTGGGATTCCTGGACCAGTTAGACCCGGTGATCGAAGAGTACCACACGTTGTTGACCAGCAACGCGGTGTTCATACAGCGCACCGCCGGCATCGGGATTTTGCCCGCCAACACGGCCGTCTCGTATGGCTGTACGGGGCCCGTGCTGCGCGGCAGCGGCGTAGACTGGGACCTGCGCCGCGACGGGGAACCGTTCTATACGCGGATGTACGAGGGTTATCAATACGAGGTGATCGCCCAGACCAACGGGCATTATCCCCAGGATCACGACTATCCGCCGGTCCCGCCGGAAGCCGTTTTGGGTGACTGCTGGCACCGTTTCTACGTTCGCATGTTGGAGGTGGTTCAGTCGGCGTTCTTGGTCCGTCAAGGGATCGAATTCTATCACCGCGCCTCCGGCGACTGGGGCGTTCCCTTCAAGTTGACTCAGAAACTGCCTCCTGGCGAGGTGTACCTGGAGACGGAGTGTCCCAAGGGTCAGATGGGCTTCTATCTTGTCAGCGACGGCTCGGCCATTCCCTGGCGAGTCCGGGCGCGGAGCAGTTGTTTTTGCAACCTGTCGGCCACGGCGGAACTGTGTCGCAACTGCCTGATCGCCGACGTCCCGGCCATCGTCGGCTCGCTGGACATCGTGCTAGGTGAAATCGACCGCTGAGTTGCGAAGCCGACGGCTGGCCGCGAGGGGACAGCCGAAGACGAACACCTTGTCCAGGCGTTCGAGTGTCTATTCCAAGCCGGCGGCCGCGACGGCGGATCGCATCTTCTCCAATCCCGTCCGGGCGGCTTCTTCGGCGGGCAACTGCCAGTAGTCGCGATTGAACAGTTCGACGGACAACGCGACCCGGCAGTGATTGGCCGCCAGGTGACGGAGGATCTTGGTCAGCGGGGCGATGCCGTCGCCGGGCCAGACGCGATCGCCGTCGGCGATCGTTTCGCGCGGCGGGTCTGCCGGGTAGTCGTTCATGTGGAAGCAATGCGTGGCCTGGCGGCCCAGCAGTTTCAGGACGGCGGGGGGCGTCCCGCCCTTGTACATGTGGTAGGCATCGAGCAGCACACAGGCGTCCGGATGGCCCGACTGGGCGGCGACGTACAGGGCCTGGCTGCCGTGACTGAGGTTCGCCGACGAGCCCCAGATTTCCAGTTGCGGAATGATGCCCAGCGTACGGCCCAATTCGCAGACGACCGCATACCGCTGTGCGGCGTCGTCCAGTTCGATAGGACTTCCCGGACGATGGGCGCCGGCGGGCGATGCGGCGATGTGCGTGCCGCCGATCTGGGCCAGCGCGTCCATGTCGCGTTTCATCTGTTCCAGTCCGGCGCGGCGTTGTTCGTCGTCGTTCACGATCCAGGCGGCGAAGCCGATGCCGCTGCAGACTTGGAGTCCCAGATCAGCGCAGCGTTTGCGGACATCCTGCAGCGAACCTCCCGCTTCAGCGAACTTGTGGATTCCATCCAGCCAGGGCTCGATGGCCTGGTAGCCCGCCTTCGCCGCGGTCTCGATTTCGGCGGCCAGCCCCAGTTTTTGGCCGCGGATGGTTCCCGTATTGAGCGCGTAGGCAAACTCGTAGGAGCGCGGACTAGCGACCGCTTCGTTCGGCTGTGCGTGTGCCGGCGAAACGCGGCCGGCCAGGGACGTCGCGCCGGCCAACGCGGCTGCGGCGATCCCGCCGTGGGTCAGGAAATCTCGACGGTTCGTGCTCATGGATGCACCTGGCTGGGGCTGGCCTTCCAAGCCGGTTCCTGGGCGAGGAACCGGCTTCCTTGGCGGCCGAAAACGGACGGGGCGCGAGCTATTCTTCAAACGCCGCGTCGAACGCGCGGGTGCTGCGCGTGAAGTCCAGCTTTTTGACGAACTGGCAAGCTTCGCGCGCTCCGAACTCGCGTTCCATCCCGGAGTCTTCCCACTCCACGGACAGCGGGCCGGTGTACTGGACATCGTTCAGCGCCCGGATGATTTCCTCGAAATTGACGCCGCCGCGGCCCGGGCTGCGGAAGTCCCAACCTCGCCGGGGATCGCCGAAGTTCAGGTGGCTGGCGATGATCCCGGTGCGGCCGTTGAGTGTCGTGATGGCGTCCTTGACGTGGACGTGGTAGATCCGATCCGGAAAGGCGCGGATGAATTCGACCGGATCTACGCCCTGCCAGTGCAGGTGGCTGGGATCGAAATTGAAACCGAACTCTTCGCGGTGGTCCAACGCTTCCAGCGCCCGTTGCGCGGTGTACAGGTCGAAGGCGATTTCCGTCGGATGCACTTCCAGGGCGAACTTGACGCCGCACTCGGCGAACACGTCGAGGATCGGATTGAACCGTTCGGCCAGCAACTCGAACCCGGCGTCGATCATCTTGGCCGACACGGGCGGGAACGAGTAGTTCAGGTGCCAGATGCTGGAGCCGGTAAAGCCGTTCACGACGCTGACGCCCAGCTTCTGGGCTGCGCGGGCCGTGTTCTTCAGCTCCTCCATCGCCCGCTGGCTCACGCCCGCCGGGTCGCCGTCGCCCCAGACGTAATCCGGCACGATCATCTTGTGCCGCTCGTCGATGATGTCCAGCACGGCTTGCCCGACCAGATGATTGCTGATGGCAAAGCATTGCAGATCAAAGCTTTCCAGCAATTCGCGTTTCCGGGCGCAATAGCTGTCGTCCGCCAGAGCCTTCTGCACCTCGAAATGATCGCCCCAACAAGCCAACTCCAGTCCGTCGTAGCCGAACTCCTTCGCCTTGCGGGCCACTTCCTGAACGGGTAAATCAGCCCACTGGCCGGTGAACAACGTAACCGGTCGCGCCATGTCTGTCTCCTTGTACGGTCTAGGTTTGCTGCCGAAAAGCTATCAACAAGTTGGCTCCATTTTGCCGTATTGGGGGCTGGTCCGCAACTACCCGCTGCGATTCCCGCGCAGCCCAATCCGTCTGGGAATCAGCCGGGATGCGTCGTAGAATGTCGCAGGGAGAGATGCGTGATGGTGTCACCGAGTTGCTGGCGAGGGATCTGTGCAGCCTTCATGGCGTCGTTTCTGGCGGCGGGGACAGCCCAAGCGGCCGAGCGGGTCGATCTGGAACTGATGACCGAGACCGGTTTCCCCGTGACGGGGGCCCAGCGGTGGCTGGCTGCCTTGCAGGACTTCCCTTTCAACGCCGTCCGGATTCGTTCGGCCCGACCGGGCGATCAAGTCGCCGTGCAGGAGCGGGGGTCTGGGGACACGCGTTCCTATCTGGTCATCGGACTGCTGACCGAAAGGAACACGCTGGTTCTGCCCGGCGGCCAGTTTCGCATGGGCGACACGGAGGGCTTGCGGAAATGGCTGGGCCAGCTCCGTGAGGGCGGAGAGACGCGATTGCAGGAGGCCGAGGGGCCGTTCGGGTTAACGCCCGCTGAGTTGGTCGCCGTGCATGACGCCTTGCGTGTGGGCGTGACGTTCAGCACCCAGGGCCAACCCCGCTTTGACGTGCTGAAACGTATTTCCAGCGGTCTGTCCCTGTCCTTTCTCGCCGATTCAGAAACGCGGCAAATCATGCTTGTTCGGGAGCCGGTCGTCGACGAGTTGCAGGGCCTGAGCGCGGGGACTGCCATGGTGGCCGCCCTGCGCCCGCTGGGGCTGGTCATGGCGCCCCAGAAGCAGGCGGACGGGACGATCAAGCTGTGGATCACGGACGTGCGGCGGTCGGCTGAGTCGTGGCCGGTCGGCTGGCCGCCTCAGAAGCCGCTTCGCGATACGGCGCCCAGGCTGCTGGAATTTCTCAAGGTCGAAATCAAGGATACCCCGTTGGCCGAGGCCTTGACTGCGATCAGCACACGACTCGACCTGCCGCTGTTGTTCGACCATAATGGGCTGGCTCGGCACAAGATCGACCCGGCTCAGGTCAAAGTCTCGCTGCCTGCGGAGCGCATGTACTATCAGCGAATCCTCGATCGCCTGCTGAATCAGGCCCAGTTGAAGAGCGAATTGCGGATCGACGAAGCGGAGAGGCCGTTTCTCTGGATTTCGACGCTCCGCAAGTGAAAGACGACCGCCATGCGATTGCACTTGCTCGGCACGGCCGGCTATCATCCGAACGAGTTCCGCGACACGCCCTGTCTGATGCTCCCCGAATGCGGACTGCTCCTGGACGCCGGCACCGGAATGCATCGCCTGCGAGGCCTGCTGGAGACGCGTTCGTTGGACATTTTCCTGACGCACGCGCACCTGGACCACGTCGTCGGCCTGACGTACCTGCTGGGCCTGTTGCACGACCGGCCGCTGGAGCGCATCGACGTACACGGAGAGGCGGAGAAGTTGCAGGCGTTGGACGAGCACCTCTTTTCGCCGTTCCTGTTTCCGGTGCGGCCGGCGTTCACGTGGCGGCCGCTGGCGGGCCCCGTGACGTTGCCCGACGGCGGCGTGGTCCGCTGGTTTCCCTTGAAGCATCCCGGCGGAACGATCGGATACCGGATCGACTGGCCGGAGCGTTCGCTGGCCTACGTCACCGACGCGACGGCGGAGCCTGAGGCCTCGTACCTTGCCCACATCCGCAACGTCGACCTGCTGGTCCACGAGTGTTTCTTCCCGGACGGATGGGAGGAGCGGGCGGCGTTCACGGGCCACTCCTGCCTGACGCCGGTCGCCCAATTGGCGCGGCAAGCGGGTGTCCGTCGTCTGGTTCTGGTCCACCTCAACCCCCTGGCCCGCGAAACCGATCCTTTTCCAGCCGGCGTGCAATCCGTCCGCCCCATCTTTCCCGACACGCAGGTCGGCCAGGACGGAATGGTGATTGAGTTCTGACGGCAGGAGAGCTGGCCGAATCGGAACAGCCGCTGACCCCGCGAACCGCCACACTGCGAGGACGGCCGTTGACGAAGTGCCAAGAAATCTGTCGAATAGGGCCCCTATGTCGAACCTGCTGCGTCAAGAGATCGCCGCCACCGCTCATACCTTGGTCGTCAAGGTGGGCACACGCGTGCTCACGCGCGCCGACGGCCGGCTGAACGAAGAACAGATCGCCAGTTTGGCAGAGGACGTCGCTGCGGCGTACGAGTCGGGACATCGCGTGGTCCTGGTCAGTTCGGGCGCGGTCGGGGCCGGCATGAGTCTGCTCGGTTTGAAGCAACGCCCGGCCGATCTGGCGAAACTGCAGGCCGTGGCCGCCGTCGGCCAGACCAGCCTGATCGAGACCTACGACCGCACGTTCTGCAAGTACGGCCGCCGTGCGGCTCAAGTCCTGCTGACGGCCGACGACATCAGCCATCGGACACGGTACCTGAACGTCCGCAATACCTTGTCGTCGTTGCTCGAGTTCAACGCGATCCCGGTCATTAACGAAAACGACACCGTCGCCGTCGAAGAGTTGATGACCACGTTCGGCGACAACGACCGTCTGGCGGCGCTGGTCACCAACCTGCTCCGCGCCCCGCTGCTGGTCATCCTGTCCGATGTGGACGGACTGTACAACGGCGACCCGCGTGAACCCGCTTCGCAGGTCATTCCCACCGTGGATCGGCTGAACGACGCGACCCGCGCCCTGGTGCGGGACCGGCTCACCGGTCTGAGCAAGGGCGGGATGGGGAGCAAGCTGGAGGCAGCTCGCATCGTCACCACCGCCGGCGAAAGCGTGATCATCGCGGGCGGTCGCCATCCGAAGATCCTGCAACGCATTCTGGCGGCCGAGGAAGTCGGCACGTTGTTCCTGGCGCAGGGCAAGTCGGTCAGTCCGTGGAAGCGTTGGATCGGCTTTTCCGCGCGGCCGCACGGCCGAGTGCTGCTGGACGCCGGCGCCGTGCGGGCCGTGGCCGAACAGGGACGCAGCCTGCTGGCGATCGGAATCGTGGCCGCGGAAGGCGACTTTGGCAAAGGCGACGTCGTGGCGTTGTGCGACGAACGCGGCCTGGAGATCGCCCGCGGCTTGACCAACTATCCCGCCGCCGACGTCCAACGGATCATGGGCTTGCCGTCCAGCCGCATCGCCCAGGTCCTGGGGCACCGGCCGTACGAAGAAGTGATCCACCGCGACAACCTGGCGTTGTTGGGCGGAAACTGAGTGCGGCTGATCAGCGGCAGGGCCGAACCTGATCCCGTCGCACACGGTCAGTTCGTGAGGAACTCTGAGTAACTTTGAAAGCCCCTTTCGTCGGACATTTGCCATCATGACCTACTTCCGCCCCGAACTCGAAGCCATGGCCGGGTACGTACCCGGCGAGCAGCCGCAGGCCGGCAAATTCCTCAAGTTGAACACGAATGAGAATCCCTACCCGCCGTCGCCCAAGGTGGTCCACGCGATCCAACAGGCGGCTGCGGCGGGCCTGATGCGGTATCCCGACCCGATGGGCAACGCCTTTCGCGACCGGGCCGCCGACGTGCTGGGCGTCCCGCGGGATTGGATCCTGTGCGGCAACGGCAGCGACGACATCCTGACCATCGTCACCCGCGCGTTCGTCGGCGCCGGCCAGCGGCTGCGGCTGCCGTATCCCAGCTACATCCTGTACCGGACGTTGGCACAATTGCAGGGCGCCAACTGGGAGGAGGTGCGGTTCTGCGACGATTGGAGTCTGCCGCCCGAATTCGCCGCTGCGGCCCCGGACCTGAAGCTGGTTTTCCTGCCCAATCCGAACAGCCCGACCGGGACGATGGTTTCCCGCGACGCCATCCGGCGGCTGGCAGAGCATTTGCCCTGCCCGCTGCTGGTGGACGAGGCCTACGTCGATTTTGCCGACGAGAACTGCGTGAGTCTGGTCGCGCGGAACGAGCGAATCATGGTCTCGCGGACGTTGAGCAAGTCGTACGCCTTGGCGGGCTTGCGGTTTGGCTACCTGGTCGCCCAGCCGCACTTGATCCAGCAGTTGATCAAGGTCAAGGATTCCTACAACTGCGACGCTCTCTCGATCGCAGGCGCGACCGCGGCCATCGATGATCAGGCATGGCTGAGGGACACGGTCGGCAAGATCCGTGCGACGCGCACGCGGCTGGCCGAAGGACTGGCAGGGCTGGGGTTTTCCGTCCTGCCCTCCCAGGCGAATTTTGTCTGGTGTACCCATCCAAACCATGCAGCCGTCACGCTTTACGAGCGATTGAAGCAGGATCGCGTGCTGGTCCGATACATGAACTATCCGGGCTGGGCGGACGGTTTGCGGATCAGCGTCGGGAGCGACGAACAGACCGACGCGCTGCTGGCGCTACTGAAAGCGATGGTGTAGACGAATGGCACGCAAGGCAAAAATCGAACGTCGCACGGCGGAGACCGAGATTGAACTGGAACTGGATCTGGACGGAACGGGCCGTTCGCAGATCCACACCGGCGTGGGCTTTCTGGATCACATGCTCGAACTGCTGGCCCGGCACGGCGGCCTGGACCTGACGGTGACGGCCCGCGGCGATCTGCACGTCGATCAGCACCACACGGTCGAGGACGTCGGGATTTGCCTGGGCCAGGCGCTGCGGCAGGCGTTGGAAGACAAGGCCGGCATCCGCCGCTACGGGCACTTCACGCTACCGATGGAAGAAACGCTGGTCACCACGGCCCTGGATTTGAGCGGCCGCTATTTCCTGGTCTTCCAGGCCGACTTTCCCGCGCCCAAGATCGGCGATTTTGACAGCGAGTTGGTGGAGGATTTCTGGCAAGCCACGGCCGCCAACGCGCTGTGCAATCTGCACGTCCTCGTGCATCACGGCCGCAACAGCCATCACATCAGCGAAGCGATCTTCAAGTCGACCGCCCGCGCCCTGCGGATGGCCGTCGAGCGTGACCCGCGCGCCGCCGGCGTGCCCAGTACCAAGGGCACGTTGACCTGTTGAGCGATCCCCACCTACCCTCCCCGATCCATGATCTCGGCCCGCCCATCGGGTTGAGGCCGAAGAACCAGGGTAACTTCACACTTTTTTGCGAGCGACTCTCTCAGACGGGCCGCGTGTGCCTCCGGTACTGCGCCAGAGTCATTCCCGTTTCGCGGCGGAAGACGTTGCTCAAATAACTGAGGCTGTTGAACCCCGAAAGTTCCGCGACCTTCTCCAACGGGAGTTCCGTTTCGGCGAGTAGTTGGTTGACTCGCTCCAGATGGGTCCGCTGGATTTGGTCGCGGATCGAACGGTTCAACGCCTTCTGAAAGCGGATCTCCAAGGCGCGGCGGCCAATGGCGGAATGCGACACGACGTCGCCCACTCGGATCGGACGGCGTCCGTTGTCGCGGATGAATCGCAACGCTTGGGCCACGTGGCGGTCCTCGACGGCAATCACATCGGACGAGCGACGAGTCGTCACGCCGATCGGGTCCACCAGAATCCGTTGCGGCCGGGACACTCTGCCCGCCATCAGCCGGGCGAGCAGTCCGGCCGCGAGGAAACCTCCCTTTTCGGCGTTGAACCCGACGCTGGACAAGGGTGGGTTCGAGAGTTCACACAACAGGCGGTCGTCGTCGACCCCGACCACGGCGATGTCCTCCGGCACGTGCAAGCCCGCCATCAGACACGCTTCCAGCATCTGCCGGCCGCGATGGTCGTTGCAGGCCATCAGCCCCAACGGGCGGGAAAGTGACCGCAGCCAGTGAATAATCCGGGGCCTTTCCCATTCCCAAACCGGCTCCGACGGATGGCCGAGCGACTCGTAGACGTTGTATGAGAAGCCCGCTTCGGCCAACCGCGTACAGAAGCCCTCCTCGCGCCGCCGGGACCAAACCTGACCGGAGTACCCGCAAAAGGCGAATTGCCGGAGTCCACGCTCCATGAAATGCTCTGCCGCCAACCGTCCCGCGGCGTGAGAGTCGGGACGCAACTCGGAGATGCTTGATAGCGGATGGTCCGGGGCTAACTGCTCTTCGGAAAGATCCATGCCGATGACGGGCACTCGCGCCGACAACACCTGCCGCGCAACTCGCTCGTTCAGAACGCGGCCGATGATTCCATTCCACTCCCAATGCTCCCCGTCCGGAAGCGCCAGTTCCAAGGGAGGTAGTTCCTCGGCCGGGAGGTAGATCAGCCAGGGCCCGTGCGCGTGCGCGTACCGGGCAATGCCCCGGAGAATCCCGCGGGCGTAACCGGCATGGGTTTCGATCAGCAGGGCGACCTTGGGCATCCCGCACGTCATGGTTCACGTTCTCCATGCATCCTCACTCGCAAGCCCTCGGCGTGACAACGCCCGGCGCCGAGCTGCGCAATTCTTCAATTCTAGTTCAGGAGCGATCACGACTGCCAAAGGGCCGGATGTTTCTCACGACCACGAACCTGAACGCAAAAAAACTTGAAAAGGTTCAAAAGTGTCTCTGGAGGTTCTCCTGCTTGACGAGGCTCGTAGCGACCGAGGAGGGCATGCGCAATTCTTTAAGTTTTTTGCGCGTAATTGGATAAACTGCGACGGGCTTTTCGGCTAGCTTATAGTACCGCGGTTCTGTTTTTGCTGCGAAGGCGGGTATCGTCATTTTTTCGAGCGGAGTGTCCCTATGACTCGTTCCAAAACCGGTTTCACGCTTGTCGAGTTGTTGGTGGTGATTGCCATTATCGGCATTCTCGTGGCGTTGTTGCTGCCGGCCATCCAAGCCGCCCGCGAGGCCGCGCGCAGGTCGCAATGTACGAACAATCTTAAACAGGCCAGCTTGGCCATGCACAATTACCACGATTCGCACAACACGTTGCCGTACGGGTCCTGGGAGTGGCGGCGGACGTGGCAGGTGCTGATCCTGCCGTACGTCGAGCAAGGACCGCTGTTCGAGCTCTACGATATGCATCGCCCTTGCGGCAGACCCAATTATGCGGGCACGTATTTCAGCGTGGAAAACCTCGCGGTGACGAGCCAGCGGCTCCCGACGTTCACTTGTCCCAGTGATTTTGCCAACACGCACATTAGCACCTTGTTCACCGGTGAGATCACCAAGCACAATTACGCGGTCAACTACGGCAACACGGGAAACTTCAACCAGACTTCGGGGCCGGCGGCCACGGCCGGGGGCGTCGTCTTCGGGGGCGCGCCGTTCAGCATGCGGGGACAGTGCCCCAATCCTCCGGAAGCCTTCAAGTTCAGGGATATTCTGGATGGTCTGAGCAGCACATTGATGTTTGGCGAGGTCCTGCAGGGAAAAGGCCAGAGCACCACGGTCAGCGACCTGCGTGGCATGACGTGGTGGGGGCTGACCGCAGGCTTTACGACGTACCGTTCGCCCAACTCGCCCCTTCCGGACATCATGGTCGAAGCCAACTACTGCACCAATACCCCGCCCAATCCGCCCTGCGACGTCACGGCGCCGAGCAGTCCCGACCGGCCGGCGAATATCGTCTCGCGCAGCCGGCACCCCGGCGGTGTCAATGTAGGATTGTGCGATGCGTCTGTGCGTTTTGTCTCGGACGACATTGCCATCGATCTCTGGCGAGGCCTCAGCACGATGTACGGAAAAGAGACCATCGGGGCGTACTGAGCGGTCTTTTCCGGCCGACCGACAAGGAGATTCTCGATGCCCGTCCAAGATGAGCGTGGCGCGTGTCATCTCTCGCGGCGTTCCTTTCTCGAATGCTCCGGCGCCGCCGCACTGGTCGCCGGCGGCGACCTGCTGACCCGCGTGGGGCGTGCGTACCCGCAGGAGACCGACAAGACGATCCGCATGGCCGTAGTCGGCGGCCGGTTCGGTGCCACGTTCCATTGGCACGAGCATCCCCGTTGCGTGGTCACGGCAGTCACCGATCTGTACCCCGAACGGCGCGAGCGGCTGAAGAACCAGTACCGGTGCGACGCCGTTTACGATTCGCTCGAAACGATGATCCGCGAGGCCAAGGACGTCGACGCCGTCGCCGTTTTCTCCGGCGCGCCCGACCACGCGAAACAGGTCAAGATGTGCCTGGACCGCGGTTGGCACGTGGTCTGTGCCGTGCCGGCCTGCGTGTCGCTCGAAGAGGCGGCCATGCTGAAAGAGCACAAGGAGAAGACCGGCCTGCGGTACATGATGGCCGAGTCGAGCTGGTACCATCAGGAGTGCATCTTTGCCCGCAACCTGCACCGCGCGGGCGGGTTCGGCGAGCTGTTCTACACCGAAGGCGAGTACTACCACGACCACGGCGATTTGCAGAAGGCCCTGACCGACAAGAGCGGCTTGCCCTACAACCCGGACGGCACGCGGTCCTGGCGCTGGGGCTATCCCCCGATGCTGTATCCTACGCACTCGCTCGGTTTCCTCGTCGGGGTGACCGGAGAACGCGTGGTCAAGGTTTCCTGCCTGGGATGGCGCGGGACCCGTCCCGAGGTGCGCGAGCACCCCTTCGTGACCGACAACGCCTACGGTAGCCCGTTCTGGTGCCAAGCGTCCATCATGTCCACCAACCGGGGACACATGTGCCGCGTGAATGAGTTCCGCCGCTGCACCAACTACGGCGACCGGGCGCAGTGGTTCGGCGACGAAGCGACGTTCTATACGCCGTTGAGCGGCGTTCACGAAAGCGTGATCTGCGTTCGCGGCAAAAGCGCCGAAATCGTGGCGGTACCCCAATACTGGCAGAGCGACTTGCTCCCGGAGCCGATGCGGCGTCCCTCCGGCCATCGCGGTTCGGCCATGTTCATCTCCGCCGAGTTCGTCAACGCCCTGCTGGAAGACCGGGAACCGGAGATCGACCTCTACGAGTCGCTGGCGATGACCGTGCCGGGCATCGTCGCCCAGGAATCAGCGCTGAAGGATGGACAGCAGTTGGCGGTGCCGTCGTTCGACCGAGCCCAATTGTAACCTCAACGCCTTGAACTGGAGCGAATCGCTATGTTCCCTCGCTGTCTTCTGTGCGCAATGCTTTCCTGCCTGCTGGTCACTTCGCTCGGCTGCGGTTCGGGCAACCCGCTCAACCGTCAAGCCGTCTCGGGCAACGTCACGCTGGACGGCCAGCCTCTGGATCAGGGCACCATCGAACTGGTTCCCACCAGCAGCGAACAGGGTGTGCTCAGTGGCGGGATGATTGCCGACGGCAGCTTCCAAGTTGCCGCCGACAAGGGACTGCCGCCCGGAACTTACACGGTGCGGATCTATTCCACGGAGACGAGCGCCGCCGGTGCGGCGCCCCCTGCGGGCGCGGACATCGCCCCGGCCCAACCTGCCAAGGAGCGGATACCCGCCAGGTACAACTCGCAAAGCGAGCTGAAGGCGGAGGTCAAGGACGGCGAGTCGAACACCTTCACCTTTGACCTGAAAAGCAACTGATCCACGTGCCGAGTCAAGCTCCCGGCCGTCCCTCCCCACTGTTTCTCCGTTCGATAAGGAGTTCGTCGTGCCCCGTGAAATATCCTCCCCCTCGTGCCCGCAGCCTCCCGCAACCGATTCCTCGCGCCGTCGTTTTCTCCAGCAAGGCGGTGCGGCCCTGGCCGGCATGGCGCTGGCTTCCCCCGCACTGGTTGCTGGCGAGAATCCCCGCAAGAAGGTCCGCGTCGGCATCGTCGGGGGCCGATTCGGCCGCAACTTCCACTGGTTCTGTCAGCACCCCGATTCCACGGTCGAGGCGGTGAGCGACCTGCGGCCCGAACGGCGCAAGCTGCTGATGGAGACCTACCAGTGCGCGAAGGCGTACGACTCGCTGGAGGAGTTGGTCCGCGATCCCAAGATCGATGCGGTGGGCTTGTTCACCGACGGACCGCTGCACGTCCAGCACACCGAACTGGCGATGAAGCACGGCAAGCACGTGCTGAGCGCCGTTCCCGCTTGCTGGGGTTCCGTCGAGGAGGCCCAGAGGTTGCAGGACGTCGTCCGTCAGTCGGGCCTGACGTACATGCTGAACGAAACCAGTTACTACCAGCAGGCGACGATTTCGGCGCGGAAGTTTTACGAGGAAGGGAAGTTCGGCGAGATCTTCTATTGCGAGTCCCAGTACGACCATCCCGGACTGGAGGCCCTCTACTTCGAGAACGGCAAGCGGACTTGGCGGCACGGCATGGCCCCGATGCACTATCCGACCCACAACACGGCCCATCTGGTCGGCTTGACCGGCGAGCGACTGGTCGAAGTCAAGTGCCACGGCTGGGGCGACGACGATCCGATCTGCAAAGACAACGTCTACAAGAACCCGTTCTGGAACGAAATGGCCATGTTCTCCACCGACCGCGGCCGGGCGTTCCGGGTCCGCGTTTCCTGGCGCGGAGCGCTCCGCGGCGGCGAAACGGCCCGCTGGTACGGCACCAAGATGAGCTTCCACATGGAGGACCCCAACGGGTTGGGACCGGTGATCGTCCGCAGCGGCAAGCAGACCGAGAAGGATGACGCCGGTTTCGTCCGCGACTTGCCGGCCTTCGAGAAATACGAGCAGCCCAATTGGTGGGCGACCGATATGTTGCCGGAACCCCTGCGCCGTAACAGCGGCCACCAAGGCTCGCACACCTTTCTGGTCCACGAATTCGTCAGCGCGCTGGTCGAGGATCGCCAACCCGCCATTGACGTCTACGAAGCGCTGGCCTATACGGTGCCCGGCATCATCGCTCACGAATCAGCCTTGCGGGACGGCGAGACGCTGAAAATCCCGCAATTCGAGCGGCCTAAGACGTAGGCGTGTTGAAGACGGTCCGGCAGCGCTTCGAGGCGGGGTGCCGAACGATCCGGCGGGACCGAAACGGAGTCAATCCACGCAAGCAACGGGAAAGAACGATGCCGCGACGTGCCTGCCCCCTCTTTCAACGGGCGGAATCGTCCTACCAGCAGACCGACCCGCCGGCAGTGAATCATGCCCTGTCCTTTTCCTTTCCTTTCACGGGCGACAGCTCGCCTGTGGGGCGTCCGTCCCTGCGGTAGTAAGTCTTAGCAAATCGCAAGTAGGCCAATGCCAGTTCGGCGATGGTTATTTCCTTGCCGCCCCTTCGCTGCGGCATGCACCGACCAGCAGGGAGCCACTCTCCGATGACGCGATCGTATTCGGATCGACTAGCTCGCGTGTTCCACTTCCCCAGGTAGATGTCACGGCCGTTGATCGACACGACCGCCTGGCCGGTAGGCTTGTGGAGTCGGTATTTTGGCAGCAGAGGAACGGCGTTTGAAATGGGGACGACAGAGTTCGACATAGTGCAACCTCCGTTTCTGGTGGCAAATCCGGTAGTCTACCGGATTTTCAGGAAACTTCGGGCTGCACTGCCGACCGTCGGCAGGTATCCTAACGTAATGCGATCTATCCGGCTGTACTCAGCCGGATAGATCGTGCGTTGAACTGGGCCGACTTCGCGGGAATTCGGGAATTCGGGGATTCGCTGATGCGGATTGAATTCCCGCGCCGCCTTCAC
>JAAYYU010000242.1 GCA_012515235.1 Candidatus Anammoximicrobium sp.
AGCTCCCCCGGTAGGACTCGAACCTACGACCCGGCGGTTAACAGCCGCCTGCTCTACCAACTGAGCTACAGGGGATTGGTGAACGGACCGTATGCTAACTAATCGGCGTTCGGTCAACAAGTGTTGATCAGGGCGGGGGCGCGAGTTTTTTTGGGCGGGACTGGTTTTGTTGTTGCCGACGGAATTGACGGCTTGCCCGCTGCATTCGGACGGAGGTCAAGGCCACTCGGGTTCGCGTTTTTCCAGGAAGGCGGCCATGCCTTCGGCGGCAACCTCGGTAGTGCGGGCCGTGGCGCTGGCAGCGGCACCGGCGGCCAGGGTGGTGTTTAGGTGTTCGCCGATGGTCTCGTTCAGCATTTTCTTGGTCAATTGCAGGGATTCGGCGGCGCTCTTGGCACAATCTTCCGCCAATTGATGGGCTCGTGCCCAGATCGTGTCCGCGGCGGTCATTTCGTGGTAGATGCCCAGACGGTGGGCCTCGTCGGCTTCCGCCAGTCGGGCGGTCAGGAGCAGGTTGGCGGCCAAGCCGGCTCCGATGCGGAAGGCCAGCAGCGGGGCGATCAGGCCGGCGACGAGGCCGCGACGCGGTTCGGGCAGGCCAAATCTGGCTTCTGGCGTCGCGACGGTGATATCGGCCGCCAACACAAGTCCCGTGCCGTTGGCTACGGCCGGGCCGTTGACGGCGGCAATGATCGGCTTGGGATACAGCAACATTGCCTCGATCAGTTCTTTGTATTGGACGGCGTCCGTGTGCCATTGCGTCCAGGCGTCGGTCTGTCGGCCGCTGTCCCGGATTTCCTGAAGATCGGCCCCAGAGCAAAATGCGTTGCCGGCCCCGGTCAGGATTACGGCTCGCACTTTGCGTTCCTGGTGGAAATCGTCCAAAGCCTGTCGCAGATCGTCGATCATCTGACGCGACAAAGCGTTGCGTTTTGCGGGCCGATTCAAGATGATCGTACCGCTGGGGACGTGCTTCTTGACTCGAATCAGGGGTTCCATGCTCGTGGGCCGCCGTGAAGAGGGTGGTTGAAAGATAGGAAAGTTAACCCAATTTGGACGCGGCTTCAATGTGGTTCACCGGGGACGTTGGGCGGATTCGCGACCGGAAGAAACGCGGGCGGGGCCGACTTCGTCTTATCCCGCAGTGGGACGCACCGCCAATGTATCGAAGTTCTCCCGAAGGTGAAGGAACGGACCTATGAAACGAACCTTATTGGCAAGTTTGGGACTTTTTTGTCTGTTGCTGGCCTACAGTCAGGCTTTTGCGCAAGGCGTGTTGATCATCGTGGATGCCCCGCATCCGGTTCCGTTGCCGCGGCCGTACCCGTGGTGGATTCCACCTCCGCGACCGCCGCGGCCGCCGGTTCCACCTCCCGAACCGCCTGCTTCCTACAAGATCAAGGAACTGTCGGTGCAGGCTCGGATCGTGGATCAGGTGGCTCGCGTTCAGGTGTCACAGGCGTTTGTGAATACGGGCAGCCGCCAAATGGAGGTTTCGTTCGTCTTCCCGTTGCCTTACGACGGAGCGGTGGACCAGTTGACGTTCCTGGTGGACGGCAAGGAGATTCCGGCCAAGTTGCTGTCGGCGAAGGAGGCGAGATCGGTTTATGAGGGGTACGTGCGGCGCAACCTGGATCCGGCGTTGTTGGAATGGATGGGGACGGGCATGTTCAAGACGAGCGTGTTCCCGGTCCCGCCGGGCGGCGAACGCAAGGTCAATTTGCGTTACAACCAGTTGTTGCGCAAGGACCGCCACGTCACCGATTTTCTGTTCCCGCTATCGACGGCCAAGTACACGTCCGCGCCGGTCGAGCGGGTGTCGATCGAAGCTTCGATCGAAAGCGGCACGGCGATCAAGAGCGTCTACAGTCCGACGCATGCGATCGCCGTCAAACGCTCCGACGACCGTCATGCCACGGTTAAATTTGAACTCCAGAACCAGGTGCCGGCCACGGATTTTCGGCTGTTCTACGACGTGGCCCAAGGCGAGGTCGGGGCGAGCGTGCTGAGTTACCGGCCCGGCGGCGAGGACGACGGCTATTTCCTGCTGCTGGCTAGTCCGCAGATCAAGGCGGATTCCGCTCAGCGGCCGGCCAAGACGATGGTCTTTGTCGTCGATCGCTCCGGCAGCATGAGCGGCAAGAAGATGGAGCAGGCCAAGGAGGCGTTGAAGTTCGTGCTAAACAACCTCCGCCCCGGCGACACGTTTAACATCGTCGCCTATGACAGCAGCGTGGAATCCTTCCGGCCGGAGTTGCAGAAGTACGATGACCCGACGCGGAAGGCGGCGTTGGGCTTTGTCGAGGGCCTTTATGCGGGCGGGAGCACGAATATCGACGGAGCGTTGACGACCGCGTTGGGCATGATCCAGGATGCGAAACGGCCCAGTTACGTGGTCTTTTTGACTGACGGACTGCCGACGGCTGGCGAAACGAAGGAGGGCCAGATCGTCGAGCGGGCTCGCCAAAACAACAAGCACCGGACGCGGATGATCAACCTGGGGGTCGGCTACGACGTCAACAGTCGCTTGTTGGACCGCCTGGCGCGGGACAACTTTGGCCAGAGCGAGTTCGTCCGCCCGGACGAGGACTTGGAAGTCCACGTCAGTCGGTTGCACAGCCGGATCAGCGTACCGGTGATGACCGACGTCAAGGTCGAGGTGGACGTCGAGAAGGCCCCGGCGGAAGCGGGGCCGGCGGTCAATCGCGTGTATCCGCGCCAGGTTTACGATTTGTTCGAGGGCGAGCAATTGGTGCTGGTCGGCCGGTACAAGCGGCCGGGCGGCGCCAAGGTGGTGATTCGGGGCAAGGTGGGCGACCAGGCGAGCAAGTTTGACTTTCCGGCGGATTTGGTCGAGAGGAGCAAGGACGAGTCGTATGCGTTCGTCGAGAAGTTGTGGGCCATGCGGCGGATCGGCGAGATCATCGACGAGTTGGACCTGAAGGGCAAGAACGACGAGTTGATCCAGGAGTTGGTGGCGTTGTCCACCAAGCACGGGATTCTGACGCCGTACACCTCGTTTCTGGCCGACGAGAACCCGCCGCCGCAAGTGGCTGGCGAGCCCGCGTGGGGCTTCGAGCGGGCTCGTCAGGCACTGCGCCGTCTCGACCAGGCGGAGGGCCGCGAGGGTTTTGCGCAACGGGCGGAGAAGAAGTATCTGCAAGAGGCCACGATCGCTCCGCTGGCGTCCGGATTTGCTGCGCCTGCAGCGGGAGCGGCCGCCGACGCCGCGGCGCATGGCGTTGGAGGGAGGGGCGGTCGCTTTGGCGGCGGCGGCGTGATTCCCGCAGTCCCGGCGCCCGCAGATCCTGGCGGCCCTGCCATGCGTTACCGCGACGTCGAGACGGATCGCGACGTCGCTGTCGAAACGGTGCAAATTGTCGGCACCGAGACGCTGTACAAGCGGGGCACGCAGTGGTTCACGGCCAGCGCCAAGGACGTGGATCTGAAACGTGACGCAGACAAGGTCAAGACGCTGGAACGGTTCAGCGACGAGTACTTCCAGTTGGTCGCGGCCAACACGCCGGCAGAAAACGCGGTGTTGGCGCGGCAACAAGCGAACGAGGAACTCGTGATCAAGCTGCGCAGCCAGATTTATCTGATCCGTTAGCAGCCTGTGGAAAGGGGGGCGAACACCTTGCGATGGTCGTTTCTCCTGGGGTTTCTCCGGCGCAGTTCGGAGCCAGTCCCCCTTTTTCAACAGGCTGCCAGGCCGGGCGTCGCGGGGCAACGGAGTTCAGACGCTGTCGAGCGGCGCGGAGTGGTTTCCGTGTTCTGGCCCCATTGGACATACAGGATGTCTGGCGCGTCGCCGCGCCAGGCTCGCGGATCGGAGATCAGGCCGGTGTACGCGGTCCCGACATTGGCTGGCGGAGCGTCGCCCGCGGCGCTGGTGGTCGCTTGGACCCGTTGGGAGACATCGCTCTGCCGCGCGTCGGCGTCGGCGGCGGCCACCCGGTAGTGATAGGGCGTGGCCGCCTTGAGCCAGGCACTCTTGATCACGTACAGCGTCCAAGTCCGCGGCGGGTTCCACGTCACGCTGCGCTCCGCCAGCGTTCTCTGGCCGTCGGTCAGCACCCACCGCGCGGGGAGGGGATGCTCCAGGTGCTTCAGCAGCACCGAAACGGAATTCGCCCCCTTGTCCAACGGGCCGAGCGTTTTTTCGGCCAGTCGCCGGGCGCCCGACCAGACGCTCAGCACGCACGTCTTGACCGGTTCGGCGCACTCGACGGACACGTCGATCCGCTGACGCGGCGGGCTGTCGCGCGAGACCAGCGCCGTCGGCGTGACCTGCCAGCCCTGCACGACCGGCGACGGGCCGCTGCTTTCCTGGGCGGCTCGGCCGCGCGGTGCGGCGTCCTGTTGTGCCGACGAAACGCAAGTCGCCCACAGGACCAACACGGCCACGCCGGATCGAGCGCAGAGCCGGAAGCGATGAGACCGCATGGAACGTCCTCCTTGGGAGCGTCGGGCGCGCCGCCGTTGGCGAGTCGAGCGGCGGCTCGGACACGCGCCCGCCTCAATCGGTGCCTCGTTCGAGAAATGACCGTCCAGTGTCTATTTCCGATCATCCCAGCAACGGTGGCCGAAATAACTTCCCGGATTTCGGCCACCACGCTGCTTGCCAGCGTGGAGCCATGTTCAGAACCAGACATCGCCCCGCCGCGCGACCTCTTCGGCCACCACGCTG
>JAAYYU010000006.1 GCA_012515235.1 Candidatus Anammoximicrobium sp.
TAGCCGATCCTTATCGATTCGGCGGTGGAAAGACCTGTTCTTCGATCAGGTGGCCTCGGTGTTCCAACCGCTCTGGATCGTTGATGTTCAAGACATCGATCGTGGTTCGGCCAACGGGGCTGGTTCCCAAGAGTCTCGGCCCGTCCCACTCGAAATGATCGGACCACTCGTCGACTCGCGGATGGAACAACCGCGTTAGCAGACCAGTCTCAGGGTCAATCCCCGCGATGTTAGGCCCCTTGTAGCTGTTGCAGTTGAAGCAGGACAGGGCAAGGTTGCTCTCGGCAGTTGGACCGTGATGCTGCTGGGAAATGATATGATCGATGCAGAACGGCAGCGGATCAAACTCGTCAGGCATGCGGCAATACTCGCAAAGCCTGAACGCACGGTTCCGGACGAATTCGCGGATTCCTGCGTCCATCGGGGGCCCCTTATCGCTGCCAGAGCCCCGCATGCTTCAACGACAGACGTGCTTTCGATTGCAGCAACGCCAGGAAGTTTCCGACGCGCCGGTAACTCTCCAGCTTGTCGCGTTCCTCCTCCGTCAATTCCCCCCGGTTGTTCTTGTCGGCCAGTTCCCGCATCTGCTCGTTTTGTGCGTCCGAGAAGTGCAGACGGACGATCGCTCGGGCCACATCGAGTTCGAAATCGCCCTCCTGTGCCTCGACGACTTCAGCCATGATTCGAGAGTCGAGTAATGTCGTTGCGCCACTCACGGTTATCTCCCGACCTGTTGGAAACCTTCCCAGACGTAAGAATACACGATGCGGCCCATTTTTCAAGCCAGCACAGACCCGGCTGCAGGTCATTGCGGGCGGATCGCCATCGAATTCTCGCAATTCAGGAACCGGAAACACGCCGAAAGGATCGAGGACTGCTGAACTTGCGGATTCACCGCGGCTTACCCGTGAACCGCAGTCCAATGGCCTCGCCGAAGGTTCCGGATTGTTCTGACGTGCCACGCAGATACCAGAAGTCATCCACCCCGATGGCAATCTCCACCTGCTCGCCGCCCCCGTGAAATCCGCCGCCGATTCCGGTCAGCAAGCAGAAGCCTTCGCTCTTGTGGATCATCCTCAGTGGGGCGTCGCCTCGGCGCCACGCGTAGGAAGTCACCTCCGGCCGCCCTGGACGCGGGGGCCACGGCACCACGGCAGCCATCGCCTCCAGGGGAACGGCTGCCTTGCCCGACAAGTACCACCATCCGTCTTGTTCCAGAGCGACGCGGACCGCTTCACCCGCGCCCCGCAAACCTCCTGAGATCGCCGACAAATAGCAGAAGCCCTCCCGCCCGTGGATCAGCCGGATGACACCGCTCCCCTGCTTCCAGGCAACAGCGCGGGTGGGCGACAGCTTGATACTGTCCGACTCGACCGCAATCGCCTGCGCCGAAAACACCTGTTGTGACTTACCGTTCAAGTACCACCAGCCATCGACGCCAGCCGTCACTTCGACCGCCTCGCCGCGTCCCTGGAGATTTCCGCTAATCATCGACAAGAGACACAGTCCATTCTTGACGGGAATCATGCGTGTAGGTTGATCGCCTTCCTTCCACGAAAATGTCTGAAAATGAAAGACCGGAGCGTCCGAGGCCGGAGACGGGGCCGTCTCTACCAGCATCCCCAGTCCGCGATTCGCAGTGGGCGACGGGGCAGCTGTCGTCGCTTCCGCCATCTCGTCCAGTCGGCTGCTGAGGCCCGCTTTTGCCAGTTCCTCCAATCGCTGCTTGACTTTCAGCCCGATCAGCCCTCCGGCCAGCTTCGGCTCGGCTTGTCGATACCAGAATCCGGCGCGCAGTCTCAGCGTATCCCGCTCCTCGCCCTGCTTGGCTTCGGCCAAGTCCCACCAAGCATCGCCGATCGCGGCTTGTTCGTCGGCCGAATCGGCCCCACGCAGGTCCTTGATCGCTGCCGCCTTCAACGCCGCGTCGCTCCCCAGCGCCAGCATCGGGACGCCGCGATCCCAATTGCCCTTGACGAAGCACAGATGCCGACCCGCGGCCAGGTTGGCCGCCGGATCCGTGGGCTTGTTCTCCAGCACGCTCAACGCCTTGCGGTAATCCTCCGACAGGAGTTGTTGGCGTTTGGTTTCCTCGATCCGGGCGGTCAACTCCTTGGCCAGCGGAAACAACTTGGCTCTCTGAGCAGATGACCTTGCGGCTTCGCACAACCGGACCGCCGTCTCGTATTGGTCGGCGTCCGACAGCTTCCCTGCGATGCTCAGGGCCGCTTCGGCAACCGCCTTGTGTTGGGCGGAGGTGGTGGCTTGCTGCCCAGCGCCAGCATCGGGACGCCGCGGGCCCAATTGCCCTTGACGAAACACAGGTGCCGACCCGCGGCCAGGTTCGCCTCCGGATCCGTGGGCTTGTCTTCCAGCACGCTCAACGCCTTGCGGTAATCCTCCGACAGGAGTTGTTGGCGTTTGGTTTCCTCGATCTGGGCGGTCAACTCCTTGGCTAGCGGAAACAACTTGGCCCGCTGAGCAGACGACCTTGCGGCTTCGTACAAGCGGAGTGCCGTCTCGTATTGGTCGGCGTCCGACAGCTTCCCTGCAATGCTCAGGGCCGCTTCGGCAACCGCCTTGTGTTGCGCCGAGGTGGTGGCTTGCCGAGCCGCCGTCAGCAGTGTTTCGCCAATCAATTCGGCAGCCGGTTCGTCGAACTGTTCGATCAGTCGTTCGACCGCTTGCAGTGCCGTTGCCGCGTCGCCGGTCCCGGCCGCCACGTCGAGCGAGATCTTCAGCAGCACGTACTGGTCCGCCGAACCCGCCTGGACCCTGCCCGCCGCGTCCATCATGTCGGTCGCCAGGGCTGTTTTCTCGGCGGTCGTTTTGGCCTGGGTGAAACGATCCGCAAACAACTCGCCCGCCGCCTTCTTGGCCGTTTGCTGAGCCGCCGCGTCCGGGACGGGCGTCTTCGGCTGAGCGGCTGATTCGCCTGCCGCGGCGATGCATGACGCCAGGATCACCATTCGCACAAAAATACCGCGTCGGCTAAACGGCATGGGTGGTCTCCTTGTTATTTGGCTCGTGTGCCCCCAGACATCCTGATTCAGTCTCGGATGACAAAAAGATTGATGACAAAAAGATGGCACGCATCCCACGTTCCCAAGCCACCTTTTCTTGTCATCAATGTTTTTGTCTTTGCTCTTCGGCAGTCGCGGACGGCGAAATGTCCCGCTCGCGGAGGCGCTGACGGGCTCGTTCTTTCACTTCATCCGTTAATGGCTGTTCCAACTCGCTCCACACCAACGTGGCTTGTTTCACCAAATCATCCGATTCTGATTTCCGGGCCGCGGCCAAAGCACGCTCAATGACTCGCTTGGACAGTTCGATCTGCGAATCGAGAATGGCCTTGTCTGCGAGAGACAGCAACTTCTGCGCGACCGCTTGCTGCTCGGCCGAGGACGAAGCCTGCTCGCCGGCTGCCTGCAGACGCTTGTCGGCTTGCTCCAAAGTCTCCACGGGTGGCGGCGGCAACGGTGCCGTTGTCGTCGGCCGTTCCGCCGCAGGGCTGATCACGGGCGGTAGGTCCGGTTGTTTCATCGACGCTGGCACGGGTTCGACCGATTCGACAACGATGACCGGCCCCATAGGCACAACGGCTTGCGTGGCCTTGGGTGTGATGGGAACTGCCATCGTCGGCGGGGGCAGTTGCGAATCGACGGGTTCGGCCGTCCGCGCCGGCTCTGGGTCCGGCTCGGACGGCGGCGAGAAGGTGGGCGGCTCGGATGCCGTCACAGGCTCGGCGACGGACGCCTCGGGCTCTTCCATGTTCGCAGGCTGCTGTTCCGGCGCGTGCGCCACGGCGGCGTCGGGATGCGGCGGCTCCGGTCCGAACGATCGGGCCATGACGAAGCCCAAAATTGCCGCCACCACGGCCGTAACGACGGCCACCACCGCCGTTGCCACGGCCAGCACGCTAGGCCCTGTTCTTGATTGCCGCCCAATGCCTGACCATCTTCCGGTTACGACGGTTGGCTTCGCATCCGAACTTGTCGGCGCGGGCCGCGCGTCAAGCCCCGTGGCTGCTGGGAGCGGGATCGAGGTTGCCAACGGGATTGGCGGAACACGTCCATCGGGGGGCGCGAGGGGGGGCGGGGGAATCGGACTCTTTTCGCCAACGGATGTTGGACGGGATCGGTACAACCGGTACAGGGGCCGCTTGGGGCTTGAGTTGGGCGCGCAACTGAGTGTCGTAGGCCGCCTTGGCCGGCGCCGACATCCGGGTGGCCGACGCCCTGCGCAAACGCAAGCTCCGGGCGTCCCTGAAGGATGTCAAGATCCGCGAGCCGGCCGACGTCGATCGCCGCCTGACCAACTCCGCCGACATCTACGCGTTCCTGTCCTGCTACTTCCCCGACGTGTTCTGGGGCCACTGGACGGACCAGCGCCGGGAAATGGTCGCCGCCATCCTCAACGCCGCCCGCTACGGCGGCGACCAGGCGATTGCCGCCCCACGCGGGGAAGGCAAGACCTCGATCGTCCAGTGCGTGACGATCTACTGTGTGATGCACGGCATCCTTTCGTTTCCGCTGATCGCCGCCGCCACCGGTCCCAACGCGGAGCAGATCCTGGCCAACATCAAGTACCAGCTAGAACGCAACCAGGCGCTGGCCGACGACTACCCGGAAATCTGCGACCCGATCCTGGCGCTGGACGGAACCGCCCAGCGGGGACCTTCCGCAAACTTCCGCAGCAGGTACTCGTAAGCCCGCCCCAGGATGTCCGGCTCCACGTCGTCCAGCCCCAACCGGCAATCGGGATTGCTCAGCACCTGGACCAGCGACGCCAATCGCCCGTCGTCCACGATCCGCTGCCCGGCCGTCGTGGCGTTGAAATCCGTCACGTCCACCACGCCCGACAGTTTCGGGTTGGCCCGCGCCACGGCCCGCACGGCGTCCGTCAGGAACTGCCCGATGCCCGTGGTCTGCAGGGCGATCGTCGGCCAGCGAGCCGCCTCCGGGATGAAGAACCGGACCAGCTTGTGGTCCTTCTCGACCAACTTGGCTGCCGTCGCCTCGCTGCCGAACTCGGCGGCCAGATGGCGAACCTCGTCCTCGAACACGTCCGACAGCCGCTTCAAAAACACCAGCGGCAGGATGTAGTCCTTGAACTTCGGCGCATCCACCGGCCCGCGGATCACGCAAGCCGCTTCCCACAGCCAGTTCTCCAGTCGCGGAACGTCCAGCGTTCCGCCATTGGCGTTGGCCATGCCCCTCGCTTCCCGTTGGGGCGCGGTTAAACGAGCGGACGTTTCCGGCTTCGCTGTTTCCTCACTCACCGACCGTTCCTGTTTCTTCCCCGTGGCCTCTTGCGACTGGCCGTTGCCCGTCAGAATCCGCTCAATCAGTTCCTCCCGTCGCCCGCCCGCTCGAACGCCGACCGCTCCCAGCCCGATTTCAGCCCGCCGAGGAGCGGCCTCGGCGAGCACCCGGCAACGATCATCATACCCACGACGGCGGGCGCATGCGAGGGAGTGGCCGACAAACCCGTCAGCCCCCCTCGCGCGCCCGCGCCCGATCGTCGCCGAGCGGCGGAAATGCCCGAACGCGCCCATCCCCCAGCCCTTTTGTTCAGACGATGGGCCTACGAGTCCGGCCTGTCCTGGAGCATCTCGGCGAGCAACCCCGAATCTCCTCGATGGCCAGCCGGCTGGGCGTCCAGGGCGTCTTGGACCTGGCACGCGACATCCTCCGGGAATACGAGCCGATCCTTGCGGACCTGATTGCAGACAGCGAGCTGTACGGCTGGGTGGCCGGCTACAACTACACCGCGGAACGGCTCCCCGACTGGCTGCAGGACCTGTTCCTCCGCCCAGGCCGCCCGCCGGGCAGGCCGCCGACGATCGTCCTGCCGGGCCTGTTGGGCGGCGGAGAACCGGAGCTGCGGTTCCCGAAGCTGGACAAGGCCGTCGAATCGCTCCAGGACCGCGAGATCCCGCCGGCCGCTCCGGAACATCGGCTATCGGCCATCGACTTCCGCCCGCCGCCTGGCTTCGGCACCCGGGGCCGCCGAACTGTGGGGGCGCTCTGATGGACTACCACTACATCCAGATCGACGGCCACGCAGTACTAAGTCCTGCTGAGCTTGCCGCCGCCGCCGAGCAAGGGTTCCCCGCCGACTTCTGGGGCAGGGCTTTCGACCCCGGACGACTACGGCACAGTGGTCAACAGCCGCCACTGGCTCGCCGACACGCTCAACAGCGGTGCGCTCTGGTCCTGGCAAGAAATGCTCGCCGACGTGTGGGCCGATCTTCCTGCCACCGCCGAGACTGTCCCCATTCTCCCTTGGACTCCCGCTCATGCGCCGGATTCCTGGCGCTTTCAGGGCATATCGGCTTGGGAAGCAGTGCGGCTGATCTTCGACTGAAATCACGGAGGCCATCGTTCATCGGTAGCCCCGCCTCGCCGACTAAGCTGACCGGGTGGCCGCCAATCAGCCTTCCACTCAAATCCGACCGGATCGGCCACTCCGGTCCAACGAATGGTTCGGCCAGACCGACTGTTACAAGCGGTCCCGTTCGTGCGGTTCCGTATCTGGAACCTTCGCCATCGCCCGCAAGAACTTCTTTCGGCTGGCCCGTTTTGCTCGAACACCCAGGTAGTCCTCGGTGGCCAGCGCGGAGACCTTTTCCGCCACGGCCAAGGCAATTAGCTGATTGATGGACACCTGCTCCTTGGCCGCGAGTTCCCGCAGCGTCTGATGCAGGGAGTCAGGCAAGCGTAGGCTGATGGTACTCATGGCAGTTCACCGATACGTTGAAGAAACTCCCGCGGCGTCGCGACGTGGATACCGAACTGCTCCGAACCCGCAAAGTCCCGCGTGTTGAAGGTGACGATGTAGCCGCAGTTTGCCGCCACGGCCAGTTCCAGTACCATGTCGTCCTCCGGATCTTTCAGGAACGGCCGCCAAAGGTAGAAGACCCGATGGTGTGCCGCCGTTTGACAGAGATAGTCGAGAATGTCGTCGATGTCCGCCACGGTGAGTGGAATCTGTCCTACGAGTCGTTTGGCAACCTGTTCGTACTCGAGCAACAAGGGCACAGAAAGGTGGATGCCGAATTCCGCCGATCCCGCCAGCATGAGCAGGCGATATGATGCTCCTCGTCGTGAACGCAGCGAGGATGTCACGACGCTCGTATCAATCACGATTTCGCGTCTCATGATGTAGTATCATATGTGATACCACGGAAGACGTCAAGGTCCCCTGCGGCATGCATGTCTGCCGGGGCCGAACGACACGGATAAGGAGGCGGCGGCGATCCCTTGACGCTCGGGGTCTCTGGCAGGAGTTGCGTCCGCTTCGGCCTCTGCGGAGGCGATTAAGGAACCGTCGCGAGGTTGTCGGTCGTGGCCGTGGCGGGTGGGCCGGTCGTGGCGGGGACGAGGGCCAGCGCGTCCCGGTAGTCGAGGCGGCCGCCAAAGAACTGATCCACGACTTCAGCGGAGGCGTCCCCCGCCAGATCGTTAGCCTGGCCATCGCCTGCCTGGTCCAAGCCCTGGCCGACAACACCTCGCGCGTCAACGAAGCCGTAGTTCGGCAGACCCTCAACGAATTCACTTTACCCTGAGGCCCCGGCCTCGTCGCCAGGAGTTACGCATGACCAAGTTCTTCCCCCGGCAACTGCTGTACCGTCTCCGCAACGAAATCCCCGTCGCCAAGCTGGTGCCCCAACTCGACTGGCCGAACAAGCACCGCGAGGGACGATTCTGCTTCCTCTGTCCGCACTGCGGCGAGTTCCTCACCGCGGTCAACCCAAAGACCAATCTCGCCCGTTGCTTCCACTGCGAGACCAACTTCAACACCATCGACCTGGTGATGGCCATCCAACGCTGGGACTTCGTCGCCGCCGTCCACTTCCTCGAATCCCGTCTACCCGCCGCCGCCACGGACTGAAACTCCCCACCAGGACACGGACGTCCCTCTCTTCCTCTCCTCGCCCCCTCTCTACCCGAAGCCTCCGACCACTCGGCCCCACTCAGCCCGCGACCATCTCACAAAACTCGGCACTTTCCGTCTCAGAAAATTCGGGGCGCATCGGCCACGCCTCAGACCACAATCTTCCCGCCCGGTTCGATCACCAGCGGTTGCGCGGCGGTCGATTCCCGGACGGCGGCCGCCCAGGCCTGCGGGTCCTGGGCGATGGGCGGCCAGGTGTTGTAATGGTCCGGCACGACACGGCGGGGTTGAATCAGCCGCACCGCCTCGCAGGCATCCGCCGGCCCCATCGTGAACAGGTCGCCGATGGGCAGAACGGCCAGTTCGATGCCGGCCGCCCCGATCCGCCGCATGTCGTCGAACAGGGCGGTGTCGCACGCAAAGTAGATCTTCTTGCCGCCCTCCAGCGTCAACAGGAATCCGGCGGGGGAACCGCCGCAGGAGCCGTCCGGCAGCGTCGAACTGTGAAAGGCCAACGTCAGCTTGACGTGGCCAAACGGCATTTTGACTCCGCCTCCCAGATTCATGCCCAGGACGTTTTGCACCCCGTGCGTGGCCCGCAACCATTCGCTGATCTCGTAATTGGTCACGACCAGCGCGCCGGTGCGATGGGCGATCGGCGCCGCGTCGCCGACGTGATCGGAATGGCCGTGGGACACGAGGATAAAGTCGGCTTGCACGTCGGCCGCCTTGTGCGGCGACAGCGGGTTTTCGTCCAGGAACGGGTCCAACACAATCCGGCTGCCGGCTGTCTCGATCAGCCAACTGCCGTGCCCCAGCCAAGTCAGTTCAATCGCCATGATCGTCCTCCGTTGCGTGCTTTCCCGTTGCCTTTCCAGTGACTTACTGTCCTGCCCGCGCGCAGCGTCCGTGCCGGAGCGGCGCGGACCTGTTCCGGCCTCCCGCCCGTTCTTCAGACCCCGCGCTCACACCGGACCCAGCCGTCCGAACAGTTCCACCGTGTCGATGAAATTGACCGCGGAACCCTGCAGCGTCCGCAAGGCCAGATCGGGGTCCTCGAAGCGGAACACGAGCACGGCTTGCTCGTTGGCTTTCATCGAAAAGGCGTACATGTACTCGACATTCAGCTCGGCCGCCGAAATCGGCTCGAGGACCTCGGCCAAGCCGCCTGGCCGGTCGTCCACTTGAACCGCCAAGACCTCGGTGATCGTGACTCGAAAGCCGCTTGCCTGCAGCACGTCCTTTGCCTTCTGCCAATCGCGAACGATCAACCGCAGGATGCCGTATTGCTGGGTTTCGGCCAGCGCCAGGGTCACGATATTGATGCCCGCCTGGGCCAACAAACGGCAGGGGGCGACCAAGTGTCCGGGCCGATTCTCGACAAATACCGACAGCTGGTGAATCTTCATACCGCCTCTCGCCTTCCGCTCATCTTTGGTCGATCACGCGCCGCGCCTTGCCTTCGCTGCGGGCCAACGTCCTGGGTTCGACCAGCCGCACGCCGAGTTGAACCCCGACCGCCTGCCGGATCGCCCGCGTCAGCCGGCCCTGCAATTCCTCCAGGACGCCGATCCGATCGCTGAACATCTCCGGCGTGATTTCGACTTGCACCTCGGCCTGATCCTGGTCGCGCTCGTGGCTGAGCACAATCTGGTAGTGCGGCAGCGTGCCTTTGACGGCCAGCAACGCGGCCTCGATCTGCGCGGGGAACACGTTCACGCCATGCACGATGAACAGATCGTCGCTGCGGTGCGAGATGCGGCGGATCCGCCGCAAGGTGCGCCCGCACGGGCAAACGCCCGGACAAAACGCCGTCATGTCGCCGGTCCGGTAACGGAGCATCGGCAGGGCCTGCTTGGACAGCGTCGTCAGGACCAACTCGCCCGGCTGGCCGTCCGGCACGCTCCGGCCGGAAGCCGGATCGACCACCTCCGGGTAGAAGTGATCCTCCAGGACGTGCAGGCCTTGATGCGCAGCGCACTCGGCAGCCACTCCCGGCCCGACGATCTCCGCCAGCCCGTAGATATCGAAGGCCTCGATGCCCGCCGCCTGCTGGATTCGGTCCCGCATCTCCTCCGACCACGGCTCCGCGCCGAACACCCCGGCGCGCAGCCGCAGGGCGCGCAGATCGACGCCCATCTGCTGAGCCCGATCGGCCATGTGCAGGAAAAAACTGGGCGTACAGCAAACGACGGTCGCGCCGAAATCCTGCAGCACGGTGATCTGCCGGTCGGTGTTCCCGCCCGAAGCCGGAATGACCGTCGCCCCCAACGCTTCGACCCCATAGTGAAACCCCAGGCCGCCCGTGAACAGCCCGTAACCGTAGGCATTGTGGATCACGTCGCCGGGCCGAATGCCGAACCAGGTCAGCACGCGGAACATGGCCTCGGTCCAGACGTCCAGATCGGCCCTCGTATACGGCACCAGCACCTGCTTGCCGGTCGTACCGCTGGATGCGTGCAGCCTCGCGACCTGATCCAACGGAACCGCGAACAGCCCGAAGGGATAGGCGCCGCGCAAATCCTCCTTGGTGACGAACGGCAGGCGCGCGAGGTCGTCCAAGCTGCGGATCTCGTCGGGCGCGACTCCCGCGGCGGCCAACCGCTGGCGGTACAGGGGCACGCGGTCGCAGGCCCATTGCACGGTCTGCCGCAAACGCTGGACCTGCAACGCGGCCAGCTGCTCGGCGGGCAGATGATCGCGGCTGAGACCGTCCGGATTCCTGGCTTGGCTAGGGCTTTCCATGATTCCTCCTCCCCGCGCTGCTCCCAGCGCAAGATCACGTTCCCTATCGTAGCATTTCTCGACCTCGTGTCACCCCGTGAACGGGAGCGTTCCGTTTTCTCGCAGCCGGATTCCGGGAGACGTGTCGGCAGACGAGTTTTCCTTGTCCCAGCGGCGTGGTAACCTACCGAAGCCTGCGCGATGCGCCAGCAGACACGGCTTCCGTCGCCAGCGCGGAATCGGTGAGCGTTATCGCGCTCGCCTCGAGCGACTTCTGTCAAACCAAGGAGACCAAGTCATGACACGCCCATCGCGACGCGCGTTCCTTCGTCAAGCGGCGGCGGCCGGCATCGCCGCCTCGTTCACCATCTCGGGCACCAAATCCTCCGGCAAGGTGCTGGGCGCCAACGACACGGTGCGCGTCGGCGTGGCCGGCGTCCGCGGCCGCGGCGGCGATCACATCAACGAATTCCTGAAGATCCCCAACGTCCAGGTCACGCATCTGATCGATCCGGACACCCGCGTGTTCGCTCGCCGCATCGCCCAGGTCCAGAAACTGGGCGGCAACACGCCCCGGTGTTTCCAGGACATCCGCGCAGCGCTGGAGGATAAGAACCTGGACGCTGTCTCCGTGGCGACCTGCAATCACTGGCATTCGCTGATCACGATCTGGGCCTGCCAGGCGGGCAAGGACGTGTACGTGGAGAAGCCCTGCAGCCACAACGTGTTCGAAGGCCGGCAATGCGTGGAAGCGGCGCGGAAGTACCAGCGGATTGTCCAGCACGGCACCCAGCGGCGCAGCGGGGAAGCGTGGCAAACCGCCCGCGACATCGCGGCCGGCAAGTTTGGACGTCTGCTGGCGGCCCGCGGCCGCAGCTACCGGGTCCGCAACAGCATCGGACACAAGGAACCCAAGACGCCGCCGCCGGAACTGGACTTCAACGTCTGGCTCGGCCCCGCCCCGCAGCAACCCTATCACGAAAACCTGGTGCACTACAACTGGCACTGGTTCTGGGACACCGGCAACGGCGACATCGGGAACAACGGCGTCCACGCCATGGACGCCACGCGCTGGCTGATCCCCAACGCGACGTTGCCTCAAGCTGTCTTCAGCCTCGGCGGCCGGTTCCTGTGGAACGACCAGGCGCAGACGCCCAACCTGCAGTTCGCCGTGTTCGATTTTGGTCCGACGAAGATGATCTTTGAGGTGACCGAGTTCAAAACGGCCGGCGGCCGGCAGGACCGCGTGTTCGACGGCCAGAGCCCGTCCGCCCCGATCCGCATCCAGACCCCGCCGGACGTCAAAGATCCCACCTCGCCCCGCGGCCCCGGCGAGGGCATCTTCGGCAACTTCATCGCCTGCGTCCGCTCGCGCCGCCCCCAAGACCTCGACGCGCATATCCTGGAAGGCCACTACTCCAGCGCCCTGTGCCACCTGGCGAACATCTCCTACCGCTTGGGCCAGGACGTGTCGTTCGCCAAGACGCCCGCCGAACTGGGCGACAACGAGGAAGTCCACAAGACGTTCGCCTGGTTCAAGGAGATGCTCGTGGGCATCGGTGTCAAGTTGGACAGCGCCACGTACCGCCTGGGCCGGCCGCTGAAGTTCGATCCGCAAAAGGAGAAGTTCATCGACGCGCCCGACGCCGACAAGCTCCTGACCCGCGAGTACCGCGAACCGTTCGTGGTGCCGGCGCAGGTGTAAGACCCCGTCGTCGGCCGTCGCATTTTGGGGTCAGGCTTACAGAATTCAGTTTTGGCCGAGCCAGGTCGTTCCATGTCGCTGGCGTGACTCTCGGCCAAAACTGAATTCTGTAAGCCTGACCCCAGTTCGTTGCACGTTGCGTCAGGTCTCCAGGTGATGGAGTTCCGACACTTCCCGCAGGCGCGCGGCCGCTTGTTCCGGCGTCAGGTCGCGCTGGGCTTCGCCCAACATCTCGTAGCCCACCATGAACTTCTTGACGGTGGCCGAGCGGAGCAGGGGCGGATAGAAATGGGCATGCAGTTGCCAGTGCGGATACCGGCCCTCGTCGTTCGGCGCGCCGTGCCAGCCCATCGAGTACGGAAATGACGTCTCGAAGACGTTGTCGTACCTGGTCAGGAACCGTTTCAAGACCTGCGCCAAATTGCGGCGCTCCGCGTGTGTCAACTCCGGCAGTCGCAACACGTGCCGCCGCGGCAACAGCATCGTCTCGAACGGCCACGTGGCCCAGTACGGGACCAGCACGACCCAGTGCTCGTCCGCCAGCACGATGCGCTCCTGACGCTGGAGTTCCTGCTGCAAGTAGTCGGCCAGCAACGGGGTCTGAAACTGCTCCCAGTACGCGGCCTGCTGCCGTTCTTCTTTGGCCGGTTCGTTGGGCAGGCAGTCGCTGGCCCAGATTTGCCCGTGGGGATGGGGATTCGAGCAGCCCATCACGTCGCCCTTGTTCTCGAACACCTGGACCCAGCGGTAACTGGCCCCCAGCTCTCGGATCTGCTCCGCCCACACGTCGATCACCGCCCGGATGTCGTCCACGGCCATCCGGGGCAGGGTCAAGTCGTGGCGCGGACTGAAGCAGATCACGCGACAAGTCCCCCGCACCGCCTGGCCTCGGAACAACGGGCTGGGATCCGCGTCCCGCTGCGCCGTTTCCGGCAGCAACGCCGGGAAATCATTGGTGAACACGAACGTCCCGGTATAGTTCGGATTCGGCACGCCGCCCGCGCGGGAATTGCCCGGACACAGATAGCACTGGGGATCGAACTCCGGCCGCGCGTCCACCGGGTCCCCCTCCCGCCGCCCCTGCCACGGCCGCTGCGTACGGTGCGGCGAAACCAGAATCCAATCGCCCGTCAAGGCATTCCAGCGGCGATGCGGATGTTCTTGCAGGGGTTCGGACATCGACACTCTCCTTGGCTTGACGATCAGTTGAGCAAAGCCCGCCCGCCTCGTCTGGCGACCGGTACGGGTCACTGCGAATCTCCGGACTGCGACAAGAGAACAAGGCGACTTTTCGCAGAATCCTGTTTAGCCGATTTTCTGCCGATTTGTCAGGTGACATTCCCCAAAAAAGCCCCGCCGCCGGTGAGTTTGCTAAGATGGGCCGTGCGTGCGATCGATGCAGGCCATGGCTGGACCCCGGCCGCAGCAGAAGACAGGCACGCCGAATCGAGGGAGTGTGAACCATGCGCTGTGTGATCTTGTGTGCCGGCTTTGCGACGCGACTGCAGCCGTTGACGCTCACCGTTGCCAAGCACCTGCTGACGGTTGCCGGGCGGCCGGTGTTGGATTATGTCGTCCAGCAGTTGGCGGCGGTCGGGATCGGCCGCGGGGTGCTGGTGAGCAATCATGTGTTTGCGGATGACTTCCGCAATTGGGCGGACGGCTCCACGTTTCCCGTGCAACTGCAGATCCTTGACGACGGCACAACCTCGAACGAGACCCGGCTGGGCTCGGTGGGCGATTTACGGTTTGGTTTGGAGGAGGGCGACATTCAGGAGGACTTTTTGGTCATCAACGGCGACAACGTGTTCACCTTCGCCCTGGACGGCGTGTTGCAAACGTTTCGCGGCCGGGGAAATACGATCGTCCTGTACGATGTGGGCTCGCCGGCCGAAGCCGCCAAGCTGGGCGTGCCCCAATGCGACCCGACCGGTCGCGTCGTCGGATTTCGTGAAAAGCCCCCGAATCCGGACACGACCGTAGTGTCCATCGGCATCTATGCCTACCGGGCCGAGGTGCGGGCCTTGGTGGACCGCTATCTGGCCGAGGGGCATTCGCCCGACAAGACGGGCCAATTCGTGGCTTGGCTGCACCGGCAGACGCCGGTGTACGGACACCTGATTCGGCGCGGTGAGGGCCAGTGGTTCGACATCGGATCCCACGAACAATACGACCAGGCGAACCGCATTCTGACACAACTCTAGCAGCCGGTTGAGAAAGGTGCCTGGCTCGGCAAGCTCGCGGAACTTTCGACGCGCCGGATGTCCCGCCGTAATCCTTCCTCGCGACCTCGCCGGGGGGCTCGGCAAGCCTGGCCTTTTGCCATCACCCTTCGGTGCCGGTCCCTGGTCGCGCCGACAACGGAGCCGGCGGGCTGGTGCCGTTGGCGTCGCTCGCGGAGTTCTCGTCCCGGACGAGTTCGTGGCCCCTCTGGCACTGCCACCAGATCAGGGTTTGCCAAGGGGTGACCACGCACGCCACGATGATCAGGTAAGCCCAAGCCGCGCCCGTCGGCCCGTGACGGCTGCCAAACCACCAGACGCCGGCTCCGATCAACAGGCTCGCCACGACTCCCAGCAAAAACAGCGGTTCCCGCTTGTGGGCGCGGAGATAGAAGGCCTGGCAGTTGGGAACGTGGTAGCAGACGATGGCCAGCAAGAACAACGCAGTGGGCAACGGTTCCAGCAGCCGGTGGGCCAGCCCGAAATCGCACTCGTACAGCCCCCAGACAAGCAGCCCCAAGGCCGCCGCGCCGGCGGCGGCCACGGACAGCGAAATCCAGGTGAGCCGGAAAAAGACGCGGTCCAGTTCCCGGTAGTCTTGTTTGGCGATCAGCCGTCCAAACAGCGGCGTGCGGGCCTGCACCCAGGCCAGGGCCACGGCCTGAATGACGGTCACCAACTGCCACGTCATGCCCATCTGGCCGGCGACCGCGGGACCGTGATAGTCGAACATCACGGGAGTGAACAACGAGAACGCAAAGTAGCTCAGCACGCCGCCGACCGCCAAACGCCACTGCATCGGCCAGAGATCGGTTTTCCAGGACAGTTCCGAGCGCGTGGATGCCTGCCGCAACGACTTGAAAAAACCGCGATACCGGACCGCCAGCAGGATCAGGTCCCACACCCAGCGTCCCGCTGCCGCAGCCACCGCGGCCCACAATCCGCCGCCCAGCAGGATGCTCGTCCAGACCGCCACGTTGGCCGTCATGGCGCCGTACAGCCGATAGCGGTTCACGATCGCCATCTGGCCGCAGCCTTCCAGCAGCACGGTGAAGGGCAGCGACCAGAGCAAGCCGGATTGGATTACGACCAGCCACACCCACGCCCCGCGCCAAGTGACGCCCGTATCGGCCTGACGCGCCAGGAAGAGGTTGCCGCCGACGCCCACCAGGACGAGAAACAGCAGCGCCGCGGCCCCGTACCAGCGGAACAGCAACCGGACCAGGCTCGCCAACCTGGACAGGGCATCCGCATCGCCGGCGATCCGCCCGCGCTCGTCCAATCGCAAGTGCAGCCACTCGTGGCTGCTGACGTTGATCACGACGATCGAAAAGCCGAGTTCAAAGAAAGTCTGCAGCGCCATCAGGCTGGCGAAGGTATAGTAAAATCCCTGCGTTTCGGGAGTAAAAAACAGGCCGATCAACACGACGCTGACCGGTCCGGCCAGGAATTGCCAACCCCGCAGGCACAGCGCGTAAAAGACGGCCTGGTCGACCTCCAGGCGATTGACGAAACGGCGCAAGGGGCCGCGCGCGGCTGGTTCGGTCACGGGCAGATCTTCCTGGCAGGATTGGTGGTTCGGCAATCCGCCGCCTGGGATTCGCAGCCTTGAGTCTGGCCGCGGTAGCCCAACAGCAGCAACAACGCATGGCAAGCCCGCGGCAGGCGGCGCAGATTGCGGGCCCAAAACGACGGCCGCGGGCGGGCTCCCGACTCAGACCCCAGCGCGTAATCCCAGAGAACCTGCCAGCGGCAGGCCCGCCGCCAGCGCCGCACGTACTCTTCCGGAAACCGTTCGCGGAACTCGGCGGATCGCATCCGGCACTCGGCGCGGGCGATGATATCGAGCAGGCGGCGGGGTTGTGCCACCGCCTGCTGGCTGAAACTGCCAATCAGTTTCCGGAACCGGGCCACTTCTTCGGCCAGGTAGCAGACTCCGTACTTCAAACCGATCGCCCGGAACGCAAACGTGTCCGACCACGAGCCCAGATCGGCCCGATAGCCGCCGGCCTCCAGCAAGACCGCGCGACGGTACATCGTGCCGCTACAGGGAGAATGGGCCGGCAGTTCGACCATCAGGTACTCCCGCAGGAACCGTTGCGGATCGGCGTACAACGGCTCCTGCCAGCGGCGCACGTCAATCCGTCCCAGCGGCCGTCCCGCCTCGTCGATGATCCCCACCGCGCCGAACACCAGGCCCGCCTGCGGAAACTGTTCGGCCATCTGCACGGCCCGCGCGAAGAAGCCAGGCAAGCGGACGTCGTCGGCTGCGGCGGCAAACAGCAGATCGCCCCGCGCCTCGGCAAACAGCCGCTCGTTGGCCGCAATCACGCCGCGATTCCGCTCGTGCCGAATCAGCCGCAAAAACGGGTATTGCTTCAGGTACGGCTCGATGATCTCCAGGCTGTTGTCCGTGGAACCGTCGTCCAGGATCAAAAACTCGTCGGGCGGCCGAGACTGCGTGGCGATGCCCTCGATCGCGTCCGCCAGGTAGCGGGCGTGATTGTAGTTGGGCATCACCACCGAGAGCGTGAGCGGCTTCATGACGGTATCCAGCACAAGTGGCAACAACGCTGCGAATATGGCATAATCTGCCGCAGACAACAAGGCAACAAGCATCCCGTAGGAGGGCGCTCAGGCGGTGGGATATCCCTGGCTGCGATTGAAGTGGTTGGTGCTGAGCGGCTACCTGTTCGCTTGGGTGCCCTGGTTCATGCTGCTTGCCCGAAGGAGCCATCAAGCGGAAATCCTGGGACGGTGGTCGCTGCGCAGCTTTGCGGTTCTGGTGGCCGCCAGCCTGGGCTTGGCCTTGGCGACCTGCGGCGTAGGATGGGCTTGTTTCCGGCGATCCGGCTCGGCGGACGTGCTGGAGCGGGCCTTGCACAGGGTCCGCAGTTCGCGACTGGGGCGACTGGCGGCCCTGGCGGCCGCACCGATCATCTGGCTGATTCCCGTCGTGTACCTGGCCCGGCTGGCCACGCCCTTGTCGCCGACGATCCTGGCAAGTCTGCTGGCTGCGGCCGGCATGGTGCTGGCGTGGGAATTGGCGCTGGTGCTGTCCGAACGCCCGGAGCGTGAGCAGCGCGATCTGCTGAAAAAGGGATGCCTGTTTTCGATTTCGTTGCTGGTGTCGCTGGTCGGGATCGAGATTGCGGGCCGGGCGTCGGGAATCCATCAGTTCGCCTGGTGGGATCTGAATCCGCCGGGGTTGAACGTGCGTTTTCACACGCAGGACTTCGATGTGCGGGTCGTCACGAACCGTCAGGGCCTCCGGGAGTCCGAGACCGTGCCGCTGGCGCCGGGGGCCGAGAGCCGGGTTGTCGTCGTGGGCGACTCGATGACCTTTGGCTGGGGGGTGCTTGACGAGGCAACCTATGCCCGCCAGACGGAGATCCTGCTTCGGGAGCGATACGGGTTGGAGCGCGTCCGGGTGATCAACATGGGCCGGCCCGGCGCCTGTCCCCGAGACTATCTGCGTTATGTCCGCCGATACGCGCTCCAATTCCAACCGCGTCTGATCGTCGTTGCCTTTCTGGTGGGAAACGATTGCCCGATTGTTCCGCCCGCCAGGCTGCGCAGCGAGGCCGACTTTCGCCGAGCGTTGGACGAACACCTGGCAGCGGCCGCGACGCCGGCTGCGGAGCGTTGGCTGTCCCAGTCCTTTGTGGCCAGCCTGTTGTACGCCGGCGCCTACCGCCGTCTGGCCGGCTCCTCCGGACGGCAGGGCGAAGGCCTTCGCGGGCCTCTCTTCGGCGAGCCGAATCCTTTGGATCCGCAGCAGGTCCGGCACGATCTTGGCCAGGCCCCCGATCCGCAGCGTTCCCGGCAGCAGTACGCCCGCCTGCAACGGGACGGCTGGATCGAGCGAGGCTTGAACTGGCAAGTCAATCCGTGGCTGGTTCACTCGGCCATTGTGCACCCCAGCGGGCCGGCGGACGCGCTGGTAGTCCGCGAGCCGACACGGCGCGCCATGGAACAGGAATGGCAACTGTGCGAGGCCGTGCTGTTGGAGTGCCGTGCCGCAGCCGCTGCGGCGCGCGCCGAACTTTTGATACTCGCCGTCCCGTCGGCGCAGGCCGTCGCGCCGCAGTCGCTGGAGTTCCTGCGCCAATTGGGCTGCGAAGTGGACGACCAGATGCTCCGCACGCGCACGGTCAACGACTGGCTGGCCGGCTTTGCCGTGCGCTTTGGGATTCCTTGTGTGGACCCGATCGAGACGTTTCGCCAAGCGGCGGCGCAAGGCCAATCGCTGTACTTCGAAACCGACGACCACTGGAACGCCAACGGGCATCGCTTGCTGGCCGAGGTGTTGGCCGCCGCGCTGGCTTCCCCACCGTCCGCGAGCCGCCTTGCCGGACCTTCAGGCCGCGACTATACTCCGCGCGACGGACAATGAAGCCTGAGTGTGGGGCCAAGCTTGGCGGCGAAACATGCGTACCCGGCCTTTCGGGAAAACCGGCAGCGACGTGAGCGTGGTAGGGTGCGGCGTCATGGCGTTGTCGCTGGCGGGGCGGCCGCCGGAAGCCCAGTCGCTGCAGATCCTCCGGCGTCTGCTTCAGGAAGGCGTCCGCTTTTTCGACACGGCGGACACGTACGGCCTGGGGCCTGGCGAGTTGCACCACAACGAGCGGCTGGTCGCCAAAGCCGTCGCCGAGCAGCCGCCGGCGCAGGTGTGGGTGGCCACCAAGGGCGGCACGGTACGGAGCGCCGCGGGGGAATGGCAAATCGACGGCGCGCCGGAACGGTTGTATCGGGCGATCTGCGAAAGTTACGAGGCCTTGGGCGGCAAGGTCCCGATTCCCTTATGGCAGCATCATTGGCCGGATCCGCGGTATGCCATCCGGGCGATGCTGCAGCCCGTGCGACGCGCGGTGGACGAGGGGCTCGTGCGTTTTGTCGGTGTCGGCAATTACTCCCTCGACCAGATCCGGCAAGCACGGGACGTGGTGGATATCGTTTCGGTCCAGAACCAGTACAATCTTTGGCACCGGGAAGCGGAACAGGACGGCATCCTGGCGTACTGTGAGGAACACGCCCTGGTGTTCCTGCCGTGGCGACCGCTGGGCGGACTTGGACTGGCGCATCGGTTGGACGAAATCCCCGCCGTCGCCAAGCTGGCCGCCGAGCGGGAGGTCAGCCCGCAGCGGTTACTGATCGCCTGGCAGTTGGCCAAGTCGCCGTGTATTCTGCCGATTCCCGGAGCGCGCCGACTGGACCATCTGCTGGACTGCCTGGCGGCCGCAACGTTGACTTTGGACCGCCGGGAAGTTGCTCGGCTGGATGCGCTTACTCCCGCCGATCTGCCCCGGCGTGCGCGGAGTTCGGCCTGGGAGCAAAGGCCCCCGCTGGCGTCCCGCTGAACGCCGGTCGGACGGCAGCGGTGACGGGGGCCTGTTCCCGCCGCGGACCGGGCGACAGGAGGGCGAAAGCCGTGTTTCGCCCGCAGTTGCTGAACGTGGAAGTCACAATCAAGGAGTCCTCTACGCCATGTCCACCTATCCCCGCCATCGCACGACGTGCCGTCTTTGTGATTCTGGGCAGTTGGAGTTGGTCGTGCCGATGACGCCGACGCCGTTGGCCGACGCCTATGTGCCGCGGGAGCAACTGGCGGAGATCCAGCCGTGTTTTCCTCTGGACCTGTATCAATGCCGCGCCTGCGGCCACGTTCAATTGCTGGACGTGGTGGATCCCCGCCTGTTGTTCGGCCAGTACAGCTACTTCAGCGGACGATCCGGCGGCCTGGTGCGGCACTTCCAGCAGTATGCCGAAAGCGTTCTCCAGAAAACGGTGCCGGCCGCCGGTTCGCTGGTCGTGGACATCGGCAGCAATGACGGCTGCTTCTTGCGGTTCTTCCAGGAGCGGGGACTGCGCGTGTTGGGGATCGATCCGGCGCAGAACGTCGCCCGGGCGGCCAACGAGGCGGGGATCGAAACGCTGGCGGAATTCTTCGACGGGGCGCTGGCGGAACGCCTTGCACGGGAACGCGGCCGCGCACAGATCGTCGCCGCCAACAACGTGTTTGCGCACACGGATGAGATGGCGGAAATGGCCGACGCCGTGCAGACGCTGCTGGCCGACGAGGGAGTCTTCGTGTTCGAGGTCTCGTACCTGCTGGACGTCATCGACCACCTGCTGCTGGGGACGATTTTTCACGAGCATTTGTGCTATCACTCGGTCACGCCGCTGGACGCGTTCCTGCGCCGTCACGGGATGGAGTTGATCGACGTCCAGCGGGTGACGATCCAGGGAGGCTCGCTGATCGGCACCGCGCAGCGAGTGGGCGGCCCGCGGAAAAGCACTCCGGCCGTGGCGGAACTCAAAGCCCTGGAGGATCGTCGCGCCATGCACGATCCGGCCACGCTGAAGGCCTTTTCGGGACGGATCGAAGCCGTGAGGTCGGACGTCTCCTCGCTGCTGCGGCGCCTGCAAGACGAAGGCCGCGTGCTGGCCGGCTTCGGCGCTGCCCGCGGCGGCACCCTGCTGATCTATCACTTCGGCTTGGGCAACAGGCTCCGCTTTATCGTGGATGACAGTCCCGACAAACAAGGCTTGTACAGTCCAGGCTTTCACATTCCGGTGCTCCCCACCGCGGCCTTGTACGAGCAGCGGCCGGATGATGCGTTCATCCTGGCCTGGGTGCATTCGCGGTCGATCATCCAGAATCATCGCCGGTATCTCGACGCCGGGGGCCGCTTCATCACCTGCTTTCCCCAGATCGAGATCGTCACGCGCGATTCGCCGCCGCCAGATCCGCACGCAGCCGTTCCATGAACGCGGCCGCGGACGGAGCGTCCGCGGGGGCCCAGGGCGCGAACTCGGTCAGCGCCCGGTCGAGCGGCCCGAGCGTCGTTTCGTGAAAGGTCAGGAAATCCGTCTTCAGGACGTACGTGTGGTAGACGGGCTCTGCGAGCCGCACGAAGAACGCCTTGCCGCCGCCGCAGTCGCTCAACGGCAGCACCTTGCGGACGCCGCCTTGCTCGTCGAACAGCACGAGATCGCCGGCGCCCCGGATGATGTGGGCCGATTCGGGCCGTTGATGCCGGTGCGGCCGGACGTACGACGTGCGGGCCAGGCAAATTACCATTTCGTGCAGCCAGGCCTCAGGGTCCGGATGGGCGCATAAGCGGGCGCGGCCGCGGGAACTGACGCGGGCCTTGTCCTCCAGCCACCGCAGTTCCTCGTCCGACACCGCCACCGGCCAACGGGTCGTGTAAAACACATCCGGACCGACCTCCTGCCACTGCGCCATAGTCCACCTGCTGCGCCGCCCGCCGCGCTTCATTCAAAGAAAATGTAGCCCCAATCTCCCGTGTAGCCCGCGTGCTCGAACAGCCACTCCCATTCGCGCGTCGAAAGGAACGCGCGGCAGGTCAGCTGCCAGTACAACAGGTTCACTTTTTCGCGTTCGTTGCGATACGATTCGACGGTGATGTGCTTGGCCTGCCGGCCGACGCGCTCGATCTCCCGGAGCGCCGACCAGAGTTCGTAATTGAACAGGTTGTGCAACGCATTGATGGAGAACACCAGGTCAAACGCCTGGTCCTCCCAAGGGAGCTGCGCTGCCGTGCCCAGCACCAGGTGCGGACGGATTTCTTCTTTGGCGTGCTCCAAGGCATACCGCGAGATGTCGATTCCCGCCACGGTCGCCCGCGGCAGCACCTGGGTGAATTCGTACAGCAGGAACCCCTTCCCGCAGCCGACGTCCAGGATTCGGGCGTCCTCCGCCAATTGATAGTGGCGGACCATGGCCTCCGCCACCGGCCGCCAGCGGCCGTCGTACCGGTACCCGCCGTAACCCAAATGACGCTCGCCGTCCCAGTAGTCCCGGTCCCATCGCAAGGCGAGCTCCGCACACGACGCCTTGTCGTGGGAGTTCACGCGGCCCAAGTAGTCGCGAGCCGTCGCCTTGTGCAGGCGGGTCACAAAATCAACATTCGCCATCGGCGTGCTCCTTGCGTTGTTGCCCAGCTCGCCGCGAGGGTCACGGCAAGCCAATATCGCTGCCCGGAAAAATCGAAACCAGCCGGCCGCCGGATTCCAGAAACCGCCGGTGACGCTCCCGCACCCGGCGTTCGCTTTCGGGAGCCACGGACATCAGGCACAGCCCGACCGGTCGCGCGTACAAGGCCTCCGACGGACAGACCGGCAGATGCGAGCCGGGCAGGTACGATCCGCACTTGGCGGGATCGTCATCGATCACGAAATCGATCACGCCGCGGAGGTCCAGCAGGTTGACGAACATGATCGCCAGGTGGCCTGCGCCCAGCAGGGCGACCTGACGGCCTGCCGTGCGCTCCGCGGCGCACGCCCGCAGCCAGGCCTGTCGGGCGGCGGGCAAGTGAGCCGCATAGTGACGCCCCTGCGTCAGCTCTGCCTGAACAACGCCCGCTTCGACGCTCCCTCCGCCGGCCCGCTCCGCCGCCTGAGAGCCTGTGGAAAAAGGGGGACAGGCACCTCGCGGCGGCGGCGTTCCCTGGGTTTCTCCAACGCAACTCGGAGCCAGTCCCTTTTCTTCAACAGGCTGCTGAGTGACACCGACCAGCAGTCCCTCCGCTCCGGAAGGATACTCGAAGACGGCATGCACCTGGAGTCCTAAGCGGACCAGAACCGCGGCAAAGGTCGCCTTCGTGAAGTACACCACGTGCTCCTCCCAGAGCGTGCTGTAATCCCCGCCTCGCAGGCTGACCGCGAAGTCCGGCACCTCGAAGATCAAATAGCCGTTCGCGGCCCCAACGCCCCGAAGTCCTGCGACAAATGCCGGCAGGTCGTGCGCGTGCTCCAGCAGGTGACGGGCGATCACCACCTGATACCGTCCCCGGTGCTCCGCGAGGTCGCTCAAAACGCCGGCACTGATCCGCTCCTGAACGGTCTCGATCCCCGCCGTTGCCTCCCGGATGCCCAGATCGCGGCGGATGTCCAGACAAACGGCGTTGCGATAGCCGCACTGCCGCAGCCGCGCGATCAAGGAGGTCTCCTTGTACGTCAGCCCGCAGATGTCCGCGTCCCGCGTGACGCCCGGCAGCGCCGCGATCCGCGGTGCGACCTGATCCAGATGCCACTCCGGCTCGTTGTACACGACGGGCCGGGGCGGCTTCAGAACTGCGGCCGAGACGGGCTCGTCCAACTGCAGCAGACCGCACGCCGGGCATTGGCCCAGCCGCAGCGGATGCCGCAACTCCACCGCCGCCGGCTCCGGCAGGAGACGGTTGCAGAGCGGCTGCGGACCGAAATCCAGCAGCAAGTCGAGCGGCTGTCGGCAACTGCGGCACGGCGCCATGAAATCCTCACGGACGGTGTTGACTCACGGACGGTGTTGATAATCAAGCGGCTGGCTCTGGATCTCGCCCCAATACTCGTCAACCCAGCGGATCACTCCGTCGATCCCGTCGGCGAAGCGGATCTGCGGGCTCCAGCCGAGTTCCCCGCGGGCGCGGGTCGAATCGATCACGTACGCCGCGTCCTGGCCCGGCCGCTCGTCCACGGCGGTCACCACGTCGGCCAGGGTCTTCCCCAGCCGCTGGGCGATGGCCTGCACCACGTCGCGAACCGCGATGCCGCCGTCCGGAGACAGATGGTAGATCGCGCCCAAGGCCCCGCGTTGGAGGATCGCCAACTCGCCCCGCGACACGTCCCGCACGTGAATATAGGATTTGACGGCGACGCCGCCGCCGTGCAGCGGAATGCGGTTGCCCAAGCGGATGTAAATCGCCGAGCGCGGGATGATCTTGAACAGCTGTTGCCGCGCCCCGTACACGTTGGTCGCACGCACGGTCAGCAGCGGAAAGCCGAACTGGCGCCGATAGGTCTCCAGCAACAGGTCGGCAGCCGCCTTGGACGCGGCATAGGGCGTGCTGGGATTCAGGGGCGCCGACTCCGTCACCCGGCCGACGCAGGTGCCGTAGACTTCCGGAGACGAGACGTGCAGATAACGCTCCAAGTAATCCCGCCTCCGCAAGTGGTTGACGAGTTGGGCCAGGGCTACCGTGTTCGTCGCAAACCAGTGCTCCGGACGCTCCCAACTCGGCGCGACCTCGCTTTGCGCGGCAAAGTTGACCAGCCACGCCGGACGCTCCGCGTCCAGCAGATCCAACAACTGCGGCATCTGCTGATTCAAATTCAACTGGACGTAACGATAGGCGCTCAGATCGGTCCGTTTCCGGTAACGCAGGAACAGGGCGGAACGTTCCGGCGAGCGGCTGACCCCCAGGACTTGATTCCGCGGCTCGTCCAACAGCAGGTCGACGAAGTCCTGGCCCGAAAACGAATTGGCGCCGAGCACGACAATTTTGCGGATCGCGGCCATGAGGTGCGTGTCCTTACCGTCTTACTTCCCGTCTTTCTTCCCGTCTTTCTTCCGGTCTTTCTTCCGGTCTTTCCGCCGTCGTTGCTGACGGTCGTTCGCGCAACTCGTTCAGCAGACGCTGCGCCTTGCGAAACTGTAGTTCCGGTTGCCGTGCGGGACGCTGGTTCGCAGCGCTGAACCGGCGGCGCGCCTGTCCCAGCGGCAAAAACTCGTTCAGCACGATACAACACCATTTGACGCGGTACACCGGGAACAACGCGTCGATGCGCTGCCGCACGCGCTCCGGTTCCGGCAGGCGGGACACGATACCATGACAGAACAGCGGGAACAACGCCAACGGTACGGGAACCTCGACCTGGCAAAAGAAATCGCACACCAGCTTGGCCGGGTCGTCCCAGCCGGCATACTCGAAATCGAAAAACCGGAGCTGGCCGCGGCGGTCCAACAACGCATTGTGGAAGCCGAAATCCGACGGCGACAGGACGCGATCGGCGGCGCCCAGTTCCTCCTGCGGCGCGATCCCCAACGCCCGGCACTGAACCAGGACTTGCTCTTGCGTCGCTTCCCAACAAGGAGCCAGTTCCTCGCACGCGAACCGCCGCACGTCGCGCTGCAGTTCCGATTCCGCGTCGAGAGCCTGCAAGCGGCGGATCCGCCGGTCGACACAGGCCAAGTGCTGGCGGATGCTGAAACAGGACTCGGCGGCCGCCGGCAAGGCTTCGGCAGCCGGGGCTCCCTGCGCGTCCTGCAACTGCCGGCAGAACCGGACCGTTTGCCCGATCAGCCCATCGTCGATCTCCGCGGCAGAGACAACCCGGCCGGCGATGAATTCAAACAGCGCCAACCGCTGCTCCGCGCAGCTGGCCAGAAGCTGCGGCGCGGCGCCGATGCCGTGCTCCCGTGCAAAACAGCAAAAGGCGGTCTCGGCAGCAAAGCGGTCCCGGTCGTCAGCCGGATGCGTGAAATACTGCTTCAGCAAAAACGTGCCCGCGGGCACGTCGACGCGGAACACAGCGTTGTTGGCCCCGCCAGCCAAAGGCGCGATGCAGCCCGGCTCGCCAGCAGATGCCCCGCGCCGGTCAGCGCCGGCAGGCCACAAGCCGTGCCGCGTCAGGAACGCTTGCAGGATCGCCCTGGGCGGCTCGACAGGTTCAGTGGTTGTTGCTGGCCCGTTCACGAAGAGCACCCCGGCAGAAGGCAACGCCGCGCGGCGTCCCAACTCGTCACGCGCCGAAACGGAACCCGGCCCGCGTGCCGGTCCCAAGGATCGAAGAGCACCCGCTCGACTCCGGCGGGAAAGCCGGATTCCAGCAGAAACTCGGGCAAATCGTCGATGTAGTGCGTACATTGCAACTGGCCGATTTGCGCCCGTTTCGCCGGCTTGGTCTCCGCAAAGAACACGCGCTGTGGCGGCAAGCCGATCCCGGCGCGGTCGTGGAATCCATGACGCTCCAGCCAGCCGCGGGCCGCCTCGTGCAGATCGACTTGCGGGCCGCGCACCGGCAAGCGGGTCTTGTGACTGATCACGTACACCGGGAGGCCGCGCCGGCCGCACTCCTCGAAGAACTCGCCCACGCCTGGAAAAGGCTCCGCCCCGCCAATCCGCAGCCCGTACGCCAGCCCCTGCAGTTCGGTCCAATCGTCCTCGCGGCCCTGTCTGCGAAGATGATCGCGGACCGATTCCTTGTCCGCCGGCACGCTGACGGGAATCAGCAATCGTTCGACCGCCAAGTCGTAGAACAGGCGGTCGTAGCACACGATCGTGTTGTCGAAATCGACGCCGATGACCATCATCCGCCGCTCACCTGCTGCTCGAACGCTGCTCCGTCCAATTCATGTCGATCAGCGGCCGGGCCACCAGCCGCTGCTCCAAGGCGGCCAACGCCTGGTTGACGTCGTCCAGTCGGAACGGCTCGGAACGTAACGGAGCCAGATTCAGCCGTCCGCTCTGGATGAGCCGACAATACCGCGGAAAGTCGCGGTCGGGATCGTTGTCGCCGCCCCACGTGCCCAACAGACGCTTGCCCTGATTCAACTCGCGCGGATCCAGAGCCACGGTTTCTCCGTGATGGGCGTTCCCCACGACCACGGCGACTCCGCCCTGACGCCGCACCGCCCGCAAGGCCTGCACCATCACCTCGGGACGTCCGCTGGCCTCGACGGCAACGTCCAGCCCGCCGGGACACAGTTCCAGCAGTGCGGCCACGGGCTCCCGATCGCCGGCCAAAACGGTGTGGCTCGCGCCCAACTGGCGCGCCACGGCCAGCCGCTCGGGACTGACATCGACGGCCACCAGAGGCGCCGCGCCGGCCAGACTTGCGCCCGCGACGGCGCACAAGCCGACGCCGCCGGTTCCAAACACGGCGACGCTCTGGCCGGGCCGGACGCCGGCCGTGTTCAGCACCGCCCCCACGCCGGTGGCCACGGCACAGCCAAGCAACGCCGCGTCGCGCAAGTCAAAATCGGACGGCAACACCGTGACCCGATTTTCGCTGACCACGGCATGGCGGGCAAACGTCGTCACGCCGCCCGCATTCACCGATCGGCCATCCCACGCGTAAACCGTTCCCGGCACGTCGGCTCCGGACCCCTTGATCCACGACAGCGCTACCCGGTCGCCCGGCCGGCACCTGGCAACGCCCGGCCCCACTTGCAGCACCGTCCCGCTGCCCTCGTGGCCCAGGCAATGCGGCAGAAACGGGTCCGGCCCTCGGTACCCCCGGCACTCCAGCAGTTGCGTGTGACAGACGCCCGTCAAGGCGATCTCGACCAACACCTGCCCCGCTTTCAACGCGGGAATCTCCAACTCGGCCAGCACCAACGGCTGCCCCACCTGCTCCAACACCGCCGCTCGGGTTTTCACTTCAAAGCACCTCCCGGAGGCCTGCCGGAGGACGCGGACGTGCCGCACCTGTCCGACGCCTCCGACCTGTTCGACTTCTGCCACGACTCTTGTCTGTCCCCACGGTTTTCCGGCAACGCCAGCAGGATCCTCTGCGTCACCGATTCCGCGTCCAAACCCAACCGCTGCCGAGCATAGCGTTGATCGCCGGTCTCATGGAAGAAGCGGTCGGGCGTCCCGATGCGCAGCAACCGCGCCGGCAGGTGCGTCTGCTCCGACAGCCACTCGGCGACCGCCCCGCCCAGCCCGCCCAGCACGCTGTGCTCCTCCAACGTGACCACCAACCGGCCGGCGGCGAAACTCGCCTGTAACAGCGATTCGTCCAGCGGTTTGACCGTATGCAAGCTGACCAGCCGGACCGACCGCCCTTGTGCCTGCAGCCGGTCGGCCACGGTCACCGCCGTCGGCAACAGGTTTCCCGTGCTCAACAGCGTGACCTCGGTTCCCTCGCGGAGCACGATTCCGCGGCCGATTTCAAACGGCGGCTCGTCCTGGTGAACCGCGGGTTCGCCCTTCTTGCCCAAACGCAAATAGACCGGATCGTCCTGGGCCAAGGCCCGCTGCAATCCCAGCCGGACTTCCGTCGCGTCGCCCGGACAGACGATCTTGACGCCGGGCAGCATCCGCAGCAGCCCGAGGTCCTCGCAGGACTGATGGGTGGCGCCCAGCGACGCATAGGACAATCCGCCGCCGACGCCCACAATCACCACCGGAGCATGGTGGTAGCAGACGTCCACGCGGATTTGTTCCAGGCAGCGCGTCGTCACAAACGGCACGATCGTGTACACCACGGGCCGCAGTCCGCACAACGCCAGCCCCGCCGCCACGCTCATCATGTTGGCTTCCGCAACGCCGCAGTTGAAGAAACGCTCCGGGAAGCGGGCCTTGAAATCGTCGAACAACCGGTTGCCGATGTCGCCCATCAGCAACACGACGCGTTCGTCCGCGGCCGCCAGACGCGTGAGTTCTCGAGCGAATGCGTTTCTCATGCCAGTCCCAACTCCGCCTGAGCCGCCCGCACTTCGTCCGCCGTGGGAATGCGGTAGTGCCAGTTGTTGTCGTCTTCCATGAACGAGACGCCCCGACCCTTGATCGTCCGGGCGATGATGCACGCCGGCCCTGCTCCGGTTTGCTGCCAGCGGCCCATCGCCCGCTGCAGAGCGCCAATGTCGTGCCCGTTCACTTCCGTCACGTGCCAGCCGAACGCCGACCACTTGTCCGCCAGCGGGCTGAGGGCCAGCACCTCCTCGCTGCGGGCGGTCGCCTGCCAGCGATTGAAATCCACGATCGCCAGCACGTTCGTCAGCCGGCGGCCGGCGGCGAACATGGCCGCCTCCCACACCGAACCCTCGTTGCACTCGCCGTCGCTCAGCACCACCCAGACCCGATAGCCGCGGCCCTGGATGCGGCCCGCCAGCGCCATGCCCGCGGCGAGCGACAGTCCGTGCCCCAACGAGCCCGTGGCCACTTCCACGCCCGGCACACAAGCGGGACTCATCTGCTCCGGCAGGCGGCTGCCCGGCTGCCCGTAGGTGGCCAGCCACTGCTTGGGAAAGAAGCCCCGTTCGGCCAGCACGGCGTACAGGGCCGCCGCCGCATGACCTTTGCTGAAAATGAATCGGTCGCGGCCGGGGTCTTGCGGGTGCCGGGGATCGATCTGCAACGCGCCCCAATACGCTGCGACCAGCAGATCGACGCAGGACAAGGCCGAGCCCAAGTGCGGAGCGCGGGCGGCATGCGACATCTGCACCAACTGCCCGCGCAGCCGGCACGCCAGACGCTCCAACTCCGGCAAACACGGTTGCTTTGAAAACGGCACCTTCGCCCCCCCTCGCTTCCGGCGTTTTTCAGCTATCGCCAACGAGCCAGTTGCATGGTCTTGATGTTGTAGTACCGCGGATCGGTCATCGAATCGGGGATCCTTCCCGCGCGGAAGGCGGTCACCAGATCTTCCGCCGCGCCGGCGATCGTGTGCTGCGGCACAAAGCCGATGTCCCGGCGGATCCGATCCGAGCAGATCCGGTAAGACCGCAAATCGTCGGTCGGCTCCTGCACGATCTCGATCGGCCGATCCGCCAATACTCCGCGGACCTGGGAGGCGATCTCCAGAACCGTGTGGTTCTCGTAACCCGCGTTCCAGGTCCGCCCCGCCACGCGATCGTCGGGCAATTCCAACAGCCGCACGTACAAGTCCGTCATGTCCTCGATGTGCAAGTTCGGCCGGTACTGGGCGCCGCCGAACACGCGGATCCGGCCGTTGTGGTAGGCGTGATTGGTCAGGATGTTGACGGTCAAGTCCAGACGCAGACGCGGCGAGTAACCGCAGACCGTCGCCGGGCGCAGGATGACGGTCGTAAAGTCCGGCGACTGGTAATCGCGGAGCACGTCTTCGCACAACGCCTTGAATTTGGAGTAGTCGGTGAGCGGCTCCAGACTCAGATCCTCCGTGACGCGCTCCTCCTGCTTTACGCCATACACGCTGGATGACGATGCATAGATGAACCGCCGCACTCCCGCGTCGCGGGCGGCTTCGACCAGCGGACGAAAAGCGTCGTAGTTGATCGACTTGCCCAGCGCCGGATCGAGTTCAAAGCTGGGATCGTTCGAGATGCACGCCAGGTGGATCACGGCGTCACAACCGGCGACGCTTCGGACCACCACGCCGGGATCCCGCAAGTCGCCCCGCACGACTTCCAACCCGGCGTGCTCGCGCACCGCATCGAGCACCTGCTCGCCGAACCAGAGCAGATCCAGCACCCGCACGCGCCAGCCCTGCCGCAGCAGTTTGGGGACTAGCACGGCGCCGACATAGCCCGCGCCGCCCGTCACCAAGACCCGTCTTCCCTGCCCGTGACCAAGGATCATTTCAGCAAAGACTCCACGTGACGCCGAAAGGCGGCTTCTTCCAGGAACTGCGAGTTGCCCATGACCGCCACCGCTTCGGCCCCGGCAACGTTGCCCAAAAACGCCAAGATCTCCAAGGGAACCCGCAACGCCGCGCACAGCGACGTGACCGCCAGGAACGACTCGGCCGCCCCAAACCGGTCCACGACCCGCGTTGCCAGTGCCGGGGCCTGCGCGAATCCGGCCTCCGGACCGTAGCACAGGCACCCCTTGCTGCCGACGGTCACCGCGGACAATCGGGCCTGCAGCCCCTGGGCCACTTGCACCAGCAACTGCGCGACGTCCCCGCTGCGACTGCGGCGATCCAGCCGCAAATCGTGCTCGGCCAGACAAAGATAATCGGCGCGCGGGTATTGTGAAATGGTGTGATAGCCAAGATTGGCGGCATTGGCGGGCGTGCTGGCGACGAGATACCGGGCCCGCTCGCAGATCGCGCGAATCGACGGCGGTCCCAGCATCGTGTGGCCGTAGTCCGCCACGACTACCACGTCGGCTCCCGCCGCCTCCCCCCGCAGCCACTGGTCGAGCAACTCCACTTCGCTGTCCGCCAGCGGCGTTTCGTCCAGGTAATTCAGCTCGAACAAGGTGTTGGCATAATAGACCTCGCGATACTGCCGTTTGACGATCGTCGGAGCGCCGGGCTTGTACAGAAAGCGCGCTTGCACCGCCGGACGCAGTTGGGCTCGAATCCACTCTTCTTCGGTCTGCTCCCGGCCGAGCAGCGAGATCAGTCGCACCTCGCGACAGAACCCGGCCAAGTGGTTGGCCACGGCCAAGGCACCGCCCAGATACCGCTCCTGCGCCAAAAAACGGCCCACGACGTTGGGCGACTTCGTCGCTTGGCCCAGCGTGGAACAGGTCACGTATTCGTCCAAAATCGCTTCGCCCACCACGAGGACCCGCAGATCGCGGGCCTGTGCCAGCCCCCCCAAAACATCCTTCGCCGTGTGACCACGGCGGAACTTGAGCAGGTACTGATCGGCTTTGTCCGTGAACGGCGACAAATAGTTGTTGATCAGGAAGGAAGAACTCGAACGGATCTCTTCGATGAACTCGACGCGAATGCCCAGCGCGGCCGCCTCGGCCTCCTCGGCCAACAGCTCGGGCGTCTTGTCGTCGCGATACTCGGCGCCCTTGACGTACACATCGGGCCGCAATCGCCGCAACGCTTCCGTGGCGGTCGGACAGTCATGGATGCTGACGTGGTCCACGCAATCCAGGGCAGCCAGGGCTTGGGCGCGGAGCCGTTCCTCGAACACCGGCCGGTGCGGGCCCTTATTCACAAACTCATCCGCCGTCACGGTCACGACCAGGACGTCGCCCAACTGCCGGGCGGCCTGCAGATAACGGATGTGGCCGATGTGCAAAAGATCGAAAACGCCATGACACTGAACGATGACCTGGGAGCGGCGACGGTACTTCTCCAGGAGCTTGGCGAGTTCCTCCAGCGATGCAATCTTGTTGGGCATGCGAACCTTCCACAAAGGCCAAGCGAACGCTGAACGCATTATCGCTCTGCCGCCGGCTTGCGACAAGTATGTCAACCGACCCGAACGTGGCGGACGCCGCGCCGCCGGCACGCCGGCGACCCCGCCCGCCAAGTATCGTTCGAGAAGGAATTGTCCGGAGTGTGTTGCTGATCATCCCACGGAGTGCGATGGCTGCTTGGACGAGGCGACCGTTGTTTCTCGAACGATGCCAAAGTCGCCTCCTGGGCGAAATCTCGAGATTTCGCTCAAGTTCCGCTCACGACGCAGATTCCCGCCATCGGGCCGGGCCGTCCCAGTTTCTCTAGGCGTTCGTGAAGCCGACGCGGCGAACTTACCGACTATCTAAGAACGCGCCGCGGTGATCATCCCTGGCGGCCCGCTGAAAAAACGAATTGGCTCCGAACTGCGTGCAAGATGCCCAGGAAAAACGAGCACCGCGAGGTGCCTGACCTCCTCCCTGGTCCTCCCTGGTGCCTGTCCTCTTTTTTTCAGCGGGGCTGCTATCGCCGATCATGCTGGGGCCAACCACTTTGACGCCAACCACGCCCCCAATCCCACCCCGGCCCCTGCCCAGAACCCAAGGAGTTCATCGCTTCGCCGCGGGACCCTTCCACCAGACCAACATCCCCAAACTGTCCAGCCCCGGAAGACGCGCGGGCAACTGCACAGTCTGATCGTTTGCGTTCCTTTGGCAGACCCGAAACCACGCCTTTCAAAATCCGCAGACGTCACATATTTACTTGACTTCCTAGCAAAGCTATCTATCCCAACTTGCCGATATTACCTCCTGGGAACACAAAACCCAACTTGTCATTAACCGTTGTAAACGTTAACCCGCGGCAACTAGCTCAGGAGATTTTTGCGGTATGCAGGAATCATCCCTTCAGATAAGGACCTTGTTGGATTTGAGAAGTTACGTCCAACAGCAACTATGTGATCAAAACGAATTAGAGGTTGGGGCATTTCAATTGACGGAGCAGGTGCTGGAAAAACGGGGCGACCCGTGCGGCATCTACTTCTGCTTGCACGGACCGCGCAGCGTCAAGCTGATCGCGATCTGGGAGACCAAATCGAACAGCATCCTGTTCTACGGTTCGACGGGACAGCGAGTCCACCGCATTCGTTTGGCCAGCACTCCCAGTTGGAATTGACAGCTGGATTCATTCACTTTCATTTGCATTCATAGACAAGGAGGTTGCGGCATGTTGATTTTGTCAAGGAAGGCCGGCGAACGAATCAAACTGGGCGATTCGATCATTTTGACGGTGGTCGGGGTCACGGGGGACAAGGTGCGGGTCGGGATTCAGGCTCCGGCGAACGTCCTGGTGCTGCGGGACGAACTGGAGCCGTTCGAGGAGGAGCGGCGGACGTTGAAGCTGCGGGCGGCGGCCTGAACGGCCCGGCAGAAGACGAAAAAAACACACGCGGCGAGGTTCGCCGGAGCGAACCTCGCCGCGTGTGTTGTGGATGCTGCGTCAAATCGCCGGTGCAGGAAAGTGTTTGCACAGTTCGGCAACCTGTCCGCGAATCCGGCTGTGTACCGTGGCATCGTCGGCGTGCTTGAGCGATTCCAGAATCCAGCCGCCGATGGACCGCATTTCCTCGACGCCCATGCCGCGGGTAGTCAGCGCGGGCGTGCCGAGGCGGATTCCGGACGGATCCAGCGGCTTGCGCTGATCGAACGGGATCATGTTCTTGTTGACGGTGATCCCGCACTTGCCCAGCGTCTGTTCGGCGATCTTGCCGGTGATTCCCCAGGGCGTCACGTCCACCAGCATCAGATGGTTGTCGGTGCCGCCGCTGATCAGCGTCAGGCCGCCCGCCGCGAGGGTCTCAGCCAGCGTCTTGGCGTTTCGGATAATGGCCTGTGAGTAGATCTTGAACTCGGGCCGCAAAGCCTCGCCGAAACAGACGGCCTTGCCGGCGATCACGTGCATGAGCGGCCCGCCTTGCAGACCCGGAAACACATTCTTGTTGACCTCCGGGCCGTATTCCTGCTTGCACAGGACCAGGCCCGCCCGCGGTCCGCGCAACGTCTTGTGCGTCGTGGTCGTGACAAAATCCGCGACGGGCACCGGGTTGTCGTGCAGGCCGGCGGCTACCAGGCCGGCATAGTGAGCCATATCCACGAACAACTTGGCACCCACCTCCGCGGCGATTTCCGCAAACTTGCCGTGCGGAATCTCACGCGGATACGCACTGGCCCCCGCCACGATCAGCTTGGGTTTGAATTCCCGCGCCTGGGCTGCGACCTGATCAAAGTCGATGCGGTGCGTGTCGCGGGTGACTCCGTAGTGGATGTAGTTGTACAACCGGCCGGAAACGTTCAACTTCATGCCGTGCGTCAAGTGACCCCCGTGAGCCAAGTCGAGCCCCAGGACCGTGTCGCCGGGTTGCAGGACCGTAAAGTACACGGCCATGTTCGCCTGCGATCCCGAATGCGGCTGGACATTGGCAAACTCGGCCCCAAACAGTCGCGTCGCCCGCTCGCGAGCCAGATCTTCAATGACGTCGACGTGTTCACAGCCCCCGTAGTATCGGCGTCCCGGATAGCCCTCCGCATACTTGTTAGTCAACACGCTGCCGACGGCCTGAAGGACCGCCGGACTCGTGTAGTTCTCGCTGGCGATCATCTCCAGGCCGTTTTGTTGACGCTCTTGTTCGGCTTCCAGGGCGGCCCACACTTCGGGATCCTGTGCTTGAAGGTAATTCATGGGACGACTCGCTCGCATCGGGTTACAGGTTAAAGCAAGTTAGCTGCTACAGATTCGCCGCGCACCAGCGGCGGTGAGTGCCGAGACTGTAAACGGAACAGCAGTCCGATTCAATCCCGCATCCATGAGTCCCCAATACGCTTTTTGCGAAAAGGAACAGGCCCCGTTTGTGCGAAGCACGGTGCAGGCCGTTTGGGCTACACGTTCCCGGCCCTTTTTCCCCCGACTCCCTTTCCCTCCGGCGCCTCTTCGCCATCGCCTACGGCATTGAGGAATTTGGCAGCGGGACGCCACGCCGAACGCCCTCCACGGCCTGACGGCCTCGCCAGTCAACGCGGATTGCCGCGTCAGGCATGAAAGAACTTCTCCAACTGGTCCAACACTTCACGTTCTGCCTTGGAGATCTTGCTCTTGATTCCGAGCATGCCGCCCGCAGCCCGCGCGATTTTCCTGGCCAGCGTCAAAACGTCGTGTTTCAGTTCGACGATTTCGTCCGGTTCGAGTTGCTGACACAACGCTTGAATGTAATGCTCCCAAGCCTCGAACATCTCCCGGCCAGGCTTCTTGTCCAGCCAGTAATCGATCAACAGGTACTGGTTGCCGCCGGACTTGACGCTGCTTTCCTGAGCCGCCCGGATGATGGCCTTGCGCTCTTCCGACTGGACCTTGCCGTCAGCCCAAGCGACTTGAATCAGCGGAATCACCGCCAATGCGGCCAGGGTCTCCGGTCCGATGTCCAGTTCGATCAACCGGTCCAGCACCCCTTCATCGTCGATTCCACTGGCCGCGGCTAATTGGGCTCGCTGGTCCATTTTCGCCATGCGATTGCGGAATTCGTTGAGCAGTTGTTGGTCCTTGACGTGATAGAACGCATCCACCAGCGTCTGTGCGCGGGATCCCGATAATCCTTTGGACATGGAGTTCTTTCCCTTATTCGTGATGCCCTTTTTTCAACAGGCGGTTAGCGCCGGCGGCCCGATACGCTATGCTGCCGTCCTTTCGGGACATTCCCCTCAAGCACAAGCGAGGAATCGACATGAAGATCGCGACGATCAAGACTACGCGTGGGACTATAAAGATTAAACTGCACGCTGACAAGACGCCGAAGACGGTGGACAACTTCGTCAAACTGGCCGAGAAGGGCTTCTACAACGGCCTGAAATTCCATCGCGTGATCGCCAGTTTCATGATTCAGACGGGCTGTCCGGAAGGCACGGGACGCGGCGGCCCCGGCTACCGCTTCGACGACGAATTCCATCCCGATCTGAAGCATGACGGTCCTGGCGTGCTGTCCATGGCCAACGCCGGCCCCAACACGAACGGGTCGCAGTTCTTCATCACCCACGTGCCCTGCCCGCACCTGGACGGCAAGCATTCCGTGTTCGGCCGGGTGCTGGAAGGCCAGGATGTGGTCGACGCGATCCGCCAAGGCGACAAGATGGAAAGCGTGACGATCAGCGAGGTCGAGAAAGAAGCGTGAGCCGGGGTCGGAATGCCGCAAAGCGGAATGCCGCCCAGCACCCTGCCGGACGATCCGCAAACTGGGCGGCCGGTACGGTGCAAGAAGGCCAGCGGAGGAACTCTCGCACCAAACGGTGTCGGCCCTCGCTGCGCGTCGTTGATGCAGTCACGGTTTTTGATGCTGGGGTCAGGCTTACAGAATTCAATTTTGGCCGAGCAGCGTCGTACCCTATGGCCGACGCCACGACAGGCCAAAATTGAATTCTGTAAGCCTGACCCCATTCTCAAACGATGCGCACGCGGCGACGGCGCCGGACCTACAGCGATTTCCCCACGTCGGTGCGATAAGCCGAAAGCGCCGGGAAGAAACCAAACAAGACGGCCAGCAGGAGGATGGCGGGGATCAACAGGGCTTCGCTCAGTTCGATGTTCCAGAAACCAATCGCTACGCCCGTCTGGGCCGCGATCAGCGGTCCGGCCAGCGCGTTGAGCGCGTGGGCGACTAGCCAGCCTGCGATTCCCCCGCCCAGCGACAGCAGGACCGACTCCAGCAGGATGATCGTCATCACCGTGTCGCGGCCGGCGCCCAAGGCCCGTATCACGGCGATCTCGTGCCGCCGCTCGCTCATCGAGTTGTAGATGCTGACCAGAATGCTGATTCCGGAGACGACGCAAATCATTGCGGTCAGGACCAGTAGCACGGTCTGAATCGGCCTGACAATGACTTCAAACAAGTTGTAGATCTCCAGCACGGGCAGAACCGCCTGGGCCTCCCGGCCCTCGTTGATCGTGTTCTGCAGGCCCGGCGTCACCGCGGCATCCACCGTCCGGATCAGAACCGCAGTGACCTCGCGCTGGTTCATCGGAATCGGGCCAGCCGCCGCATGATCGTGCCCATGATCGTGGCCGTGCGCATGGTCGTCGCCGTGGTCGTGGTCATGGTCATGCGCCGGATCATGGTCTTGAGGCTTAGGGGCGTGCGCTTGATCAGGGGCCTGATCGTGGTCGTGCGGCGGATCCTGATCGTGGGCGTGGGCGTGTTCCGCGTCCTCGTCCACCGGCTTGGCGTGGTCCGCCATCAGGTAGAAGCCTTCCATGTTGACGAACACGGCGCGGTCGTTGGGCGTGCCCGAACGTTTCAGAATGCCGACGACGGTAAAGCCTTGAGCGTGGACGTGACCCTCCGGGTCGCCGTGGGCGGGATGGAGTTCGGCGCCCAGGCCCGCGCCCAATTCCCGCGCCGCCACGGCGCCCAGCACCGCTTCAAAGTAGCCGTGCTCGGCGCTCTTGTGCTGGAAATTGCGACCTGCGGCGAACTCGAATTTCCGGTCCATCTCCGGGCCGAAACGGAGTTTGTCCAGAAAGGCCGGCGTGGTGCCCACCAGTCGGAACTCTTCGACGTAATCGCCCAGGCAGACGGGAATCGCCAAAGCGACCGACCGGCCAAAACGGCCGTCTCGTTTCAGGTCGATGCGGCCGGGGTCCGCCTGCTCCCGCTGCCGCTGTTCCGCAGTCAGGAATTCCAGGTAGTACTCGTACGGGATGTTCTCGACCGGCTGGCTCAGGTAGTAGACCGTGTTCAGCGTCAGTTGCAGCTTGCCGCCCTTGGCGCCCACGATCATGTTGTAGCCCAGGCTGGCGTTGCTGCGAAACGATTCGGACACGACGCCGTGGATGGACAGAACGGCCACCACGAGCATGACGCCCAAGCCCATCGACAGCGCGGTCAACAGCGAAGCCAGCGCCCGCTGCCGAATGCTCCGCCAGGCGATCCCAAACAGACTCATGAGCGGTTCCTCTTTCGCCGGCGGGGACTCCGTCCCGACCCGGCCAAGACAAAATCCCAACCTGCGGTCGTCTACACTCGATTGATCTCTTCCAGACGATCGACGCGTTCGAACTGGCTGGCGACCTCCTGGGAATGCGTCACCATCAACAACCCGATGTTCTCTTCGCGGCACGTCTCGCGGATCAATTCCACGATCTGGCTCTGGTGGGCGTGATCGACGTTCGCCGTCGGCTCATCGGCCAGGATCAAGGCGGGGCGGTTGGCCAACGCCCGGGCCACGGCCACCCGCTGCTGTTCGCCCACCGACAAGGCCGACGGATTGTGGCTCGCGCGCGCCGTCAGCCCGACGCGATCCAGGAGCATTTGGGCCCGCGGCGGATCCTTGCGGCCGCGGGCAAAGGTCATCCCCAGCAAGACGTTTTCCAACGCGCTGAAGCCGGGCAAGAGATTGAACGTCTGGAAGATATAGCCGATCTTGGCGGCGCGAAACCGGTCGCGGCCGGCCTCGGACAAGCTCTCGATATCCGTGCCGTCGATGCGGACCGCGCCCGCATCCGCGCGGCGAATCCCCGCGATCACGTGCAACATGGTCGTCTTGCCACAGCCGCTGGGACCGACCAGCACCATCTGTTCGTTGCGCTGCAATTGAAAGCGGGGAATGTCCAGGATGGGCAATTGGTCCCCATTCGGCTCGACAAACGACTTTTTGACGTTTTCCAGGTCTAGCAACAAAGCAGTTTCCTTGACGCTGGAGTCGCGCTTTTCAGAATTCAGTTTTGGCCGAGCAGCATCGTTCCATGCATGGCCAGGCTTACCATCGGCCAAAACTGAATGCTGGAAGCCTGACCCCTGTTCTCTGTCGGCTCACACGGACGCGGTCGCCAACGTCCGCTCCAGACCCAATTCGCGCAGGACCCGCTGGACCTGTTCGCGTTCTCGCTGGCGGAACCGCTGGAATGGTTCCGCCAGCGCGTCTTCGCAGATCCCCAGGCAGGCGAGCGCACACTTAACGCCCTTCACAAACGCCGAAGAATGTCTGCCGATCGTGTACAGCGAATCGCCCAGCTCTTCGACGCGGCGCTGCAGCCGGGCGAGCCGCTCGCGGTCGCCTTGACCGGCCGCTTCATAGACATCGACGAACAGCCGCGGCAGCAGATTCGCGCCGCCGCACACGCCGCCGTGCCCGCCCAGGGCGAGCGATTCGGCCAACAACCGCTCCGGGCCCATCAGCAACGCCGCGCCGGGATACGTCCGGACCACTCCGGCCGCCTGCCGGAAGTAGTCCAAATCCCCGGAACTGTCCTTCAGGCCGACAATGTTCGGCAGGGCCAGCGCCTGCCGCAGGGTGTCCAGTTCGAACTTGAGTTTCGTATGGCTGGGCATGTTGTACAGGAACACCGGCAGCGGCATCTCGACGACGATGTGCTCCAGGTATTCCAGCAGCTCCGGCTGGCCGGCGGGAAAGTAATAGGGCGCAGCCAGGACGACCGCCGCCGCTCCCTCGTCCGCCGCGATTCCCGCCAGATTGACCGATTCCACAAAAGCCGTGTCCGTGACGCCGACCAGGACGGGCACCCGGCCGCCCACTTGCCCACAGACACGCTCGATCAACTCGCACCGCAGCCGGTAGCTCAGGCTGGGACCTTCGCCGGTCGTGCCCAAGATAAACAGCCCGTGGACGCCTCCCGCCAGGATGTGTTCGACCAGCCGTTCCAGCCCCGCCAGATCCAGCGTGTCGCGGTCCTTCAACGGAGTGACCATCGGCGGGACAATGCCCCGCAACGGGTGTGGGAGAGTCGCTTTGGACATAGGGAAACCGCTCGTTTTTGAGGACGTGTTGCTAACTACGTTTTCCAGGCGGCCTTGGTTCAACTAATTCGGCCACTGGCCGTCCGCCAACTCCCGCAAGACCAGCTGGGCGGGGACGACGCCCACGTGCTTGACCCGCTGCCGCTTCCAGGTGTACGTGATATGCACCGTACCGTCCTGGGCCTGCATCGCGGCGGGATAGGAGTACTCGCCGGGTTCGCGCTCCAGGACCAAGGCCGCCTGCCACTTCCCGGCTGCATAGACCGTCACATTCAACGGACTGCGGCCGCGCGGCGTGTGGTTGTAGACCAACAGATGCCGGCCGTCGGCCAGCGTCACCGCGTCCAGTCCGGAGTTTGGATTGGGCAATCCCGTCAGGTTCATGGGGCTCCACGTCGCTCCCTGGTCACGCGACACGGTCTCCCAAATTCTGCCTTGTCGGCTGCGGCCGACCGACCACAAGGCGCCGTCCGCCTGCAAGAGCAACGCCGGTTGAATCGCGGCGATCTTCGCCGGGTCGTTGATCGGCTCGGTCTTGGCCCACGTTTTGCCAAAGTCCGTGGTCCATTCAAAATGCACCCGCCAGCCGGCGTGCTCCGTGCTGGAGCCGCACAGGATCTTGCCGCCCGGCAGTTCGACAGGCTTGTTCTTGATCGGCCCCAGGATGCCGTCCGGCAAGCGAACCGCGGCCGACCACGTTTGGCCGGCGTCGTCGCTGGTCTTCAGAACGCCCCACCACGTGCTCGGACTCGGCCCGACCTTGTAGAACAGCAACAGCGGGCCGCGGCTGGGCTGGAACAACACCGGATTCCAGCACGGATACCGCCGCTCGGGCGATTCCACGCCGTTGGCTGCCTCGATCGGCGCAGTCCAGCGGCGATCGACGTAGCGGGCGACCCAGATTCCGACGTCGGGACTCTTTTCCCGTGTGCCGCCAAACCAGGCGGCGACCAGCGTCCCGTCGCCCGCCTGGGCGATGGTCGACGCGTGGCATTGCGGGAACGGCGCCGTCTGGTAGATGAATTCGTCCAGCACGATGCCCTCGCGGAACGGCTCCGCCGCCGCAGCAGTGCCTGAAGCGGCCATCGTGAGAACCCCGCACGCGACCAACAAAACGCTACGCATCGAATTTCTCCCCATCTCGGCACAACCGTCAGTCCCTAGCCAGCTTACTGTCAGACCCGCACACGTCGGCGCCGTCTGCAAGATGAGTGTGAATCCCCCGCCAGACGTTGTCAAGTTTCCGGCGTCCGCGGACCGTCTTCTCCGGTCGGCCGCCGGTGCGTTGTACCGGTGAGACGCGAGTTGGAGGCGCAAACGGCCGGCACCAGGTAGAACGCATCCCAGTTCCCTTTGCGTCCTCTGTGCCCTCCGATGCTCCTGCTTGTTTTCCCCCGCGGACTGACGCATACTGTGTCCAATCTCGTGCGGCGAATTGGAACCTGATGCAACCCCCGTGACGAAGGGTTGCCGATTGCGCCGGCGATCGCGCGAGACGGGGGGTCAGGCTTACAGAATTCAATTTTGGCCGATGGTGAGTCCAGCCATGTGGAACGACCCTGCTCGGCCAAAATTGAATTCTGTAAGCCTGACCCCAGCTTCGCCCCCCTTCCCCGGCAACAAAATGAACCAACGGCGATTCGATTCTTCTGCCCCCATTTTTCTGCCAGCTGTCCGATACTGGGACCCTTGAACTGAGGAGATTCACTCATGCATCGACGTTGTTTTCTCACGACAGCCGCATCGGCCGCCGCGCTGTGTGGCCGGATCGCGGCCGCGCCGGCGGCGGAGGGCAACGCCTCGCTGATGGCATCGATCAGCAAACACACGCTGCGGCGGAATCGGGACGGAGGCGGGACGACGTGGTTTCATCCGCGGGCCTGTATGATGCCGGGGGCGGACGGAAAGCCGACTGCCCTGATGACGCTGCAGGCCATCGCGGGCTCGGACTACTTCGGGCCGGTCCATTGGTCGGCGTCGGCGGATCTGGGCGAGACGTGGAGCGAGCCGGCGCCGATCCCGGCGCTGGGCCGCGAGCCGGTCGCGGGCCACGAGGGGCTGCTGGCGGGCGTGTGTGACGTGGTGCCGGAGTTCCACGCGCCCACCGGAACCGTTGTGGCGATGGGCCACGTCGTATTCTACCGCACCGCGCGCTTCTCGAACGCGGAACAACTGGCCCGCTATCCGGTGTACGCGGTCCGCCGCCGCGACGGCACGTGGTCCGAACGCAAGATTCTGCAATGGGACGATCCTCGTGGCGGGCACATCTATTCCAACGGTTGCGGCCAGCGCGTGGTGCTGCCCGGCGGCGACGTCATGATGTCGTTCACCTTCGGCCCCGGCGCGAGCAATCGCATGGTGGCCGGCGTACGGTGTACGTTCGACGGCGAGGAGTTGCGCGTCGCGGAAGTCGGCCCGCCCCTGGAGAACAAAGCCGGCCGCGGACTGCTGGAGCCGTCCGTCACTCGTTTCCGCGAGCGGTTCTATCTGACGCTGCGCGCCGAGGACGGCCACGGCTACGCGGCGGTCAGTGACGACGGGTTGAACTATCAGCGCAAAACGGCGTGGGCTTGGGACGACGGCAGTCCCATCGGCATGTCGACGACCCAGCAGCACTGGCTGACGCATTCCGACGGCCTGTTTCTGGTCTACACGCGCAAGGACGCGTCGAATGCGAACGTGATCCGCTGGCGTTCGCCGCTGTGGGTGGCGCAGGTTGATCCCGAGCGGTTGTGCCTGCTGCGCAAGACGGAGACCGCCGTCCTGCCGCTGGTCGGCGACGGCGTCGGCGCTCCGGACGGCGTGGCCCTGATGGGCAACTTTCACGTCACCAACGCCAGCCCGGACCAATCGTGGGTCACGGTCGGCGAATGGCTGCCGCGAGGCGGCGCAAGGGGCGATCTGCTGTTGGCCAGAATCCGCTGGGCACGACCGAACCGTCTCCTTTGACCGCTGCCGGCCAGCGGTTCCGCGTCAGCCCGCCGCGTCTGGCGAGGCGGGCGAAGGATCGGCAAAACTGCCGGGGCGGAAACGGCTTGAGGACACAGCACGATGGAGTTCCAGGGTTTCGACGCGTCGCTCTTTCAGTTTCTGGAAGAGTTGGCGGACAACAACCGCCGTCCGTGGTTCCAGGCCAACAAGGCGCGGTACGATCACGAGGTGCTGGAGCCGAGTCTGGCCTTCATCCGCGCCTTTGCGCCGCGACTGAAGAAGATCTCGCCGTACTTCGTGGCCAGCGATCGGCGCGTCGGCGGGTCGCTGATGCGCGTCTACCGGGACACGCGTTTCGCGCGGGACAAGACGCCCTACAAGACCAACGTCGGCATCCAGTTCCGGCATGAATTCGCCAAGGACGTCCACGCGCCGGGCTTCTACGTCCACCTTGAACCCGGCGAGTGCTTCCTGGCGATGGGCCTGTGGCGGCCGGACGCCGGTTCGCTGGCAATGATCCGGCAAGCAATCGTGGACCACCCGGACCGCTGGAAGCGGGCCCGCAACGACCGCCGGTTCCACGCCCGAATCCAACTGGACGGGGACAGCCTGAAGACGCCGCCGCGTGGTTTTCCCTCCGATCACCCGCTGGTCGAAGACTTGAAACGGACCGATTTCATCGGGCTGGAGCAGTTGACCGAACAGGACGTGTTGCGGCCCCAGTACATCGACACCGTCGCCGCCTGCTTCGCCGCCAGCCGGCCGTTCATGCGTTTCCTCTGCGATGCGCTGCGCGTGCCGTTCTGACACAGCCGCGGTCACAGCCGCGCGAGCTGCTCCCGGTGCTCGGAGATCTTGGCCACCGCGTCGGCGATGTCGTCCATGTCGCGCCGCTCGCCGAGGAACACGTATTGGGGCAGCCACACGCCTTCGTCCGCCAGTTGATCGTTGGCCGGGCACCGGTTCTGCTCGCGGTACCGGTCCAGCCGCTGTTTGGAGAAGATCCTCTGAAACGTGCGTGAACTCAGTGTGTTTTCGATAAACGGCTGCGTATTCAATCGGTCGAAGTACATCGTCGTAAACGGGATCCGTTCGGCGCGCAAGGCTTTCAGAAACTTCTCCTTGGGCGCGTCGTTGAAGCGCTTTTTCTGATACCGGAACCCGTAAATGTAGTAGGCGCCCTGAGTGACGCCCTCGTGCAGCCGTTGCGGGACGATGCCCGGAATTTGCTCCAGCCGCTGGGCGAGATAGACCGCGTTCTCGTTACGGATTCGCGTCTGCTGAGCGAGCGTCGCCAACTGCGGAATCAGCAGGGCCGCTTCCAACTCGTTCATCCGGTACTTCGTGCCGATTCCGACGCTTTGATTCTTGCCCGTCAGCCCCATGTTGTGGAAAGCGTAGCACTTGTCCAGCACTTCGGCGTCGTTGCCCACGATGGCCCCGCCCTCGCCGCAGGCCAGCACCTTGCTGGTCTGGAAACTGAAACAGCCCAGATCGCCGAAGGTGCCGCATTTCTTGCCCTGGAACTCGGCGAGCACCGCCTGGGCCGCATCCTCGACGACTTTCAGGCCGTGCCTTTTCGCGACGGCCGCGATTCGGACCATGTCGCACGGCAGCCCGCCGATATGGACCGGTTCCACCGCCCGCGTGTCGCTGCCGATCAGCGGCTCGATCTTCTCAGGGTCCATCTGGAACGTGTCAATGTTCACGTCGACGAAGACCGGCAAGGCCGTACACATCAGGATCGCTTGGACCGAGGCGATAAACGTACACGGGGCCACCAGGACCTCGTCGCCCGCTTCCACGCCCAGCGCGTGCAGGGCCGTGTGCAGCGCTTGGGTGCCCGAGCCGGTCGCCACGCAGCGTTCGGTCCCCACGAGTTCGGCGAACCGCTTCTCAAACGCGGCGACTTGGCCCGCGTCCGCCGTCCGCGTCCATCTCCCGGAGCGATAGGCCGCCACCAGCGACTGTTCGACATCGGGCGTAGCTGGCGGCCAGCGAGGAAAGGGAGTCGTCCGCACCGGATTGCCTCCCAGGGCCGCCAGTCCCTCCGCCTTGTTGACCGTCACGCCAGAAGCACTCATCGCTCCCGCCGTAACGGCCCCCACCGTCCCGACAGACGCCCGCTTCAGAAACCTGCGCCGCGATACAGGATCACTGGCCATCATTCCCTCCTGGCACACAGCCGCTGATGAGCCCGCCGACCAATCCGGAAACAGGTGCAAGCCGCCAACCTCAAGGTTACCACTTCCAGACGTCCGGGCAAGCCCAGCCCTGCGGCCGTTTTGACTTGCCCAGCATCGCGAGGGACCGCCATCAAATCCGCACGCGCTCTCCGAGACCTGCAAAGCACTCGGCACGGCTCAGAGCAGCTATGCTACGCAGACGCGCCGAAGGTAATCCTCCGCTTCGGCAAGTCGATCAGCCTGGACGGGAGCCTGAGATCGCCGGTCGTGATTCCGCCGATTTCGAGGTTGCGCAAGTTTGCGATACGACGCGGATGGCTTCTGGCGATATCGGACGGTAGAATGCAGCAAACCGGAACCCCTGCGGCCATCCCCGCCTTGCGTCTTCCGCGGCCTTCCCAAAAACGGTCCAAAAGGAGTTTGCCATGCATCGTGTTCTTTGTCATAACTCAGCGTTGCTCGTCACCGTCATGCTCACAAGCCTTGGCAACTTCGCCGCCGAGGCTGCCCCAAGCGACACGCTGCCCCAAGTGCGTGTCGCCTCGGTGCGGCGGGTCTTCCACAACGGCGAACACAACGCCTTTACGGATCTCGTCCGGTTCAAGGACACGTACTACCTGACGTTCCGCAGTTGTCCGGACGGCCACATGGTTCACCCCACGGCCTCGATCATCGTTCTGGCCAGCAACGATACGCAGGAGTGGCGGCAGGTACACCGTTTCAGCGTCGCCGAGCGAGACACCCGCGACCCCCACTTTCTGGTCTTCCGCGACACGCTGTTCGTCTATACCGGGACCTGGTACAGCGGCTCGACGACGCTGGCGCGGGACGACTACGACTTGAACAAGCACCTCGGTTACGCCGCGTGGTCGAAAGACGGCGCGGAGTGGCACAGCCCAATTATGCTCGAAGGCACCTTTGGTCACTACGTCTGGCGGGCCGCGGCGCACGGCGACAAGGCGTATCTGTGCGGACGCCGTAAGCTCGGTTTCGCCGTTGCCCAGCGGGGCGAAGGCAGACAAGTCGAATCGCTGATGCTGGAAAGCGACGACGGATTGATCTGGCGCAAGCGGGCCGTGTTCCAGAAAATCGCCGGAGACGAGACGGCGTTCCTGTTCGAAGCGGACGGCGGCGTGCTGGCCGTCGGCCGCCGCGGCGGCGGCCCCGCGCAACTGCTGCGGTCCAGTCCGCCCTACACACACTGGGACCGCACCGACCTGGACCGCTACATCGGCGGACCGCTGCTGACCAAGTGGGGCGACCGCTACCTGGTCGGCGGCCGCAAGACTACCCCGGACAGCGGGCCCAAGACATCGCTGTGCTGGCTGGTCGGCGACCAATTGCACGAGTTTGCAGAACTGCCCAGCGGCGGCGACAACTCCTACCCCGGCTTTCTCCCGTTGGGCCCCGGCCGAGCGCTGGTCTCCTACTACTCCAGCCACGAACGGGATGCGTCGGGCGCTGCGATCACCGCCATCTACTTGGCGGAGCTAGTGATAGAAAAATAAGCTTGCCGACGCGCCCGCCGAGCGGGTTTCCGGCCACGTGGGGCAGACCCAAGCTTGCGTTTCGCACCCACCGCATCGAGCGTCATCCTCGGACCTGCGTGAGGAGCGGACATGTTTGTCAAGCTGCAAGAAAAACTCAAACAGTTGGCCGCGACGGCGCGGCCGGCAATCGACCTGGCCCAGTTCAACGACCCGCTGGCGGAGCGGGTCGAGTGGACGCCGCTGAAGAGCGGCGGCGCAAGCTTCCGTACTCACCAATTGGTCGCCGACGAGTCGGGATTGGGAGACCGCCTGGAGTTCCGGGCCACTGCCGGAGCCAAGCTGTTCTGCGGGCTCTTCCTGACCATCGGTCTGGGCGTGCTGGCCGGCGCGGCCGTCGTGGCGGTTCGAGGACACGAAGGCCCGCTCCCGGTTATCCTGCTGGGGCTCTTGGGACTCGCGTTTTCAGGCATCGGCGGAGGCCTGTGGTACGCCATGACCCGCGTGCTCGTGTTCGACAAGGCCAGCGGCTACTTCTGGCGAGGCCGCCGCGATCCGCAAATGGCCTTGCTGGGCGCAGCAGAGGGCGAATTCACACCGCTACCCAAGATCCACGCGATTCAGATCCTGTCGGAACGCTGCCAGTCGGGCGGCAAGTCCAGGAGTACCTACTACAGTTACGAACTGAACCTCGTACTCCACGACGGGACCCGCGTCCACGTGGTCGATCACGGCCATTCGGCACATCTGCGCGACGACGCCGCAGCCCTAGGAAAGTTCCTGGCGGTTCCCGTCTGGGACGTGGGTTGACGCCGTGCGAGGCATAACATCGAGGCCAGAATCCGTGCCCCCAACGAAAACGAAAAACGAGACAGAAACGAACAGGCGTTATTGAAGGCATCATTACGGCTCGCTTCCTTGGCGACGACCGCTGGGGCGGCCGCTTTGAAGCCGGCTGGTGAGTTAAGCCTTGGACGTACGTGGATTCTTTAACCCCAAAGGAGGATTATCGATGCCGTTGTACGGGATCGTCGGTGCTGGTGGATTTGGCCGGGAGGTGATGCCGGTTGCGATTCAAATGCTCAATCTGGCTCACCCAACGCCGGATTTTGAGATCGTCTTCGTGGTTGAGCAGGGCGACACCAGTCCCGTCAACGGTCATCGCGTTGTGACCGCTGATGAGTTCTTGGCAAGCAACCAGGAAAAGCACTTCAACATCGCCATAGCTGACCATCAGGCGAGGGAGAGGATCGCCAATGCGTTCATCGCTGCCGGGGCTTTTCCGTTCTCAATCAAGGCGCTCAACAGCGTTTGCCTGAGTAACAACGAAATCGGAGAAGGTTCGATCCTCTGTCCATTCACAACCGTCACATCGAATGCAAGAATCGGCAGATTCTTCCATGCCAATATCTACTCCTACGTTGCACACGACTGTCGAATTGGCGATTTCGTCACCTTCGCGCCAAACGTCCATTGCAATGGAAAGGTGATCGTCGAGGACTACGCCTATCTTGGGACCGGGGCGATGATCAAGCAAGGCACCGACACAAAATCGATCGTCATCGGTCGCGGAGCCATCGTAGGCATGGGGGCTGTGGTGACGAAAAGCGTCGCACCATTTACCACCGTCATTGGCAACCCGGCCACGCCCCTGGAAAGAAGGCAAGGCTGACTTCCCCAGGCATAAAAAAGAGGCGTAAAAAAGGTCCTGGACGTAACAAAGGTCCTGGACCATGAGGCCCTGCCGCAGACGTACTCGCCCCCCAAAAAAGAAACAACGAACGATCCCCCGAAGAGGCATCCCCAAATCCCGCCGGCTTGCCCGGCGGATCCTTCGGCTTCCCACTACAGCAGGCCGGCCCCGGCATCCCCAAATCCCGCCGGCTTGCGGGTCGATTTAATTTATACTTATTTATGGTAATTGTAGTTACATCAAAATACGTATTTGGTATACTGCTCGCAACGGCCGGTAAGAAGAGATCAGGAGGTCCGCGGGCATGAGTCACTTCGCACAGCCA
>JAAYYU010000243.1 GCA_012515235.1 Candidatus Anammoximicrobium sp.
CCAGCTCGAGAGGATCACTTTGACCTGGTGGCGTTTCGCGACGGTGCAGAGTTCGATCAGTCGCTGCATCAGATCGATGCGACCACCGGTCATGTGCTCCATCTGCCGGGTGAAATGGCCGTGGCCGGGAACCGCGGGATAGAACATCAACTCCCCACGCGGCTTACCCTCGGCGTCGTGCGTGATTCCGGCCCCCCCTTCAATGCGAATGCAGTTGAAGCCGCGCTCGACCAGTTCCGTGATGCGCAGCTCGAAATCGTTGAAGAAACCATGGGTTCCCGTGTCCCACAACGCCCAGATCCAGAAGGAAATGGCCAGGCGTTCTCGTTCGGCTGCTTCCGCCGCCGGCGCGCCGGCGGCCGCAACCGCGGTATTGAAGATGGTTCCGAGTCCGATCTGCATTGCCTCGCGGCGAGTAAAACCGCTGGACCGTTGCTGTGCATCCTTCATGTCGATGCTCCTTGGTCAAAGTGGATGATTAGCTGCCATGATTGGCAAAGGACCAGAACGGAGGCGATTTCAAACAGTTCCATCGGAAATCTCCGGGCTCTGCGAAGCGATCGGCGGCGAATGCATCGTAGCGGGACTCCGCGCCGGTCACAAGCGGCGTCCGCGCCGGCGTTGTCGGCGTCCGGCCAGCCGCGAGGCTCTAGCACTTTCCAGTTGCGTGTCTGGCACGGCGGAGCGTAAGGAGTGGGTTGTGTTCGGACGCCTTCCGTAACCCGACATCTCGGACAAAAGGGGAGTGTCGCCGTCTTGTTTTCCACACTCGAGAAGGAGCCTGCCATGCGCGTCCTGCGTCACATGTTCCCTTGCCTGTTCGTGATCGTCGCGGTTCTTTCCGCGGCGCATGCCCAGCCGAGGGTAGCAACGCTCACGAAATAGCTTCCCCTTTCTTTCCAGGGCGTCACGAGTGCTGGCCGAGACGGCTGAATTTCGCCGGCGCGCTCGTCGTCGTGATTCATGAATCCCGCTGGCTCGCCCAGCGGATCGTTCGGTTTTTCGCCACACGCGGATGTCCCCCGCCTCTTTCCGCCTCTCCCGCGGCGGCTTCGTCGCTGCGGCAGAGGCGGATGAGGAAGGAACGTCGAGGGCCCGCCTCCTGTAGCGAGAAACGGGAGCCTCCGCGGGGCAAGCCCGCGGCAGCCAATTCCACGAACCGGACCCTTTGGCGACCAGCCAACGGGGGCTTGGTTGGAACGAGGAATCTGTTTCGTGAGCTTTGCCAGGCGGGAATCTGCTTGTGGGCATCGCTGTAGCAACGGTGGCCGAAATAACTTCCCGGATTTCGGCCCCCACACTGCTCGCCAGCGTGGAGCCGTGTTCAGAACCAGCCGTCGTCCCGCCACTGCGTCTAACCATGTCCGGAGCCCAATCGAGCAGGTGCCTGACGAACTCGTCGGGGTGTTGTGCTTCGACTCCGTACGCGGCCAGGATTTCCGTGGGGAAGTCACTCAGATTAAACGTGACGATGACCTCAGCCCCGGCTCGAATGGCCGCGGCAAGCACGTGACGGTCATCTGGATCGGGGAGCGTGACCGTCTCGATCAATTCCTCGTAGCCGGCAACCAGACAATCCCGGACAGCCGCATCCATGAGCGTCCGCGTCCGCTCTAATCGTTGCGGCGCGATAGCGGGGTTGTCGCGCAACACGTTCCGCATCCACTCGTCGTGGATCTGCTTTGTCCAGCATGCTCGGACAAAATCTGCCTGCGCCAGGCGAATCAGAAGATCTCGGAGCGGCGCGGGATACAGAACGCACGCGTCGTAGATGGCGGTGACGGGGAAGCGCATCAGTATCCCATTCCGAGTTCTTGGGCTTCGGCCGTGAGGGCGTCGGCGATGCGGCGACGCGCTTCATCGTCCTGACGCTTGTAGGCCGTCAAGTCCTCCAACAGAATCCGCCGATGGGTGCCGACTTTGCGGAAGGGGATCCGGCCCTTCTCCAATTGCTCGATCAGGAACGGCCGGGACACGTGCAGCAACTCGGCGGCCTGTTGCGTCGTCAGTTCCGCGTGGACCGGCATGAGCATGACGGCTTCCCGAATTGGAGAAGGTCTGGGAATTGTGCCGGCAGTTCTACTTTTTCCCGGCCGGGGTCGCGTTGCTCAATGCCTTCAGTTTTTTCTCCGCGTCGGCTCGCCAGGGGGCGTCTTTGGCCGCTGGCTCTTGGAGCGACTTGGTCAAATGCTGTTTGGCCAGTTCGGCTTTGCCCAGTGCCTGGTAGCACACGCCCAACTTGTAGTGCTCCCACGAGTGATCGGGGTTGTGGGGGCGGCCGGTGCCCAGATTCTCGGGCCACTCCATGGCCAGTCGCAGATCGGCGACGGCCTTGTCGTGATCGCCTCGTTCCAGGGCCCGCTCCACGCGCAGCCGCAGCGTCCGGACGTACAGTTCTCGGGCGCCGGTCCAGCCTTCCCACGGATGGAACGTGTGGCGCTGGAGGATGTCCAGGGCTGCGTCGTATTGCCCCACGTCGGTGTGGTAAGCCGCCCGCGCCAGCAACACTTGAAAGTCGGCTTTGACCTTAGGGGACGCTCCCTGGAACAGCCGGTCGCGCTTTGCCTGGTCGCCCTGGAGACCGTACAGGCGGTCCAGGGCGAGGTGGTACGCGCTGTCGTTCGGCTCGAGGGCGTGTGCCTTTTCGTACTCCGCCTGCGCCCGAGCGTAGTCGTTCAATTGGTGCCAATAGATCTCGCCCAGGTTGCGATACAGCACGGGATATTCCGGCTTCGCCTGGCGTGCGGCCAGCAGCTGTTCCAGGCCCTCGCGCCACTGCAGCTTGGCGGTCAGCAGCGTGCCCAGGTAGTACTGAAGCTTCCAGTCGCCGGGCAGGTGGCGCAGGCCCGTTTCCAGCACGGCCAGGCTTTCGGTGCGGAACGGGAAGACATAATCCGGCGAGAGGGCCGCGCCCTGGGCGTAGTGCGTCTTGGCCGCTGCGGGCTTGCCGGCCCTGTCGGCCAGGAAACCCTGATAAAAACAAACGAACGGATGCGGCACCGCGCCGGGCTGCCGCCCGTATTGCTCCAGCACCGCGGCGGCGTCCTGGTGCAGGTTCATCTGCAGATAGTCGCAGGCCACTTCCAGATAGGTTTGCGGATCGTTCCGCAGCACGGCCAGCGATGCCGGTTTCGCCGCTCCGAGGAAGACCTTTTCCAGCAGGGCGAGGCTGTCGAGCGGATCGCTGGCCAGCACCTCGTCGACCATCCGGATCGCTTCCTCCGCGCGCCCCTGACGCCGACCGACGCAGGCCAGCATGACGCGCGCTTTCAGATCTCCGGGATTCTCTCGCAAGGCGCGCCGGAGCCGCTCTTCCGCTCGGCGGAAATCGCCCGCAGCGACGGCCAGCGAAGCCTGGACGAACGGGGCGATGTGCCGATAGGCGGCTCGGCGTCCCACCAAGTCAAGATCATCTTCCACGCGGTCGGAACTGCCCAACGCAAGGCGGCTCAGCGCCCGGTAGTAGCGAGCGGTGTGGTCGTCGTCGTTGCGGCGGAGCGCCAGGTCGGCCAGACGTTGGGCTTCCTGGAACCGGCCCGTCTTGTAATGGACAATCGCCAGCCAGCGCAGGGCGGGCGTGAAGCCGGGATCCTTTTCCAGCGCGCGGTTGAACAATTCCACCGCTCCCGGCAGGTTCCAATGCTTCATCGTAGAGTAGCCGGCGAGGCAAAGCTGCTCGGCTGTCGCCGCGTCGTCCGTCGGCATTTCCGGTTCCAACTCCGGCGGCGGAACCTTGTCTTTGTCGTGCCGGGGGCTGTAGCTGAGGATTTCGTTTCGCTGGCTGTCGAGCAACGCGACTTGGCACGCCTCCTGGCCGGCCGTGAACGGAATCTCTCGGCGCCAGCTGTCGCGGGGCGTCAGACTCAGCGTCTCGCGGTGGATCTCCTTGCCGCCCGCCAGCACTCTGACGGTGGCGTCGTGCAAGGGTCGAGTTACGTTGAGCGCCACGAGGAGTTTCTGATCCCGGACGGCGACATTGACCGCCGCCTCCGGACTCCCCTTGACGAATCCGTCCAGGTTCTTGATCGGATACCAATACTCGTCCCAGCTTTCCTGCAGGTGCGGCTCGAAGATCCAACTGTCGCCCTGGGTCAGCAGCCGGCCCGACTGCAGTTCGATGTACTGCCCGTCCTGGTCGGTGAGGATGTCTTCCCAGATCAGCCCGCTGCGGGCGACTCCCCAGGTCCAGAACTTCTTGCCGAAGCTGTCGTGCCGCGAGGCAAAATGGACGCTGCCGGACTGGCGCTCGTGGTTATAGGCGGCCACAAAATCGGCGGGCGTGCCGCAGAAATAATCGAAGGCGTGGGGCGTGTTCCGGTACCAGCCCAGGTGCTGGCCTTGGTAGTTCGGCCACGGCTGCGGATTGCGCCGCCGCCCGGCGTAGGTGTACTCGGCCGGCGGAAAAATCACCTCGGTGTCCGGCCAGGCGTGGACGGCGGCGTTGGCCCAGAAATAGCCGTTGTTGTCCGTCAACGTGGGGTTGTACAGCAGAATCCGGTTTTGGAAGTACGAGCGGTCGGGATACACCGTGGTCGCCACCGCCCATTTCATCCGCCGCACCCATTCCCGCACACCCACCACGCACGTCACGCTGCCGTCGTCGCCCCGGAGGATCTGATACTGGACCGGGGAGTACGTGTGGACGGTGTGACCGCGCGTGGGGAAGTTCCACTCGATCCCGCCGGAGAGCCAAGCCCCGCGCAGGGCCACCAGGCCCGGCTTGATGACGTGGTTGTGGTAGATGAAGTCGAAATCGCCGTTCGTCTTGTCGTGGGCCGCATAGATCCTGCCGCCCACGTCCGGCAGAATGACCACGCGGATGTAGTCGTTTTCCAGAACCACCGCGCGGTACGACTGGACCGCCTGGTTTCGAGTGATGTCCGTCTGCATCGGATATGGATAGACGTTCAGGTTCCACAGCGGAGGATTCTTGTCCTCCGGCCCCAGCAAGTAGGTGGGAATCTCCAAGGTGGTCTCGCGGATCGAGACGGTATCGGCACGAGCCAAAACGGGCACGAGTGTTCCCCCTAGCAAAATCAGCGTGGCTGCCAAACGCATCGCATCCTCCTCGAGATGATAATTCAGTCTGTGGTCGCTCCACTTGCTACCGCGGCAGCTCTCCCGGCACGGGCTCATCGCGAATGCCGAGGAACTGTTCCAGTTGCTGTTCGATGTAGAGCGCCTGTTCGGCCTCCGTCAGGCCGCCCACGAGCGTCTCGCGGCGGTCGTCGGCCATGATAGCATGGATTGTATAGGCACACTGAGTCCCGTTCTTGCCGTGCTGGACCTTTTCTTTGCTGTACAGTTGGGCGACTTCGTGCGCGACGAATTCCTTGTTGCCGGGCCAAGGCAAAGGGCCGTGGCGGATCTCGATCAGGCCCTGGCCGGCGCGGATCACGGTTCGATTGACGAATCCGGCGACCGTGTAATAGGTCAGCCCAACGCCGACGGCGGTGTGGAGCAAGCCGAAGGCCGACATGAACCAGGCGCCGGTGCTGAGTGCGATGGCGTGCCAGGCAACCATGAAACCGTCCCAGAAAACGCAGAAGAAGGCGAGAAAGACAAACGGCAAGGCAAACCACCGCCGCGTGATTTCCAGCGAACCACCGAACGGGCTCACCTCGATTCCCGGGGGCATCGGCACCGGAGCCCGCTGACGCGACGCCTGAGCCTCGGAGGATAATGGCAGACCCTCGATTCCAAACACGGCGCCGCAGTGGTCGCAGCGGGCCATCGCCAGCCGCTCGACCACGTTTTCGGGCTTCAGCGTTGCCCCGCACGATTTGCAGTGCAATTCCACGAGCTTCATGGGCCATCCACTTCATTCTCGCGAAGTCCCACGCGCGCCCAGGGCGTCGCAGACTTCGATGGTGAGATGCACTCTCACGGTCGTGCCGGCTGCCTGCGGGAGTCACGGCGACGCGGTCTGGCCGGTCTCGGTTTCGCCCACGTCGAGCTTGGACCATTTCTTGCCGGCGAGTTTCTTGAGGCCCTCGGCCGTCACATTGCCGTTCTCCTTGAACGTCAACGATTGCAGGTTCGGCATCGCCAGCAGTTTGTCCACCGCCGCATCGGTCACGTCCGTCGACCGGATGGACAATTCCCTCAAATTCGGCAGGGCGGCGATCACCTCGACAGCGGCGTCGGTCATCTGGGGCACCGTCCAGATATCGAGCACTTCCAGCGACTTGAGCGACTGCAGGTTCTGCAGTCCGGTATCGCTGACGGATGCAAGCTCGTGCAAGTACAGTCGTTTCAGTTCGGGCAGCTCCGTGAAAACCTCCATCCCCATGTCGTCGATGGCCGGCAGATCGCGGAGTGTCAACCGGGAGAGCTTCATGCCCTTGATCGCCAGCAGGCCGTCGGAACTGAACCCTTGACAGCGAAAGACTTCCAGTTGCGTCAACTTCTCGAGTTTGGCGAGGTGTTCCCCGGCCTGGCCGGTCACAGCAAAGTCGTGCATCAGCAACGATTCGAGCGTTTTGCTGCCCGCCAGATACTCCATGCCGAAATCGCTGACCGCCGTGCTGCGATGCTTCAAGGCAGCGAGTTTCGGCAGCGCCGCGATGACCTGCATCGTCATGTCGCCCGCTTCCATGTTGCCGCGGAGGTCCAAGAACTGCAGGTTCTGCAGCTTCGACAAGTGACTTGTGCCCAGGTCGTTGAACCGGTTCTGAACGAGCGTCAACCGCTGCAACCGGCCCAATTCACAGATCACCTTGAGCACGCTGTTGGTCAGATTCGTGTTCGACGACAGATCCAGATCGGTGAGCTTCGGAAACGACTTGGCGATCATCTCCACCGTCGGATCGTTGACGACCGAATTGGTCAGGGCCAACGACCTCAGGTTGTTCAGGCCCGCCAACTGCGAGGCCATTTCGTCGTTCAGTTCGCGGAAATTGTAGATCTGCAGCGTTTCCAGATCCGCCAGCTTTCCGAACAGGCCGATGTCCTCGGCGGTCAGGAGGGAGCCGTCCTGAATCACGATCTCGGTCAGCACATCGCCGGGCAGCAGCGTGTGTTTGGCGTTGGCGCCGAGACCGTCCAGCAGCTTTTGGGCGGCGGCGACGTCCTCCGCTTTGGCCGTCGCCGTGCGGGCAGGGGCCCCCGGTTGCGGGCTTGCGCCGCGATCTGCGACGGCCCCGCCGCCGCTGCTCGCGCCCGCGCCGCCTTGCGGCGCAGGGCATCCGGTCAGACAAACCAGACCAAAGACGAGACCAACCAATCCACCACGGGTCACAACGCTGATGTTCATTATTACTCCTGCACGTTGCCAACAAACTAACTTCGCAGTGCCGCCTCCGGGCGATGCGGCCAGCTTCGATTGTCTCCTTGGCCAGCGGCGGACATTGGCCCGCCGGTACCCCGTGGCGTTGGCAGGCCACCCTTGGAAGGACCGCTGGGCTGGGGCCCGACGTTGGCCAGGCTGCGCGGCGATTCTCTTGAGCCCAGATCGGCGTCCCAAACTAACGCAAACCAAGACCGCCTGAAGGCGGCACGACGACTCCTTGAAGAAGCCCGGCGAGCAGCACCAGCCGGGCTTCTGTTCCTGTCAACAATCGGAGCGGGACCGTCAGTCCAGCCGGTAACCTTCCGGATACTTCGGCTTGACCAAATCGGCCACGCCCGGCGTCTTGAGTGCAGCCAGGTTCGTGACCTTCAGGTTCTTCGCGTCCCACTCGACCTTTTCGCCCCAGTCGCCCATTTCCCCGTTGGCTCCACCGGTGGCGGCAGCCCACACCGCCAGGTTGCCCAAGAGGATCGTCTCGGTCAGCGGGCCGGCCCGGTCGACGAAGTTCGAATGGCAGATCTTCGGATTGCCGGCCGCCACCGCGCGGAACAACTCGTACATGTTGTTCAGATCGTGGTTGCCCTTGCTCTCGGCCTTCTCGTACTCCACCTGGACCTTCTCGACTCCCTTCAATTCGTACCGTCCGCAGTAGTCGTCGCTGCTGTAGAAAGCGCCCTTCTCGCCGACGATCATCACGCCGCTGTTGGACACCTTCTCGATGCCCCACTTGCTAAACACCTCTTGCGGCGGCTTGTTGCCCAGCCGGTCATACCACCAGAACGGAATCGCAGGGCGCTCGGACGTTTCCGGGAACTCGAACTTGATGATCGAACTGGCCGGAAAACTGTCGTAGTCGTGGCCGGTGCTCTTGGCCTGCACCGAGATCGGATCCCGCAACCCGCACGACGCAAAGGGAACGGTCAGCTGGTGGCAGGCCATATCGCCCAGCGCGCCGGCGCCGAAATCCCACCAGCCACGCCACTGGAAGCTGTGGTACAGGCCGGGCCAGTATTCGCGCGACGGAGCGACGCCCAGCCAGTTCTTCCAGTCGAGATGTTCGAGGGCGCGTTCGATCTCCTTCTTTTTCGCTTCGATCAGCCTCTCCGCATCGGCAGGATTCTCTTTCTTGGCCTGCGCGGCAAACTTCTCCATCGTCATGCGGCGGCCGGGCCCTTGCGCCCACACCGGGCGATTCGACCACGCATACACTTCCTTCAGCGCGCCCAGTACGCCGGTGCGGAGCTGTGCGATGGCTTCGCGCGAGGAATCCAGGGCCGTCCCCTGGTTGCCCATCTGCGTGCAAACCCCCGTTTCCTTGGCCACCTGGGCCAGCAACCGGGCTTCATAGATCGTCCGCGTCAACGGCTTCTGCGTGTAGCAACTGAGGCCCATCCGCATGCAGGCCAGCGTGGCGGGCGCGTGCATGTGGTCCGGCGTGCTGATCGTCGCAATCTGCGCGTTCTTGCCGTGCTTGGCAAGCATCTCGCGATAATCCGTGAACTGCTCGGCCTCGGTGAAACCGTTGGCCTTGCCTTTGCTCTCAAGCCTGCCGCGATCGACGTCGCAAATCGCGATCACGTTGCCGAACTGAGAGGCGTTATTGGAATCGCTGCCGCCCTTGCCGCCGATGCCGATGCAGACTACGTTGGGACGTTCGTTAGCAGACCGGCTGAGCGCCACACGGTTTTCCGCGGCTACCCAGAAGCCGACGCCCGCTGCGGCGGTCGTTTGCAAGAACTGACGACGAGTGGTTCGAGCCATCGATAAATTCTCCTTGTGTTTAGAGGGCAAAAGGCGGCCTGCGGCCGCAACCATCGTGAAGGGCCGCGACCGCCGAATGCGGCTTAACCTGGCTGGCAACGTCGAAATCCGATCCGGTTCCGTTCGGCGCCGGAACCCACCAAGACGCGTCTACACCGCGCAGGGTACGGATTGAAGTTCTGACTGCCGTTAAACTTATACCAGAACTCGCCGTCGTTCAATTCCCCGGTACGGGATATTTGGGCCAACTTTTCCGGGAAAACGGGTGCCGTAACGTCCCTGCCGGGCCAGGCATGCGGATCCCACTCGGCCATTGCGTCAGGCAACGTCATTGGCCCGGAAGGATCTCCGGTCTTGCGGAGGCCGTGTTGGGGTCAAAATATGGCGTGCGGCTGGCAGGTTTCGTACGCTAGTGAAGGTGGAAGTCAATTGAAGCAACGACAAATCGCTGACCGGCGCGACCGCGCCGACAGCCAGATCTGGATTGCCCAGGTCCGCATCCGTCAGCCGTAATCGTGCGCGACGCCGGCGATCGCGAACATGCCGCAACGGCATTACACGCCAGCCGCAGTTCTTGCTCGTCTTGCCAACTCCCACTGCCACCGGTTTGGCGAGCTACCAAACGTCCGTCTTCCCCCCGTGGCCTATCCCGCAGGCGCCGCAACCGCCCCTTCCGCGGTTAGCCGACAGCGGATAGGATCTGGCCCCATGGCTGAACTGAACCCCGCACAACAACACGCCGTGAAAATGCTGTCTGGACCACTGCTGGTGCTGGCCGGCGCCGGCACGGGCAAAACCCGCGTGGTGACCTTCCGGATCGCCAATTTGATCAAGCACGGGACGCGCCCAAGCCGGATTCTGGGCGTGACGTTTACGAACAAAGCGGCGGACGAGATGCAGGAGCGCGTCGGCGCGTTGATCGGCAAACGACTGAAAGACCGCCCCTTCATCTCCACGTTCCACGCCCATTGCGTGAAAATCCTGCGGCGGCACATCCGCCGCCTGGGCTATCCTGAGAAATTCGCCATTTGCGACCGGGGCGACCAGGAGAGCATCGCCCGCAGCGCGCTGCGCGAAATCCGGGTGCCCAACGAGTCGCTCCGGCCGGGCGATCTGATCCATTTCATCAGCGGCTGGAAGTCCCATTCAATCTCGCCTCCCGACGCCGTCCGCTTGGCGCAGACCGACAAAGAGCATCTGGCCGCCATGGGCTATCGCCGGTATCAGCGCACGCTGAAAGCCACCGGGGCCGTCGACTTTGACGATCTGCTGCTGTGTACGGAGGAGTTGTTTCAGCAGCACCGCGACGTGCTGGACGAGGAAGCCGGGCGGTTTGACCACGTGCTGGTCGACGAGTACCAGGACACCAACGGCAGCCAGTACCGGATTGTCAAGGCCCTGGCCTCCCGCCATCGCAATCTGTGCGTGGTGGGCGACGACGACCAGTCGATTTACGGCTGGCGGGGCGCGGAGGTGGAACATATCCTGCGGTTTGCCGAGGATTGGCCCGACGCCAGGGTCGTACGACTGGAGGACAACTACCGCTCGACGGCCGAAATCCTCGAACTGGCCAACCGCCTGATCGCCTTCAACCGGACGCGGCACCAGAAGGTCCTGCGCGCCTCCCGCCGCGGCGGCCCGAAACCCCTGGTCCGCCAGCACGAGGACGAAAATGCCGAGGCGCGGGAAGTGGTCGACGAGATCCGCCGGATGATCCAGCACGAGCACCTGGAACCGCGCGACTTTGCCATCCTGTTCCGCACCAACGAACAGCCGCGGGCCTTCGAGACCGAACTGCGCAAGCTCAAGCTGCCGTACGTGCTGCTGGGCGGCATGTCTTTCTACGACCGCAAGGAAGTCCGCGATGTCGTGGCTTACCTCAAGACGCTCGTCAGCCCTCAGGATGAAACCTCACTGCTGCGGATCATCAATGCGCCGCCGCGGGGAATCGGCCAGAAGGCGGTCGAGTCGCTGATGCAGCAAGCGGTCTCCCAAGGCCAGCCGGTGTGGAGTGTGATGCACTCGGGCGGCGGCCTGCCCGAACCGGCCAGATCGTCGGTCCACAAGTTCGTGGCCATGGTCAAGCGGTTCCAGGGCCGGGTGCAGCACGGTCCGCTGCTGGCCGCCGTGCGGGACTTGATCTCCGAGGTCGGCTACGAGGCCGAACTGCAGCGGCTGTACAGCGATCCGAGCGAGTTCCAGTCGCGCTGGGACGCAGTCCAGGAAGTGATCAACGCCCTGGCCGCTTACGAGGCCAAGTCCAAGAAGCCCACGCTGTCCGGATTCCTGGATGAGATCGTGCTGGGCGACCGCGACATGGACAACGACAAGGAAAAACAGCTGCAGCGGAACGCCGTGGTGCTGATGACGCTGCACAGCGCCAAGGGCCTGGAGTTTCCTCACGTGTACATGGTCGGCATGGAGGAAGGGATCCTGCCGCATCACCGCAGCCTGGGAGGGGACGAGACGGGCGTCGAAGAAGAAAGGCGGCTGTGCTACGTGGGCGTGACCCGCGCCCGCGAGCGACTCACGCTCTCCTTCCCCCTGACACGCATGAAATGGGGCAAGGCCCGCGACACGATCCCGAGCCGTTTCCTGTACGAAATGACCGGCCAGGCGGAGAACGCCCAAGCCATCGCCCGGCGGCAACAAGCCCTCCGCGAAGCGTCCCGAAGCCGCCGCCCCAATCCGGCCACACGCGCGGCGTCGGCAGCCAAGGAAGTCCGCCCGGCACCGCGGCGGCGTCCTTGAAGCCCTCCCGCGCACTTCTGCCGGACTCGGACTAGACTGAAACGGGGCAGGTAACATCGCCCCGGATAGCTGGAGTGTGGTTCCCTGGATTCCCTGCCTGACGTCTTGCCGCCGCAAGGGAGAAAAGCGATGGACGCGGATCAGAATGCAACCGATCAGGAAATCACTTTCGAGCCGTTCGCCGCGCAGAAGAAAACCGACCGTGCTGAACTCCTGGCCCTCCCGCCTGACGAGGCTCAAGTGGCGGTGGAACAGGTCTTGTACCCGCCTTGCGATGCTTTGGGGCGTGAAATCAAGCTACCGCTTCGCGCCGTCTTACGGAGAATGTCCCTTTTCGCTCACTCGTGATGGGCCTCCGTACAGACGCCCGCGAATCCTCGTCGCCGCTCAACTCGCGGTGGCTTCTGTGGCCTCTTGTTCCGGAACCAGGCGTCGAATTCGTCTCGTTCCATCAACCCGCTCAACTCGAGCACCCCGCGCAGTTTCACCACGTCCCGTTCCAGCATCGGTTCGTCCGGCTCATGGTACGCCATACACAACAGCGCATTTCTGACTTCGGGATGTGTCAACGCCAGATAGTCGCCGGAACGGTCCTCGAACCCCAACTGCAGCAAGAACTCACGCAAACGGCCGCAGGCCGCAAAATGGTTCATCACGCTGCTCGACAGCGTGGAACGGTGTTCAGGACCAGACCGTCCCGCGCGCCCCCGCCCTCCCACGTCACCACGCTGCTCGCCAGCGTGGGACGATGTTCACAACCAGAGGCGATGACCACCAACAGCTCGCCACCACGGAGGTTGCCTCCGTGGAGCGGTGTTCGCACGGAGGAAACATCATCCCACCCGGACCAGCCGGGCGGTGATGGCAGGATGCGAAGAGCGACTCGGTCTGGTGTTGAACATGGCCCCTCGGAGGCAAGCTCCGCGGTGGCCGGGACGTCGGTCGCACCGGCAAGGTTGGGGATAATTCAAGTCTGAGTCTTGGATTTATTTCGGATTCTGAACTCCGAAATTGGCTGCTGCCCTGGACTTCGCAGGAAAACAGGATATACTTCCTGCACGTTTGATCCTCTCGGTAAGTGCCCATTGGATCACTGCCAGGTCCAATGGTTCTCTGAGTACGCGATGCATGCTGCTCGCCTTCGGTCCTGGAAACTCGATACAGGACCTCGCATGACTTTTGAACGACTCGGTCTAGCTTCGCCTCTCCTGCGGGCGGTTTCTTCGCAGGGCTACACTTCTCCCACCCCGATCCAATCCCAAGCGATTCCCCATGTGTTGGCCGGTTCCGACGTGCTGGGCTGCGCCCAGACGGGGACCGGCAAGACGGCGGCCTTTGCGTTGCCGATCTTGCAGCTTTTGACGGCGGCCGTTCAGCCGCCGCGGGAACGCGACCGGCCGATCCGCACGCTGATCCTTTCCCCGACTCGCGAGCTGGCCGCGCAGATCGCCGACAGCTTTCGGGTTTACGGGCGTCACACGGGACTGCGGCACAGCGTCGTGTTTGGCGGGGTCAGCCAGCGGCCCCAGGTGAATGATCTGCAGCGCGGCGTGGACATCCTGGTTGCCACACCGGGCCGGTTGGTCGACCTGATGAACCAAGGTCTGGTCAATTTGCGTTCGGTCGAAATCTTCGTGTTGGACGAAGCCGACCGCATGCTGGATATGGGCTTCCTGCCCGATCTGCGCCGCGTGCAAGCCAAATTGCCTGCCCGGCGGCAAACCCTGCTGTTCTCCGCGACCATGCCGAAGGCCATCCAGCATCTGGCCGATGCGCTGCTCCGCGATCCCGTGCGGATTCGTGTGGCCGCCGTGCAAGCGACGACGGACCTGATCGCCGAGTCGGTGTGCTTTGTGGCCAAGCAGCAGAAGCCGCAATTGCTGGCCGATCTGCTGACGAATCAAGCCGTGGCCCGCGCTCTGGTCTTTACGCGCACCAAGCACGGGGCGGATCGCGTCGCCCGGCAGTTGAACAAGGCCGGGATTCGGGCCGAGGCCATGCACGGGAACAAGAGCCAGGCGTCGCGGCAACGCACGCTGGCCGGTTTCAAGTCAAATCGGCCCCCGGTGCTCGTCGCCACCGACGTAGCGGCCCGCGGCATCGACGTGGACGACGTGTCGCACGTGTTCAATTACGACCTGCCGCACGAGCCGGAGATGTACGTGCATCGGATCGGCCGCACCGGCCGCGCCGGCGCATCGGGCATCGCCGTGTCGTTTTGCGACCACGAAGAACGAAAGCTGCTGTTGGCGATCGAGCGGCTGATCCGTCGCAAGCTGCTCGTCGATCGCGCCGTGACGGTGCAGGAGGCGGACTCCGTTTCGGCGCCTCGGCCGTCCGTGCTGCAGGATTCCGAGCCGCGGGCGCCCGCTCGCCGCTGGCGTGCCGCGAAAGCGAAGGGGCCTCGTACCAGTTCTCGCTACGCAGGCGGAAAGGGACGACGCTGGTAGGGCGGGCGGCTCCTGACACCGAACGGTAAACGGACGCGATACGCGGGCCTTGATGATGGCACGCTCCGCACGAAAGGGGTCAGGCTTACAGAATTCAATTTTGGCCGAGCGACGTCGTTCCAAATGGTTAGACTTGCCATCGGCCAAAATTGAATTCTGTAAGCCTGACCCCAGCCGCGAGCCGGGCTGCGGTCGCTGGCCACTTCACGACCACATCGCCTGAATCTGACTGCGGATTTGGCGGCTGGTGAGCGAGGCGGCGGCGGGCTCGGAGGGCGGCTGTCCCGCGTTGCAAGGGTTGGCCAAACGAGCCTCAAAAAACGTTCTGAGCGGCGGCGGCAGAAACCGCGTCAGCTGGGCGAAACTGTGGCGGTCGGTGAATCCGCCGCGGTTGGCGTGGTAGTAACGCTGTGGCTGGCAGACGTACAGATGGTTCTTGGCCCGCGTCAGGGCGACGTAGAACAGCCGCAACTCTTCCTCGATTTCTTCGTCGCTGCCCGTGGCCATGTCGGAGGGGATATTGCCATCGGCCGCGTGGATCACGAACACGGTGTCCCATTCCAACCCCTTGGCGGAATGGATCGTGCTAAGGATCAGGTAGTCCTCGTCCAGCAGCGGCGGGCCGGCGAAATCCTCGGTGCTTTCCGGCGGGTCCAGGGCTAATTGCGTCAGCAGCGACGGGCGGTCGGCGAACCGCGCAGCCAACTGCTGGATCTGCTCCAAATCCCGTTTCCGCGGCGCGGGGTTGTCATACTTGTCCTGCAAGATCGGTTCGTAGAAGCGGCGGGCCAGCGAGACTTGCGACGCGACGTCCGCCACGGGGTGACGGGTAAGCTGCCGGAGCACGTCCAGCAGTTGGGGCCAGGTCGCGGCGGCGGCTTTGCCGGCCGGGGCAGCCTCCCAAACCCGCCAATCGCCGCGCGACGAAGCGATCCGTTCCATCAGTTGTCGAGCACGCTTCGGACCGATGCCGGGCAGCAACTGCAGCACGCGGATGCCGGCGACCAGGTCCCGCGGGTTTTCGGCCAGCCGGAGCAGCGACAGCAGGTCCTTGATGTGGGCCGCCTCCAGGAACTTGAGGCCGCCGAACTTGACGTAGGGGATATTGCGGCGAGTCAGCTCGCCCTCCAACAGCACGCTGTGGTGCGACGTGCGATACAGGACCGCTTGCCGCCGCAGGTCGATGCCTTCCTCGCGCCGCTGCAGGATTTCGCGGATGACGTACTCGGCCTGGTCGTTCTCGTCCTGGCAGGTGACCAGTTGCGGCAACGGGCCGCCCTCGCGGGCCGACCACAGATCCTTGCGGAACCGCCGCTGCGCTTGGCCGATCACGTGGTTGGTCGCTCTCAGGATGGGCTGCGTGCTGCGGTAGTTCTGCTCCAGCTTGACGATCGTCGCTGCGGGAAATTCCGTGGGAAAATCGAGGATATTGCGGACGGTCGCCGCGCGGAACGAGTAGATCGCTTGCGCGTCGTCGCCAACGGCCGTCAGCCCCCGGCCGTCGGGCCGCAGCAGCTTGATGATCTCGGCTTGGACCCGGTTGGTGTCCTGGTATTCGTCCACCAAAACGCAATCAAAGCGGCCGCGGATCTGCGGCCCGACTTGTGGGTCCGCCAGCAACCCGCGCCAGAACAGAAGTAAATCGTCATAGTCCAGGATTCCACCCTGTTCCTTGCGTTCGCCGTACGCCGCAAACAATCGCTTCAGGTCCGCCGCACCGTCGCGGCACCAGGGGAACTGGGCCGCCAGGACCTGTTCCAGCGGCTGCTGGGCGTTGACGCAGTGGCTGTAGATCGCCAGGCACGTGCCTTTGCGGGGAAAACGCTGGTCCGTCTTGGACAGTTCCAATTCGGTGCGGACGACGTCCAGCAAGTCTTCGGAATCGCCACGGTCCAGGATCGTAAAGGCCGGTTCCAGTCCGGCGGCGGGGGCGTACAGCCGCAGCAGGCGAGCGGCGATGGCGTGAAAAGTGCCTCCCCAGACGGCTTGAATGTAGGATCCGCCCCGCTGCGAGTGACCGCTGCCGTGCAGTTGCCTGAGCAGTCCGTCTACCCGGCGCAGCATTTCCGCGGCCGCGCGGCGGGTGAAGGTCAGCAGCAGAATCCGCCCCGGAGGAATCCTTTGCTGGATGTGATGCGCGACGCGGTGGACCAGGGTCTTGGTCTTGCCTGTCCCGGCTCCGGCGACAATCAGCAGCGGACCGGCGCCGTGCTGGACCGCCTCCCGCTGTGGGCCGTTGAGTCCTTCCAGGATCAAGCTTCCGTTCTCTTCCGCCGGCATCGAATTCGCCCTTCCGTAAGCCTGCAAATTGCGCCATCAGTGTAACAACTGCTGCGTTTCGCGTATACTCGGCAGTCGCCGTTTTGGCGTGCGGCGACTTGTCGCCGCTTTGGTCTATGGCCTGGAGGAACACACGAAATGGCAAAGCAACTCGATCTCCGCGGTTTGGTCTGTGCCGACCGCGCCGAACACATCCGGGCTGCGCTGGCCGAATCGGGGCTCGAATCGTTGGACATCGTGGTCGACGACGATGCGAAGGCCGATCACGCGCGAGACACGGCCGCGCCGCTGGGATGGTCCGCCGCCGTCCCGCGGCAAGGAGCCGAAGTCCACGTCATTTTGACTCGCGACAGGAGCGCGACGCCCGTCCCAACGCCGGCCGCCGCGCTGCCGACCACTGGCCGCTCTCCGCGCGTTGTCGGCTACATCGCGTCCAGCGTGCTGGGCGTGGGCGACGAGCAACTGGGCCGCGTGCTGATGCGGGCCTTTGTCAAGACGCTGAAAGAGTTGGACCCGCTGCCGGAGCGGCTGATCTTCGTCAATAGCGGAGTGCGACTGACCACGAAAGGGTCCGAATTGATCGCCGATCTGCGCGAATTGGAAAGCCGCGGCGTGCGGATCCTGTCCTGCGGCACGTGCCTGGACTACTATCAGCTGAAGGACGCTTTGGAGATCGGCACCGCGACGAACATGCACGAAACCGTCACGGCGCTGGCCGAGGCCGACCGCGTGCTGAAGCCGTGACGGGGCCCCGCTGACACGTGACCGGCACGGCGCTGGAACCAAACGGGAAACGGCTACGGGAAGTCGCCGTCGATGATGGCAAGGTCGCGCGACATGGGGTCAGGCTTACAGAATTCAGTTTTGGCCGAGCAAGGTCGTACCATGTGGCTGATACCAAACTCGGCCAAAACTGAATTCTGTAAGCCTGACCCCAGCGCCGGAACCGTGACCTCATCAACGGCGCAGAGAAGTGCCGAAATCCCGTTCGGTACTAGCCGCCGGTCTTGCGGACGAATCGATTGCGGGCACTAGCACCCAACGCTCACTCATTTGTCGAACGGTGCGGAAGTTGATTACGAAAGAAGCTGGACGATGCCGGAACCGGAACTTGACGAACGTTGGATCCTGGTGTTCGACTCGATTCACCACGTGCTGGCGGCGGAGCGCGCGTTGCTGGCTCGCCAGGTGCGGTGCGACTTGATCCCGACTCCGCGCGACGTCAGTTCCGACTGCGGCATGGTCATCGAACTGCGGCCGACGGACTGGACGGAAGCCCGCGGCGTGATCCGCGCGCTGGTGACCCCGCCGAGGGCGACATACCGCCGAATCGATCGCGGGGAAGGAAAGGCTGCCATCCTGCTTCTTTCCGACACGACGGCAGCGACGCCTGACCCATCCCCTGCCGTCCCGCTCGACGCGCAAACCCGATAACGTCGTCCCCATGCGGGAGCCCCGTGGAGAGGCACGGCGCTATGTCGAGTGCCGAACGCCGGACCAGGCACCGTGCGGCACGCGCCTCGGATCGACCAGGCTGGCCAATACGGCACCACCACACGCCAAAGACCGTTGGCGCGTCTTTCGGTACCGACGGTTTGTGCGTCTTTTTTTCAGCTGCCTCACGGCGGCCGCGCTAGAGATGCGAGCTAACCCGTAATCCCGCCAAGCACCACCTGGCCGCTTTTCCGTTCCCTTACGGTCGGACGGCTGGGGCTGCGGCGGTGTCCAGGCGGACCAAGACGGGTTCGCCCCAGACGGCGTGATTGGCTTCGTTGCCGGTCGGGCCGGGGTGTCCTTCGGAGAGGAACTCCAGCGTGCCACCCGCGGCGATGGGGAGGGCGACCTTTTGGGCCGGCGAACCGGCCTCCAGCACGCCGCTCTGAAACACGTCTTTGCCGCCGAACCGAACGGTCAGCCGCAGCTTGGCGCCGGACGGGTGCTGGCACAACTGCGAATGCAGGCCGGCTGTACAGCGGAACTCCTGGAACACGCCCGGCGGGATTTCGTAGCTGAAGCGGCAGCAACCGGTGCCGATGCCCTTCGGCAGGACGACTTCCCGTTTCCGCCCGTCGGCTTCCTGGATCCACAACTGCAGCGGGACCGGCTGGCGTTTTACGCTGACACTGCAGCCGTAGGCCAAGGGGCTGAAGCGATAGGGGAAGTTGATCAGCGCCGGGGCCGTGATGGGGACCAGGTCGGTCAGGTCCAACGTCTGGAGCGCCTGTGCCTCGGCGGGCTCAAAGCGTTCCGCAGCCAGCGCAAAGCAGGTGGAGAACATGTCCGCCACCAACTTGGCGTCTTCGACGGCGGGCGGGATCGCCGCCTGGACCGCGCCGCCCTCGTCGCCGGCATAGACGCGCGCCAGCATGGCGGGCAGGGCTTTGCGGGCCATCCGCCGCAAGCGGCAGGAGCGGACGTACAAACGGAAGGCGACTTCCTGCGGGCGCATCCCCAGCAATTGCGGACGGTAATCGTCCAGTTGGACCACGAAACGCGGGTCGCTGTCCAGGCTGATGATCGACTGGGGCGCCCGGTTCCAACTCTGGTCTTCCGGGGTGAACAGTTCGTCCAGCACGGTCCACGGCATGCCGTTGACGCCCTCCAGGGCATGGCACTGCGGCTGGCTCAGATCCTGGAGTACGTGGGCGAACGCGCCCGCGAACTTGGCCGCCTCCGCATCGGCTCCGGCCCGCAACTGGTCCACGATCAGCCGCACGTAGCGTTCCGCGCCTTCCATGAACACCTGATAGTCTTCCCGGTTCTCCCGCGGGAAGTAATGAAACAGCCGCTTGTTGACCACGATCAGATACGGCTTCGCCTCGGCGTTGTCCAGTCCCATGTCGACATAGACGCAGTATTTCTGGAACCCGGCTTCGCTCTCGCGCCAGCGGGCCCGTTGCCACTCCGGCAGCGACTCCAACGCGGCCTTGGTGATCTTCCCATGCGCGCTGCCCCAGCCGTAGCAGAGACTGCAGCCGAAGAACAAGCCGGCCAGCAGGGCGGCCAGCGACGGGACGATGCCGACGAGTTTTCCAGGACGAATCATGGCTGTTGCTCCTTGATCTGGTAACCACCCGGCTGTGGACAGCCCGGCCCCACGCGATCACTTCTTCACCGGCAGAGTCACCTGGATGGCCGGGGATTTGGTCGAGTCGGGGAAGACCGTCCCCTCGTAATGCGGCCAACCGCTGCCGCAACTGCAATACACGGTTTCGGCGCGGTCGCTTTCCACCCAACTGCCGTCGGGAAGCTGCACGGCCAAGGCGACGTCGCCGAACTTGAATGAGTCGCCGCCACAGTTGGCCACGACGAGCACGTTCTCGGCCGCCAGAGCGGTCAACATCTCGGGCGGAATCTCCATCGTCCGCTCGACCCACAGGTCGGTGCGGTGGCGGACGTTCGGCGGCAACGTGCCGATCGTGACGCCATTCAAGGTGACCGGCTTGTCCGCGTAGCGTTCCTCGGGATTGGCGCCGAACACGGCCAGGTGCAGCCTGGCGGCTTTGATGGTCTTCAGTTCGGCGGCCGAGATCGTCGGCAGCCCGCCGGGTGGCGTTGTCGTGATTTCGCGAGGGGCCTGAACCGGCAGCAGTTCCGTGTGCAGCGTTGCCAAGGGCGTGGGCAGGGCGGGACTCGCCGGCCCCAGCGCCTCCGCCAGCCGCACGGTGATGCGCTGGACGCCGAGCGGGCGGCGGGCCGCGGCATAGGAACTCATGACGAACGACCGCGTGGCGAACGGCGTCTTGGGCCGAGCGCTCACTTGGACTTCCCACGCCACCGTGCTGACCCGCTCCTGAAGCGGTACGCGGAAGGTCTTCCAGCGGTCGCCGCTCAACAGGCCCGTCTCCGCCGCCCGGCCGTTGACCGTCAGCGGGCTCAACGGCAAGACGCTCGCGGCGTTCTCACAAACCAGGAAGAAGCGGCCGTCACGGGAGCCTTCGGGCAGCGTGATTCGGACCGCGTTGTGCAGCGGAGCCGCCGTCCCCGAAACGTCTTCGATGTGCAGCGACTGCGGCGCAGGCGGCAGGGTCACCGAGAGCGTCGCCTCGCGGCCATGCCGTCCAGGCTGCGGCGCACCGTCGACCAGGATCTCCGCGATTTCGACGGGAGCGCTGACGTGCGCCGCGACTTGTTCCCCGCCGGCGCCGATCAGGTCGAACACGACCTCCTTACTGGACTCCGAGACCAGCGCATATCGACAGCCCGCAACCACGGGCCGCCGCAGTTCGGCCGCGGGCGACGCCTCGACGGCCAGCATTTCGTTTGGTGCCAGCACGATCTCGACCGGCTGCGCCGGGTCCGCATCGCGGGCCAGGACCTGGCGGTACGGGTACACGATTTCGACCAGTCGCCGCGCGCGGTTGCCCTCGGGCGGCGCAAGATCGAACGCCGCCGTCTGCGGCCGCAGCGACGGATTCCGCACGAACACGATGGTCCGGTCTCCGACCGCGTGCTTGTAGCCGGTGACCTGGCCCAGGTGCGGGTTTCCCGGCAGCATCTGCGTTGCGACGAGCGTGTCCTTGTTCGCCTCCGCCCAGCGGAGCGTCTTGCCCAGCACGTCCCAGTGGTCGTCGCTCAGCAAGCTGGGCGTGAGGTACAGCTCCTTCATCATCAGTCCCAGGCACATGGACCAGACCGCGTTGTCGGTCCAGCTTTCCAGGGCCTCGCCGCGCCCGCCCAGCATGTGCAGTCGCCCGTACACGATGCCGTGGACCATCAGCGCCGAGACGGGGAACTGGTAGCGGTGCTTGAGGAAGTTGTCGTACAGCACTCCGTCCACGTACGAGATGGCCTGCGCGCGCTGGTCCACGAACGGGTGCGCCCGCTCGTAGCCCGTATCGCTGGCCCCGCGCCAGACGGTGTCGCAGTACATCAGCCACCACGGGCTGAGCCACATCCCGCCGGTGCAGTTCAGGAAGATGTCCGGGTTCACTTGCTTGAACAGCTTCAGCATCTCGAGATAGGCGTCGACGTTCGCCTCGAAGCCGTACGCCGAAGCCGGCAGGTGCCCGTGGCCCTCGGCGTCGCAACTAAAGCTGTTGAAGTCGTGCTTGAAGTACGTGATCCCGTACTGCTTGATGTGCCGCGTCATGACTTCCCGCAACTGGGCGTTGTGCTTGGGCGCCGACAGGCAGACGTGCGACCCGGCCGGATTCGTCTCGTAGCCGTGCTCCCGGCACCACGCCATGTCCAAGTTTCCTTCCACGGCCGTCAGCGGATGCCAGAGGCCGAGCGAGCTGCCGCCCGCCTTCAGCCCGGCGGACAGTTCGGCGAAGCCGTTCGGGAACAGCGTCCGGTTGATCTCCCAGAGCGACTGGCGGTCCTGCCAGCCGTCGTCGGGCACAAACGAATCCAGACGCACGCCGTACTTGTCGCAGAGGTTTTTCCGGAAGCCGGCAAAGGTCTGCAGGAACGCCTCCGTGCTCATGTCCTTCTGACGGATGTCGTACCAGCTGTTGTAATGGACGTGCGTGCGGGGCGGGATGCGGATCGCGGCCAGGTAGTCCGCAAACCCGCGTTCGACAGCGCCCGCCGCCGCCACGCCCAGCACGGCCGGTTTCGATTCGAGAAATGCGGGCGTCAGCCGCTTTCCCGGCAGATGGCTCAGCGCGACGCTGAATCGCGGCGCGGGGGCCTTCGCCTGAACGTTCTCGCGGGCCTGGTTCTGGGCCGCCGGGTACTCCAGGCCCGTGAAGACACTGCCGGCGATGAACACAGGCTGACCCAGGCCGCCCAAGTCGCAAGCCGCGTCCGTGGCAAACTGTTCGACCTCGATGCGGTTGAGCAGCGGCCGGGTCTGGCCGACGGCCCGGACGGCCAGCACCTTGCGCAGCCACGGAACGTCCGGACGGACTTCGTAGCGAAGTTGCACTTCGATGCCCAACGGTTCATGGTCCAGCGTCAAGACGAGCCGTTTCGCCCCCCGGTCCAGGGCCTGCGTGTGCTGGTCTCGCAGCGTCAAATCGGCGGCGGTCAAGACCGTGGTGTCGTTGACGGTCAAGGCCAACTCGGCACTGTCCAGCGGGATCGTCTGCTTGGCAAGTTGATTTCGGATCGCGGTCGTCCGCACCTTGCGGCCGGCCAGGCAGAGGGTGCGTTCCAGCGCGGCGTTGCCGATCACGCACTGGTCGCCTTGGAGGCGAACGTACGCGCCGTGGTCGTCGGCAGCCTGGGCAGTCCCGCCGCCGGCTTCCGCCTGGCCACGGGCCGTCGCCGCCGGAACGACGGCGGCCAGGATCGAAACAGCGGCCAGGAGCAGGAACGCGGACGGTCGGGTCTGGAACATGGAGTGGGTCCTCGATTTGCGAATTCAGGAAAGCACCGTGAGTCGGTCACGCGGCCGCCGCCAGACGGCAACATGCCGCCGACGAGATTCAACAGACCTCATCCTGCGACGGACGCGGCGACCGGTTTAAGCAGCACGCCGTGGAACATCACCGGTACCGCTGGGCTGGCACCCACCGCGGACCGGTCGTCTTAACCCAGTTTCGTGATACCGGGCAGGAACGCGGGGTAGTGGCCGTCGGGACCTGGCTTGATCGGCGGCTCTACGTCCCAGCCGTAACTCGGCAGGGCGAAACTGAATTCCGACTTCAACACCTGCTCCCAGGTCGTGCGCTGGCCGGTGCAGCAGACCATCTCGCCCAGGATCGCGAGCATGGAGCTGTGGCACATGGTCCGGCCGTCGTTGACGGGCTTGCCGTCGCGGATCGCCTGGAACAGCACTTTGTGTTCGTTGTCTGTCATGGACGAGGCGTCCTTGGGAGCCTCGAACCGCCAGGGTTTTTCGCCTTCGATGTACGGCTTGGCCGGCATGTACGCGCGGCCCTTGGTGCCGTTGGCGATCACCGCCGCCTGGTTGAAGCAGCCGGGGATGTGGCGCCCGTGGGCGAACAGCCGCTTGCCGTCGGCGTATTCGTAAACGATCGCGTGATGGTCCAATTCGTCGCCGAACTGGTTGGGATCGGTACACACCTGGCGTCCGCCCAGGCCCCACGCCGCGTCCGGCGCGACGTCGTCCAGCACCCACGAGGCGTTGTCGATCTGGTGCACCAGATTCTGGACAGGATCGCTTCCGGACAGCCAGGTGAAATGGTACCAGTTCTGGAACTGGTACTGCATTTCGCTCCACTCAGCCTGGCGGGCCCGCACCACGTACGGCCCGCCCAACCGCGTTGCCTGGACGGTCAGCACGTCGCCGATCGCGCCGTCGCGGACCCGTCGGATCGTCTCGCGCACGCCGTCGTCATAACGCCAACAGAATCCGGACACGACGCTCAGATTCTTCTTCCGGGCATCGTCGCTGGCCGCCATGGCGATCCGGACGCCGACCGGGTCGACGGCCACCGGTTTTTCGATGAAGACGTGCTTGCCGGCGTCGATCGCCGCTTTCAGAAAGACCGGATGGAAGTGCGACGTGCAGGCGATCACCACGGCGTCGACGCCGCTGTCCAGGACCTTCTGATAGGCGTCGAAGCCGACAAAGGCGTGCGCCTCGTCCACCAGGAATTGATCGGGGTACTTCGTCTTCAGTTGCAGCCGCGCGGCTGCGATCCGTTCGGCGAACACGTCGGCCATGGCCACCACGTGGACGTCCTTGCCGGCGTTCATGGCGTTGGCGGCCGCGCCGGTGGCCCGGCCGCCGCTGCCGATCATTCCCACCTTGATCGCGCCGCTGCCGGCGGCATGGGCGCTGCGGGCCAGGGCCAGGGCGCCGCAGGTCGTCGTTCCCAGGGCTGCCGCTTGCTGCAGAAAGGCCCGCCGCGACACGTCGGCCGCAGGGGCCTTGCGGTTGTTTGTTGTCATGCACGTTGTCTCCGAGTGAGGATATTGAGAGGCGTCAAGCAGACTTTGCGGCGGGGCCTGGTTGGACGTGCCCGACCCCGGCGCGGTGTTGCTACAGCGGCTTGACGCGGATATTGCGGAACTGCATCAGGCTCGACGCCGGCCCGTGCTCGCCCGTCTTCTTGTCGATGCCCCCGTGGTGCTGCAAGCCGATCGGGCCCGTGGCCGGCATCTCGGACAGCCGGACGTTGTCGATGACTTTTTGGCCGTTCAGTTCCACGCTCAGGCGGTCGCCGCGGGCGGTGATCACAAACCGGTTCCACTGGCCCACCGGCTTGTCGGCCGCCACCTTGGGCACACAGCCGGCCCGGACTTCGGCGGGCATTTTGGAATCGTTGCGATAGCCCCAGATTTCCCCGGAGCCGATGGGCCAGCACCAGATGTTGACCTGGCCTTTGCCGTGACCACGGACGAAGACGCCCGAGTCGGCGTTGGGGGTAGGCGTGATGATCGGCTTGCCATCCGGCCCCTTCTTCAGCGAGCCGTCCGGCAGGACCGTGGGCACGGGATACAGCCCGTGGACTTCCTTGATCCGCCATTCGATTTCCAGGATGCAATCGCCGAACGACTCTTCGGTCCACAGGTTCTTGTCGCCCTTGGCTTCCGACCGGGCGTCGTAGTCGATGACGCCGTCGATCACTTTCCAGTGGCCGCCGTCGCCCTCGGGAATCTTCCAGCCGGAAAGGTCCCGGCCGTTGAACAGCGGCCGCCAGCCGTCGTCTTCGGCAGCCGCCGCGGTCGCACCGACCAGAATCGCCAACAGGATTGCCGTGCATGAACGTTTCATCGTCGTCGCCTCAATCAGTGGTGTCCAGAAACCGTCCCGAAACGCTGCCTGGCAATATACCGCTCCCCTCACCGGCGAACAAGCAAGCGGCGTGACGCACGTCCTTGGCGGGCGACGGATCACAGATCCTGGCCGTACACTTCCAGTTCGGCGATCCCGTTGTCCGTCAGCGGAAAGCGTTCCTGGAAACCGGACAATTGGAGCCACTCGCAGGTCTGCTTCGGGAACGTGAACGCTTGCGGCTCGGACGTGTTGCGGAACTCGATCGGCACCCGCTGGCCGTTGGAGAATTCCAGCGTGGCGCCGGTCCATGTCTTGCTTTGGCCGTCGTGCCGCTGCAGCACGACCACCACCCGTTCCGCCTGCACCTCGCGTCCGAATTCCACCTTCAGCCACAGGTCGGTGCGGCGCGCCGGCCGCCAGTATGCGCCGGAGGCCCGCCGTCCGTCGATGGCGTGGTTGGGCGAGAACTCCGGCCGGTACCGATCGTGCGAATTCGACGTCGCCCGCGGATAGGAACGCAGGTGATACGTGTAGGCATCCTCGTTCACGGCCAGGTTCCGCACGGGGTTGCCGGCCACGTTCGAGCCGCCGCGGGCATTCCTGCCCTCCGCCAGGCCATAAAGGGGAACCGTCGCCGGCAGCCGGTCGTAATCGTCGATGAACTGCTTCTGCACCTCGCGGCCGCCGAACGTGTAGTGGGGGAAATCGGCCGGCGCAAAATCCACGCCGCGGTCCCGATGCTGCAGATACTTGTCCAGGTGCTCCAGTTCCAGTTCCGCGGACTTCAGGCGTTTGGTCTCAAAGTACAGATACGCCTGCCGCATCTTGTCGCGATACACATACCACGGGGTCAGGCCGGAATGGGTGGCATGATTGAGCTGGTCCCAGTAATTCAGTTCCATCCACGAGCCCGCGAAGGGCACGTTCAAATCGATCCAGCAGGCGACCCGTTCCTTCTCTTCCGGGGACAGCTGCACGCCGTAGTGCGACGGTTCCAGGTAGTCCATCAGCGGACTGGACGTCGAGCCGTAGGCGTACGGGGGAAGCAGGGCACAGGCGCTGGACACGTGCAGCCAGTTGATGATTCCCCGGCCGGCGTATTCATCAGCCGAATATCCCAGCGCGTCCGGATGAGGGACGTTTTCGGGTTTGCCGCCGAACTGGGCGAGATACGTCGTGTCGCGACTGGCCTGGGCTTTGCCGCCTGCCCCCGCCAGCGGGATTTTGGCGTTGTAGCCGAAGTCGGTCAGGTTGATGTACGATTCGCTGAACGCCCGGCCCGGATGCCCCTTGGTGCTGGTCGCGTAGATCCGCTGCGTCAAACGCCATTTGGCTCGACCGTAGATCTCCGGATTCGTGATCGGGCGGTAATCGCCCAGCAGGCTCAGGGGCACGTCTTTCTTCGCCGGATTCTTGCCCCCGGCGTGGCACTGGATGCAGTGCCGGTCCCAGATCGGCTGGACTTCCCGCGTGTAACTGAAGCCGCGCGGCACGTCCATCGCCTGGGGCGCGTTGGTACCCAGGTACGCCGTTGCGCGTTTTTCGACAGCGGTCAAAAATCGCTCCATCTCCTGGACCGGCTCGTCGCCCTGCGCAAAAAACGGCCTGATCTGCTGCGGCTTTCTTTGCAGCGCCTTGGTCAGCGGGCGGGAATCCGTATAGGTGCTGTGCTTGTCCTCGTGACAGCCGACACAGGCGAACGTCTCGCCCGGCAGGACCATGGTCCAGCTCCGCATGGTCTGCACCGCGCGGCCTTTCTCATCCAGCATCTGGAAAAAGACCGGCACCCGCGACGGGCACTCGAAACAGCAGCTGCCGTCCTCCTCCACGTCCACCGTGCCCAGCACGTGTTTGACGTCGTAGCTGCCGTTGTTGATCGCACAGGGCGAAGTCTGATGCCCGCCCCAGGGATGCAGCCCCAGCGCGACCGTGCCTTTGGCCCGGTAATCCAATCCGACCACGCGGATTCGCTTCACGGTCCCCGGCCGCACGCCTTGCAAGCCGGGGCCGTAGTAAATGTCCTGCACGTAGAACCGGCCGTGCGCCAGTTGCTCGTCCACCGTCGAGGCCTTCTGCACCGGCGAGGGACGTCGGGCCAGCGGCACCTGCTGGCCCGACGAAATCACGGGGTCGTAGATCAACAGCTCGCGCTGGCCGCTGCGATGCATCCAGTAAATGCCGAAAGCCGGACTGCCCGCCTTGCCGTTCTGCAGGCCCTTCAGTCCGCGGATGGGACCGCCCTCCGGGGAATAACAGACGACGTAATTGTCCTCGTCCAACGGGTACGGGTACTGAAACTGTTCGCCCTCCGTGTCGTGGACGATGTTGCCGCCGGTCCCCATGCTCTCCCGGAACGGATACTCGCGTTCCGGAGCCAGCAGTTTCACTCCGACTCCGGCCTGCGTCCCCGCCTTCCGGTCGATCATGATCAGCTTGCCGCGCTGGTCGATGTGGTGGGCCCCGGCGATCGCGATCACTTGCGTCGAGTGGGGGACGCTGCGGGCGTGCAGCATGGCGGCAGGGAATTGGGAATTGTTCCCGTAAAACTCCGTCTGGTTCGTGCCGTCCGGGTTCATGACGAACAGACTGTGCAGATAGCCGGCCGTCCTGTCGGAATACTCCCAGCGGGTATAGATGACTCGCCCGTCGTGCATCACGTGGGGAAACACCGTGTGGCCGTGATCCGAAGCCAGTCGCCGTAGGTAGCGCCCTTGGGCGTCGCAGGTGTACAGATTGCAGACGCTCGACCACCAGCACGGCGCGGACAGCACGCAACGGGTGGACGTGAACAGCAACTGGCCGCTGGGCAGCCATTCCGGCTCCATGTCGGCCGTCCCGGCGCCGAACGTGATCTGCCGGACGCTCCGATCGCGCAGGTCCATCAGGTACAAGTGGAAATCGTCGTCCCCGTCGTGGCTGGTCTGCCGCATCGAGAACGCCACCGTCTGGCCGTCGTAGGACACGCACGGATCGCGCACGACGCCGTCGGGGCAGTCCAGCAGCACCTCGGTGGACACCGCGCCGTCGGCGTTGACCGCCAGCCGGCACAGCTGTGAGTTCATCCGATAATCGCGGCCGCATTCGCGAAACACGGCGTCCGTCAGATGATCCGTCATGGCGAACATGGCCTGGCAATCGCCGAACACAAAGTGCTTGGCATACACGAACTCGCGCGGGTAGCGGTCGAAAACCTTCAGACGTTCCCGGCGGCGCAGCTGACAGGCTCGGAGATACAGCTCTTTCCAGGCGGGATCGTTGCCGGGCCGGTGGCCTTGGACGAGCACCGCCAGCGATTCCTCCAGGTCGCCGGTCGCGACGCCGCGAGTTTGCAACTCGGCGAGCACCTTGCGGACCATCGCTTGTTCCACGCCGTGGGCGTCCGCGGCCACAAAGCAGTCGCCGTGTTTCAAGCCGTGATCCTGATAAACCCAGTCGCGGTGCAGGCGGGAGACCGGATACGGCGCGGTGTGCCGTTTTCGGACGTCGTCCTCGGTGTAGTCCTGCGCGAACGCGGGCAGGCAGGTCAACATCAGCAGGATGCACGACGGCAGTAGTGGATGCATGAGACAGCCTCGTGTCGTCTGAACAGGAAAGCGAACGCCGCGCTGGGCCGCGGTTCGGACTGGCATCCATCCAGAATAACGCCTTGGCCCGCATCCGCAACCCGTTCCGTGCAGCCCGGCCCGCTGGCCGCTTTTGGCCGGCCCGGTTCCGGCCAACGGTTGACGACGCCGCGCCCGGCCGGTAGGCTGTCCCACAGTCTTGACCCCGCCCCCGTAAGATGGCTCTCCGAGCCGTCCCGTCCGAGCCGTCCGGTCCGGCGCGCGAAGGCTCGGAGCTCCATCCTACGCGGTGCGTCTTTTGCCTTGGAGGAAATCATGATGAACCGTTGTCTGTTGTGGATCGTCGGCTGTTTACTGAGCACGCAACTTCTGGCCGCGGAACCGGCCCAGCCCGTGTTTCGCGCGGGGGCGGCCACGAGCAACCTCACGCCGTTCCTGGGCGGCGCCGTCATCGGCGGCTTCGTGCCCTTTCCCGCCACCAACGTGCATGACGAATTGCACGCCCGCTGCCTGGCACTGGACGACGGCAAGACCCAGCTGGCACTGGTGGTCTGCGATCTGCTGGGCGTCAGCCACGACGTGAGCAACGCCGCTCGCAAGTTGATCCAGGAGAACACGGGGCTGCCGCCCGAAAACGTGCTGATCTGCGCCGTACACACCCACTCGGCGTGTACCGCGTTGGGCAAAGCGCCGTTGGACGAGTACCACACGTTCGTCGCCCGCCGGATCGCCGACGGAGTGCAGAACGCGCTGGCCACGCTGCGCCCGGCCCAGATGGCGTGGGTCACGGCCGAAGCGCCGGACCACGTCCACAATCGCCGCTGGGTCATGAAGCCCGGCACGGCTCCGCCCAATCCGTTCGGCGTGGTCGACCAGGTGAAGATGAACCCGCCCGTGGCCAGTCCCGACCTGGTCGAGCCGGCCGGCCCGACCGACCCGACCGTTTCCGTCATCGCCTTCCGCGAACCGGACGGCCGCCCCATCGCACTGTTCTCGGCGTATTCGCTGCACTATGTGGGCGGCGTCAAGCACGGCGACATCTCCGCCGACTACTACGGCATGTACTGCAACGAAATGGCGCGGCGGCTGGACGCCCAGCGGCTGGACCCGCCCTTTGTGGCGATGATGGCCAACGGCACCAGCGGCGATATCAACAGCATCAACTTCCGCGAGCCCCGGCCCTCGCTGCCGCCCTATGCCAAGATGCGGATGATCGCCGAGGACCTCGCGGCCAAGGTTCACGCGGCGCTGGCCAAGGCCGAATACCGCGACGACGTGACGCTGGCTGCCCGCTACCGCGAGCCGATGCTCGACAGGCGGCAGGTCAGCGAGGAACAACTGGCCTGGGCCAAACAGAAGCTGGCCGCCGCCGAAGCGGCTCCGAAGTCCGACAAAAAGCCCGTCCGGGCCGACCTGCCGACGATCTACGCCGGGCGGACCTTGCGGCTGGCCGCGGCTCCCGAAAAAATTCCCGTCCCCTTGCAGATCCTCCGCATCGGTTCGGTGTGCATCGGGACCATGCCGACCGAAGTGTTCTGCGAAATCGGGCTGGAGTTCAAGAAACGCAGTCCCATCCAGCCAGCGTTCCTCCTGTCGCTCTCGCACGGCTACCTGGGCTACCTGCCCACGCCGCGGCACTTCCCGTTGGGCGGCTATGAGACCTGGACCGGCACGAACCAGCTGGAGCCACAGGCCTCCGTCAAGATGCTCGACGCGCTGTTCGAAATGGCCGCGGAAGCCAAGAAGTAGCTTCGCGCCATCGCGCCACGGGGGGTCAGGCTTACAGAATTCAATTTTGGCCGAGCAAGGTCGTTCCAGATGGCTGGACGCTCGATCGGCCAAAATTGAATTCTGTAAGCCTGACCCCAACGCCACGGCCCCCAACGCCACGGACACACTGTCTCCGACCGCAATCCGGAACCGCCACAGGACCACCACCATGCAACACATCGTCATCGCTCTCGCCGTTCTGCTGGGCTTCTCGTTGACGACTTTCGCCGACGACGTCCGCCTGCAGCCGCTCAAAGACCTGAACGGCTACTTCCCCTTCACGCCGCCGAAATCGCTGCCCGCCTGGGAGCAGCGCAAGGAGTCCGTGCGGCGGCAGATCCTGGTCGCGGCGGGCCTGTGGCCGATGCCCGCCAAAACGCCGCTGAACGCGGTCGTCCACGGCCGCATCGACGGTGGCCAGTACACGATCGAAAAGGTCTACTTCGAGAGTGCCCCCGGCTTCTTTGCCACGGGCAACCTGTACCGCCCCAAGAACCCTCCCGGCCGCGTGCCGGCCGTGTTGTTCGCCCACGGCCACCGGGAAAACGCGCGGTTGTACCTGACGCCCGAAGCCACCTTGCGCAAGAGCATCGCCGACGGCGCGGAACGGTTTGAACAGGCCGGGCGCAGCACGTACCAGTCGCAATGCCGCCAGCTGGCCCTGATGGGCTGCGTGGTCTGGCAGTGGGACATGCTGGGCGACTCGGATTCGATCCAGTTGTCGCGCCAACTGGTCCACGGCTTCGCTAAACAGCGGCCGGAAATGAACACGACGGAAAACTGGGGCTTGTTCAGCCCGCAGGCCGAGGCCCATTGCCAGAACGTCCTGGGCCTGCAGACGCTGAACTCCGTCCGCAGCGTGGACTTCGTGCTCAGTTTGCCCGAAGTGGACCCGCAACGCATCGCGGTGACCGGCGCCAGCGGCGGCGGCACCCAGTCGATGATCCTGGCCGCGATCGAAGACCGCCTCCAGCTGTCCTTCCCCGTGGTCATGGTCAGCACCGCGATGCAGGGCGGCTGTACGTGCGAGAACGCCAGCCTGCTGCGGGTGAACACGGGCAACGTCGAGTTTGCCGCGCTGTTCGCGCCGAAACCGCAAGGCATGAACAGCGCCGACGATTGGACGAAGGAAATGGCGACCAAGGGCTTCCCCGAACTGCAGCAGATGTACGCGCTGTACGGCAAGAAGAACAACGTCTTCCTGAAACGGGGCGAGCACTTCCCGCACAACTACAACGCCGTCACGCGGTCCGCTTTCTATACCTTTCTGAACCAGCATTTCAAACTCGGCCAGGTCTCGCCGGTGATCGAAACGGATTTCGATCCGCTGCCGCCGGAGCAGCTGACCGTGTGGGACGACCAGCACCCCGCGCCCAAGGCCGCGGACCCGGATTTCGAACGGCAACTGCTGGCCTGGTTCACCGCGGACGCCGAGCAGCAAATCCGCGCCGCCGCCGCCACGCCGGAGGGCCTGCGGGACGTGATCCGCCCGGCGGTCGAAGTGCTCATCGGCCGCACGCTGGCCACTGCGGGCGATGTTACGTGGAAGCTGCAGGACGAGCAGGACTGCGGCCAGTACGTGCAACGGACCGGCACGCTGGTGAACGAGACCTACGGCGAGGAAGTGAACGCCGTCGCGCTGTGTCCCAAGCAGGCCAGCGGCCGCGTTGTGATCTGGCTCGCTGACCAGGGCAAGTCCGCCGTCCGCAGCGCCGACGGCAGCGTGCCGTCCGCGGTGCTGAAGCTGGTTCAAGCCGGCGCGGCCGTGGTCGGCGCGGACTTGTTCTTGCAGGGCGGCGAGCCCGTCACGCAGACTCGCGTGGTGGCCAACCCGCGCGAATTCGCCGGCTATACGTTCGGCTACAACCACGCGCTGTTCGCCCAGCGGACGCACGATGTGTTGAGCCTGGTCCTGCTGGTCCGCAGCGCGAAAGACGGCTTCTGTCCGAACGCCAAGACGCTGGCCGTCGCGGGCTGGCAGAGCGCCGGGCCTGTGGTCGCCGCCGCCGGCGCGTTGGCCGGCCCGGCCATCGACCGCGTGGCCGTGGACACGCAGGGATTCCGCTTCGGCCGGCTGCTCGATTACCGCCATCCGATGTTCCTGCCCGGCGGGGCCAAGTACCTGGATGTGCCCGGCCTGCTGGCGCTGCGCGCCCCCCGCCCGCTGTGGCTCTCCGGCGAGGGTCAGGAACCGGAGGTCGTCACCGCCGCGTATCGCGCCGCGGCCCAGACTGAGGCGTTGGAGACGTTCACCGGCGACGCCGCACAACCGCAGGCCGCAGCCGGCTCGTGGCTGTTGCAGTAGCCGCCCGCCCCGCACGAAAGTAGCTGTCTGCGGCACCCCCTGGGTTCCGGTTTGATTCTTGACAACGGCGAGGAAACCCCGACAATTCAAGGATGGCTTGGCGTCCCGTCGTCATGGGCGGGACGAGGCGTGTTCGTGGCAGAGTCCAGGGCGCGCCGAAATCAAAACTCGTCGGCTTCATTCCTGGTTTTTCGCGAGGGAGAAAATGCCATGAATCAATCCAAGCGAAACGCGTTCACGCTGGTCGAATTGCTGGTCGTGATCGCCATCATCGGCATCTTGGTCGCCCTGTTACTGCCTGCGATCCAAGCGGCCCGCGAGGCGGCGCGGCGGGCCCAGTGCTTTAACAACCTGAAGCAACTCGGCCTGGCGGTGCAGCACTATCACGACACGCATCAGCGTCTGCCGGCGGGTCAGACGTACTACAGCAACACCCAGTTCAATGACAAGTTCACCTGGACCGTGTTTCTGCTGCCGTTTGTGGAACAGGACACGCTGTACCGCGAGGTGAACTGGAACAGCGACATGGGCGGGTGCGGCCCCAACGCCAACATCAGCAACAAGGAAATCCCGACCTTCGTCTGTCCCTCCGGCGGCGCAGAAGGCGACTTTGGACATACCTGCCGCGTCCGGCACAGCTATGTCGCCAACGCGGGCATCGGGCCCCTGCGGGCCGCCTGGCCGCCTCCCCAGAAACCGGGCGTGTTCATGCAGAACAAATGGCTGCGGATTTCCGACTTTACCGACGGGACCTCGAACACCATCGGCCTTTCCGAGATCATCAAGGTCCGCGAAGGAGCCGATTTCCGCGGCACCTGGAGCTACTGTGAAGGCACCTTGTACCAGCACGACCGGACGCCCAATACGCGGATCCCCGATGAAACCCGGCCGACGTTCTGTCCGGTCGCGGATGCCAATCACCCGCAGGCCCCGTGCATCGGCACCTATACCGCGTGGAATGCGAGAAGGAGCATCCTGTCGGCGCGAAGCGAGCATCCGGGAGGCGTCAATGCCGCGCTGATCGACGGCTCGGTGCGGTTCGTCACCAACAACATCGATCTGGAAACCTGGCAAGCCCTCGGCACCCCCTTCGGCGCCGAAGTCCTGCGCGAGTTCTAGCCGCCGTTCCAGTCACCCTGGCGCCAACCAAGATTCCGCACTGGGGCAGCCTGCAGAAAATGGACTCCCCAAGGCGAACCGGCGTGGCACGGCTCACTTGTTAGCCGTGCTGCACTGTCTGCACTGCCAACAAGTAGGCAGTGCCACACGAACCCGGCAGACCGGTAGGTCATTTTCTGCGGGCTGCCTGACCCCTTTCCGCAGGCGTCCGGAGCGGGCGCGGAAATTGCCTAATCTCACCGGTCCCTGACGAGGGCGGAGAATTTCCCGGCTTTTTTGCTGCTTCTGGCCACCTACAGTTGATCGGTTAGTCCGCTTGGGGTACGCTGAACTGCAGCGAAGCGATTCTTAATTCTTGTCCAGTCTTTTGTTTGTCTTCTCAACAGGAGGATTTGCCATGAAGCGAATTCGGTCCCGAAACGGTTTTACGCTCGTCGAGTTGCTGGTGGTGATCGCCATCATCGGGATCCTGGTTTCCTTGCTGTTGCCGGCCATCCAGGCGGCGCGCGAGGCCGCGCGGCGAACGGAGTGCAGCAACAACTTGAAGCAGATTGGCATCGCGCTGCACAACTACCACGACACCGTCCATGCGTTTCCGATGGCCAATGTCGTGCGAAGCGTTACCTCGGCAACGCCGTACGGCGACGGTTGGACCTGGCACGCCCGGCTTCTGCCGTACATGGAGCAGGGCGGACTGTACGACCAGATCAAGCATGTCATGGGAACCGACAGCGGCACGTACACCTCAACCGAACAATCGCTCGCCGGCCGCGACACGGTGTTGAAGGTGTTTCAGTGCCCGACGCATCCCCGCGGCCCAATCAATACGGGCGTTGGAAAGTACGGCTATCAGATCAGCACCTACAACGGCGTCTGCGGAACCACCACGTTCAACGACGATCAGCTCGATCAAGGCACCGACGTCGGTTACAAGGGCAACGGCATGTTTTATATGAACAGCGATGTCCGCATCGAGGACGTGACCGACGGCACCTCGAACACCTTGATGGTGGCCGAGGTTCAGGACGATTTTGAAGACGGAACCAAGCTGCCCGGCAGCGACCGCAAATACTGCTTTGCCAAGGACAGCGACAACAACCCGCCGACGGACATCACCGAGTATCTGGTGGGAATGGAATCCAACGATCCGATCAACGCCAAGACCAAGGATGCCAGCGGCTATACCAATAACGGCGAGTACGCCGGCAGTTTCCATCCCGGCGGGGCCCAATTCCTGCTGGTGGACGGCTCGGTCCGCTTCATCCAGGAGAGCATCCTGATGACCACCTACCAGGCCTTGGCCACGCGCCGTGGCGAGGAAACCGTGGGCCAGTATTGAGTCGCGCAGGCCGCAGAACGTCACGCAATCCTCTACGGGTCCGGAGAACGATATGTCCAGAAGCTTGTTTCCCGCCAAGGTCTCCATCCCCGCGTTCGTCCTCGCCTGCGCCCTGGCGCTGTTGCTGTCGGGGTGCGGTGGAGGCAAGGCGGACATCGAACCCGCCAAGGGCAAGGTGGTCTGCGGCAGCGGCCCCGTCACCGCGGGCACCGTCACGTTTGTCCCCCTGGGTGAACCCGGCAAAGACACCGACGGCCGACCTGCTATCGGCGCCGTCGGTCCCGATGGGACTTTCGTCCTGACGACCTACGAAGACGGCGACGGCGCGATCGTCGGCAAGCACCGGGTCGAATACGCCGGGCCAGGGGATGAAGCGGCAGAAGAGACCGAGGACGAGGCCCCGCCCGAAGGCTCGGCACAAGAGCGCGCCCTGAACGCCCAGCGACTCCGCGAGCGCCAGGCAAAACAAAAGTCGCAGTGCGTGCTGAACGGCGAACTGATCCTGGAAGTGACGGCCGGCGGCGAAAATGATTTCACGATCCAGCTGTCACCCCCAGGGATTGGCCAAGGGTCCGGCAGGGGGGACCAGGAATTCAATCGGGAAGAACAGTAAGCACCGCGGAGGGGCAGGCACTTCAAACTTGAATCTTCGCCGCCCCATGTCTTGCCATAGGCAATCTGTTTTCGCGGCCAAGATTGAAGTTTGAAGTGCTCGAGCCCTTTGAAGCGTTCAAGCAGCGAGCAAACCGGCACGCAAGCGGTCACATCAAGGCTCACAGCGAACCGCCACTGTCGGCAGAACGAAGCTACGGACCTTTGTCTCGCCGGGCTTTCTCAGCCGCTTCGACTCGTTGCCGTTGCTGCTCCATTTGCTGGATCTCTTCTTCGCTTAGGGTGTCGGGCCGAATGGCTTCGCCGCCGCCCTCTCCGCCGCAGCCACCACAACCACTGACTGCCAAAAAGACAACGACAATCGCTAGGAACGCTGCATTTCGCATGGGTCTTCCTTCAGGGAAATGAAACGGGCGGCCAGGTCTCCAAAAGCCAAGCCTTTTCTGAAAACCAGAGCGTCTCGGAAGAGCGTACGACCGTCGCTAAAACCGGGATGGGACGGGTTGCCCGTCGCGAATCGTGCAGAAATGTTCCCAGACTTGGGGATCGACTTCGAACGACACAATATCGACGGACCCATCGACTCGCACGGCCATTAACCCACCGGGATGCCCACCACCGAATTTCCGCGAGTAGTACTGATTGGCGGGGTCATGCTTGGGGTGATACTTGTCCGCGGCAGGCCCCAGCCTCCCATCAAAATCCGGAGCGATGCCAAAGCGAACGACATCCTCGTCCCAACCCGCATTGTTCCAAGGCTCATCATCGCCGCCAGTGAGGCCCCATCCGCTGAAGTGTAGTTGCTTTTCGGCCGCCAGCAGGGTATTGGAAGTTCCATCCTCGACATCTGCCATGCGACGCCACTCGTCGGCGCGAGTCTCGATATTGTCGTCAGCCTTCAAACTCGTCCATTGTGAGACGAACACGCCTTGCCTTCCTAAGAAATCGAACGCGTCTCCACCATTGCCGGCGTAGTCGCACTTCCCAAAACCTTCATACTTCTTGGCGGCCCGACGCGTCGGGCAATAGTAACTGGGAATAACCGTCGCGGCGATGACGTTTGCGTCCTGCTCATCAAAGACCGCATTCTGCTCCATGAATGGCGTGAGGTGAAAGGACCAACTCCAGCCGGTGCGTTCAGTCGCATAGCCAACATCAAGGTGCGGGCCATTCGCTCCGGCGCCGGGCAGGTACTGGAACGTATCGTGGTGGTTATGGCAGGCCACCCCGATCTGTTTCAAGTTGTTGGTGCATTGGGTGCGCCGGGCCGACTCGCGGGCGGATTGCACGGCGGGCAGCAGCAGCGACACCAGGACTCCGATAATGGCGATCACCACGAGGAGTTCAACCAAGGTGAACCCCACTCGTTTTCGACGATCCTTCATGGAATTACCCTTTCGTATGATTGCGGGTGAAAAACGGAACAAGACGAGGTCATCCAGCTGACTAACTAAATTTTCGCAGGCTGGCCCGCTTTTTGCAACCCCTGCCGGGGTAAAACCGGCGGGCGGATGTCGGTCGAGTGAGCGGCAAGGCGCTAGCCGCCGGCATGTGCGGACAGCCCGTCACGGGTGGCTAGTGCCATTCCGCTCACTCCGGGACGGGCCTAACGCGTGCAGTTCCGGCGCGACCGGTCACAGATACATGCCGATAAAGCCGCCTTCGGCGTCGGCCGCCTCCTGCAGTTTCTCGATCCGCTGGCGGGCTTGCTCCAGATCGCCGGCCTGGATATAGCGGTCGAACTCGACGCCGACCGCTCGCAACACCGTCTCCCGCAGCCAGTCGACGATCGGTTCGGACAGCCAGTCGCAGGTTTCGCGCGTCAGGCTGACGTCCAGGTCGCAGCCCACGGTGTGCCGGTCTTCCTGGTCGGTCAGCACGGTGCCCTCGAAACGGAACTGGACCATGCCCAACTCTTCGCGGTTGGTCAGGTGGTAGGTACAGCGGCCGTTGTACAGATAGAACGAATTGAACTGGCCGTGCTTGTCCAGGGCCGCCTTGATCCGTTCGCAAAACGCGACGAACGCGGGCGAAGCGTCCAGCGGCACGTCCCGGCGGACGACGGTCCGCAACGGCAGGCAGTCGAACGTGATTTCCACCCAGCGGTTCATGGGGCGTCCTTCGCTCCTGATCGCGCCACGCGACGCGCTCGCGTGCCTGAATTCCACGGTTTGCCGGTAGAGCGGACTTCCGTCCGCTGGGGCGGACGGAAGTCCGCCCTACGAATTGGTTGCAAAACCAACGCGGTACCGGCGTCAGTCCAGGCTGGCCACGCGCGTCTCGTCGGCCGCGGGCGGGGCGGGCGGCTTGAGCCAGCCCAGCGCGAGCCAACCCTTGTCGCACGTCAACTGGTCCAGTTTCAGTTTGCCGAGGCTCTTCCAGCGTTCCGGCAAAGCCAAGCCCTCAGACACGATCTCCGGCTTGAACAGTCCCTCGAACTTCTTCTTCATAAAGGTCTTCATCGCGATGTCCGAGGTGCTCAGCTTGCTGCGGCCGGCAAACTCGATCTGCACGTCGCCCTGCCGCACCAGCCGGGCCCGGTCGGCCAGTTTTTCAAGGCTGTACACGGCGGCGATCTCCACCGCCTTGCGGATCTCCTGATCGCTGCGGGTGAACCGTTTGCCGCGGATCATGATCTTGACCGTCTTGTCGTGGAACCGCACGTCGATCGGCGCTTCGGAATCGAAGGTGATCGACCAGGGATCGTCTTCCTCTGTGATCACCAGTTCCGGCGGCACCTTGCCCGTCGTTTCCTTGATGATTTCGACCAGCCGTTCGTCCGTCAGCGTGACGCCGCCCAGGACGGCCTGGGACATGTTGCCGGCCAGCGACTCGTGCATGCGGACGGCCAGATCGAACTTGCCCTTCAACGCGGGCGGCGCGTTGGGCGCCGCCAACTGGTAGCGGCCCGCCTGGAGCATGGTCACCAGCAAGGCGTCGTCGGTGGTCCGGAACCCCAGCGACTGGGGAAATCCGCCGCGCCGCACCAGCGGCGTGCGGAACTTGTCCTCGAACTTCGCATTGGCGTCTCCGACCAGGTCCACCGCCCGCGCGTCCACGCTGGCGGCGATCCGGCCCGCCGCGCGCCGGCTGGCAATCGCCTCGGCTTCGGGCTTGGACTCGTTGATGCGTTTCATGGCCACGTGCCGGACCAGGCGGCCGGCATCGACGCGGCCGATTCGCGTACGCGTGCTGCAGCGGGCCGTCGCCCGGTAATCATGGAGCCCCGCGTCGTCCAATTCCAGCCGTTTCCGAGCGGCGACGCTCGTGAACCCTCGGCTGAACACCCGCACCGGCCCGTTGTAGCCCACGCTGTCGGAGACGGTGGACCCGTTCAACAGGATGTCCATCACCGCGTCTTCCTCGCTGGGGATCAGATCCAGCGTGACCTTGCCCGTCAGCCGGGCGTTGCCGCGGATGCGCGTCCCCAGGATCACCTCGTTCACCGCCGCGCTCTCGTCCACGTTCTGGTCGATGCCCGCCTGCATCAGGGCTTCCGAAACTTCCAGGAACAGGTTGGGATGCGAATGAGCCGTCCGGGCCGCCTCGACCAAATCGCCGGCTTGTCCGAAACGCTCCATCCAACCCAGCATCTTGCCGATCACCACTGCATCCTCGGTCTTGGGATCCTGGGCGTAAGCCGTCAACCGTTCGGCCAGCGTGTCCAGGTAGTTCTCATAGAATTTCTTCGAGTCGGCGCTGGACGAGAACAACGCCATGCTGACGTATTTGTCCAGGGCCTGGCGGACCCCCATGAATTCGTCGCGTTCCAGCCCGGAGATGTCCTGGTAGTACAATTCCGAGATCGCCTGCAGCGTCTTCAGGTCCGGGCGGACGTCCTTGGCCGCCAGCTGGGTTTCCAACTGGTCCCACTTGACGGCTTCTTTCCAGCGCGTCGCGTCTTCCTCGCCGGATCGCTTCAGCAACCGGCTCAGTCTTTCCACGGCCGCCGCCAGACTGACCCGCTGGCGATCGACGTCGGATTGCGCCACGACGACGAACTGCGGTTTGGCCTCGCGGGCCGCTTTGGGCAACTGGTCAGCCGACAGCGTGGGCAGCGTATCGAACCAGGCGTTCAGCGCCCTGCGGACGGCAGCGAACCGGCGCAGATCCAAGCCGGGCTGGTCGCTGGCAAAGCGTTCCAACGCTTTGCGGACCACCAGCCGATCCGCAGCGGCCCCCTTTTCGATTTCCGCGGCCAACTGTTCGGTCTTGAGAAACTTCCGCCAGCCCGGAGCATTCGGGTCGCTGCCCAACCAGCGTTCGAGGTCCCGCATCGTCCGTTTCAATTCAACGTCCGCCTTCTCGGCTGACTCCGACCACCTCGCCCCGGCGAGCATCACGCACACGCCGACCGCGATTGCAAACCATTGCTGATAGACCCGCCCCATTGCACCACTCCTTTGCTCTCTAGAGCCGCCCACGCTAGCGTCGGGCTTAGCCATTTATCGTATCCGTCCAGGTCAACCCGTTTAGAAAAGCTCGCTCGGCTGTATCATCCACCCTAATCGCTACATCCGGAACTGCCGGCGAGGTGGCCCCATTTTACCGCAGAGCGATTTTTTTGCCACGTAGAAACGGTAAAAATCTGGGGCGTGTTCAACACCAGACTGCCGGCCAGCAAATGTCCACCGTCTGGGGTCAGGCTTACAGATTTCAATTTTCGCGGGGCAATCGCTTTCCAAGTGGGAAGTCTTGGGACCGCGAAAATTGAAATCTGTAAGCCTGACCCCAGACACTCGAACGCGGCTCACTTTTTTCCCAGCCGGCGTTGGGCCTGGAAAAAGTTGCTGAGCAGTTGGCCGCACTCCGGCCCGCACACGCCCGGCACGACCTGGGCGCGGTGGTTCAGGCGGGGGTCGCTCAGCAGCTGGTACAGCGACTGGACTGCGCCGGCCTTGGGGTCCGTCGCCCCGTACACGACGCGGGGAATGCGTGCCAAAACGATCGCGCCGGCGCACATCGCACAGGGCTCCAGCGTCACGTACAGCGTACAATCGTCCAGCCGCCAACTGGTCCGGGACGCGGCGGCTTGCGTGATGGCGATTATTTCGGCGTGGGCGGTGGGGTCCTGCAATTGCTCGCGCTGGTTGTGGGCCGACGCGATCACGCGCTGCTGGTAAACGATCACGGCGCCGATGGGCACTTCGTTTTCCGCCAGCGCCTGTTCCGCTTCCCGCAGCGCCAGCCGCATGAAGTGTTCGTCCATGGCCGGTTTTACCTTTCGCCCTTGGGCAAGTGGCGGAATTCGATGTTGCGGAGCGCGGCCTTGGTCTGCCAAGCGGCAATTCCCAGCGGCTCGGAGGGCTGCACTTCGGCCCGCGTGCTGACGCGGTGTCCGGCCAGCGGCTGATCGATCGCGCGGCGGTCGTCGATCCAGCATTGGATCCGCTCCGCCGTGACGCGGACGCGGATGGCGTACCAGCGGCCGTCCTCGAACTTCATGTACTGCGTGGTGGCGTTTTCCGACGCGTCGCGTCCGTCGATGCAGGACAGTCCCACGACCGCCCCGGCCCAGCCGCCGACGATCAAGCTGCAATGCGATTGGGCCACGGGAAACGTCAGGCCGCAGAAAAAGTCGATGCCGTCGATGCGCATCGCCTGCAGCCGGAGTTCGTAGTTCTGCTGGGGAAAGGGCTTGGTATAGACGATCCCCGTCAACGAATCGCCGAACTCCATCAGAATTGTCTTGTCGGCGACCGTCACCGGGCCTTCGCCCCCGAAATTCGACGGCTTCCAGTCCCCCAAGCTCCGGCCGTCGAACAGCGGTGTCCAGACGGGCGGCCGAGCGGCGCTGGCCTGGTCCTCGCCCGCGCGGGCGGCAACCGGCCCGGCAAGGCTCAGCCAGCCGGCCGCCAGGAAGACGAGGCACGAGCGCCATTCGAGCTTGACAGACGCCGCGGATTTCCGGAAATTCGCCGCTGGCCGCGGCAGAGACGCACAGGCAAGTGACGCACGATGCATGACAGCAGGCTCCGATCTGGCGTTTTAGCAGGAGGAAACGGAGGCAACGGAGAACGAACCGACGCTTTGTTCCGTCGGTTTGCTTCTGTTTTGTGATGGGGAATAGCGTACTCGCAGCGGGGCCGGCAGGAAAACGGGGGCGCCGGCAAAAAACGGGCAACACACGCCGGCAACCGGCAAGACAGTCACCTTGAGGTTCTATCTTGGAAATCGTGGAAGACGTCCGACCGAGGACTTGGCCGCGGGCTCGAACGCAGATTCTGGCCGTGATGTTGATCGTTTACTGGGTTGCGCTGTGCCTGGGCACGCACCTGCCGGACCGCATGGCCGTCGCCGTGACTCCGCCGGTGTCGGACAAGCTGCTGCACCTGGCCGCCTATGCGGGACTGGGTTTTCTGCTGGCACTGCTGGCGGCGCGGCTGGGCTGGCGAGGTTGGCGCACGTATGCGGCGGCGCTGTTGATCTTGGGCGTTTACGCCACGCTGGACGAATTGGCGCAGATTCCCGTTCCGGGGCGGCGTGCCGAGTTGGCGGACTGGGTCGCCGATCTGCTGGGCGTGGCGACGGGCCTGGGCTTGCATTGGCTGGCGGTCAGCGTCGCGGCCCTGTGCGGGAGGGGCCGGGCGGAAAAGTAGAAGAAGCCGAGTCGGCCCTGACTCGGCTTTCCCCTTCACGCTGTGGGTCTGTGGTGAAGTCGGGTTAGTCGTCCCAGCCGTCGATGCCCAGGTGCGTTTTCAGTTCCTCGAATTGCCGCCGGAATTCGTCGCGCGACGAATGCACGTGTTCGGCTTCGGTGATGAACCGCAGGCCCTCGACGGGGCGGAGACCGTGCGAGCGCAACACGTCCTCGAACGCTTCCAGCGGCTCGCCGTAGTAGATCAGCAGCTTGTGTTCGTCGAACTGCACTTCCTGCGGCGTCTCGGGATTGATCACCGCCAGGCCCGTGCAGCCGTCGTTCAGCAGCATTTCTTCGTAATCGTACAGGACGCTCTTCAGCACCGGCAGGTCGATGTGTTCGCGGTACAGGTCGCGGTGTCCGCCCTGTTGCGTATGGCTGGTTTCCAGCACGGCGTCGACGTCGCAGCCCAGCGGGTCGAGCGAGTCCAGGAGCAGATCGAAGAGGATTTCCGACGAGGCGGAGGCCATCAGCACGGGCACGTCGACTTTGTTCTGTTCGTCCCGATACTTGTCGAACCGGTAACCCTGGACGGGCGTCACGCGCAAATCGTACGACGGCCGCACGGCTTCGGTCAGCCGGAACTCGCCGTACTGGCAGATTCGCATGTGGGCTTCCAGTTCGTCTTCCGACAGGCTTTCAAAGCTGCTGGGACGGCGGTCCTTGACTTCTTCCGGCCGCAAGACATTCAGCAGAAATTGCTTCAGGAAGCTCATCTTCGTCCTCGTAGGGTACGGCTTGAACGGCCGGCGGCAGTCTCCGGCGACTGCGTTTTCCGTCGCGTCTCTAGTGCTAATCTAGGTCACACTTCTTGCGGCTACCGGCCGGCGTGGCGTTTTTTTTAAGCTGCGGCGCCCGGCCGTGCTGGAGTCTCCGTCTGCAGCGGGCCTCTTGGCGGGTCGGGACCGAGTCGTAACCGACTTGGACGCCGGCCGCGTCAAGCAAATCTAGCATTCGCGGGCAGCGCTCGCGGTCTGCCGCAGCGGGTTTGCCGGGAAAACACGCCCGGCGACTGTCGCGGCTGCAGATCGGAGAAACTGTGCGCCGCAGGTTGCCCTTGCCGCGCCGGGGCGGAGAACTGCTATATTGCCCCCAGCGGACAACCGGTGCGACCGTTTTTTTCTCACCAGCGGACCGGCCGCCGACGGGGTGATTGTTCGAGAAGTGCCCGTGCGACGACCCGTGAGCGGCACGGCGCCAGCCGCCGGTTTTGGGGCCGAACCGGCTAGTGTTCCTCCGCTTGCTTAGGCCTCGAACGGTGTTGGGCGTTGGTTGCCCGGCCACTGCCCGGTGGCGATCCGCGTCCGTTTGCACGCAGGAGTCAAATCGAAATGAGCAGCGGTTATTCGCAACGGTTGATGGCGGCCGTCGTCGTTCTGACGCTGATCGCCAGCGGTTGTTCGCCCTCCGCTACACCGCCAACGGAAGCACCCGCCGCAGCCGTCGCGGACCCGACGGCGACGGAACCAGCGCCGATCGGCATCGGCGGCCAACGGGAAGAGGTCTGGATGGCGTGCTACATCAACGAGGGCAGGATCGGGTATACGCATCTGATCGTGGAGCCGGTGAACGAGGACGGCCGGGCGTGTCTCCGCTGGACCTACGAAGACCAGCTGACGTTGCGGCGGTTCGACGCCGAGACCGTGGTCCGCACCCGCTTGACCAGCCTGGAGACCCGCGAGGGCGAGTTGCTGTCCTTCCGCAGTGAAATGAACACCGGGCCGGGGACCACGACCACCGAGGGCCGGTGCAAGGACGGCCGGTTGGTGGTTCGCGAAGCGACACAGGGCAAGGTCCAAGAGCGGACCCTGGAGTGGGACCGGCAGACCGGCAGTTACTTTGCCGATCATTTCTCCCTCCGCCGCAAGCCAATGCGGCCGGGGGAAAGCCGCCGCCTGCAAGCCCTGATGCCGGTGACCAACCAGGTAGGCGAAATCCAGCTGCAGGCGGAGACGCTGGAAGCCACCGCCTTGGCCGGGGACACGCAAACGCTGCTGCGGATCAGCGTCACGACGGACCTGGGACCGGCCCAGCTGAAGTCGGTGGTCTGGACGGACGAACAAGGGCGGCCGTTGAAAGTCAAGGATCTGCAGCTGGGCATGGAAGCCTTTGCGACCACGCGCGAGGACGCCTTGCAGCAGGCGACCGGAGGCAGCTTCGACCTGGGCTTCGATACGATCGTCCGCGTCGATCGACCGCTGCCCAGCCCGCATCGCACGCGGCGGATCGTCTATCGAGCCCAGTTGAAGGAGGGCGACGTCAAGTCGTTGTTTGCCACGGGGACGTCGCAGACCGTCCGGCCGCTGGACGACGGGACCGTCGAAGTCACCGTGCAGGCCGTGCGGCCCGACCAGCCGCCGAAGGCCGCCGACCAGCCGCAGGACGCCCCCACGGACGCCGACCGCCAGCCCAGCACGTTGCTGCAAAGCGACGATGCGGCCGTCGTCCAGATGGCCCAGGCGGTCGCGGCCGGCGAGTCCGATTCCTGGACCGTCGCCTGCGCCCTGGAACAGCACGTCAAGAAGACGATCCGCCTGAAAAACTACACGACGGCGATGGCGACCGCGGCCGAAGTGGCCCAGTCGCTGCAAGGCGATTGCACCGAGCACGCGATGCTGCTGGCGGCCTTGAGCCGCGCCCGCCAGATCCCGGCCCGCGTCGCCATCGGCCTGGTCTACTATCCCGCCGCCCGCGGTTTCGCCTATCACATGTGGACCGAAGTCTGGATCAAGGACCGCTGGATTCCGCTGGATGCAACCCTGGGGTTGGGCGGCATCGGCGGGGCGCATCTGAAGTTCACGCACTCCAGCATGCAGGGCACGGCGGCCTACGCCGAACTGTTCCCCGTGGTGCAAGCCCTGGGACGCCTGGAACTGGAGATCGTGAGCGTCGAGTGAGCGCGGCCGCACGATGCGGACGCTTGCGCTCCGCCGCCGCGTCTTACGGAACGGCTTTCGAGCCGACGGGCGAACTCAGATTGCGGACGACGAATAACAACTCGCAGGGGAAATCTTCGTCCAGTTGCGGTTCGCTTGCGGCGTCCGGCGGGAGTTGGGCGTCGCTCTTGAGCGTCTGGTCCAGGACCGATTCGCCGGGCGACATCGGCGGCGCGAGCAGATCCATCTCGACATAGCCGACCGTGCCAAACGTGCCCAGCTTGCGATGCGCACGGCTGGCGGCGAAAGCGGCGTCCAGGTGTACCGCGCTGCCCGACGTCCGCGCGATGCCCGCGGCTTCACACAGCCGAGACAACGCGCCGTCGCCTTCGCGGCGCGTGGTCAGATTCAGAAAGAAGCCTCCGAACCCCTCCGGACGCTGTCGCAGTTCGTCCCACATCGCGTCGGCTTGACGCGCGGAACAGTACACCAGGTACAGCCGGATTTCGTCCAGGTTGGCCGCCGTTTCCGGGCTGACCAACTGGGCGTCATCCAAAAACCGACAACGCAACAACGACCGCTGCTCCCGCTCCGAAACGGGAACGGTGTCCAGCACCTGAATGCCGTGCCGCCGGAGCAGCTGGAAGAAGTCGCCTCGCTCGACGCCGGGCTGAGTGACCGTCACGTCGTACACCAGCACCAGCCGGCTCCACAGCTTGTGATGGACCAGCGTCAGCGGCGATTGAAACGGCTTGGGCGGCCGGACGGGGTCAACTTGCCCAGGATAGAAGTACACCATCAGGACGACCGCGGCCGCGACGGTGACCGCCGTCCAGACGAATCCGCGCCACTGGAAATGTCTGGCCGTTGCCCGCGGCCGCCGCGCGGGCGTTACCTGCGCAGCGGGGCTCAACGTTGCCCGTTCGGCCTCGGCGGCTGTCTGCCCGATTCGCCGCAGGACACGATCCGCAAAACCGCCGTCCAGATGGTAGTCCGGCAGACTGCGCAGCTGTGCGTCCAGCCCGCGCAACTCCTCCACTTGGCTCCGGCACGTGGGACTGCCGGCCAGGGCATGTTCCACTTGGCGGCGTTCTTCCTCAGAAACCTCGCCGTCCACATAGGCACTCAGCAACTCGGCCTCGATCTCCTCCTCGGACGCCTCGCGTGCTGAGCCCGCGGCCAATCGCTCGATCTCTTGCCCAATCCGTCGGCCGATTTCCGGCGACAAACGGTAACGGGGCAGATCGCGCAAGGCGTCCTGCAATTCCCGCAAAGCCTCCAGACGGCTTGCGTACTCGGCGTTCCTCGCCAACCGCTGCGCAAGCTGCTCGGCTTCCTCGGACGACAATTCGCCGTCCAGGTAAGCGCTCAGCAGTTCGTCAGCGTAATCATCCTGCCCGATCATGGTCGCATCGTTTCCGGCTTCGAGGGGAAATCACCCCAGTCAACTTCTTGAGCACAGTTCCGGATTTCCCGCTCCGGATGACACGTTCTTCAAACCCCTGAAATTCGGTCCTGCGACTGGTGCGCCAAGGCCTCAGCTCGCAAGCCGTTTTCAAGCCGAACGCCTCCACCCTGTCCACAGCCATCTGACGCAGCTGGAAATAGGAAAGTTCCTGAACCGTTGCGATTCGGTGGCAGTCTGGCGATCGCACGCCGCAGCAGGGTATCAATTCGCCCAAAATGATTCAAGTTGTTTTCGCAACGAGACTTGCAGCCCCACCGAGAGGCCCAGTTCGAAGTCTTCCGGGTACATCTCAACGCCCACCAAGCCTCCGCAAGCCCCCCCGCTGATTCGCACGTCTGCTAGCGCCAAACGGGAAATGGGTATGCCGCGTTGCCGTTCATGATCGCACGCTTGCACGCCAAGGGGTCAGGCTTACAGAATTCAGTTTTGGCCGAGCCATGTCGTTGGCTACAGCTGGAGCCATCATCGGCCAAAATTGAATTCTGTAAGCCTGACCCCAGCGCCGAGACAGCCTCTTACCGTTTGCTGCTAGCGCCTCTGGCTCCCGCACAACAGCCACTGTCCAACCACCAATTCCCGACTGGCGGCACTGCGTCCTACGATCGCGAGACGGCGGCGGGAACGGGAACGCCGGTGAGCAAGGTGGAGATGGCGGTTTCTTCCGCCTGGTCGACCGTCAGGGGAGCACCGCACTTGAGGACGAGTTTCGTCAGTTCCGGGCGGCACTGGATTCGCAGGTTTTGCACGCCGGACAGGCCGCGGCTGACGTGCAACAGCGTCGGCGGCGCGTCGAACACGCCACAGCAGTACCGCACCCCGTAGCGGCTCTGGCCGATCAGCGGACCGATCATGGGCAACTGAATTTGCCCGCCGTGGGTGTGGCCGGCCAGCATCAAGTCGAAATCGCGAGTTCGCGCCCACTGGATTTGATCCGGCGAATGCGACAGCAGAATCCGCACTCCGCGGCGGATGTCGGAGTGCATCCGGCAGGTGCTCATGTCGGCGGGAGGAGCGAGCCACGGCAGTTCGTTGCCCGCGAGCACGATCGAGTGGCCGCGCAGGTGCAACTCGGACCAGCGACCGCCCAGGTAATGCCATCCGGCCCGCTCGATTTTCGCAGCCAGCAACGACATGTCTCGCATGCGGAGATCGTGATTGCCGAAGACGCAGAACGCGCCCAACCGGTTCTGCATCGCCCCCAGGATCTCCGGCACCCATTCCAGACATGCCGGTTGGTCGATCAGGTCGCCGGTGATCGCGATAAGGTCGGCATCCAGCTCGGTGACGCGATCCGCGACGAAGCGGAAGAAATCCTGGGTCAAACGCCCGGTGAAATGCAGATCCGACAGGTGGACGACCGTCAGTCCGTCCAGGCAGGCGGGCAGCCGAGGCAGCAGCAGTGTCTTGACGTTGATCTCCAGATCCAGGATTTGATTGCCGGGCAGGCGGGCCAGCAGTCGCGTCGCCGCGTCGCCGCAGGGCAGCCGGCCCAGGCGCTTGGCGATCGGCACGATCTCCCGTTGATACTGCAAGTACTGAACCGGCGGTCCCCTCCATTTGCGCCAGCTCCAGATCAGGCCCGCCGCCGCGCCCCAGACGCAACACAGCCAGAAATAGCACCACCCCAACGCGCCGCCGGGAATCAGTTGCCCCGGATCAAGCTCCGGCGGCGGAGCGTAGGCCAACCGCAACAGCACGGCGGCCGGCAGGCCCAGCAGGGCCAACAGAATCGGCTTTTCGACCAGTTCCAGCTGCCAGCGGCGCAGGCCCAGCGCGTGGATGCGGCTGAATGCTCCGAGCCACATCGCCAGATGGCCCAGGACCGCCAGCAGGCCCAATCCGGCGTGGCTCCAGATCGTGATTCCTTCTGCCATTCCCAAATCGTCTCGAAAGGATCGTCCGCCGCCGTTTCTGCCGATTATAGGCGGCCGCGCCAGAGCCAGCAAGCGCACGAGGCGGCGGCCCGGCTTTTTCAAAAAACCCGTTTCGATTCGGCTCTTGCGATGGGGCGAGCTCCGGTTCCCATCTGTTATAATCAGCAGCAGCCGTGTGCGTCGTCTGCGGATTCGACCGCCATCGGAGACTGTGATGAGTACCCGTCCCCCGCCGCTCCCAGGCCCGAACCGTCCTGCTTGGCGGGCTGACGCCGACGACCTGCTGCCGCCCGCACAGGAAGCGTCCGAAGTCACGGAGATCGTCGACGAGGAAGACTTGCTGGCGGATGAGTATGAGGAGGACGACGACGACGACGAAGGCCACGGTTTCTGGCACTTCCTGTACGGCATCAGTTCCTTTGGCGTCTCGCTGCTGTTCCACCTGGCGGCCATGATTGTGCTGGCCTATCTGACCGTGCCCCCTTTGGCGCGGCCGGACCTGGCGACGGTGGAAGCCGCCTTTTCGCCCATGATCGAAGACGAGCCCGTCGAGGTGGAGCTGGACGAGAATATCAGCCTGGTGCAGAACCAATCGCTGGCCCTGTTCAGCGCTGCGCCGAGCGTGGGCGAATCGGCCGATCTGCAAGGCAGCGCCGGCCCGCCGCAGCTGGATGCCCAGGTGCTGGAACAAACCCGCGCGGAGGTCCAGGTCGGGGAACTCACGATCGAGCATCCGTTGGCCAGCGCGCCGACGTTCGAGCGGTTGGTCGAAGCCGTTCCGGACGGCGAGTTCAAGGGCGAGCCGCGAGCCATCATCGACAACTATCAACAGGCCATGGACCGCATCGCCCAGGAGCTGATGTGGAAGATGGACCGGGGACCCGTGGTGGTGATTTGGCTCTTCGACCAGTCGGAAAGCATGAAGGACGACCAGCAGGAGATCCGCGACCGGGTCTACAACGTGTACGCCCAATTGGGCTTGCTGGGCCGCGACCGGCGTGGCTGGTTGACCACCGCGGTGGTCAGCTACGGCGCGGGTTACCAGTCGCACACGCGGTTGCCGACGGGCGATATCGAGGAGATCCGCAGCGCCATCGCGGCGGTGCCGGAAGACAGCTCCGGCCGCGAAATGATGTGCCAAGCCGTGGCGCAGGCCATCGCCCAGCACCAGGATTACGCCCGCTCGACGAAACACCAGATGGTCTTGATTCTGGTGTCTGACGAGAGCGGCGAGCGGGAAGACAACCGGCAGTACCTGGAAACGGCGATCGCCGAGGCCAAAGCGGCGCGGTGTACGATCTACGTCCTGGGCCGGGAGGCGGTCTTCGGCTATCCCTTGGCCTACATGCGTTGGGAGCATCCCCAGACCCACGACATCCACTGGCTGCCCGTCGATCGCGGTCCCGAGTCGGCGTTTGTCGAACAGCTGCAGGTGGACGGCTTCCGGCGGCGGTACGACGCCTTTCCCAGCGGCTTTGGACCCTACGAGCAATGCCGCCTGGCGCGGGAAACGGGCGGCGTTTTCTTTATGCTGCCCAGCCTCGAATCGTCGCTGGTGCGGGGCGAAAAACGCGCCTATGAACTGGAGATCATGCGGCCCTACCGCCCGGACCTGCGGGCCCGCGAAGAACTGCTTCGGGAGCGCGACCGGTATCCGCTGCGGTCCATCATGTGGCAGTGCATCTACGAGCTGGATCCGCTGCAGCGCCCGGAGTTGTCCAGCCAGATCGAAATGCGCGTCCATTTTTCGCCCAGCTTCGAACAGTTCGTCCGCCAGGCTCGCGAGGAGCAGGTCAAGGCCAAGAACTACCTGGTCTATCTGGCCCGCGTCCAGAGAGCGTTGGAAAAGGGCGTGCATCATCGGGAGCAGGAGGCCGACCCGCGCTGGCAGGCCAATTTCGACTTGATCTACGCCCAACTGGTCGCCTACCAGGCGCGGATGTGGGAGTACATGGCCTCGCTGGAAGCGTTCGTCAAAAACCCCAAAGTCGTGCCGCTGACCAAGGCTCCGAATCTGCGCTTGATCCACTGGAACGTCACCGTCCGCAAACAGACGCTGACGAAGGAAAGCGGGCCGTACATCGAACGGGCCGGCGAGTTGTACCGGCTGGTCATGGAAAACCACCCCGGCACACCGTGGGCGGGCCGCGCCCACGGCGAACTGAAACGCGGGTTCGGCGTCGATTTCGTGCCGGAATACCGGACCATCTACCCCCAGGTTCCGGAGGGCACCAAGCTGGTGCCGGTGCCCAAGCTGTGAAACGCGGCACGCCGTGGATTTGGCTCCCGCGCGTCCGTTGAGTAGAATGGACTGCGCGCGGTTGGCAACGGGCGTGGCGCCAGGGACGCCGTCGCCGCCGGCTCCACGGGAAACGAGCCCCCGCCGATCACGCTCCGCGCGGCAGATGCAAGCCTGGGCCGATGAAGGGCAAGCCCCAGTCAGGGAGTGAATGGATGACAGTAACGCGACGCAGATTCCTGAAATCCGTGGCGGCAGCGGCCGCAGGCTTGGCCGCCGCAGACCGGCTGGGCCGGCCGGCCGCTGCGGCAAAAAAAGACCCGCGCTGGGAAAAGGCGATCCAACGCGGCTTGAACTGGGTCGCCCAGACACAGTCCCCAATCCGCGGCAACTGGACGGCCGGCAACTACCCGACCGCCATGACCGCGCTGGCCGGAACCTCGCTGGTCTGCTCCGGTTCGACCACCGTCCAGGGGCCGTACTCCAAGAACATCCGGCGGGCGGTGGACTATCTGCTCAGCAAGTCCCGCACGAACGGACTGATCGGGGATCCGCAAAGCGATAACCGCTATACCTACGGGCATGGCTTCTCCATGCTGTTCCTGTCCCAGGTGCTGGGCGAAGAGCAGGACGAGGAAACCCGCCAGATGCTGGTCGAAAACCTCACGCGGTCCGTCGATTTCAGCTGCAAAGCGCAGACCAGCGCCGGCGGCTGGGGCTACGTCAGCGCCAAGGACGGCAGCGATTTCGACGAAGGCTCGACCACCATCACCCAGGTCCAAGGCCTCCGCGGCTGCCGCAACGCCGGCATCCCGGTGCCCACCGAGGCGATCGAGAAGGCCAAGAAGTACATCTACGACTGCAAGAACCAGGACGGCGGGATTTCCTACAGCTCCCGCAACCGCGGCAGCTCGCGGCCGGCCATCACCGCCGCCGCGCTGGCCGCCCTGTACAACGCCGGCGATTACGACAGCCAGCACGTGCCGGAAATGCTGGAGTACTGCAAAAAGGCGCTGAACAACATCGCCGACCAAACGCATTCCTACGGGCATTGGCACTATACGTACCTGTACTACTCGCAGGTCATGTACCGGCAGGGTCCCAGCGAATGGAATCCGTTCCGCGACAAGCTGTACGACAAGATCATCAGCGAACAGAACGACGAGGGCTACTGGTCGGGCAACATCGGCCCGATCTACGTCACCGCCTGCAATCTGATCATGCTCCAACTGGACAAGGCAATCCTGCCGATCTACCAGCGATAAGAGCGCAGAGAGTCTTTCTAATCAATATCGCGGCTGGCAAACGCCGTGCTGCCTCAGCGGCGATGTCCGGGCCTCAGCCTTGGCGTCCGGTTGCCGCGAGCGACCTCGCGTCAGGAAGAACCGATCAACTTCGCACGTCGGTGCTTTGAGCCCGATCGTGGCTCTTGGAAGTACCTGAAGTGCCACGAAAATCCCGATACGCCTTGCGTGCGAGATCGACGAGAGGCACGATCACGGCCGCGACCGATATCAAGGCGGCGAACGAACTGAGCGAGAGTACCAGGTTCTCGGTCATGCGTCCAACTCCGAAAGCGCTACGCACGCGGCACCCGAAATCACCGTGCCGCAGAGCAAATACAGCGAATTCCTCATGATCACGTTCTTGTCCGCATGGGGATTGTTCATCAGTCGTGTCAAGTCGCCAAGTGCCTTCTTTCGTGCGTCGACGTCCGCACGATCGTCGGTCAAGGTTTGGAGAAAGGAACTCAACTCGAGGTTTTTTTCCAGTTCATTTGCCGAGAGGTCAGACGAGTACCCAGCAGAAAGAGCCGCAAGGAAAAACGACATCCCACCAGCGACTATTTTCAGGAACACCCTCTTACGACCCGTCCCGATCAAGAGTCCGAGAGGACCCGCAGCCAATCCAACACAGACTAACGCCATTTCGCCCCGAGCGATGACGTCTGCGACCGTCACCTTGTTCGCACGCGATTCCATTCTGGCGTATCCAAGGAGAATGGGAACGAGACCGACCAGCACGGAAAAAGTGAGCCAAAGCGCCACGGCCGCCCCAACTCTTCCGAGAGTCTGTGCAGGTCGACGTTGACCGGGGTCCGCATCCATTCCCATTCTCCGGTTCGCCTGTCTGTACCGGCAAACAAGGAACCCTCAAACCGCGAAAGTGATACAACCGGGAGACGATTCTCAACCCCCGTCCAGCGCATTATTGGTCGAAAGACATCCAGGGTCAAGAACCCATAGGGACGCGGGGCGTTTCAGCCTCGCTGGGACCCGATCTGACCGCCAAGGTCTTCGATAGTCCGCCCCAGACGGTCGCCATCCACCGCGACAATCGCCAGCTTGTGCCGGTCGGCCAGTCGCACGACCTCGTCCTGGTCCAGTACGATCGTCTTGCCGGCTTCGATGGCCAGCGCGCCGGCACCGGCTTCGATCAGGGTTTGCACGGTTCCCGGCCCGATGGTCGGCACGTCGAAACGCATGTCCTGCTGGGGCTTGGCGACTTTGACCACGGTAAAGCCGCCCGCCGGGCACAGGTGTCCGGCGCGGCGGATGCACTCGTCGGTCCCCTCCACCGCCTCGACGGCCAGCACGGCCCGGCCTTTGACCGCCACGCTCTGGCCCACGTCGACGCGTCCCAATTCCTTGGCCAACTGCCAGCCGAATTGGATGTCTTTCCATTGCGCCGCGGACGGCGCGCGGTGCGTCAGATTGCCTGCTGTCACGAGCAACTCCGGGGCATAATCGGTCGCCGGGGCAAAGTGGATCCCCTCCTGCTCAAACGCCCCGACGATCGTGCCCAGGAGGGTGTCATCCTTGCGGTCTTTGGTTTTGGTAATCCAATGCGGATAGAAGGTCCAGAAGAACCGCCAATCGGGCAGGTGCTTGAGCCAATGGTACTTGCGGAAGATCAGCGTTTTGTGGATCTTGCCGGCCATCGTGGCCCGCGCGACGCCGTGTCGATGGAAGTAGCGGATCGCCGCGCCGAGTTTGGCCAGCCCCTGGGGCTGCCAGTGGTCACAGAACTCGCGCAAGGCCGGGTCGGCGTGATCCTTGATGGCCAGACAGTACACCGAGTGCCCCTGGGCACGCAGTGCCTGGGCCACGATCAGCGGATACCGCCCCCAGCCGGCCAACAGGCCGATCTTCTCCGATGCCGCGCCGCTCACGCCGCCTCCTGTCGCGTCAGCGTCCCCGCCGCCTGCTCCAATTGCGTCACCGTGTGCTGCAGCGCGCGAAGTTGCTTCTTCAGATCAGGCAGCTTCTGCAACGCCGCCAAGATCACCAGTTGTTGCCGCTCCGGCGTCGCCGGGATGCCCACATAGGTCGCCCCGGACGGGATGTCGTTCATCACGCCTGCTTTGGCGCCGATCGTCACTCGCTCGCCGATGTTCACGTGATCGCGAATCCCCACCTGGCCGGCCATCACGACGTAGTCGCCGGTGGTCGTGCTGCCGGCGATCCCGACCTGGGAGCAGATGATGTTGTGGCGTCCGATGCGGCAGTTGTGCGCGATCATCACGTGGTTGTCGATCTTCGTCCCCTCGCCGATCACCGTCGCCCCATAGGTCCCCCGGTCGACGGCCGTGCATGCCCCGATCTCCACGTCGTCGCCCAACTCGACGTGGCCCAGTTGTGCGGACAGCCGATGCCGGCCTTCGACCACGGTGTACCCGAACCCGTACGCCCCAATCACCGCCCCGGCGTGAATCAGGACCCGGGCCCCGACGACGGTGTTCTCGTACAGCACGACATTGGGAAACAGCACCGTCTGCTCGCCGATGCGGCAGCCGGCCATGATCTGGACGCCGGAATGAATCACCGTCCGGTCGCCGATCGTGACTCCGTCGCCAATCACCGCGTTGGCGTGGACGACGACGTCGCGGCCCAGTCGCGCCGTGGGACTGATCACGGCCGAAGCAGCGACGCCCACGCGGCGGTCCTGCTGCGGCGGACGGAAATAGGCGACCACGCGGGAAAACGCCTCCTGAACGTTGCTCACGGTCACAAAGGGCAAGCCCTGCGGTTGAATTCCGGGCGGCGTGATCACCGCCGAAGCGCGGCAGGCGGCCAGGCGGCCCAGCAGTCGCTCGCTGTCAGCGAACGTCACGTCGCCGGGTTGGGCATCGCGGATAATGTCGGCGCCGGTGATGGGGATGTTGCCGTCCCCTTGCAGCTGCCCATCGACCATGCGTGCCACGTCGCAGAGTGAGACGACCATCGTGCGGAATCCTTTCCAGCTAGAGCGAACCGACCGCTCCCTCGAAGCACATCCCTGCTTTCGGGGTTATCGCGGCGGTATCCTACCCGAACTCGGCAGTCAGCGGCAAGATGAATCCCCCCACGGCCCGCCTGCTTGCCTAAGTGTGGCACGGCCTACTTGTTGGCCGTGTCTATCGCCTACGTGTGGCACGGCCTACTTGTTGGCCGTGTCTGTCGCGGACACGGCCAACAAGTAGGCCGTGCCACAGGGCCTTTGTGCCAGCGGCAAACGACAGCATTGCTGTCACTCCGTTCCCGGTTACGGGCCGCCGCGCGAAGTTGCCGCGGGGCTACATTATCGGTCGCCGGCCAGCAGGGGCGCCAAGGCCGCGGCCCAGATCGCGTAGCCGGCTTCCGTGGGATGGCAGAAGTCGTTCATCAAGCTGCGCGGAAGTTCGCCGTCGGGCTGCAAAAACTTCTCGCCGATGTCCAGGAACGTAATCCCGGGAACCTGGCCCAGTTCCGACGCAAGCTTGTTCAACTCGCCAATCTTGCTGCGAAAAGGATCGCTGGCCTTGGCTCCGCGCGGCAGAACGCCCATCACGATCAGGCGGGACTCGGGGGACTTGGAACGGACGCGCAGGCAGATCGCGCGAATACCTTCGGCGACCTGTGCGGGCGTGTTGGCCCGCGCGTTGGCGGTTGTCGAGAAGTTGTTCGTGCCAATGTTGATGATGACCCAGCGCGGGTGCAGGCCGTCGAACTCGCCGTGGTCCAGCCGCCACAGCACGTTCTGCGTGCGGTCCCAGCCGAAGCCCAGGTTCAGCACGCGGCGCTCGCCGAACAGCGTTTGCCACGCTTGCGGGCCGTTTTGGATCGGCGCGCGAGGCGGCCCCGCCCAGAAGTGCGTGATCGAATCGCCGATCAAGACCACCTCGGGCGCAAGCTGGTTCTTGACCTTCAGCACCTCCGCGTGCCGCGCGTACCAGTCGTAACAATCGTTTTCCAGCTTGGGCACCGGCGCCAGCGCGGTGTTATCGACCGCCGCCGTGTCCCGGTTGCTGTCCCCCATCAACTGGCACAAGGTGGGTTCCATCGCGCGGGCCCAGGCCAGGGCGCCCTGAGGCGAGGGGTGCAGCAGATCCGGCATCCGTTCCGGGTCCAGCGAGCCATCCAGCCGCAGAAAGACGTGGTTGACGTCCAGGCAGTGGACCATCTTGCCGTCCGCCAGCCGGGCGACGAGTTCCGCAGCCCGCAGGTTGGTCTGGAACCGCCGGCGGGCACTGCCGAGTTCCTCGTTGCCTTTCCTGTACACATTCGTGCGGGGGAAGATCCGCAGCAGCAGGATTTTCGTCTCGGGCAGCTTCTCGCGCAGCAGAGCCACGATGGCTTGCGTTCCCTCCGCAATCTGTTCCGGTGTGTGAACGATCGGGTAGTTGGCGTCGTCGGAGTTGTTCGTGCCGATCAGCAGCACGGCGACCTTGGGCGATTGATTGTCCAGTTCGCCGTTTTGCAGATTCCAAAGAATGTTCTCGGTCCGAGCGCCGCTGTAGCCCAGATTGAGCGCCCGGCGGGGAGCGAAGAACTGGTCCCAGACCGCTTTGTAGGGAGGCAGGTCGAGGTTGTGGGTGATCGAGTCGCCGATCAGCAACAGGTCGTGTTTCTCGGCCCGCGCCGCCTTGACCTTCTCCTCGTGCCGCGCCGCCCAGCCTTTCTGCTGCGACGGAATTACCGCCGTGTTCGCGGGCTGCCGGCCCTGCGCTGTCGGCATGGCGGCGGCCGATAGCACGGCAGCCAAAGTCAGCCCAAATAGGATTTGATCACAGAAGGAAAAACGGTGTGTCATGGGAACGCTCCAGGGTTGGACGGTTGGAAATACACGACGCAGAAGCCCGGCTCTTGCGAACAGCGGGCCTTCCTTTCAGGTCTTAAGATCCTCCATCGCTCCGGCCACCGCCGCCAGCACGCGGTCCTTGTCGGCTTCGGTATGAGCGGCCGAGAAACCGTGGTGAGGCGACACGGCGAAATATACGCCGCGGCGATAGCAGCCGGCAATAAAGGCTTGTTCCAGGGCGCGATCCTTTGAGTGCTGCTTGGCGGTAATTGGTCACCTCGTCGCGGATCCCAAAGTACATGCCGAACCGCGGACCGGCGTACTGCAGTCGCACCGGACGCCGCTGCGGTCGAGGATCTCCTGGAATCGATGGTGGAAGTACTCGCCGACCGCGTTCAAACGGTCGTAGAAACCGGGGCGGGGGACTGCTCGATCGCGGCCAATGCACCGAGCACCGTCGTCAGGTGGGCGAGATAGGTGCCGCTCATCTCGGTCCCCGATCCGGCGAACCGCACGAGTTCCGCGCACGGCACCAGTTCCGTGACGCGCCGAGCCAGGGCCACATGGTGTTCCGTCTCGTGCGAGCAGATGATCCCCGGCCCCAGCGCCTTCGCCACAGCGGCCTTGATCCGCGGGTGGTTGTGGCCCAGCAGCGAGGCGCCGTGCGACATGCACATGTCGATGTGCTCGCGTCCCACGATGTCGTAGATCCGCGAACCCTCGCCGCGCGCCAGATACAGCGGGTGCCCGATGGCCGCATTGGCCCGTGCCGAGGCGCACACGCCGCCCGCCAGGTACCGCGGGGCCTGTTCGTACAACTGGCTGATTTCAATCAAGCGATCCTCCTCACGCGGCCAGCCGCCGCACCCCAATTGGCGAGCGGGGCGGCGTCAGCCCCCCCGGTTCTGAGTCGGGCGACTTGCCGGGAACCAGGGGGCTGACGCCACCCCGCTCGCCACGCCAAGATGCGCGCGCGGCGGTTGGGCCACCGCCTCGCATTCTACCTGAAATATGCTGGACTGACTCACACCGCCGTACGATTCGGCCGGAACGCCCAGGGGAAACGCGGCCAAAACCGCTCATCTGAGGCGTGTTTTGGCTGGATATAGATAATTGTGTCTGGCCAAAACCGCTGTCTTGAGGCATGTTTTGGCTGGATATAACGCCATCGAAACTACCGGCCTATGGGAGATGTTCCTCGTGCCACGGCGCATGCGGGCTGTCGATTTAATTTATACTTATTTATGGTAATTGTATTTACATCAAAATACGTATTTGGTATACTGCTCGCAACGGCCGGTAAGAAGAGATCAGGAGGTCCGCGGGCATGAGTCACTTCGCACAGCCAGTCTTGGGACGGCGCCAGTTCGTGCTGATTTCCACC